>JAZDIP010000023.1:0-152446 GCA_043804925.1 bacterium | reverse complement strand
ATATTATATTAATAATTTTAAAAAAAATATAAAAGAGGTGTATTATGCCGTCGCCAAAAATTCAAAATGAAGAGTTGCGTCCATATCTTCCGTATCTGTTAAAGGATTTGTGGGAGATGGGCAATGTACCTGCTTACAAATTCGAATTACTCAATAAAAATCTTTTAACAAGCACCAAACCTTCGATAATTGACCTCGGCTGTGGAAAAGGAGCCGAACTAATTCAATTGGCAATGAAATTTAAATTTGAAGGAACGGGTATTGATATTTTCCCGGAATTTATTGAAGATGCAAATTTTAGGAAGCGTCTTAATAATTGCGAGCATTTGAATTTTGTTGTTGATGACTTTGTAAAAAATCTGTCGGCTTATAAAGACTTCAACATTATAATTTTTGAATATAATTCAAAGCTTTTTGGAAGTGTATCGGATTCACTTGGTAAGATTAAGGAAGTGTTAAAAGGAAACAAGGGCTATATTTTGTTGGATACAGAAGTATTGAACGATGGTACAAAAGCCGCCGCCATTCCGGGAATTGACATATATAAGAATGTTAAGGAACAAATGATTGTTTCAAATTTTACAATACTTGGTTATATCTATTGGAACAATCAACACATCTCGAGACAAAACGAATTTAATAATATCTGTATAGCCCGCAGAGTTGCCGAATTATCTGAAAAAGAGCCGGAAAAGGAAGAACTTTTCACATCATTTTTAGACTATCAAAAACGTAAATCACAATTAATGGAGAAAGATTTAAATTGTATCACATGGCTTTTGAGAACCCAATAGGACCTGATGAAGAAAGATTTGGCTCTATATATTTTTTCGGATTTTGACGGTACTATTACAAAAAAAGATATCGGGGACGAAATTTTCAAGGTTTTCGGAAAATTTGAACCGTACATTTCTCAATTATTATCCGGAGAAATAAATATACTTCAGTATTGGGAATTCGTTTGTTCGGAATTACAAAGTGATGTTACAGAAGAAACGATTAAGAATTTTGCATTGACATTTGAAGTTGACCCGAATTTTAAAAAATTCACGGAATATTGTAAAGATAACAATATTCCGTTTTACATTATAAGTGATGGTTTTGATGTTTACATCAATCCCATTTTAGAAAGTACCGCTACAAATTGGATACCTGTATTTTGTAACAATATGACATTTGAAAATGATAGAGCTATTCCGAATTTTCCTTTTGCAAGTGAATCATGCAAATGTCTTTGTGCTTCGTGCAAGAGAAATTCGATTCTATCAGTCGTCCCTGAAGATGGTGTGATTGTATTCATCGGGGATGGCTTTTCGGATTACTGTGCCGCTGAGCACGCTGATATAATATTAGCAAAAGACAGATTAGCCGCTTACTGCAACGAAAACAAGATACCGCACTATCCTTTTTCTAACTTTTTCGATGTTCAAAGAATTTTATCGGATGTTATTATAAATAAAAAATATAAAATCAGAAATCAGGCACGACTACTAAGAAAGAAAGCTTTTGAAGTTGAGTAAATAGTATAGTCGTTAGTCGGCAGACGATAGTCGGTAGTCGTCAGTCGGTAGTCGGTAGTCGTCAGTCGTCAGTCGTCAGTCGTCAGTCGTCAGTCGTCAGTCAATATTGGAAGAAGGGATTGAAGAAAATTAAAGATTTGTAAAGCCGGAGGATTGATTCTTCCTTTTTTTTCATTTATTTTCACTTTTTTGAAAAAAAAGTGTAACATTTTCGGTTCTCATGTGTTATATAAATAGAAACTGTGCAAATTTTGAAAATATTATTTTTTGAGATTTGTAAAATATTTCGTATATATGAATAAGGAGTAGTTACAAACTCCTAAAACTATGAAGTAAATAGGTTTATATTGCCGGAGAGCAATATAAAAAGAACATAGTATTAATGCTGTGTTCGTAGTAAATCGTGTTGGCTTTTTGCTTTTCATTATGAGGCATGTTCCGTTCTTTAGGTTTTTTTATTAATTGTCAATTTTAAAATTTACTTTGAGGAAAATAAAATGAAATTTTATTATTTAATTATAGCTTTGTCTTTATTGTTAATTGCTAGTTGTAATCAAGAAGAAACAACAAAATCAGAAGGTAATAATCCGACAATTCAGGAGAAATATTTCACTGCAGTTGTTATAAACACTGCAGATGGCAATTGTAAATTACCTGTAGTTAATTTTATAGGTGATACTTCAGGAATACATTCTATCTTTTATGACAAAGATACTAATAAAGTTGATTATGAATATTCCCTATCAAGAATAGCTTTTGGTGTATTTATTGTAAAGGATTTTCCTGACAGTTTAAAAATAAAAGACCAGATAATAAAAATTACGTTTAGGAAGCCATATAAAAATATTGATTCTAATGAAATTCCTTTCTGCAAAACAATTGGTCCGTTTTATCCGGTAATTATACCGCTTTCATGCCAAAAAGTTAGTGATAATTAACATATTTCTTATCAAATGCCGGGGCTACGGCTCCGGTATTTATTTCGCAACAATAAGAGCCGGCGGGCAAGTGCAGACGGAGAAGTTCCTCATTCTTCGTTAAGTTTTAAATTTTAAGTTCTAAATTTTAAGTTGAGGACAGCAGACAGGAGTGTTTAATTTTAAGTTTTAAGTTCTAAATTCTAAGTTGAGGACAGCAGACAGGAGTTTTAAGTTTTAAATTCTAAATTCTAAATTTTAAGTTGAGGACAGCAGACAGCAGACAGGAGTGTTTAATTTTAAGTTTTAAGTTCTAAATTCTAAATTTTAAGTTTTAAATTGATTTTAAATTTTAAGTTGAAGACTGAAGACAGAAGAAGGGATTGAAGAAAGTTAAAGATTTGAAAAGCCGGAGGAATTCTTTTCTTCCGGTTTTTATTCTTCAGGTTTTGGTATAGCAATTCCGCCCATTCTGCCTCTTATAAATGCAACTCTTCCTAATAAATAACTCGTGGGTTTGGCAGGTGACCATCGGTGCGGATTTGGGAGTACTGCCGCCAATAATGCCGCTTGCCGCTTTGTCAGCTTGTCGGCAGATTTATTAAAAAATTCCTGTGATGCGGCTTCCACTCCGTATATTCCTTCGCCAAACTCTACGATATTTGCATAGACTTCGAGTATTCTCTTTTTGCCCCAAACCGGTTCGATTAAAAAAACAAAATAAACTTCGAGTGCTTTTCGTAAATAGTTTCTGCTGTGGCACAAAAAAGCATTTTTTGCAGTCTGCATGGTTACGGTGCTTGCCCCTCTTTTCTTTCTCCCTTTGTAAATTTCGTTATATCTTTGTGCAACTTTGACTGCTCTCCAGTCAATGCCGTGATGACGCATAAACCTGCCGTCTTCGCCTGAAATAAAAGCCCGAAAAGCCCATGGAGAAATATCCTCGTAACTTCTCCAACTTTTATGTATCCCGACAAATTTTCCATCAATAAGCCCTTCAAATACTCTCCCAATCATAACAGGTGTAACCGGAATGGGCAATACTTTCATTATGAAGACCGAAGTGATGGTCAGCATGAAAAAAGACAACGCTAATCTTTTTACTATTTTATATAATCTTCCAATCATATCGCAATACTTTAATATTTCTTTAACTCAAAAAAACTTGTTTAACTCTTGAACATCCTTCGACAAGCTCAGGATAACAGTTCAAGATTTAAGAATTTGGAAAATATATCAACTCACAAACTAATTAAACAATATTTTCTATTGGATAAGAATATCCTCCGGAAATTTTGTTTTCTGCTTTCAAGTGATTGAGCAGATACTGCCCGCAATTACTTCCTATCTTGTTTTCTTCCCACTCTCCTATGCTTAATATCGTTTCAAATCCGTTATTTCTTAATTCTTCGACAACTTTGTAATTTTCATTTTCAGGAATAATGATTGATTCAATACCGTTTTCCCTGGCTTTATAAGTTGGATTAACAGGAGTTACTTTTATCAGAAATATTTCAGGGTCGAAATATTGCTTTAAAACATTGATATTGATTTCGTAATCTTTTGCCAAGACAAAATTCAACGAGATTTTTTTTCCGCCGACATCAAAAAAGTCTTCCGAATAATCAGCAATTCTTGTAAAGCTCCATTTTTTAACAGGTATTATTTTATCTCTTTGCTCCGTATTGGTAGAATGAATGGAAAATTGGAGCTGGAAATTTTTCCTGTATTTATTCTTTTTTATAATAATCAGTTCTTCAAAAAAGTCTTCATTACTTGCCGGAGCGATTGTTGAAAGAGAAGGAATAAAGCCGGGTGCATCGAAATGAGCATTGAATGATTTCAAAATTTCAAGCACATTATTATTAAATGATGGTTCTCCCATCCTGGCAAACTGTACTTTGAATTTTTCTACCGGAATCTTTCTGTCGGGAAATCTGTTTACAACCATTAAATCAATTTGCTCAAGTATTTCCTGCTTGCTTAACTTTCCTTTGTAGTAGTATCCGCAGTCGCAAAAAGCACAGGAAACAGGACATCCGAATAATGTTGATACTACCAGCACCCACTTCTTGTCGCGAGAAAATGGAGGTTGAACAGATTCGACAAATTCAACAAATTTACCCTCGTCTGTTTCTGCTATATATATTGTTGCTAAGTCCGGATTTCCGGTTTTTGCTATTATTTTCATATTTGTTCAATTAAAAAGATTGCAAATTAGCAAAAAGTAATTTCGTAAAGAAATTTAGAACCAAATTTTCCGGCTATGTCAGCAACGAAATGTCAAGAGTTGAAGCAAATCGAAGAAAAGTACCTCAGCAAAAAACACTCATAACACCCGATCACGAATATTATGCAGTCGTTTTGGACACCGAAGGCGACAGGATTGTCCTTCATTCGATAGCATAATACCCGGATTCATAGGCAATATTAAATAAATATTTCGTCTCTATATTACGCTATAGCAATATAGAGATAATTTTTTGAATTTTGAAAGTACTGAATGATGAAAAATGCAATAATACTTGGATGTTCGAGCGGTTTTGGAAGGGCGACTTCTTTAAAATTGGCTGATGAAGGATACAATATATTTGGTGTACATCTCGATTTTGGCAAAAATAAAGAAAAAGCGGAAGAGATTTCAGATGAAATAAAATCAAAAGGTGTTTTCGTTAAGTTTTACAATTCGAATGCGGCTGATGAGATAAACAGAATAGAGATTATCAACGATATTCAAAATGAACTGGAAGAATTAGATAATAAGAAGATAAGCGTCCTTATTCATTCTTTGGCTTTTGGTGCATTAGGTCCGCTGATACACGAAGACCCTGCAAAACAGCTTACAAGAAAGAAAATGGATATGACATTAAATGTAATGGCTAACAGCTTGCTTTACTGGTCGCAGGATTTATTCCATTCAAATTTATTCGCCGAAAATGCCAGGGTATTTGCTTTGACAAGTGCCGGTTCCGGTGGTGTTATGAAAAATTACGGGGGTATTTCAGTTGCGAAATGTGCTTTGGAAGCTTATGTCAGGCAATTAGCAGTTGAGCTTGCTCCCTACAAAATCACTGTTAATGCTTTAATGCCGGGAACAACGGATACTCCTGCAGGAAATGTAATTCCGGGATTCAGGGAGATGCTTCATTTTGCAAAACAGATTAATCCATACAAGAGAAACACACAGCCAACAGATATTGCTAATGTCATTGCTTTGCTTTCTGATGAAAAGTCATATTGGATAACTGGACAAATTATTGGTGTTGACGGCGGCGAAGACATAGTCCATTTTGTCCCTGAAGAAGAGGGGGAGTAGTTTATAAAGATTTTTTAAAATATGTTGGTTGATAGAACTTTCAAAGGTTATCTCACAATAACAAAATGCTTGGTTTGCAGTAGTCCGTTGGTTCTAATTGTTGCGAAATAAACACCCGGCGGCAAACCGGAAATATCTATATCTTTGGAATATTCCCCGGCAAGTATATTGTCGTTACTTTCCAAAACGGAGTTTCCTAAAATATCAAATATTCTTATTTTCAATATGGCTGAATTATTACTTGAACAATATATTTTAATAAAATCCTCTGCTGGATTTGGAGCAATTTGAATATTAAATTCAGCATTTACTTTTTCGTAATCCTCAAACATTGAAGTTAATGTGTCAATTTCAATAAATGCGATAGCTTTTTCACTGTCAAAATATCCATCTTTAAAAGCCTGAAAAACTACAGATATATTCTTATTACAAGTATCTGAAATAACAATCTCGTATTCAAAAGTATCTTTATCATCAAACACATTAGAAAAAGTTTCGGAGGAACTACCTATACTTACAGATAATTTTGCATCATCAATATGTTCGTCAAATATTCCTTTTAAAGATAATTTTAATTTTACCGTATCGCCTCTATGTACCTTTTTGTTATAGTTATACAAAAACTTCTGCCCATCAGTAAAATAAAGGTCAAGCTTCTTCAGATTTTCATTTATTGCTGTTTTGCTTTTATAAAAATCATATTTTATTAATTCTTTTATGAAAATGCAATCTCCATTATCAACTCCTATTTTTTGGTGTCCAATCTGCAAAGGCATTCGAAGTAATTTCCATCTGCCATTTATTCGGGAATAGATATCTCTGTCTAAAAAAGCAATTGGTATATTCTTTTTTGTAAAAACAAGAGCCCAACAATCCGTTTTTGAAATATTTTCGTCATCAAAATCACTTGTAAAGCTATCCCAGTTTACACCTTTATCCGTGCTTATTTTGATTCCGGAGTAGGAAGTTAAAATGTAAATATTGTTATTATAATCAACAGCTAAATCAAAAATCCTTTCCTGCCATTGACCTCCATTTTCAATAAAATATATCTCATCCCAAGTACCACAATTATCTTCAGATTTTAAGATATAATAATCATCATTCTCACCCGCAATCGCATAAACATAAACGGCATTTAAAGAACTTACAACTATTCGTTTTATTTTAAAGTTAGGATATAATTCCTTTAATGAATTGTCATTATTAATCCAAGTATCACCGTAGTCAGTGCTTATTAATAAACAGCTATCTGCACCTGCCAAAATAGTATCATTGCTATCTAATGCAAAAGTACATCCAGATGTAGAATTTACCTGATACCAGTTCTTTCCAGCATTACTTGTCTTTAAAATTCCAGAACCATAAAGACTATCTTTTAAAAGTAAGGAATTAGCATTAATTACATCATATTGCAAATAATAATTACATAAAATAATCGAATCGTTCACAAACATGACATTATCTACTAAACGGAAGATTGTACTATCTGATGTATAAACGTTGCAAGGGAGAATTTCAATCCAGGTTTTGCCATTATCGGTAGTCTGTTTAATTCCACAGGAATAAATTATTGGATTATTTTTACTGTCGAAAAGAAACCCCCTGGTATATTCTGTGCTAAAAAAATCAAAAAACTCTTCAGCTTTTAATTGATGCCCTGAGTAAAGAATAATAATAAGTAAAATAATATTCTTCATGTTCTTTCAATGCTAATTTAATAAACGCTTTAAATTTCTTAAACGAATATAGTTATAATAAATTTGTTTTTGAAATAAAATCTGTGAATAGTAAGTTTTTGGCAGTAAACAGCTTTATAATTACGGTTAATGCAAATACATGTCATTATATTTTACTATTTTATTAAACCCACAGCTTTGCTTTCTGATGAAAAGTCATATTGGATAACTGGACAAATTATTGGTGTTGACGGCGGTGAAGACATAGTCCATTTTGTACCGGAAGAAGAGGAAGAATAGTTTATAATATACTTAGGTTCTGTCTAACTAGTCAAATTATTGACGATTTGTCATTCAGAGCGGAGCGAAGAATCCGATATTCATACCTTTTCCGGATTCTTCACTTCACTAGGTTTGGTTAAGAATGACTGTCTTGAGAAAGACCTCAAATTTAGTTGAGAATAATCTTTACACTCTTTTCAACTCGCTGAATGAAATTACTATAATCGAATTTTTCCCCTCTGTTCAAATAATTCAGTAATATCCCGTTAAGTAAAAAACGGTGAACCATCATAAGGTCATTGATTTTCGCTTTGTTTATTACCTTATTAACAAAGCAATAATCCCAATCATCTTTAAAAATTGATTCATAAAATTCATCAGTCAATTCACAAATATTTACCGTATTCACATCAGCCATTTGCTCGGAATATAACAAACTAAAAATATCGGGATATTGCACAAAATATTTGCAATATGCAGTACTCAAGCTCTGGATTCTCATAATACCGGATTTCGAAGTATGTTTTTCGGAAACAATGAATTCCTTCGCTTCCACTAAAAAATCTTTTATGCAAAAGAATACAAGGTCCCTTAGATTTTCAAAGTAATTATATAGTGTTGCAAAGGAATAACCTGCTTTTTTCGAGACAGACCTGACACTCAAAGCCCTAATGCCCTCACTCTTGATTATTTGCTTAGCACTTTCGATGAAATAGCTTTTCATTCTGTCTTCTTTAATTTGATTTTGAACCATATTAAATCTTTCTAACATTGTTACAAATAATTAACAGTGCTAAAATAATGAACATTGTTCAATTTACCAAATTATTTTTTACACTCCCCTATACTCCAAATAATTCTGTCTTCTAATTCTTATGAATATCCCTGTGCATAATCCTTCGTGATTCTTCAATCCGCTTATCGTCAGAAAGAGAGAAAAGTTTCTTATTCATATCCTTATCTTTAACCTGTTTCAGTTGCTCTGCAAGGTAGTCAATAACATAATCAGGGAAAATACCATCTTTTTCAAATAAGTTCCTGTTAGCCAATAAAATTTCTGCAGATTCCTCACAACTGCCCGGAAGATTAGGTAGTTTTCCCGATTCGAATAATTTCTTAATATCTGTTTTCACTTCGCTTGCTCCGGCAAGTTCCATTGATTTCTTAGGATTATCAAGTCCCCATTTAACGGCTGTGGCAATTCCGGCAAGCAACAGATGTGAATTACAGCTTCCGTCAGGGCTTCTCAACTCGACAGTTTGTCGGGAATCAAATTTATTTGTGCTGACAATCTGCTGTGGATTTACTTTTTTTGCAAGATTACTTATTCCTGTCCAGCCAAGAGGAACGCGAATAAGAGCATGTCTGTTCATTGCACTCCAGCAAACTTTTGTCGGTGCTTCCTGATTAGGAACGAGTCGCAGATAAGATGAAGAAACGGTATTGCCGAAAGCATTCAAACTCGTAGCATAATTACACAAACCGCCAATCAACTGTTTTGCAGTATTATTCAAAATTCCTTTATTGTCAACAATAGCATTCTTTCCGTCTTTCCTTAAAACCATATGAACATGCATACCGGAGCCGGCATGACCGATTTCAAGTTTAGGTACAAAAGTAGCAACACAATTGTGTCGGTATGCAACATTACGGATAATCCAACGTGCAAGAACCAAAATATCACCTGTGTCTTCGATTGGAGTTGGAAGAAATTCAATTTCAACCTGCTCGCCTGTTTTGCCTCTTAATTCTTCAAATTCACTATCAATCTTCGATAAATATCCTACTTCACCATGAGCATATTTAACGTTACCTGTTATTTGAGAAATATGCCTCAGCATCTCATTAATAATAGGACCACTCTTCAGGTAAGGTGAACTACCGTGATATCCTGCCTGCTTTGGCAAAGGATAAATATTGCTTTCAGGTTCCCAAAGCAGAAAAAATTCCAATTCACCCAAAGCAAAAAGTTCCAGGCCCGTTTTTTTCTTTAACAGTGTGCTTGCTTTGTAAGAAATATTATCCGGTGGAAATTCTGCGTGGTTCCCTTCAGGATTAATGAAACGGCAAATAAAATCAATACTGCAGCAATCGAATGGATTTAAAAAAGCTGTACTATACTGCGGAACAACATATAAGTCGGATTTTCCAGTATCCACCATACCCTTAAACAATGATGAACCGTCAACACGTTCGCCTTCAGTAAGTATTAACTCTGCATATCTTCTGCTTGTTATTGGTAACTTGAGTTCTTTTAATTTACCGTCAATTCCTGTATAATGGAAAGTAATTCTTTCGATATTCTTTGCAAGAATAACCTTGATAATATCTTCTCTGGTCAAATCCTGACGGCTTTTACCAACAATCCTTTCGATAGGATTTAACAATTCAAAATTTTCAATTTTCTTAGCCATAAATTTCATATATTAATAAACAACAATAAACTTAATAAGTCCAAAGCAAAAGCCCGACTTTAAAAGTCAAATATAACATTTTTCATGCCGATTTTCAAAAACAAACCCAATCTGTAACCATATCTTTGTTATTTATCGAATATAATTCTTGCTTTGAGCTACTCTACAAAATAAATACCATTATACGAAAATGATAGTAATAAAATAATAATAGACAACCATCCGACAAGCATCCGATTTTGACTCAAATTCTCGTCATCCCCGACAGGAGGGTGGTCTAACTTAATAAATAACTTAGTAATTATACCCCAAAAAAGCCATCCGCTCCAGGCATCAAACAAAATCGGTGCATTAATTTCAATCCAATCAAGTGGTCCAAAAAATATTTGCTTCAGGAAATAATAAGATGTGCCTACATGCTCGTAAGAAAGGAAATCATGAGCTATACTCAAAAATCCAAGCCCGCCCATTACCATAATCAGCCACCAGAAAATTCTTGCAATTATACCCTGTATCTTTTTTCCGAACATTGCATAAGTGATATGCCCGCCATCCAACTGACCAATCGGCATCATATTCAATGTTGTTACAAACAGCCCAAACCATCCCACATTCAAAAAAGGATAATGATATATCTCATTCATAGGAGGCAAAAAACCGTCAGGATTTGCAAAAATATTAGTCAAAATGGAATATGAAATCGTGTCACCATAAAATAAACCATGAACAGGAATTTCTCCACCATATAAGACCAGATAATTAGGATGAATTTGATAAATAAAATCTATTGCCGGCAATGTCATCAATCCGTAAATCAGGAAAATCAATGACATGATAAATCCGCCAATCGGACCGGCAACACCAATATCAAATAATGCTTTACGGGACATAATCGGAGACCTCGTTCTGATAACAGCACCGAAAGTTCCGAACAGTCCTATCATCCCGGGTGCCGGAGGAAAAGGAATGAAATATGGCAATGTGGCTTCAACTTTATGGTATCTTGCCGCAAAGTAGTGGCCGAACTCATGTGACATGAAAAACAGCATCATTAATATTCCATAGGTCAAGCCATAAGCGATATTTTCCAAATGTGTGAAATCGTGACCAGCCCATTGCACACCTGCAATAGTTGTAGTTAGGAAAGTAGCAAGGAAAAGAAATATATGAAAGTAAACAGAGTGTTTCTTCCTTTTCTTTACATCAATCTTTGGCTGATAATTTGAATAATAATCTTTGCTCATCTCAAAAAATTAACTAATTTAATCAAATATTGAGATTATGACAAATATTATTCAGTTTTCACAGGTAGTTGATTAAGGTATAATAACAATCGGTTTAACGATTTGCTCTGTTCGGTTAATTATCATTCTAACCCAATAAGTTCCAGTAGGCAAAGAATTATCAGGTTCAAATTGAATACTATGTTCACCTGCTTCTTTGGAACCATTGAAAATGTCTGAGATTTTTATTCCGAGATTGTTAATTATTTCAATATTTATTTTTGAATTTTGTTCAATTGAAAAATTGATAATAAATGAACGACCTTTGAATAAAGGATTTGGGAAAGTTATAAAATAGTTGACTATCTTTTGTTTATCTCTTATATTTACTTTTGTTGTATCTATTATTCTTGCGATATATGTGTATGAATCTTGAGAACCCGAAACTACTACTTCATTATCATTTTCAATATAAAGTCCATTCAAAAGATTTTGACTATCTTCGATACCCCAAATATTTTCCCAAATTAATTCACCTCTATTATTTACTTTAAATAAACAAAAGTTAAAATACGTATCCGGCGGTGCTTCAACATTTTTTTGGAAGCTACTTGCAGCAATATAATAATTTCCTTTATTAGTTTCCAATAATTTCAGACCGACGATTTCCAAATTTTCAAAATATTTTTGCTCCCAAATAAAATTACCCTTTGAATCGAATTTTTTTATAAAAACGGTAGTTCTATATTGTGGATTTATATAATATCTCAATCGTCCTATAATTAATAAATCACCTTCTGAATTTTCAATTATATTCAATGGTATATGTCTTGGATTAATGGAATCACTTTCATCATATATTCTTTCCCAGATAATGTTTATGTTTTTATCATATTTAATAAAAAACATATCGTACTTCTTTTTGGTTTTATCATATAATTCCCCCGCTATTACAAATCCGCTATCTTTTGTTGGTAATACAGTATTGATATCTATTTCATTATATTTTATTGAATATTTTGAAGTATCCATTTTATAAATCGTATCCTCGCTTGATATTGAAAATTCTTCTGAGGAATAAGTTTGCAATACTAATGTTCTTTCATATTCCCGACCATAAACGTATATGTGTTTTATGGTATAATCGTAATCTACAAATACTTCACCTGCTTGCTTCATAAAATTCTTTTTCATATTGACACTATCCATTTTGAAAACATACTTACCGGATGTATCAACAGTTTCAACATATAACCATTGAACAAGAGCACTATATTTAGCAATGTGATTAATATTTTCCTCTTGATTGATATATGAATAAATACTAAACAATGCATTGGCATCCTTATACATACTAGTTTTGGTTTCCCAAATAAAATTAAAATCTTGATTTAATTTGGTTAGATGGATATTTGTTTCATTAGGCCAACCTTCCACATTTTTTGTGGAAGAAAATCCAGAAAGGTAAAAATGGTTATTATAAAATAGTAAACCTGTATTTCTCAAATAATTATTGTTGTTAATAATCAAAGTATCCTTGATTATTTCTTGCGAATTAGCAATATAAGTTATTAAAAATAAAAATGTAATTGATATTTTTTTCATTCCAACTCCAACAAATAAAAAAACTAATTTATAAAATTATACAATAAATAGGAATAAACAGAGTGCTTTTTCCTTATTTTCCTTTCTATGACAGGTTTATTATATGTAAATTGTTCTTTCCTCAATTTTCATCAATAGCCATATTTCAATTTAGATTTTATTGAAACCGCCAGTTACTTTCTCAATTTGCTTAGAGTCAAAATCAAGTGTCCTGATTGGAAACGGAATCGTAATCCCATTTTCATCAAATGCTGATTTTATGCAAATAATAGAATCGCTGACTGCCTGCCTGTAATCTCTTTGCAGTTTAAATTTTATCCAAAATCTCACCATGAAATTAATCGAACTTTCTCCGAATTCTTTATAGTAAAATTCAACAGGTTCATCAGGAAGTAGTTCCGGTATGGTTTTAATCGCATTCAAAGTTATTTCTTTTACCCTATTCAAATCTTCTTTATACGAAATCCCCACATCAATAACTATCCTGCGTTTACCCATTCTGGAATAATTAATCACAGGTAGCCGTAAAACCTCACGGCTCGGAATATATGCGATTTGTCCGTTACGGTTATGAATCTCAGTAGTTCTCAACCGAATATCCAGCACATTTCCGAATATACCGTTTGTCTCAACAAAATCACCAATATTAAACGGTTTTCTGATGGCTATTAATACTCCGGATATAATATTTGTAACAAGGTCTTGAAATGCAATACCAAGAGCCAAACCGATAATACCCGCACCTGCTAAAAGAGATGTTACTGTTTTATCCAGCTTCATCACACTTAAGGCAATTACAATACCGCCGATAAAAACATTAACAAGTACAATATTTGAAACCAACTGACTGACAGCTTTGGAAATTGAAAGTTTATTTAAAACCTTCAGAGTAATTTTCTTCGATATTTTAGCAATGAATATGAACAAAATGAATATAATAATTGCTACAACCAAATAGGGGAATATATCAACAAACTCACCACCCCAGTTGGCAAATTTATGTCCTATTATTTCAAATACGTTTTGTTCTTTCATGATTATTTAAGCCAGTTTTTAACATCTTTGTTTGATGGTAAAGCAATTTCCAACTGCTCCTTCTTCCTGTATATCGCCATATCATTAAATAATTTTCCGAAATGTTCTTTTTTCAATGCTTCGATAGTATTAAATCCCATTTTTCTTATATGAGCCACCCAATCTTTCGGAATTCCGAGAGCCATGAAGTCTTCATCTTTCGTAACATTTGTATTTTTCTCAGGTCTCATTTGCGGAAAGAAAAGCACGTCGCGAATTGTTTGAGCTCCTGTAAGAAGCATGACTAACCTGTCAATACCAATTCCCAAACCTGCTGTTGGCGGCATACCAACCTCTATTGCATAAAGAAAATCATTGTCAACAATCATAGCTTCGTCATCACCTTCAGCCCTGATGATTGCCTGCTCTTCAAGACGTTCCCTCTGGTCACGAGGGTCGTTAAGTTCGGTAAAAGCATTAGCGAACTCATGCCCATTGATAAAAAGTTCAAATCTTTCAACAATACCTTCTTCACCCGAACGATGCTTCTTTGCCAAAGGCGACATCTCGATTGGATAGTCAATAACGAATGTCGGCTGAATTAAATTCGGTTCAACTTTCTCACCGAAAATCTCATCGAGAAGTTTCATTTTGCTGAAATTCGCATCAACATCAATATTCAATTCTTTCGCAATTGCAACAAGTTCTTCTTTGCTCTTTCCTTTTAAATCATATCCGGTATATTCTTTGTAAAGGTCAAACATCTTTGCCCGTCTGAAAGGAAGTTTCAACGAAATATGATTAGCTCCGTACTGAATTTCCTCAGTTCCAATAACATTTTTTGCAACAGTATTAATCAATGTTTCAGTCATTTCCATCATCCAGAGGTAGTCCTTATAAGCAACATAAATCTCCATGGAGGTAAACTCCGGATTGTGCATTTTGTCCATGCCTTCATTTCTGAAATTCTTGCTGATTTCGTAAACACCTTCAAAGCCCCCGACTATCAATCTTTTCAGATACAACTCATCTGCAATTCTTAGATATAAGTCCATATCCAATGTATTATGATGAGTAATAAAAGGTCTTGCAGTAGCTCCACCATAAATCGGTTGAAGCACAGGAGTTTCTACTTCGAGCCATCCTTTTTCATTGAAAAAATTACGAATCTCTGTAATAATCTTAGACCTCTTTTGAAAAACTGAACGCACTTCAGGATTTAAAATCAAATCAAGATATCTTCTTCTGTAACGCAATTCGATGTCCGCAAAAGCATCATGAACAATTGTATTTCCCTGCTCATCTGTTTCCTCTTTTGGAATCGGTAAAACTCGTAAAGATTTACAAAGTACAGTTACTTTACTTGCATGAATTGAAACCTCCCCGGTTTTGGTTCTGAAAGCATATCCCTGAACACCGATAATATCACCTATATCGAGCTTTTTAAATGAATCGTAAAAATCCCCTAAGTCATCCTTTTTCATGTAAACCTGAATTTTACCTGTGCTGTCCTGCATATGGCAAAAACTTGCCTTGCCCATAATACGGACACTCATAATTCTTCCGGCAATCCTTACATTATTAAGTTCTTCCGGATTTTCATCAGAGAAGTTAGCTAATATATATTCTGAATCATGTGTTTTTTCAAAATTATGCGGATAAGGATTAATCCCTGTATCCTCAATTTCCTTCAGTTTTTGGAGACGTATTTTCTCCTGGTCATTTAATTGTAAATCAGGCATAACATCATTTAAATAATATATAGTAATACATAAAGTAAACAACAAAATTACGAAAATAATGTAGTTTTGCGATAGAAGTAAAAGAATTAAAATAAAATTAGATTAACTAATATTGGGATTACTCATGAATAAATTAATATTCTTCCTGACAATTATTATTATTTCATTGCCTCTTCAATCACAAGAAAAGGAAGGTGAAGTTAAGACCTTATTCGGCAACAAAGAGTTTGAATTCGGTGGTTACGGCTGTCCCGAAATTAAGTTCACATCATTTATGCAACAATATGCAATTATGGTAGGTGGCAGAGCCGGATGGGTAATTGACCATACTTTTACCATCGGTGGAGGTGGGTACGGACTGGTAAGTTCTGTTGAAGCACCTGATTTTTATCATCCTGACGACCTGACCGATACCAGACAATATTACTTCCAGATAGGGTATGGAGGATTATTTCTTGAATATACTCACTCATCCAACAGTTTGGTTCATTTTACAGTCAATACTTTAATCGGAGCCGGAGGTGCATCGTTCACTCCATATCGCTACGGAATGAATAATAATATGGGCTATGACAATAACAGATACGACAATTCTGCTTTTTTTGTTGTCGAACCGGGAATAGGTGTTGAGTTGAATATTTTCAAATTTTTCAGGATTGAACTTGGGGCAAGTTATAGATACATATCAGGCATGGATTTAAACGGTTTTGGAAGTGCATGGTACAACGAACCGTCAGCCAACTTGGCTTTTAAGTTTGGTAGTTTTTAATAACATACTTTGAATCGCTATGAGATTCCAAGAACTCTTCATATCTTTATTTTTACAGACGTTGAATCGTTAAACGATTCCAAGAACTCTGCAACACACCTTGTTTCAAACCAATTAATTTCATGATTGAATAGAGTAAAAAGAGGACATATATCAAACAATTGAGAATATTCTTATATAAAAACAAATTATTTGTAAATTTTGCCGTCTTTTTTATTATTAGTTTTATGGTTTTGCTTTTTTTAATAAATTTTTGTTTTTTTGAGATTTTATGAACTTGAAAATATTATTATACTTATTGTTATTTGTTATTTTATTTAACGAAACAATGGCTCAGGACCTAAAATATGAGCCGGGAAAAATTATTGTAAAAATTAAAGCAGACAGTCAAAAGCTAATTGAACTTCTGGAAAATAATAGACAAGTTGAGTTTGATGAGTTTTCAGGTATATTAGAACACCATTCATCAGTGCCGTTTGTAAGCGATGCTTCTTTGCTATTGCTGAATAAGACACTTAAAAACAAAGAACAATCTACAAATGTTAATCAATCAACTGCTTTGTCAAAGCACACACAAGATAACAGCAATTTTGAAAATGAATACATTAATTATTTTAAAAAATACAATCTGGATTATATTTATCCTCAGGTTAAAAGTTTGACAAGAATTATTATTGTCGAGTACCAATCAGCTATTGACCCGGTTTTTGCCGCTAAGAAAATTTCCCAATTCGGCTTTGTCGAATATGCAGAACCACTTCCGTTAAAGAAAATAATTGGCGTTCCAAACGACAGTTTGATTTATCACCAATACTATTTGAATCAGATAAAAATCTTCGATGCATGGGATATTTTTGAACCGGACAGCAGCATTTTAATTGGAATAGTTGATACAGGTATTGATTACAACCATGAAGATATGAAGGATAAAATATGGATTAACACAGGTGAAAGCGGATTAGATACAAAAGGTAACGATAAAAGAACCAATGGAATTGATGATGATGCCAATGGTTTTGTTGACGACTGGCGCGGTTGGGATTTTGTAAGCAGTGATAATCCTGACGGAGATAATGACCCGCATCCCGGACACTCTCATGGTACTCATGTCGGAGGTATTGCCGCCGCATCAACAGGAAATGTTGCAGGCATTGCCGGTATTGCAAGCGGTTCAAAATTAATGATAGTAAAAGTTGCAGATGATAGTCCCTTTGCTACTTCTGTTTCAAACAGTTATGAAGGAATACTTTACGCTGCGTCAATGGGTGCGGATGTAATTAACTGCTCATGGGGAAGCGAAAGCCGTTCCGATGCAGAGATGGAAATAATATCCAACGCAATTGCTCTTGGTTCGGTTATTGTTGCCGCTGCCGGTAATGACGGTGATGAAATTGCTTTTTATCCGGCTGCACATCAGGATGTCATTTCTGTTGCATCTGTTGATTTTAACGACGAACGCAGTAACTTCTCAAATTATCACTATACCGTTGATATAGCATCTCCAGGAGAAGATATATACTCGTCAATTCCTAATAATGAATATGATTATATGGATGGAACTTCGATGGCTTCACCGGTAGTTGCAGGTGTAACAGCCCTTGTCCGTCAGAAATTTCCTAATTACAATGCAATGCAGATTAAGGAACATATTAAAGCAAGTTCTGATAATATAGATACCTTAAATCCTTATTTTGTAGGAAAAATCGGAAGAGGCAGGGTAAATGCACTCAAAGCATTGCAACCCGGCGAATTTAAATCTGTGATTTTGGAAAACTATACTGTATCAGATGAAAATAATGATAATATTCTTGACATTGGTGAAAAAGCAGAGGTTAATATTACAATTAAAAATATTTTGTCTCCGCTTGCAGATGCCCGGATGGAAGTCAATGTTATATCAAGTTATAAACCGGATTTTGAACTTGACGAGTTCCAAATCGGGACCATGAACACTTTGGAATCCAAAGTATTGCCGGATAACATCAAATTAACTCTTCCTTCCGATTCACCAACTGATTATGTGATGCTAATTGAGCTAATGTTCTTCGATGGTAATGAATATATTAACAGCGAATTTATTTCAATGATAGTTAATCCCAGCTACCGTACGATGAAATCGAATAACATTGCTGTAACATTTAATTCTACAGGGAATATCGCATTTAACGATTATCCTTCCAATTTGCAAGGTGATGGATTTAAGTATAAATTAAGTTCAAATTTACTGTACGAAGGAGCCCTGATGATTGGCATACCCCCGTCAAACGTTTCCAATGTTGCAAGGGCATCCGACCAAATGTCCCAGGATAATTCTTTTTTTTCTTATGGTGCTTTCACAATTAACAAACCCGGCAAGATTGCGGCTGAAGAAGGATTTGCAGAGTTTTCCGCATTTGAATCCGATGACGAGGTTGCCGTAAAAGTCAAACAAAGCGTATATCAGTTCAATGATAAACCAAACGAAGATATCATATTGGTTGTTTATGATATAATTAATACATCCGGCTTATATGCGGATTCATTAAAAAAAGATTATGATTCACTATTTGCAGGATTGTATTTTGATTGGGATATAGGACCTTCAGGAAGTAACAATTTTGCAAAATTCAATGAGAGTACAGGTTTTGGATATGTGAAAAACCTTGCGGTTGATACCTTACCTTATGCCGGTGTAGCATTACTTTCGAGTCACAAGCAGAATTTTTTTGCGATTGATAATCCCGGAACATCGTGGACAAATCCCGGTGTTTGGGACGGCTTCACAAAAAACGAGAAATTTATGATGCTGTCAAAAGGAATCTACCGGAAAGAATCTTCGGTAACGGATGTTTCAATAGTTATTGGTGCCGGACCCATAGCCCTAAAAGCCGGGGATACTACACGTGTGGCATTTAGTATTTTTTCGGGAAACAATCTCGAAAAGCTTAGGGAAAATTGCAGAACTTCGAGAACGACAGCCAAAGAATACGGGATAGCAGACGGTTCATACAATCCTTTACCTGAAAAAAATGAAATTCTTTTGCTATATCCAAATCCAATTGGAAATGATTTATTGCATGTTGATTTTGCTTTATTGGACGGGACTTATATTACTATAGAAATATTTAATTCCATTGGCCAAAAAATTGCCACACCTGTAAAAGAAATGTTTGTTACAGCCGGATACCAATCTGAGTCCATTAAACTCTCGAAACTTGCCCAAGGCAGGTATTACTTAAGTTTGAAAACTCCAAGCTCGGCTTTGGTTGAGCCGTTTGAAATAGTAAAATAATGGAAAAGCAATCGCTAACAAATCTTTCTAAAGGTATAACAATCTACAGAAAGATGTAAAATCAAAATTTCTAATGCAATAAAATTCCGGCATTTTCGATTAAGTTTTGTAAATTTGTTGTTTATAGTTATTTCTAAAATTAGTTTTTAACGGATTATAATGAAAAGGAAAAATTATTTCCATACAGTATTTGTTTTAACAATTGTAAGTTTGGGATTTTATGCGTGCAGTTCCTCAGATAAAACCGAACTTAAATCAGCTGAAGGTATATACAATAAGGCAATGGCTCTGTTCAATGACAAAGAATATCTTGAAGCAAAAACCACTTTCGACTTAATCCGGCTTCAATATCCGGCAAGCCAATTTGCCGATGATGCACAATACTATATTGCCGAATGTCATTTCAAGAGGGAAGAATATGTATTATCCGCATGGAATTACAATATGCTCAGAAGACTTCATCCCAACAGCAATTATTATAAGGAAAGTTTGTTTAAAGTTTGCCTTTCCTATTATAATCTTGCACCGCAATATGACCTAGACCCGGACTATACTATTAAAACTATCAAATCTATGTCTGAATTTCAGGCAACATACTCTACTGATTCGTTAGCCCTTACTATGGATACTTATATTCAGGAATTACGGGACAGATTAGCCGAAAGAGAATATCGGACTGCCGAATTATACCGTAAATTGAACAGTCCTGCTTCAGCACTTATATATTTTGACATAGTAATAAATGAATATGATGATACAAAATTTTTTGAGCCGGCATACTTTGGTAAAATTGAAGTTTTAGTTGAAATGAAGAAATGGGAACAAGCAAAAACAACTATCGGTTACTATTGTATTTTGTTTCAGGGAGGTGAAAATTTGAAAAAGGTAAAAGACCTGGAAGCAATGATTCCAAAAGATATATAAATCCCAAATTAATCATTAAGGAATATTTCATTTCCAATTAATGGGAAGAAAATAACAAAGATACTTTTAATACCCCAATTTATTGATTTTTCCTAATCCTCCAAAATCTCCGGTAATAGTTCTCTTGAATTTAGTATTTCCGGTAAATCGTCTTCAAAGAAAAATTTATCTTCGCCGAAAGCGGGCTTCAGGTCGTCAATCCAATAAGCATCGTCGTTGACTTCAGCAAAAAAGGGCCTGTGTACCCAATCGGGATTTCTTCCCTGAATGAATCTTAAAACCATAACGTCATCGTCTTTGACATGGCTTAATCCCAATACCTGAACTTTGCCCGGGTGGCAGGACATAACGGGACCACGCACAGTTCTTGCGTTTCCGCTGACGTTCATATAAGCCCTTCTGAAAATATCCCAAGCTTCGATTAATCCGACTTTGAAATAATCTTTAGCACCTGTATCCCGTGGAATAAACATATAATAAGGGATAATGCCGAGTTTGACTTGTTCCTTCCACATTTTTTCCCAGACAATTGCCTTATCGTTTATATGTCTAAAAATTGGCGATTGAGCTCTTATAACTGCACCTGTACTAAGTATGCGTGAAATTGCTTTTTTTACGATTTCCGTTTTTAACTCGTTGTAGTGATTAAAATGAGCCATGAATGATAATTGCTTTCCGGATTTTACAACTTTTTCAAACGATTTCAAAATCAAATCCGAATCCTTATCAGTTACAAATTTATAGGGCCAATAGGATAGTGATTTTGAACCTATTCTTATTGTATGCAGATGAGGTATGTCCGCTAAAAGAATTTGATTAATGTAATTAGCAAACATTTTTCCGGACATTATCATAGGGTCGCCGCCTGTAATCAGTAAATCGGTAACTTCCTTATGCTCTGCAATGTAGTTCAGCACATGCTTAATCTCATTGCTTGCTATTTTCATATCATCGAGATGTGAGAATTGGGGCCATCGAAAACAAAAAGTGCAGTAAGCATGACAGGTTTGACCCTGACTTGGAAAGAATAAAACCGTTTCATTGTATTTATGTTGAACTCCGGGCAATTTTTTATTGTGAAATTCCGGAACATTGTAATCCATTTGCCCTGCAGGATGAGGATTCAATTCCATTCTTATTTTGTTACCAATCTCAATTATTTCTTTATTTGAAGCATTTTGCCTGATTGCCTTAGCCATTAAATTGTAATGCTCATCCTGAAGCATCTCCTTTTGCGGAAAAGTTAAAATATAAATCGGGTCATTCGGAATGTTATTCCAATCAATTAAATTATCAATCACATAATTATTTACCTTGAAAGGTAAAACACTTCCAACAACTTTTATATTAAAATGTTCTTGCTCGGATAAGTTTTGAATTTGTGGTATATTATGGAAATTATTCAACCCATACGACCTATACCTGAGAGGCCGTTCATTAGAACCACTCTTTGTAAAATCCCTGTTTTCGTAGAACATATCTACCTCCTTTCATAAGTTAGAGTTAAGACAAAAAGGCACTTCGGGTATTAATTGAATATCCGACAATACTCACGCTTTGAAAGTAATCACCTTAACAGCGCTCCGGCGATTATATACTTTTTAATTTGGACCGGCAATATACATTTTATTTTATAAAAATACAAATTAATTATTATTCATTTATATTTTTATCTTATTCCGTGATGAAAAATTGCAAAAAAAAGGG
This sequence comes from bacterium, assembly GCA_043804925.1. GTDB lineage: Bacteria > Bacteroidota > Ignavibacteria > Kapaibacteriales > UBA2268 > ChocPot-Mid. The sequence goes on along the minus strand of JAZDIP010000023.1, from coordinate 130,063 downwards.
CCGCTCTTTTCAGAACAGCCCTTTTTAATTACTAATTACTAATTACCAATTACTAATTACCATTGATAATTTATTTACAAATTTATTTTATTACATTCATTACTTTTGTTGCTCTTTGGTTACCGGCAGTTAAAGTATAGAAATAAACACCGCTTTCCAATGATGACAAATCGGCATTGACAGTGTGAATGCCTTCAGCACAATACCCATTCAGGAGAACTTTAATCTGAACTCCCAAAACATTGTAAATTTCAAGCGTAATATCATTTCCATATTGCAGTTCAAAGCTAATCTGGGCTTCTTCGGAAGCAGGATTAGGATAAATATCCTTTAAATCATTAATATATGACATTTCTTTTCTTTCCTTAACAGCACCTGCAACATCGGCATCAAATTTAGTGAAAATAGTGTATACAGGAATATCTGTTATCATCATATTCAATACATAGGGAATACCATATAAAGAGTGTTGCGGATTTGTTACTTGAACAGATACGTCATAAATCATAGGTATATTGTGCAGGTCAGGAATAATATCAGGTATCCATGTTGCTTTATTGTACATAGTATCAGCAGTATGATTTTTTGGTTGAGTCCATTGGTCTGAATTAACCGGGCGGTAACAAGTGAAAACATCACTTGTTGCAACACCGCTTACACCACCATCGATCATTCTTTCCTCCGTTGTACCGTCATTTAAATAATAATCGGTTGAAACTTTTGTAAATGGAGTGGTAAATTGAAATTCTTGTGTAAGGTCTACCCACTTTAAAAGGATATGTTGACCATTTTGAGTTTTAACTGCTTGTAATTCACTACCTAATGGATTGGGTATTATTTTATTTATATAATTTCCTGTGGTAGAAAATAATCTGGAATAAGTCAAAATCTCGGTTGAGCCATTCAAATCGGCAATCTTTCTTATACCCCAAGAACCATTTTTATAATAAGCTTCCAATAGATGTATTTCCTGAACATTTTGGTCACCTGTATTATAAAATCCGGCACGGAAGAAATAGCTATATTCATCTGTATTTGTTACAACAAATGCATTCATATTATAAGTTCCCATAATCACTGAATTTGTGTAACCTACCTCACCATAATAATTTTGAATCAATTCGCTTGGCATTTTATTATAAGTTGACCAACTTGTCCCCAAATCAGTAGATTTGGCAACTGCAATATTCCGGGTACCACCGGATTCAGGATTTTGGTCTGAGAAGAAATTGTAAACTGCAACGTACAAAACTCCATCCGAATCAAAATCAAATTCTAATGGTGCTTGAAAAGACCTGGTTGTTGATGTTGAAGGCCAAAAATATGAATCCTTAAAAATCGCAGGTATATCGGTTGTTAGTACATCGTTATTATTATAGTACCATGTCATCACCCCATAATTTCCATATTGGTAAACATCACTTATGGGTGAGAGAGTACCTAATAATGCTGCATATCCTTCGTTATCAACAATAATGGATTTGGATTTCATATTTATCCATGATTGTCCGTCGCTGGGATTATTTTTTTCGGGACCATTAACCAGAACAGGTTGCAACTCGCCAATATTGGTTCTTAAAGTACCGGGTATAAATAAACCACCCTTTGATTCCAAATATGGTGAACCGACTAAATAGGCATGTGCATTAACCAAATATGGAATATTTCTGTAATCCGATTCATTGTTGTAGTTTGCAACTGTTATGGAAGGACCGTATCCAAACCAATCATCAAGATTAAAAATCCAGGTAGAATCCCAAATTGAACCGTTTGCAGAATGTAATATTCTTACAACTGCTTTCATGTAATTTGTCTGGTTAGCATCCACAATTCGTTCACAGTTAGCAACAAAGATAGCCCCTGTAACAGGGTCGAATGTAATAGGATTACTTACCATAATATGATTAATGGTTGATGCATCGGTATAATCAATGGAATCAACAGGTAAAATTCCCTGAACTTGTGGTTTCTTACTTTTTTCACCGTAGCGAATATAATTTGTAACATTGCTAAATGGTATATTATTATTATCTACCTTTCGCGAATATTCAGAATTAACTTTTATATTTCCTGTAACTTCAGATTTTGCATTATTTGTTAATGCAAAAATTAATACAAAAATTAATAAGTACATAAATGATTTCATATAAATCTCCTAATTAATATTTAAAATAAACTTCAATTCTTAATTGATTAAAAAACAATCTATAAACTTATAGACAAAATTAATGGGATAAAAGTTACATCCTCTACTCAAAAATAATTATCACATATTTATAGAATTACAAATTTATGAAAAAAGAACATATTTTAAAATTATTCTTTGATTTTTAACAATTATTACATTTACTTAACGTTTTTAAAAACTTTAGATATTTTAATTAATTTAAAGGAAATGAAATGTCAAAAGAGATAAATCTCAATAAGCTGAGAGATGAAATTTACAAAATAAAAGACAAAGACCTTGACCTAACTATTCAAGAACTAAATGCTTTAAAAGATATTCACTTAGATAGTAATTTAGTACAAATTACATTCGATTTGATTCAACCTATACATTTGATGGCAGAAGAAATCAACAAAGAATGTCAAAGGATAGTTAAGCAGTTATTCCCGGGAATTGAAACAGAAGTAATCATCAACGAGCACCCCTACGAAATTGACCGTGATTTTCTTAGGGGAGTAAAAAACATAATCGTTGTCGCTTCCGGCAAAGGCGGTGTCGGCAAATCTGCAATTTCTGCAAATATTGCATCTGCATTGTCATTAACAGGGGCTTCGGTTGGAATTTTAGATGGGGATGTTTATGGACCAAGTCAACCGACTATGTTCGATTTGAAAGATGCAAAAATTTACGCTGTCGAACAGCCGGATGGTAAAAGCGTTGCCTTCCCAACGGAGAAATATGGAATTAAGGTTGCCTCGATGGGATTTGTTATGCAACAGGATGAAGCCGCAATTGTTCGTGGTCCAATGCTGGCAGGTTATTTCTCTATGCTGTTTGAACAGATTGAATGGGGTGATTTGGATTATTTGGTTTTCGACCTGCCTCCCGGCACAGGTGATATACAATTGACTTTAACACAAAAAATTCCCGTTACAGGTTCTGTGATTATTACAACACCCCAGGAAATCGCTGTTGTAGATGTTAGAAGGAGCATCGCTATGTTTAACAGGGTTAATGTTGATATTCTCGGAGTTGTCGAGAATATGAGCTATTTTGTTCCACCGGATTTACCCGATAAAAAATACTATATTTTCGGAGAAGGAGGCGGCAAAAGGATTGCAAAGGAGAACAATGTAAAATTTTTAGGTGATATTCCATTGAATATTCAAATGAGGGAAAACAATGATGGCGGTAAACCAATTGTCCTTGCCGACAAAGATAACCCTCAATCGAAAATTATTAGAGATATTACGGCAAAAATTATATCGGAAATTCGTAAATTGAATTATAAAAAAAGTATTGAAAGCGAATTGGAAATCAAAATATAATTAAATGAATAGTTTTGAAAATATTCCCAACAGAGCCGAGGCGGTTTTGGTCAAATTGCGTCCATTTCTCGAAGAAGACGGAGGCGGTATCGAATTTGTCAGGTTCGAGAAAGAAACTAATGTTGCCGAAGTAAGGTTTACAGGAAATTGTAAAACTTGCCCAATGTTGCTAATGACTTTAAGAGCCGGAATAGAAAGATTTTTGATTAAGGAAATTCCTGAGATTAGAAGAGTGGAAGCGGTTTACTAAGAAATTTGGAATTAGGAATTAATTTTATGTTTTAATCCATAACTTTTTAAAAGTTACGTAATATGTATACCCATAGAGTCAAGCAGGTCTTTGGTTTTCTTGGTAATTTCTGCATCACACCACTTGTCATTGATTTTAGCTTTTCTGAATTCCCGGATTATTTTTATTTTGGACATCAATGACCCTAATTAAAAAAAAACATTGATTTTCATAGAAAAATAGCATATTATTATAGTTTGTATTTTGTCAGTTTTGAAAATATATTTGTAATGACAAATTTCAAATAGTTAAATATTCATAGACGTTTGTATAAACAGATATTTTAAGATGAATTAGAAAGAAAAAACAAATAGCAGGTGAGAAATGAAAACAATTTTAATAATAATATCAACTATCGTATTCTTGACTGTTGGACTCGACGGACAGACAGGATTACCACAGCCGTCAGAAAACAATGAAGTTATAATTGACGCCGGCAAGGTATTGACAAAACCCATGAAGAGATTTAATCATTTTATGGAAATGCGAACATTCCCTTTCAATGAAGTTACTCAGGAAAAGCGAATCAATGCCATTAAAAGTATGGAAAGTATTTTTCATAACGGAAATAAAAAAGCCATAACACAGGCACAACAACCCGAATGGAGACCGATTGGTCCATTCAATGTCGGTGGCAGAGTCAAATCTGTAGCAATTCATCCATCTATAGCTGGAACGGTTTATATAGGAGCAGCGGCAGGTGGCATTTGGAAAACTACAAACGCCGGAACAAATTGGACTCCCATTTTCGATTACGAAAATGGCATCGGTTTTGGTTCTTTGAGTATTGACGTAAATAATCCCGACATAATATATGCCGCAACCGGTGAAGCTGTTTTGAACTCTGCGGCACCAATATATTTAAGTGCAGGAGTGTATAAATCAACAGATGCAGGTAATTCATGGCTGTCAATCGGTTTGACTAATGTTGGAGCATTCTCAAAAATATATGTTCATCCTTTAAACTCTAACAAAGTTGTGGGTGGCGTTGTAGGTTTCAACGGAGGTTTTTATTATTCTACGGATGCAGGTGAAAGCTGGAACAAATCCGAAAATTTCGATAAAAGTGTAACCGATGTATCAATCAATCCCAATAATGAAAATGAATATTTTGTGGGCGTTCTGGGAGAAGGTATTTTCTATAGTTCCGATTCGGGATTGACATGGGAAAAACGAAGTGCCGGATTACCGGCTTTACACAGAGTGTCAGTACAAATGGCTCCCTCTGCACCTGATATACTATACACGTTATTTGAAGAAGGCGGTTCCGGGGGGACAGCCAGTATTTATAAATCAACCAACAGAGGAGCTTCTTGGCAGCGTTCTTATAAAGGTAGCGAAGAATTTTTTAATGGGCAGGGTTGGTATGATAATTACATAATGGTACATCCGTCAAATCCAAACATCGTATTTGCAGGAGGAATTGATTTGTGGAGAACTACAAGTGGAGGTGGAAGCTCTGTAAGTTGGGGCAATACGACCGATGGATATTCCGGTGGTTCCGTTCACGTTGACCATCATTGCGGAGCATTCAATCCATTAAATCCAAATGAAATCTACATTGGTAATGATGGAGGTGTTTACAAAAGCACTAATCTTGGAGATGATTATACTGAATTAAATAACGGTATGGATATTACTCAATTTTATTCCTTGGATATAGACAAAAATGTTGAAAACAGGACTTTTGGAGGTACTCAGGATAATGGTACTTTAGGTAATCACGCTTCAGCTACCCAGTGGGGATATGTTAATGGCGGTGATGGTTTTAGAACAGTTATTGACTTCGATAATACCAATCAAATATTTGGCGAGGTTTACTCAAGTAATTCGGTGTATCCCTTCAGGAGAAATGTAGTTAACTCGGATTACAGACTTTTAGTTAACGGTTTAACAGATGATGTTTCAGGAATTTGGGACCCCCCTTTGGAAATTCATCCTCAACATAATTTTGCTTTGTATCATGGAAGAACTGCATTGTATTTTTCGTTCTCAAGCGGAAATTATTGGGAAGTTGGCATTCCAAAACAGGAATATAAATTTTCTGCTATCGGGATTTCACCAATAAGTGACGAACTGATATATGCAGGAAATATAGCAGGAAAACTTTTCGTAACAAAAAATCATTTTGCAGAATATAAAAATGTGTCTTCAAACGGATTGGTCGTTAGAGCCATAACAGATATCGAATGCTCCCGTTTAAATGCAGAAACTGCTGTTGTTAGTTTTTCGGGATATGGTACCGACCATGTTTATAAAACAACAAATGCCGGGGAAACATGGGCAAGTATCAGCCACAAATTGCCTGATGTACCTTGTAATACTTTGGCAATGCATCCTGAAAATGAAGACATAATTTTTGTAGGTACTGACATAGGAGTTTTTGCAACATTCAACGGGGGGCAAAGCTGGCTGCCTTATGGCAGAAAATTACCAAGAACCATTGTAACCGACATGAAAATCCAAAATAGTAGTTTTACAGGAAGTTATATTCTCAGAGTTGCAACTTTCGGTCGTTCTATGTGGGAAATTGATATACCTGCAGATGTTATTACTGAAGCCGAAATAACATCTCCAACCGGAGGTGAAATATTAACCGGAAGAGCAAATTATACATTGTCGTGGTACGGATTTGATTTGCCGGTAAAAGCAGAAGTTACTTGGGATAATGGAGTTAATTGGTTTACATTCGCCGAAGAATTAAATAGTGATAATTTTTCTATGAAAATGCCTAATAAAGAATCGCATTTGAATAGAATCAGGATTAGTTCGATTTCTAATCCCGAGCAAGTTAAAATTTCAAATACATTTTCAATAACTCCTGTAAAAAAAGGTTCGATACTTGCAACATCGAGTTATCATTTTGTTCCCTATGGCATTGCTTGGGATGGTGACCAACATCTATACGCAAGCAGTTTTTATGAAAACAAGATTTATAAAATAAATAAAAATACTTTAATTGTTGATGGCTTTTTCACTGTTCCGGGAGATAGCTTGTTTACTGATTTAACAATTGACAGAGCTAACAATAAGATTTATCTTCATAAAATGAACAGTTCCGGTTCTACGGGAACAGGTGGTATTGTCATAATAACTGATATGGATGGAAATGAAATAAAGAGATATGTTACACCGGCAAAAGAATATCCAATCGGATTGGAACTTGTAGATAATGACTTATTAATTTGTGACAGGGACGGAAGTTTAAAGTATATGTATATTACAGAACCCGGAACCGGAAAAATATGGAGTAAAGTAGAAAATCCATTTAAAGAAAATTTGGGACCACGGAGTATTTGTTACGACGGAAGTCAATATCTTTACCAGGCAAGCACGGATTTTACCGGCGAAAGCTTCATTGCAGGATACATTGTGAAAATTGATAAAAGTGATTTGTCACAGGAAGTTGACAGAATGAAACTTATGAATAAAAACAACTATATCAACTGCAGAGGTATTGAATTTGACAGAGATGACAAACATTTTTGGGTAACAGATTTTGGCGGTAATATATATAAAATTGCAGGATTTGAGACAATTTCTGAAATCGAAGAAGAAATTTATCTAAACGGAGAAGTAGCTGCTTGTGAAAATACAACTGAAAGCTATTCCGTTACATCTGCCGACAAATACCTGAAAAAATGGGAGACTGTCGGAGGTAATATAATTGGTGTTGATACTGCTTCTACCGTTGATGTACAATGGGGACAAGCGGGGAATGGAATTATCAAGGTAACTTTACAGACTGCAACAATTATTAAGGATACACTAGAAAAAAACATTATTATCGGTGAAATTCCAAATGTTTCCTATGAGTCTGAAATTAAAGAAATTTGCCAAAATGACACCTTATTATTGACAGGTGGTCTTCCTTCAGGTGGAAAATATTCGGGAACAGATGTTGAAAATGGATTTTTAATACCACAGGCTTCCGGGGAATTTGAAATAACATACACATATTCCGAAAACGGATGTTCTGACAGTGCAAAAGTACAAATAGCAGTAAAACCTTTTCCTACTGTAACCTACAATACAGACGTTAAGGAATTATGTATAAATGATGAGATATTATTATCAGGTGGCTTACCTCAAGGAGGAATATATACCGGGGAAGATGTTAATAACGGCTTATTTAATCCTCAGTCACAAGGCGATTTTGAAATTAAATATACATATTTCGACGGAGTTTGCTCCAATAGCGATATTGACACAATAATAGTTTATCCTTTACCGGAAAAACCCACAATTACCCGAAACAACAAAGTATTAGTTTCAAGTTCGGGTTTAACTTATCAATGGTTTAAGGATTCTGTGGCTATACCTTCGGCAACTGAGAAAGAGTACTCACCGGTTGAAGCAGGTAATTTTCAGGTATTAATAACCGATGAGCACGACTGTGAGAATGTCTCAGATGTATATTTCTTTGACCCTACAGATGTTGAAAATAACACGACAAATAATTTGTTGATAATCTCTCCGAATCCAATGAGCGACTTTTCTACAATCAGCTTTGGAACTTGGGGTGTAAGTCAGGATATTGAAATCAGCATTTATGATGTTATGGGAAGGAAAATATATCATTATCACAAAATAATTGATGGTAACCGGCAATCTTCTCAAATACAAATTGATTCAAAGGATTTTGAATCCGGTATGTATTATATTCTTTTTCAATCGGATGGAAAAACTATCCTGAACAAAAAACTTGTTGTTATTAGATGAGAAGTTTAATAAGTTTGATGAGTTTAAGAATTTCTTAGGTAGCGATTAAAAAAATAGAATTATTAAGATTAATTATGACAATTAATGAACATATAAAATACTGGATTGAATCAGCCGAGGAAGATTTAGAATCTGCTTATGTGAATTTTGAGAGTAGCCGTTATAATTGGTGTATGTTCATAGGACATTTAGCACTTGAAAAGTTATTAAAAGCAAATTTTGTAAAAACAAATAATAATCTTGTTCCACCTAAAACTCACGACTTGATTAAGTTGTCATTATTATCAGATATTAAATTAGATGAGGAAACACAGCAATTTTTCTTCATTATGAATAAATTCAACTTAGAAGCGAGATATCCCGATTATAAAAGCAATATGTCAAGAATTGCCACAAAGGAATTTACTAGTATAACATTTGAGAAAATCAAGGAAACTTACAAATGGCTGAAGTCCCTAACAGTATAATTGAAACAATTAAAAAGCTTGTTGCCGAAGCTAATAACAATAATATCCATATAACACAAGCAATTATTTTCGGCAGTTATGCCCAAGGGACGAACCATGAGTATAGTGATATTGATGTAGCTTTAGTTTCCGAAGATTTTGAGGGAACAAGATTTTTTGACAATTTAAAACTTATGAAAACCGTACTATTAGTTAATACAGATATTGAAACTCATCCCTATCGTCCGGAAGATTTTACTACTGAAAATCCTTTAGTCAAAGAAATACTTAAGAATGGAATACGAGTTGTGTAATAGTAAATCTACTTGAAATGCCTGAAAGATAAATTTTTAATGGAGAAAAATAGAATTTAAAATCTGATATTAAAATCGTCATTCCAACGATACCTATAATCTAAAAGCCCTTAGGAGCATCGTATTGCAGTATCTTCAGAAATGACATTCTAAGTTATTTCTTTATTGGCGTCAATTTTTTTAAATATGCTATTCTATTAGATAAAGGTTTCCATCATCACAACCGAAATATAATTTGCCTTCGAATATGATGCATCCACCTGTAATCGGACCTCCGGTTTCATAATCGAAATATAATTTACCGGTTCTTTTATCCAGTGCATAAATCTTACAGCCAAGGTCACCAAAATATAATACTGAATCACATAAAACCGGAGATGAAAAAATTTCTGAATCAGTTGTATATGTCCATCTTTGTTTACCTGTTTTCTTTTCTATGGCATAAAGTATATTTCCGAAACCGCCAACGTATATTGTGTGTTTATCAATAGCCGGTGAAGAGAAAACAGAATTTTCAGTAGGACATTCCCATCTTAAAGCACCTGTTTTTGCATTCAAAGCATAAATGTTTTTACTCCATGCACCAAAGTAAACAGTAGAATCATCTATTGAAGGAGTAGAAAAAACTCCTTCTTTGACAGGATACTTCCAAATTTCGTATCCGTCATTAATTCTCAAAGCGTGCAAAAATCCAAAAGTATCGCCAATCGAACCGATATATAAAATAGAATCTTTTATTGCAGGACTTGACCTTACCTCGGCAGCCAGTTTATGCTTCCATACTACTTTTCCTGTGTTAGATTCCAGGCAATAGCAAAAGCCATCATTACTCCCGAAATATAGCTTTCCTTGATATGCTAAAGGTCCTGACCAAATATAATTATTGGTTTTGAATTTCCACCTTAAAGTACCGTTCTTTCTGTTAAGGCAATACATGTATTCATCGTCAGAACCAAAGAAAATCAAACTGTCATTAACACATGGATTACTCGATATATCCGATAATGCCTTAAACGTCCAAATTAGTTTATGGTTTTTTAAATTAATTGCGTATAGATTATTTGTATTTCCTCCAATATATAGCATAGAATCATAAACGACAGGAGATGTTTTAATCGGCTCGATTGTCTTTAAAATAACGCTGTCTTTTGTGAACTTGGTAATTGCTTCATCATTGAAAATCCCCTGCCTTTGAATTCCATTGCGAAACATTGGCACGGATTTAATTACTTTAACAGGAGGAGCTTCTTCGCATCCTGCAATAAGAATTAATATAAGTAAAGCCAAAGCCAATAAACTATTTATATTTTTTCTCATAGTTCTATTTCCGTATTATGATACATGCAAAAATTCAAATATAATAAAAATATTATTAACGATGAGGTAAGTTGTCTGAAGATGCATAACATTTACAGCTTAATCAGTAATTTATTTGATTACTACCAACCTTAAACTAATACTCGATGTACCATGCTTCAAAAGAGCAATATAAATTCCTGCAGAAAATTTTTCAGTATTAAAATTTATAAAATATTTACCGGGAGGATAAATTCCATTCATAAGAGTTGTAATACAGTTCCCGTTCACATCAAAAAGAACAAGTTCAGTGTTGGCTTCAAAGGGTAGTTCGACTTCAAATTCTCCAACATCATTCATAATGGGGTTTTCGGATATAAGGGATAAATTTAAATTTCCTTCAATGTTTAGTAATCTTTCATCGAGCGAACAAGCTCCGATAAGTTTGAAGCAACCGCCACTCGTATCCGGAATAATTTCAATCGAAGATTTAATTTCCATATTCTCAAATATAATTGCGGTCTTTATATTATTCCCAAGTAATGCAAGAAATTTAATGTTAAACAGAACACCATTGGAAATTTTGTCACTTGTATCAACAACGCAGTTAATATTCAACAAACCGGGAGGTGTTTCGTCAAATTCAAGTATATGCTTCGTTGAATTAGTAAAAGCATTCCCAATAGAAACTGTTTTGGGATAAAGCAGAGTTGGATTATATCTTAAACCAAAAACGAGGTTTGATATTTTTGCTTCATCGAGAGTTCTGTTTCCAAGATTCCTTATTGAAATAGGAACGATAACATCTTTGGCTAATTCACCAACAGTCAATTCAGGAACCGAAATTTCCACTCCGATATATTTTGGTACATCTCCCATTCCTATTAGCCATAAATCAAAGGACATGTCACATGGCTCCGACATTAAAACATTTAGTTTTAATTTATCGCTCTTCATTTGCATTGGAGAATATTCAAAAAATATTTCAGCAGAACTGTCCGGTTGCAAAGTAATAGGGAATTTCGTAAGAATTTTAAATGGTGCAATAATCGTTTGAATGTCACTTACTATTAAACCAAGTTCTCCTGTGTTATGGAGTATAATCGAATTTGTATCACTCGTCTCAATGGCAACATTGGCAAAGTTGAGAGTATCGGTACTTAAACTTAATTCGGGATTTATTCTTTTACCGTAAAGGGGAATTATTTTTTCAAAATCACAGGGTTTAATCAAAATCCGAAGAGTATCAAAATATTCTCCAACATTTAAAGATTCAAGATTGATTTTGAATCTGTTGGTGTCAGCCAAAGTCATTCCCTGAACAATATTATGAGAAAAGTAATTATATGTAGGTCCGGAAATTTTTGCGATATATGGTGTTTCCTGTGATTGCCCTGAAACAATCAAATCTATTCTGTCAGTAATTACTCCGGGATTAACACAATTTAAAATGCTGTCAAAACTGATTTTTTGTTTATTCATACCATATGTTATACCGTATTTTGAGCCCTTTAACTTTACTGAATCAATATAAGAACAAGGATTTGTGGCAATTAACAGCGTCCCTGAAAAAACACCTTCCTGCTGTGGAACAAATAATACAGGGATTTCCTTGCTCCTGTTTGGCTTAATTACAATTGGGAAATCATTTAGATAAATACCCGGAATTTCTTTAACGGTTGAAAATTCCAAATCAATTTCACCGGTATTGAATATCTGGAATGCTGAATATGTAGAATCATCACATCCGGTGAGACCGGGGAAATTTATTTCAGTTAGAGGTTGTCCATAAAATTCAAGTCTGTAAGATGAATTCAGAACCTTACCTTTTAATTCAACCAACAATTCATCATTTATTCCATTTGCTGAAAAGGGAATAATCAGATTTTTTGTATAGTAATCCGGTATTGCAGATTTGAACTTAACTTTAATATCCGTTGAGTTATTACTCACAAGCGTTTTCGGGAAATCAACGCTAACGACTGAAAAGGGACTTTCGGTTTTAGGTTGAGCAATTTCTATATCGAAATTTTCATTGTTTGTAACAGTTATAATTATTTCGAGAGAATCATTTTCGCAAGAAATTAAAGTATCGAAATTAGCAATGCTTGGATTTGCTTCAACATTCATTCTTTCTTTGTGCGCAAAAAGATAAACCTTTTTCATGGAATTTTTGCAGGGCAAAATAAATATGATGCTGTCGAAGTAATCACCGGAACGGTTTGGTTCAAATCTGATTGTGTAATCTTTACTCCTGTTTGGCAAAACAACTTCAGACGGTGGAGGAACAAATACACTAAAGATTCCACCGGGAGGTATCATTATTTCCGAAAACAAGAGTGTATCTGTTGAAGAGTTGGAAACCCGAACTGCTTTATCTTCATATTTAGTGTATTTATCGAGATAAAAATATAATGTATCTTTGTCAAAATCATAAGCTATGTGTGTAACATCGAGTGTAATACGCACAGATGTATCTGTGCAAAGCATGCCGTTATTGATGGCTACAGCAAAGTACGAACCTTCTTCGGTAATTTGAAGCTCATCAGTTGTATTAGTTAGTTTCACATAATTTTTGAACCATTCATAACGGTTACCACCACTAACTTTTAATAAATGACTTTCGTTTTCACATAAAGTTAGAGTTGTATCTTTTAAAATTTGTATTCCATTCAATTTAATTACAGCTGTTGGAGATGGCATTACGTTTAGTTGTATGCTGTCTGATTCTGCCGAGCAACCTTTTTCGTTTGTTATTATTACTTTATACGAACCCTGTGATTTTGCATAATATATTTTTTTGTTTGAATTTGGAATTGGTTGTGAATCGAGGTACCATTCATAGACATATGGACCTCCGAAAACATTTGCCGTAATGAGCAAACTATCACCGGAACAGAACTGAGTTTTATCAGCTTCGGTCCGGATTGTCGGTTTTGCAGGTGGTGTTTTTCTGACTGTCCCTTCTGCAAAATTTGTTAGATTATATGTTCTCCCTCTTGCGTATGAAGGAACAATACCGTTGCCTAACAAGTCATCCTGTCCAAATCTGTAAGAAAAAATCCTATATACATAAGATTCATTACAGTTGAACGGAAAGTCATCAACAAATGTAGTTGATTTGGAAGCATTTACATTTTCAACAACAAGTGAAGAGCCAATTGAATCACCTTTTGTATATGAAGTTCCATTAACGGGATTTTGAGAAAAAGCCGTATCTTGTTGCAAAATACGTAATATAAGATAACCTTGTACGGAATCACTATAATTACCGGCAATAGGGGACCATATTAATTCAATAAAATCCGGTTTGATATTTGCATTAAGCTTATTATCAATCCACAAAGGTGTTCTTAATTTTTGCCAAAACAAAAGATTATCATCGAGAAAATTTTGTCTTTTATTTGGTTTTCCCATCGTAACATAATTTCCTTGATGAGATACAGTACATCTTTCTGAATTTATTTCTCCATCGTAATCACTCAAATTTCGACCGGGTGTAACTGATATACTTTCTCCCACAGGACAAATACCGGGAAAATTTAACTTGGGTAGAGGAAAAGAAAGATATGTGGAATTAGTGATTTGAGTATGGCTCAATGAATGTACATGATTGCCGTAATTACTTTCGATACGCAAGATTGAGCCACTTTCACGTATATCGAGAGCTTGAGCCACCCATATTCCTTCCATATTAACTTTTGTGAAATAATCCGGATTTTCAGCACCCAATTCAATATAACCATCATCTTTGTTTACATCAATTAAATCAATTCCCCTGTGATGAATTACTATAATTGTTCCCGGTCTTATGTCCCTCCATAAGGTATGCTGTTTAAACTGTATGCCCCATGTTTTTTCGGAAGGTCCTTCTTCGATATCCCGATAGTCTCTAAGAATATAAAATTCTAATGAAATATTATCAGCAGTAACAAGCAATTCCGTCCAATCATCTGAAGGAGTTTGACCGTTGAAGTATTCACTTATAACGAGTTCCTGAGAGTTTGTATGATTGAATTTCAATAATAAAGAAATAATTATACAAAGCAAAAAAAGTAATTTGCTTTTAACTATTTTATATTTGAATATTGTTGACATTTGATATTCTTTTGAGCATCTTTTTACAGAAGATGCTGCATTTAATAAATAGTAAAATTAATAAAAAAAAATGACACTTCATTAATTATTTATAAATATTGAACATATTATTGTTCTAATGAATAATGTTTTGTTTTTTAGTTTACTATCTTAATATTAATTATTATATTAGTTTTTTATGATTGTGAGGATTTTGGGAATTAAGGGAAATTGTTAATTGTTAATGAGAGGAATGGAGAGGATGAGAAGCATTTGTTTTGAAAATTATGTAGGAGTTATGATATAATTGATATGAAGAGAGTATTATTATTAACAATAATGCCGGTTCTGATAATCGGATGTATGACTCAGGTTACCAGACAAAAGGAAGTAACCTGTCCCGAAGTAGAAATTTACTGTCAACCGGTAAACTGGATTGGACTGCCATATGATAGTTCCTTTGAAATTAATCAGCAAATGGATTATTATTACTCATTTGAAAAAGTGAAACAAATCAACACGATTGAGAACGAATGGAGTCTGGCTTTCCTCGATAATAAAAAAGCGGCATTGATGTACGACGATGCAGGCAGACAAAGAGTTATGCTTGCAAGAATGAGTAGATATAATTCAGGTACTCTTGAATCGGGTATGGGTATACCTGTAGCCGGGCATGCCGGAGCAATGTCGGTTTGTAAAGATAAAATTGTATTTTCTGTCTCGCCAATAGAAGGAATGATTGGGCGAGCCGATTTGTACGAGGGAACAGTTTCCGGTAATTTAATAAACAATTCGAAGCAATTAGGTTCATCAGTTCATCAAAATGATTTTACATGGGAATCACAGCCGGCTTTATCGGCTGACGGTAAAGTATTATTTTTTGCTTCAGACAGGATTGCCGGTTATGGCAGCACTGACTTATGGTTTTGTTTAAAGCTTGATGACGGAACCTGGAGCGAGCCATTCAATTGTGGTAATATTATTAATACAGGATGTCCTGAGATTACTCCATTTATAAATAATGACAACAAGAAATTGTTATTTTCTTCAGCAGGACATGAAACTGTGGGTGGATATGACATCTTTGAATCGGAAATATCTGATGAATTTTGGAAAGTTATTAAAAATAGGGATTTCACAAAACTTAAAAATCCTGAGAACTTTTTTTCCAAACCAAAAAACTTGAGACCACCTTTGAATACGAAATTTGATGAGTTATTCCCAAGCAGCCCTGTAGGGATTGACTCATTACTTTATTATAGTTCAAATCAGGATGCGGATAAATCAAGCTTCGTTTCGATGGAAGGCGGCTTTGATTTATTTGTACGAAAGAAAAACGTTAATAAAAAAGGAACCCTAAAACCGCCAATTGCATCCGGTAATAATGATATTGATATAAAACCGGATATAAAATTAGAAGAACCTGAGTTAAACATAGTCAAAACATTTACTTTAACCGGTACTGTATACCAGGCAGTAACTTTGGTTGAGTTGGAAGAAGCGGAAATAATAGTCAGGAAGATGCCGGAAAATATTAAGTACAAAGAAGTAAAATCCGATAAAAATGGGAAATACGCAATAGAATTGAATAAGGATGTAAAATACGAAGTTACAGCACAGGCAAAAGATTTGTTTTTTGAAACAGTTACTGTAATTGTGGATTTGATGGATAACATTAAAGAATTGAAGCAGGATTTCAAGATACCTGAAATGCTGACTGTGAGAATAAACTTTCCGACTGATGTTTTTGATAATCCATATAAATATACACTTGACAGCAACGGAGTAGAAACTGTTCAAACATGGCAAATCCAACTTGATAATCTTGCAGAAAATATTAATAAATCCAAAGATAAATTGAAGGTAATTGTTTTAACAGGCCATACGGATGATGTGGGGACTTCATCTTATAATTTAACATTAGGAAAAAGGAGAGTAGAATTTGTTAAAAGCGAATTGATAAAAAGAGGAGTATCTGAAGAGTTGCTGGAAACGAAATCCGCCGGAAAATCCAAACCATTGGCTAAAAGAGAAAATGAGGAAATCGAGATGTACAGGATGAGATTAAGGCGGGTAGAATTGAGTAAAGTTTTAAAAAATTAAGAAACACTGATTACTAATTATTTTACATATGAAACCATTACATTTTTTATATTTGCTTTTAACCTTACTGGCTGTAGGGATGTTTTCAGTATGGCTCTATGTCCAATCTGTTATATCCTATGGATTGCCGTCAATTGACCAATTAGAAAATCCGCGACAGAATCTGGCAACACAGATTATCAGTTCTGATGGTGACCTTTTAGATATGTTCTCCGTTCAACGAAGAATATATTTGCCTTACGACAGCATACCAATAGACTTCATTAACGGATTAGTAGCAGTCGAAGACCGCAATTTCTTTGACCATTGGGGAGTGCATGTATCCAGAGTTATAAAAGCGGCGATTAAGAATATTTTAGCAGGAGGAATAAAGGAAGGAGCTTCTACAATTTCAATGCAGTTGGCAAGAAATTTGTTTTTACATCCACGGACAACTTTAGAAAGAAAAATTCAGGAAGCTTTTATTGCTGTTCAAATAGAACAAACATATACGAAAGAAGAGATTTTGGAATTATATGCCAATACCGTCATTTTTGGCAGAGGTGCTTATGGTATTCAGGTCGCATCCGAAATTTATTTTAACAAATCTCCGAAAGAACTTACAACAGCAGAATGTGCTTTTTTGGTAGGAATCTTAAAGAATCCTGAAAACTACAATGGCATGGATGATTATGACAAAGCAATAAGAAGACGGAACCTGGTTTTGCAACTAATGGAGGGCCAGGACTATTTGACACCCGGAGAAGTGGCTACTGCATCGGCAGAACCAATTCAATTGGCTGAAAAGAAGGTTTCTGTCCACCGTAGATTTATGACAGCACCTCATTTTGTTGAAATGATTAGACGAAACTTATCATCTTCAAATTCCTTTAATAAGGACTTATATCGCGATGGATTGGTTATATACAGCTCTCTTAACTCAAAAATCCAGAAGTATGCAAATGAATCCGTTAAGGAACATATGACCGAACTGCAAAAAACCTTTAACCGATATTGGTCCTGGTCGAGAAATCAGTCATTGCTTCAAACTTTGGTGCTTGAGGCAATTCGCAAGAGAGCCGACTATATTGCGGGTGACAAGCTACGAAGAAAGCAAATCGAGCAAAGGTTTAAAACGGAACGAAATTTTATTGATTCAGTAAAAAATGCGGCTACTACACTACAAATCGGATTGGTTGTGCTTGACCCTACGAAAGGAAATATTTTAGCTATGGTTGGTGCTTCTCCTAAATTTATGGATGAGCATCCCGATGCCAAATATTCTTTGAATCATGCAACACAAATACAAAGGCAGCCAGGTTCGGCTTTCAAACCGATAGTTTATGCCTGCGCTTTAGAAACAGGATTAACACCCGAAAGCAAAATCTCAAGAGGGTATTTCTCATACACCGACCCTTTTACGGGTGAAGTATGGGTACCGCGGGGAACCGGAAAAAATGTAGCATCGGATTCAGTAACATTATATCAAGGTTTATCCGGGTCTATCAACACAGTTGCGGCAAGATTGATTACTGAAGTTACCAATCCGTCCAGAGTTGTTTCTATGGCATACAGGATGGGGATTACTTCAAGGTTACAGGCAGTTCCTGCTTTGTCGCTCGGAGCCGGTGGTGAAGTTATACCTCTCGATTTAATCTCCGCTTTTGGTACATTTGTAAATAACGGAATTCATATAAAGCCATTTTCCGTTTATAGAGTAGAAGATTATCAGGGAAATATAATTCAAAAGCAAAGAAAAGCAATCAGGGCAACCGATGTTTTTAGTTCACAGATTACCGATATGATGACATATATGATGGCAGGAGTTGTTGACCATGGTACCGGGAGCAGCGTCAGAAGGTATTTTAAAAACTGTGCAGCTGCCGGCAAAACGGGAACAACAAATGATTTTGCAGATGCATGGTTTATTGGATTTACACCTGAACTTGTTGCAGGTGTTTGGATTGGTTTTGACGACAGAAGAATTACTTTTCCCAACGATTATGGATATGCTTCCTCTGCAGCCGCACCGCTTTGGGGGAAGTTAATGAATAAAATTTATAGCGATGAAAAGTTGCCGTATAAGAAAAGAGAATTTAATTATTCGAAAATTGATTCCACAAATCCTAATGCAGAAATAGTAAAACAACTGGAAAAAGATTGGAATCCATCGGTGAAAAATAGTGAAAAATGAATAATGAAAAGTGAATAATGAAAAGTGAAAATTTGAAAAAAATATGAGGACATTTAAATTTAAAAACGGAAAAGAACTGGAAGTTAGAACTATGTACTGCATTGGTCAAAACTATGCAAAACATGCGGCTGAGATGGGTGGACAGGTAACCTCCGACCCGATAATCTTCATTAAACCCTCAGTTGCATATATAGAAAATAACGGTAAAATCATTTTACCGGACATATCAGATAATGTTCACCATGAAGTTGAACTAATTGTTGTTATTGGAAAGAATTGCAACAATATCAATGAAAAGGAAGCAGTAAATTTTATAGCCGGGTATGGAGTTGGTATTGATGCAACACTTAGGGATTTGCAGAAGAAGGCAAAAGAAAACGGACATCCATGGTCTGTTGCCAAAGGATTTTATACATCAGCTCCAATATCTGAATTAGTCCCTGCTGAAGAGTTCGGAGATAAAATACCTTATTTTGAATTGAGTTTGAAAGTTAATGGTGAATTAAAGCAAAAATCTTCAACAGAGTATATGGAAAGGTCTGTTGGTAAATTAATTGAATATCTCTCAAAAATTTTTACTCTTGAAGCGGGAGACTGCATTTTTACGGGAACACCTGAAGGAGTTGGGCAGATTGTTAAGGGAGATAAACTTTTTGCAGAACTTAAGGGATATGTTTCTTTGAGTGTTGAGTGTTGAGTGGTAAGTTATAAGTTTCAATTTGACAAAAGAAAAAAAGTGATTGATAATAAATTTTGAAAAAGCTATGAGAAAATTTACATTAATAATCTTATGTGCGGGAGTATTTTTATCTCTGATGAGTTGTACAACAACGCGTATTACCCGTGTTGAGGAAGATGTTTACACCATCACAATGCGTGACACCATATATCAGAGATTCGTAAACAATGCACCCGGGAACCGCGATAACGGTGAGATATTTCCTTCTTCCCGGACATTCAAAAACGAAAGGGATATGCTTCAAATTGACAGTATCGTAACGAGAAAATATCCCGATTTCATTAGATACGGTCTTTTCGAAAGTGTCGGTTTGATGGGTACATCTTCGGAAAACGGTATGGGAGTAGGTATGTTTGGTATTTTCCCTGATTTTAAAAATATGGCAAGCTCATACGAGGGAAATAAAGAGGCATTATTTACAGGTGGTATTTACCGATTGGGTTTCTTCGAAAAACGCTTGAGATGGTTCCGTGATGCAAAGAACTGGACATGGGGGTGGAATGCTCTCGAGGTTATTGCACCAAGTGCTTTAACTACCGAACAATTTTGGACACTTGGATTAAACGGACATATCAGTAAAAGATATTATCTGCGAGATGAAATTCCATATATTGCATTTACTATTACATCAGGAATAGGTTTGTGGCCCTCAATGTATGCAAATGTTTCCGGTTCACTTGATATCGGTTCAATCGGCGGATTGAACTTGAGAGCTTATGCAGGATTGGCAGGTGGAATGAATCCGACTTGGAGTCCTTTGATTAAAAGTCCTAATAATCCCTACCCGGATAAATCCGTAACAAAGTTTTTCCCTTATATTGGCTTAGGTGTTTCCGTCCTGGATTTCCATAACCTTGTTGAAGAAACCGAAACAGAATGGAAAGACCACGAACACAGCTCATGGAATGTAGGATTTTTACAATTTGGATTACTTAGTACAGGTGCCGATGCTTCCGCATTTTCAACAAAAAAAGATTCGGCAAATTTCTTAAAAGGAATGTCTTTGAGATTAGCCAATACATCAATTGCAATTCCAATTCTCAATAATAAGTTTTATGCAGGTACATCTTTAATAAATTTGCTTGTTTTAGGACAAGGTGAATGGGGCTTGGGTGTTTTACCGATAAGAATCGGTTACTTCCAAACTGTTTTGTTGGATGAACTGTCAGTCGAACCATTCATTGAGTATAATTATTATCCTTCAAGTTTTTTCAATATAGGCGGCAGATTAAACCTTGTATTGAATAAGCTCGAAGAAGGAAGTTCGGGTTTTCTTAATATAAGTTTATTACTTGGCTTCGCTTCCGGCTCTACAGATTTGGGTTTTGGCAGTGACATTGTTGATGCAATTGGATTACCCGGTGAATTTTCAAGGGCTTACATCGGTTTGAATATAGGAATTTGGGATAGAATCTTTTTCCCGGAACAGCTAAGATACAACAAATAATTAATAATTAATAATTAACAATTAACAATTAACAATTAACAATTAACAATTAACAATTAACGATTAACGATTAACAATTAACAATTAACAATTAACAATTGAAAGCACTTATTGAATATTATGAAAACGAAATTAATTATAGGATTTATTTTACTGATAACTATTTCGGCTTGTCATCCGGATATTTTTTATTTGAATCGAAACGTTAGTGAAACTGAGGAAATTAGCGGATTCATTATTGGCTCCCTCGATAGTGTTGAGCAGTTTGCCAAAAATGGGATGATGTTGTATAGCGGCAGCATGATTGATATGTATTGCAATGAAATACCCATTACACAATTTCAGGCAGATTTTACTACAGAATTAAATAGAGGTTCCGGCTTGAGTTTTTCTTTCAGAACAATAATTGACCATTTTGAATTGCACCCGAATATTACTTTTGAATATTCGACAAATGGTTGTAAGGTCTTCGATTCAGGTAAGTTATTAACCAACGTTGATTCAATCAAAGCGGAAATTAATAAACCGGCGAGAATTATCATCGAAAATTACGGTAAATTGTTCAATATAGTTGTTGATTGTGATACTGTTTTTTATGGAAGAACAGAACTGCATGCTACTCAGCACATGATATTAAAACCGTTCCCAGGTTCGGATATACGTCTTACGGGTATTCGTTTCAATGATTTGAATAGCGATGTAAGAATTATCAAAGATTGGAAAATCGAAGATTTTCTTAGTGGTGAATAATTTGAAGGCATGCAATATACATGTCTAATTTCGATTGAAAAATTAAATAAATTATTATCTGATTTTAGATTTGAAATATTTTTATATATGATTTAATTTTTGTATTTTTAGTTGTTTTTTAGATTCAGCGTAAAGGATAATTCGGAATGTAAATATGTGAAAGGCGGAATATGTCGAGAACTCTTAATAAAGTTATGCTTATTGGTAATGTTGGTAATGACCCGGAATACAGATTAACGCCAAATAATATTCCTGTAGCTACTTTCAGGATGGCTACTTCCCAGGTTTGGAGAGATAAAGACGGTAGTGTTAAAGAACACACTGACTGGCACACTATAGTCGGTTGGCGCGGCTTAGCAGAAGTTATTAATAAACTTGTAACAAAAGGTTCCCGTTTGTATGTTGAAGGAAAAATCCGTAACCGTAAATATGATTCGTCAAGTACCGGTAAAAAATATGCTTATGAAATTGTAGCGGAAAGTATTCTAATGCTTGAACAAAGAAGAACAATGGCATCGGATTCGGATGATGACCATGATAGTTCTCCCGAAGAATTTATTATTGACGATTCAGAATCTGCAACTAAAGAACCAAGCGAGAATGTTACAAATGGAACAACACCCAAAACAGTTGACACTTTTTTGTTTTAAGAGGATAGAAATGAATTTCGTTTATTAACAGTTAAGCGTTTGAACAATCATATAGCGAATGAATATTTGTATTACAAAAATAATGAACGTTCTTACAAACTGCTGGAGTTGCATATTTGTAACAGAAAATTTTTCTTATGGATTTCAAAATCCCATAGGGATAAAAAAACGACTGTCGGTTGTAACAAGCTACAGAACAACGACTGCCGGTTGTAACAAGTTACAGAACAAGAAGACAAGTTATAACAAATAAATTATTGAGAAAAAGAAAAAATGAATACATCGAAATCAAAAGAAATTAAGGTTGGATTGGTTACCCTTGTAGCCATTATACTATTTATTTTAGGAATAACAATCGGAAATGAGTTTAGTGTTTCTGTTGATGTGGTTAAAATCAAAATAAGATTTCCAAATTCTTCCGGTATTGAGCAAACTGCTCCGGTATTCATCAATGGTGTTAAACGAGGTAAAGTTCTCAACGTCAAGCCCGACAACGGAAGTGTACTGATTATTGCTGAAATTGACGAAATAAATGATTTCAAAGAAAATGTTTCGGCACGTTTGGGAATTTTAGAAATAACCGGTGGTAAAAAGATTGATATTTATCCCGGAAATTCCGTTAACCGGTTTAATCCGAATAATGAAATTTCAGGTATTACAAGTCCCGATATAGGCGATATGATATCCTTAGTCGGCGAAATGAGCAATGATGCCAAAATTTTAATTAAAAGGTTGGATACAATAGCAACAGCCGCTTCCGAAATAATAACCGATAAAAGAATCGAAAACACTTTGGCAAACACAAGCGAAATGAGCGAATCGCTCAATAATTTTGTGAATAAAAATATTACCAATCTCGAGTTAGCTATAACAAACCTTAAAATAGTGTCCGCCGAACTAAAATCTGCAATTAACAAATACGAACCGAAAGCTGAGAACCTTATCGGAAAGCTTGATTTGACCGTTGATGAAACGCGAAATCTGATGAAAAATGCCGATGCAGCAATTGCCAATACTAACAATTTAATTAACGAACTCAACGAATTTTCCAAGGATATAAAAAAATCCGGTGGAGTTGCCGGTAAACTTGTTTACGATAAAAAATTTGCCGAACGAATGGACTCTACTTTCAATACACTACATGAATTTTTATTACTCATAAAGGAACATGGTATAAACATAAATACCCGGCTTGGAACAAGACCGTGAGTAGAAAATAGAAAATAGAAAATAGAATATAGAAAGTAGAATATAGAAAGTAGAAAGTAGAAAATAGAAAGTAGAAAAGTAGAAAATAGAAAGTAGAAAAGTAGAAAATAGAAAGTAGAAAAAAGATATTCTGTCTTTTTAAATCAAGTATGCTAATTTCATCCGGATGAGCAATAAATATGAATAATTTTTAATTATCGCTAATTCCTTTAATTATAAAGATTTGCTAACTTCATATTAAAAATTTAAAATAAAATGAGATTATTATTGAAATTGTGTGTTAATATATATGATTTTTAAGTGCAAAATTGTAAAAACAATGTATAAAAAATATAATTTGCATTTATATATATTATTTTATAGTTTTATATTTTGTAATGATGCGGATTTAGAAATTAGAAAAGTAGAAAATCAGAAATTCAGAAAAATAGAAGTTGAAAAAAAGAAATTGTGATTGATTTAATCAAAATATTATTAACAAAACAAGGAGGATTTTTTATGACATTAAAAAAACTTTTTAGAATGAAGCTTGCTTTTATAGCATTTGCTTTATTTCTTAGCACTTCGGTTTTAACTGAGGTAGCTAATGCGACATACCCGCCGCTTCCAACTCATGGTTATGGTTGTATGACCTGCCAGACACTTCGTATTTTAGACGGAGCTGTTCAAAAATACAGCAATACCGTAACCTATTGTGCACAGAGAGACAGAACTGCCGACCCTGTACAATCAAATGCGATTGAACTTGAAAGCGGTAAAACTTATACTATACAGACTAATGCAAACTGCTACCAGGGTACTTCATGTTCTTACGGTGGTAAGGTTGGCTGCTGGATAGATTTTAACGGAAATCATTCTTATGCAGATGCAGGTGAAAGAGTATGGTGGTACTATTGGGGAACCGGTTATAACTCCAATTTGACTACAACTTTTACAGTGCCGTCTTTAGCAGAAGGTAAAGTATTCAGAATGATACTTGTTAACTGCTACTACTATTATGTAACTGACTATGGTTATTCTAACCAGGACCCGGTTTATACCGGTACAATGAATCCAGGTTACGGTGACCGTGCATGTCTTGACTTTTATGTACCGAAGAAAGCAGAACCTGATGCCGGAGCACTCAGCATAGTGCAACCTTCAGGGGCTATAACTCAGGGAACACAAAATATTGCAGTCAGAATAACCAATTACGACGACATGGCTCCGTTAGAATCCTGCCGAATAGTTTGGAGAATAGACGAAGGTTTAGGTACAGAGTCATCAAACACTTATTCCTGGACAGGAAACCTTAACCAAGGACAAACAGCAGATGTGGTTGTTGGAACTTATCCTTTCAACGAATTAAGGGAATATTCGATTGATGCCTTCACGGAATTTCCTAATGGGGAAAATGATTGGGTCCCGGGGAATGACAGATGCATTACCAAATACGTTGCTCCTGCCTTATCTCCCGGTATTTATTATATCGGAGCATACGGCGGTTCATCAAGTACATTTGCTACCATTACTGAAGGTACTGATTACTTATCTGCTGCCGGTATTATCGGTGACGGTGTATTGGAATTTGTATTCCCTACAGCTAATCCCGGACCAGCCGTATATGATGGTCCAATAATTATTGGCACCTATCCTTCAACAGGCGATAATTCAGTTGGAATAAGGTCCATGTCTGATGACCCTGCTGATGTAGTTATTCAATATACGCCAACTGTATTGCAACCTTATTTAATGAGTATGATTGATGTCAACAATACCACAATCAAAGGATTTACTTTTAACACATCTTCCGGTGTTACAAACGCAGGTATTATTGACCTTGCAAATTGCAATAATGTTACGGTAGAAAATAATATTTTTGAGAACAAGGTTGGTTCAGCACGTAATAATAACTTCACATCATTAAATCTAAGTAACTGTTATGATATAACAGTTCAGAACAATGAATTCAGGAATGGTGCAATAGGAATAAATGAGTCGGGAACATGCCCAAGAAAACTCGATATTTCATACAATACATTTTCTGATAATTCCTGGAAATCCATTCAGTTGTACGGAACACCGAACGGAATGCCATGCACTGAAAATTCAGTGAAAGTTGATACAAACAAGTTTACAGGAACGAACACTCAATTTGGTATTAGCTCAACTAATGGAACTGAAATTACGAGAAATCAATTTAACGGATTTGCCGGAACTTCAACATCAGATGCTGTTATTTATGTAACAAATACCGACCCGGCTAACTTTACGGGACAGACTTTGATTGAAAAATCGGTTATGACAGCAGCTATTTCAAATATACACGGTATATATGCCGTGAATATTCCTGATTTAAGAATTCAAAATAATAAAATCACAGTAACCGATGGAGGCGGAGTAGCGACTAATTGTGTAACTATTAACGGTTCAGGTACTACTTCTCCCGTATATCTCGTAAGAAACCAGATAACAAATGGTGCATCAGGTATACCGACTGCTGCTGTTAATAATAATGGCGTTTCTCTATCCAATTCAATTGTTAGAGCAAGTTACAATGATATTGATGTCGTTTCCGCAGGTGCTGCTGTTTATGGATTTACTGCAACAAATACCGGCGGCTATATTGCTAACAGCCAACTTGGTGCTATTTCTGCATATAGCATGTACATGAATAATAGTTCTATGGGCGTTTATTACAATTCCATAGCAAATCAATCAACAACAGTGCCTGCTTTATTGATTCAAGGCGGAACAGGTACAATTCGCAGAAACTTAGTTCAAAACGAGGGATTAGGTCCGGCAATTGTAGCAAATTCTGCTTTGGGCAATACTATTGACGAAAATAACTATTGGACCAAAGATTTATCTGCACCGATAGAATTAGGACGTTGGAGCGGAGTTGCTGCCGCTGATTTAGCAGAATGGCAAGCAGCAAGCGGCAAGGATGCAAATTCCTCGAGCATTGAAATTGATTTCGTTGATTTTAGCCAATTCAATCTTGGATTAAATACATTTGATGAAGTCTTGGTATTTGATGACCCAATAGATTTTGGTGACCCGATGCTGAATGATGAAATCCAACAGACAGACTATTTGGGACAGATAAGGTATTCATACTTTATGGGTTCGGAAAATATTGTTCCTGAAGTGTTTATTACAAATCAACCGGTTGGAATTATGGACTGTGTTGGCTCGACAGGACACTTTTTTGGAACTACAGCTTTTGTAACCAGAGGTGTCCAGGCAAGATACGAATGGTTCAAAGACGGCAAGAGTTTAACTGAATATTATGTTAATCCAACAGACGATTGGGCTGAAAAAGCATCAATTTATCTCGACAGTCTTCCATTTGCCGGTACAGAACCGGGTCTAAATTATGACATGGAAGGAACTTATAGTTGCTTTGTTAGAGGTAGCGGAGCCGAACCTAAATGGACTGAAAGTATTTTGGTTAATGCATTGAGCGACGCTGAAGTAACAAGAGAACCAGAAGACGCCAGAGTTGACGTTGGGGGAATTGCAATACTTGAAGTTGAAGCACACATTGTTGCCGACGAAGGTATAGATGACCCATTATATCAACCGGAAGTCCAGTGGTTCTTTAACAATGCTAACAGAGACTCTGTTATAAATGATTTAAGTGTTGACGGTCATTTTACCGGTGCAGGTTCAACAATTCTAACAGTAAGAAATATTGACCAGGAATTACTTGATGGTCCTCTGCAAGATGGTGTATTTGCCGTATTGAAGGGTGCATGTAACACACTTACATCCGCTCCGGCATTCGTTAAATTATTCCCTCAGGTATTTATTAACGAAGACCCTGCAGACGCTTCCGTATGTAATGGCACCGACCACACATTTGAAATAACTGCATCTACAGATCCCGATGCAACTTTAGAATATCAGTGGCGTAAAGACGGTATTACAATTGATGGTGCAACTATGGATGAATTGACAATAACCGGAGTTGATGCAACCGATGCGGGAGTTTATGACTGTGTAGTAACAGTTGTTCCCGGCGGTAAATCAAAAACATCTTTACCGGCAACATTGTCTGTTCTCGATGCAGTTGCAATTACTACGCAACCTGTTGACCAAACAGTTGCCGAAGGTAATCCGTTTACATTATTCGTAACAGCAACCGGTGAAGCACCATTGACATATCAGTGGTTGAAAGATGATGTTGAAATCACAGGAGCTACCGAAGCTACTTATTCGGTAACATCGGCTTCAATATCTATTGACGGCGGTATCTATATTTGCAATGTTACAAATATCTGCGGAACAGTTGCTACCAATCCTGTAACTGTTACTGTTACTCCGGGTGGAATCGTAGATGTTACCGACATTACAAATGGTGGTTTTGCATTATCGAATAACACACCTAATCCGTTTGCCGATAATTCCAAGATTAGATTCTTAGTACCACAGACTACTTATGTACGTTTAGCGATTACTGATGTCTATGGTCAGGAAGTTGCAGTTTTGGTTGACAAAACAGTTAGCTTTGGATGGCATGATATTAATATTAATGCTTCAAGCTTAAAATTATCATCAGGTGTTTATTATTATACATTGACATCAAACAACTATTCATTAACAAACAAAATGGTAGTTGTCAGGTAATTTATTACCTTGATTTTAAAAAAGCCGGAGTACGTTTTGTACTTCGGCTTTTTTATTGTATTTTAGGAATATAATTTTTGGAAATAAATAAACGGTAATGAAAAAAATAATTATAATAAATATTGTTTTGCTGATGCTGTTTTCCTGTGATTTAATACGGGACGATTATGATAAATTTTCCGCTGCCTACAAGAAAATATTAGTTGCAAGAGAGATTTATCAAAATGACCTATTAAAATCAAACAAAGAAGTAGAGAAAATATATAAAGAATTCGGTTATAACGAAGAATCTTTTAAGGAGGAATATTTTGATTTAGCCCGAAAAAATCCTAAAATATTCCAAGAGATTTTGGATTCGTTAAGAGAAACCACTCAGCGTGAATTAATAGAGTACCAGGATAAATTTAGAAATATAGAAAAAAACAAAGAGTAAATTAAATATAACTTAAAATTCAATCATTATTTTGGAGGAAGATATGCCTGACGAAATTAACTTTAACAATGATACCGGTTCCATAGATAATTCACCGGAAGAGCTTAGCTTTTCAGATAAAATAATTGGGGTGATAACTTCACCTGTAATAACAATGGAATCCGTATCTAAACATCCACCTAAAGCGGCAAATTGGTTAATTCCCATTATCATTTTTATAATTATTTCGGGACTGGCTTCTTTTCTGTATTACTCTAATCCTGCATTAAAAGCTGAAATGGAAAATAAAAGTATGGAAGCTATCGAGAAAAGCTATCAGGAGCAAGTTGATAAAGGAAAGTTAACACAGCAGGAAGCTGATGAGCAAAAAGAAAAAATAATGTCACAAATGCAAATGGGAGGCAGCTTCCAACTGATTTTCCAGGTAATAGGTGTAGCTATTTATACTTTTTTGGCTTTCTTTTTGGTTAACGGTTTATTCTTTCTTTTTATTAAATATCTAATGAAAGGAGATGGAGGTTTTAACGGCACATTAACTGCATACGGGCTTAGTTACTATATCTTAATATTGCAAACAATTGTTACAATTATACTGTCTCTTGCATTCGATAAATTTTACATAGGTTTTAGTTTGGCAAATTTTTTCGATGTTGAGTGGATGACTTTCCCGGGTTTTTTATTGAGAAAAGCCGACCCGTTTTTGATTTGGTTTTATGCTGTTCTTGGTATATCGTATGCCAAAATGTTTAATTCCGATAATATTCGGAAATATTTAATATTAACTTATTCCGTATGGATACTTGGCAATCTTATTCTTTATTATTTGTCAACCGTTTCGCAAATTTTCAGTGGTTTTGCCATGTAATCCACAATGTTGAAAAAATTGATTTATAATAGCTAAGATACTCAACCATTTGAATACAGATATTAAATATTATTTTAATTGGTTAAATATATTAATTAACTTAAATAAATTATAATTAATTTAATTTTTGATAAACAAAAAGGTGAATGATGAAACTTATTTTTTTAGGACCTCCCGGAGCAGGTAAGGGAACACAATCAGAAAGTATTTGCAAAGATTTTGGAGTCGTCCAACTCTCTACCGGTGATATATTGAGAGCAAACCGCAAGGCAGGAACCGAACTTGGGAAAAAAGCACAAAAGTATATGGATGCAGGTGAATTAGTTCCCGACCAACTTATAATTGACATGATTAAAGAAGAACTTAAGAAACCCGAACTATCAAGAGGATACATTCTCGATGGTTTCCCGAGGACAGTTAATCAAGCTGAATCATTAGATAAACTACTATCCGGGATGGGTCAAAAACTCAATACAGTTCTTGTACTCGAGGTTCCAAACGAAGAATTAGTAAAGCGTCTGACTGCAAGGAGGATTTGCAGGACTTGCGGCAAATCTTATCATTTAATTTACAAGAAACCTATGAAAGTCGGCATTTGTGATGAACCATGCGGAGGAGAATTGTATCAGCGTGACGACGACAAGGAGGGTCCGATTATTAACAGATTGAAAGTATATGAAGCCCAAACTTTTCCGTTAATTGATTATTACGATAAAAAGAATATGACTTCAAAAATTGACGGCTTAGGCGATATTAAAGATATTTATGCAAGAATCAAATCAGTATTAGATAAGATTTGATTTTGTTAAACAAAATTGTAGCAGGGATTATTTTTTTGTAGTCCCTGCTTTTTTTATTTATAAAATCTTCTTATTTCTTATCTTTGCAGATATGTTGGACTATAATATCAGGTAAAAGTTTGTCCGGAATGACAACATTTGAGGAAATAAAAGAAATATTAAAATCACAGGTTGGAATCAATCCCAATTCTATGGATTTTTCAGAATTTGATTCCAAAGCAGATAACTTCCTTCAAAATAATGAACTGGATAGCTATGAAAGTTTATTGAAAATTTTGAAATCCAAACCAAATATGCTAATGGCTTTTACCGAAAACAAACTTAATTCGGAAACATGGTTCCTTCGCAATCCTGATGTTTATGAACTTTTCAATAAATATTTACATTCTTTAACACCGAAAGATGAATACGATAAATTAAGAGTACTGTCAATTGGCTGTTCAACAGGTGAAGAGCCGTATTCGATAGCAATTTTATTATTAGCTTCCGGACTTAATCCTAATAATTTTATTATTGATGGCATTGATATTTCTGCAACAGCTATTGAGTTTGCCAAACAGGCAGTCTATAGTGCTTCATCAATACATGAGATGGATATTGGATTATTAGAAAAATACTTTCAACAAGCAGAAGATTTATTTATTTTGAATCCAAAGATAGCTCACTTAGTCGTTTTTCACAAAGTAAATTTTATTGAACAAAATTTTTTTACCGGAAGAAAGCAGTACGATATAATTTTTGCAAAGAATATTTTCAATACTTTAACCGAAGATGCGATTCGAAAATTATTGAACAATATATCATCGGTTATGTCTGACACCGGTATTTTGATAACAACAGATAACGAAGTTCAATTTATTAACCTGGTTCAATTTCAGAAATCAGAATATGGAGGTTCAAGCTTCATAAAGAAAAAAAGAGAAAACAAAGTTGAAGAAAAGTATTTACAATCTGAAAAAAAGACAAAACGGAAAGTTAAGTTTTTGCCGAACATTTTTCGGATAAATAAAAACATTGAAGTTGCGAAAAACAACGTTAATGAAAAAACATTTTTAGAATTAAACGAAACAAAATCAATTCAAGAAATTAGACAATTGATATCTATAGGTTCATTTGATAATGCCATGTCATCTTGTTTAAGACTTTTAAAAAAGGGTAATCAGAATCCTGATTTATATTACTTTTTAGGGTATATTTACGAACAACAAAATGACTTGATACAAGCTGAAGATTTTTATCACAAAGCTCTTTATCTTGAACCATACCATTACGAAACACTTATAAAATTAATTGTACTTTTTGAAAATAAAGGAAAGACAGACAGAGCCGAATTGTTAAAAAAAAGAATTGACAAAATAACCGGCAAGCAATGATGTTTTTATTAATGAATGGATGGACACTTTACAAACAGGTAATAAATAATGAATGAAATAAAAATCCCTACAATCGAAGATATTTTCGATGCTGTCGAAAGGATTAAACCTTATGCAAAAAGAACTCCTGTATTAACGAGTCAGAGTATTAATGAAATCATTGGAGCCGAAATATTCTTCAAATGCGAAAACTTCCAGAAAGTCGGTGCATTCAAATTCAGGGGTGCTGTAAATGCAGTTTTTTCATTGTCAGAGGACGAAGCAAGAAGAGGTGTAGCCACCCATTCATCGGGAAATCACGCACAAGCACTTGCATTGGCATCAAAAATCAAGGGAATTCCTGCTACAATTGTAATGCCGGATAATTCAACAAAAGTTAAGATTGATGCTGTAAAAGGTTACGGTGCCGAAGTAGTTTTTTGTGAACCTACTTTACAAGCAAGGGAATCAACCTTGAAAAAAGTAATTGCACAAAAACAAGCTACATTTATTCATCCTTATGATAATTATAATGTGATTGCCGGTGCTGGAACTTCTGCAAAAGAGTTAGTAGAAGAAATTCCGAATTTAGATTATGTAATTACACCGGTAGGAGGGGGAGGACTTTTAAGCGGCTCTTCAATTTCTGTGAAATCACTTTCAGCCGGAACAAAGGTTGTGGCAGCGGAACCTGAAGGAGCCGATGATGCATATCGTTCCTTAATTGCAGGGAAAATAATTCCATCCGTCAATCCTAATACTATTTGTGACGGATTGCTAACATCACTAAGTGATAGAACCTTCAAAATAATCTCCCAAAATGTTGATGCTATAGTTACACTTGCCGACAAAGACACAAGCAAAGCCATGAAACTGATTTGGGAAAGAATGAAAATAATAGTTGAGCATTCTTCAGCCACTGCTTTAGGAATATTGTTGGGTGGAAAAATTGATATAAAAGGAAAACGTATTGGTATAATTCTTTCAGGTGGAAATGTTGATTTGGAACATCTCCACTGGATTTAGTTTATAAAGTTCATAGTTTGTAATGTTTATGTTTGCCTTACACACGATTTTTCCTGAACAAATGGGAATCTATTTGTAATTTCTATCTTCTATGTTCTATAACTGCATTCCTGCTAATGCAGGAATCATTATTCACTTTTCACGTCATACTGAGCATATCGAAGGATTCACTTTTCGCTAAATTTACCTACCAATGTATTGGCGTTTCTGAAATAATATCAACGGTCCTGCAATAGAATCTTCCTTCAGGTGAATCATTGTTGTATAGCAGCATGGTTTCACCAACACCCTGACTTGTAATGTTTGGATGATTTATAGCTTTAGCTACTGCATCTGCTCTTTGAGTTGATAGTCTTAAGTTAAAATCATCATTACCGAAGCTATCTGAATAACCAATGACCTTTACTTGTGAATTGTCTTTTAGTAATCTTCTTATTATATTTGGAAAGTCTTTGTTCTCTTCTGTAAACCTCGCAGAACCAAACTCAAATAACATCATGCTGTAGCTGTCTTTTTTAGTATCTTGTTCTCTGTTTAGTCTTTTTGATGCAATCGTCTTAACATCAACTTTGGGAACTTCCTTAATATTCACCTGTTTACCGCCAATATCCGAAGCACTAAATACAAAATTGATAGGTTTTGATAATAACTCAGATTTATTAACATCTGATTTAACAATCCAATCATGAATTGGGGGAATAGTTCCCCTACCCGTAAATGTCTCTAAAGTGTCATTTCCCTGGAGAATTACAAGTTTCCAATCTTTAATCTCTTTCTCGGAATTAGCTGAGGTATATATCCTAAATCCGCCAAAGTTCAAATTCCTTTGTTGAGGATCATCATTATCAATAAATTTGATTTCCAGTATTGTGTCGCGTGCAATAAGTGATGAAGTTATTCTGAAGTTGTCCGAATAGATTTCGACTCTTCTGTTTTCTTCATGGCCTTCGATAGCTCTATTATTAGAAGGTGTTGCCGGAAGATTTCTTGCTTTAACAGATATCCTGTCAGGATTTATTTGCCATACATTAGCCAAGTAATCCTTCACGGCTTGTGCACGATTTTTCGATAATGTTAAGTTGTTTTTCTCAGCATCCAGATTGTAGTTACTTCCAATAAGCGTAATATTGGCATCAGTATTTTGCTTCAACTTATAGCCAATAATATTTAATATATTATGGTAAAATCCAAGTTCCTTCTTAGTAAAAGCCCTATTAAGATTGAAATCTTTCGCTTGGGAATTGGTTAAAATATTATATCTCTCAGGAATTGCATAAGAGTTCGAATCGAAGAACACATAGTTTAATATTGGTTGCATTTTGTTATATAAAAATTCTTCGACCTTAATATCAGGCGAATGTATTTCCCTGCCATTATCTTCGAGAGCTGTTATTTTTAAAGAAGCTGTCATAACATATTCCGGGGGAGTAAATAAAGTATCTGTCCTGAAATAATTTTCTGTTATGGTTAATACATTTTGGACCTTCAAAGAATCATAATAAACCGTAGGTTTACCAACAACTATTTTATTTTCCGCTATAGTTGGCATTTCAATTTTAACAGTATCGATTTTTTCAAATTGTTCAAATCTTTCAATTTCTTCAATACCTTTTCTATAATTCAGGGCAAGAGCCATTCGAACCGAAAGAACATTCCATTTTTCATTTGGAATTAAGTTATTTAAATTATATTCAAGAAAAACTTCAGGAGAAAGAAACCAATCCTTCTTCTTGCTCAATGCCAAATCGTAGTTGAGACCACCAAGTACCGAAGAGTAAAAATCAGCTACATCTGGAATTGAACCTCCATAATTCATTCGAATTTTACTGCCGTTTTCAAAAGTTAAATCTTTTGGTTCAATTAAAGTTTCTTTTTGTTCGAATGATGTAGAATTGATGTAAGCAAACGACATTCCAAGGTGTAAATAAGTATTATCGAAAATCCCATACATAATTATTGGTTGTAAGGATATTGAATTAATTGATGTTTCTATTGTGTGTTCGATAAGTCCCATCACAGACTCAGTAGGGCTATAGAACATAAGTTCCCTTTCTTCAGCTTTAATTGTTCCACCTATGTTTGAGTAAGCGGCTCTTAGTTCTGCAAAAATATTATAATCTCTGAATAATTTATAATCAAACAAAGCACCAAAAGTCATTTTAGTACCAAATCCCGTTTGATAATCAGGACAACAACTTGGGACAGTAGGAAGAGCATGGAAATCAACGTAGTGGTTATTTAACAATACACCACCAAAAATCCCTACAGACCAAACATTAGTGTTAAAGTATTGACTTTCCCCAAGAAGAGAATCCGTATATCTGGCACTTTCCTGACCGGAAAGAGTTCCGATATTATTTACTATAATACTTATGATTAAAAAAATTAAGAATAATCTATCATTGAATTTCTTAAAACTAATTTTCATTTAATTTAAATTTATTTTTGAATTAATAATTTTCTACTGAACCTCTCTGTTGGAGTGATAAGATTAATATAATACAAACCACTCGAAATATCTGTCAAATCAACTAATACGCTTTGTCTTCCTATTTCAGCTATCCCATCAAAAATGGTGAAAACATCCCTTCCCAAATTATTAATTAGAGAAATTTTTGTATAACCCTTTTCACTAAGACTGAAATTAATTAATGTCTGGTCACTTGCAGGTTCGGGATAACTGGCATACAGTCCTGCTTCAACAGATTTTTTAACCAATCTGATAGTATCTCCTTCACGGCAAATACCAAGTAATTCAAGCTCACCGTCTTGTTTCTTTAAGTGTACCTTTTTTGAATCTATCCATTGAAAATCATCAATTATCAATGGAGATTTTTCCACACTACCCAATCTTACTAAAAAATCTATATATGCAATTACTCCTACTGAATCTGTCATTTCTCCTTCAATCGTAACCGAACACACGTTACCATTAAGAGAATTACAATTTGGAGATAATTTTATTGGTTGAAGGACAGTAGAATTATAGCTGATTGTTGCACGAAAATGACGATTTTCAATTAAATAATTATAATCTGTTTTTAATAGGATCAAAGGTACACTCACATGAAAACCGATTTCAGCACTAAGATTTGGGATTATTAAATCACAAACGGGTTCCGGATTATTCATTATATATGATGCTGCATACCAGTAACCAACGCCATGGACTATTGTATCGGAAGGAGGTTTAAGTAAACCGATATGAGTTTGCCCGATTGTGCAATTAATCCTTACACCATTGTTTTCAACCGCTCTACCTCCAGAACCAACTACATGCCTGTTTAATACTTGGCTGTTTGCAATGTTACTGAAAAGTAAGACAGCAAATATTATTTTCAAAATTAATCTGTTTATTAAAACTCTTTTAAAATAATTTTTCATATCGTTTATTTTCATATTTCTTTAGTTACTTTATTTATTATCTCAGACCAGTTGATAACATCATTTAAACTCAAAAAATCAACCATTATTTATTGTTACTGCGGTTTGCAGCCAGAATGAGCCGGTCCAAACCATTATCATCGTATCAAATTTTTCTAAAGTATAAGAAGGCGAGTTCAATTTAACAGTAGATGACCTTGACACTCTATATCTTGTAGTATAGCCCTGAGTACCTGACATAACTATAAGATACAATATTTGTCCAACGCTCATACCATTACTTAAAATAACTTCTTGTCTTCCTAAATTGCCATCGGAATATAAATTAATTGAAGTATTTTGAACGTCGATATTCATCGTCGCATCCGCAACTTTTGCGGTATCATTTTGGGGAACACCTGCATTTGTGAATCTTGAACTTATTTGTTCAGTCCATGTTAAATTTCCATTACCATCATTAACAAGGTACGAACTTGCATTACCCTGCGACGCAGGTAAGTTATAATTTATATTTGCTGTTTGAGTTCTGCTTTTAAAAGAACTGCTATAAGAACCACTGGAATCCGCTATCATCATCTTATTCCCAGTACCAGATATTAAAACATTACCATTAACCTGTAATGTTTGAGTTGGAGTTGTTGTTCCAATTCCTATCGAGCCACTTGACGATATTCTCATCCTTTCAGTATTGGAAGTCTTGAATACAAGGCCTACTGCATCAGTAGTTCCAATAAAGTTTGTACTTGTTGAAGTACCGGCATTTCCTGTTTTTCCCCAAGCACTGTTTGTAGCATCAAGTGGGGTCCACACAGTTCCATTCCATGTTAAGACTTGATTTGTCGAAGCACCTTTTGATGCTAAGGTCGGATTTGGATAAGTTCCTGTTAAATCTCCGCCAGCACTACCTCCTGGTGTAGTTCCGCTGATTGTTGTATTCCCTGCTGCAGTTAATCTTCCTTTTGAATCAACTGTAAATGTTCCTACTTGTGTGGCACTTCCATAACTTCCTGCTGTTACTGCAGTACTAACCAATGTCGGATTTGGATATGTACCTGTCAAATCTCCTCCCGCTGTACCTCCGGGTACTGTTCCGGTTATCGTTGTGTTTCCTGCCGCAGTTATTCTTCCCTGTGCATCTACTGTAAATGTACCTACTTGAGTTGCATTTCCGTAGCTTCCTGCTGATACTGTAGTATTTGCTAATCCTATCGGATTACCACCCGTACCATCTCCTGTCAGGGGTGTACTTACACTTACTGTGGTTAAACCATTGTCCGTTTGAGGAGTCCAGGATGAACCATTCCATTTTAGAACTTGTCCACTTGTTGCACTCTTCTGTGCAATTGTCGGATTTGGATATGTGCCTGCTAAGTCACCACCAGCAGATGTTGATGTTGTTATGTCATTACTTGCATCCGTATCACCGGTATTTGTAATTGTTGTTCCTGTTATATTAATTCCAGTCCCGGCAGAATAAGTAGTACCATTATCAGTACTTGGTATCCATGCTGAACCATTCCATTTTAATACTTGACCGTTTGTTGCTCCTTTTTGTGCTATCGTCGGATTTGGATATGTACCTGTTAAATCTCCACCCGCTGTACCTCCGGGTACTGTGCCTGTGATTGTCGTATTGCCTGCTGCCGTTAATCTACCCTGTGCATCTACCGTGAATGTTCCTACTTGTGTGGCACTTCCATAACTATTTGGTGTAACCGTTGTATTGGCTAATCCTAACGGATTTCCTGTTGTTCCGTCTCCCGTGATTGGTGCATCTGTACTTACACTTGATTCTACTGTTGTTGGATCTACAGGTTCCCAACTGTCTCCATCCCATGTTAAAAATTGTCCTGCTGTCGCTCCT
The DNA here is from genome assembly GCA_043804925.1 of bacterium. Taxonomy (GTDB): domain Bacteria; phylum Bacteroidota; class Ignavibacteria; order Kapaibacteriales; family UBA2268; genus ChocPot-Mid. Next base: position 92,018 of record JAZDIP010000023.1, on the reverse strand, counting down.
TTACTTGCTATCGTCGGATTTGGATATGTGCCTGTTAAATCTCCACCCGCTGTACCTCCGGGTGTTGTTCCTGTTATTGTTGTGTTGCCTGCTGCCGTTAATCTACCCTGTGCATCTACTGTGAATGTCCCTACCTGTGTTGCACTTCCATAACTATTTGGTGTTACCGTTGTATTGGCTAATCCTAACGGATTTCCTGTTGTTCCATCACCTGTGATTGGTGCAGTTACAATGACCGCAGTTTCAATAGTTGATGGGTCTACAGGAACCCAAGCACTCCCATTCCATTCCAGCACCTGATCGAATGCAGTTCCATTAGGAACTGTTCCTGTTATTGTAACATTTGATGCAGCAGTCAATCTTCCTTGTGCATCTACAGTGTAGGTCGGTACTTGTGTTGCACTTCCGTAGCTGCCTGCTGCTACTGCCGTATTTGCTAAACCTAATGGTGTTGCTGATGTACCGTCACCTGTGATTGGTGCCGTTACATTTACACTTGTATTCATTGCTGATGGGTCTATAGGTACCCATGCTGAACCATTCCAGTTTAATACATTTCCGTTTGTTGCTCCATTTTGTGCTATGTCTAATGGATTGGCTGTTGTGCCATCACCTGTTAACCTTGCTGTTACTTCTACACTCGATTCTGTTGTTGCCGGGTCGGCTGGCACCCAGTCGCTTCCGTTCCAAACAAGGATCTGATCTGCTGTTGTTCCATCCGGAACTGTGCCTGTGATTGTTACATTTGATGCGGCTGTTAGTCTTCCTTGTGCATCTACTGTGTATGTCGGTACCTGGGTGGCACTTCCGTAGCTGCCTGCGGTTACTGTTGTATTTGCTAAGCCAAGTGGTGTAGCTGTTGTTCCATCACCAGTGATTGGTGTAGTTACGTTTACACTTGTATTCATTGCTGATGGGTCTATAGGTACCCATGCTGAACCATTCCAATTTAATACATTTCCTGTCGTTGCGCCTTTTTGTGCTATTGTCGGATTTGGATATGTGCCTGTTAAATCACCGCCTGCTGTGCCTCCAGGAGTTGTTCCTGTTATAGTAACATTTGATGCGGTGGTTAGTCTTCCTTGGGCATCTACCGTATATGTTGGTACTTGTGTTGCACTTCCGTAGCTGCCTGCAGTAACTGTTGTATTTGCTAAGCCAAGTGGTGTTGCTGTTGTTCCGTCACCAGTGATTGGTGCAGTTACACTTACACTTGATTCTATAGTTGTGGGGTCTGCTGGAACCCAGTCAGTTCCATTCCAAACCAAAATTTGGTCATTTGTTGTTCCATCGGGAACTGTTCCAGTTATTGCAACGTTGGCTGCAGCTGTTAATCTTCCTTGTGCATCTACTGTGTAGGTTGGTACTTGAGTAGCGCTTCCATAGCTACCTGCTGTTACTGCTGTATTCGCTAAACCGAGTGGTGAAGCGGTTGTTCCGTTACCAGTAATAGGTGCGTTTGCTCTAACTCTTGATTCTACCGATGCCGGATCTGTGGCTACCCATGATGTTCCATTCCATGTTAAAAATTGTCCGTTTGTTGCTCCTTTTTGCGCAATTGTCGGATTTGGATATGTGCCTGTTAAATCGCCACCTGCAGAACCACCGGGCAATGTTCCTGAAATGGTGATATTTGAGGCAGTTGTTAATCGTCCTTTTTGGTCCACATTAAAAGATGGAACTTGTGTGGCACTTCCGTAATAACCCGGTGTTACTAATGTGTTTGCTAAACCGACCGGATTTAATGCTGTCCCATCACCAATAATAGGGTCAGCAACTGTAACAGATATTAATCCGTCATCATTTTGTGCAACCCAAGCAGTACCATTCCATTTTAAAATTTGACCATTTACAGCACCTTTTTGAGCTATTGTCGGATTTGGATAAGTTCCTGTCAAGTCGCCACCAGCAAGACCACCAGGTCTTGTTCCACTAATAGTAACATTGCCTGCTTTTGTCAATCTTCCTTGTGCATCTACTGTAAATGTAGCAGATTCTGTTGTACTCCCATATAATCCCGGGATAACTGTTGTATTTGTTAAACTAATCGGATTAGCGGGCGTACCGTCACCCATTATTGGAGAGGTTGTGTTCAAAGTACTTAATTCATCAGGTGACGGTACCCAATCAGTACCATTCCATTTTAATACATTACCAGGGGAAGCTCCCATGGAACCGAGTTGTGGATTTGGATAAGAACCGGATAAATCACCACCTGCAGGTCCTACGAGTGGTAATTGAATATTTGGGTCAAGTTTATCAATAGTGATTGAACCATCTCTAATGCCAATTGAAGTGTTAGGTCCATAGGGATTTTGAATTTCCATTGTGCCGTCCAAAGGGCTTAAAGTATCAATTGATGTTCCGGAAAATGAAAGATTAATATCATTACCATTATTTGAAACAAATATTTTACTGTCACCAATAATATTAATTCTGCCAGTAAGACCATTTATATTTAATACTGCGCCTGTAGCATCCTGACTTAATCCATGAGCAATATTAGCGGTATCAGCCCAAAATGAATAAGGAACAGTTGTAAAAGGAATACGCGGGTTCAAGTATTCAGTATTTTCGTAAACAACAGATAACCAATAAGATTTGTCGAATGGTATATCTATAGGAGTAACTGTACCCAGCAAAACATCAAATACACCTTTGTAGGTTGTTATTAGATGTGTCTCTGTCCATACGGGTGCGCCATTTGTTTCATGGTCAAAAATTGTGAACTGAACATTGTATTCTGCATCAGGAAATGGATTATTGAATTCGTCAGTTAATAATCCCTGAAATGAGATAATTTTTGGATATTCAGCAATTGCATCAAAATTGATGATGGTACTGAAAAACAAAATTATCAGCGGAATTAGAAAGAATTTTTTCATATTATGAATCCTTTAATATATATTATAATGTTATTATCGTTTCAAAAATATTATTGAAATACAATCAATATCTATGCCTTAATTATTTTGTTAATTATTTAAAAAAAAGTGAAAAATAAATGAAAGAAAATTCAGAATATTTTATTTTGCACATTTTTGTTAGAATATTAATGTATATATTTAAATTTTATTGTATGAGGCTAATTTGACAACTACTTTTTGCTTTGAATTATCACATATTATTAATGAATTGTAATTTACTATTAATTTATACTTTAAAAAAAACGATTTTACAAAATGTTAATTAAATAATAACAAATTTATATAACAAATAAATTCATCATTCGTTAATAATTAATATGAAATTCAATTTTTAATAATTTAATAATTTTTTATGAAAACAAAAATATTAATATACATTCTATTTGTGTTTGTTATAACAGCATATTCGGCAGCACAAAAACAAGGACAGGATTTAGTGGACTCATTGCTAACGGAACTACCTAAAGCTATTGATGATACTAATAAAGTTAATTTGCTTTATGAAATTTCATATAGTTATAATATAATTTCTCCTGAAACAGGTATTGAATTTGCCAAACAGGGTATTGAATTAGCAAAACAACTTAAATGGAAAATCGGAGAAGCCAAAAACTATAATGCCCTTATGCAGAATTATTGGGCTGTAGGTGATTTTGACCTTGCAATTGACATGTATTCGACAACAGTAAAAATTGAAGAAGAGTTAGGACTTTACAAATCAACACCGGAATCAAAATTAAAAACGATTAACAGAGTATTTTCATATCCGGCATCAGACTTTACAAATTTAACTAGTGAGATTCGTAATTACTTAAGAGAAGTTGCTTTATTTATGAAAGAAAATCCTTCTGTTAGAATCGCAATAACAGGACATTCTGATGATGCCGGCACTTTTACTCAAAACGATAGTCGTGCCAGGGAAAGAGCACAAAAAGTTGCTGACTTTTTGGCTAACAGCGGAATATCGAGATTAAGACTTTTAGCTAATGGGAAGGGTGCACTTTCTCCAATAGCAAGAAATGATTCTGAAGATGGTAGAAGAAAAAACCGGAGGGTTGAAATTAGAGCTATTGGGCTTTAGGATAAAAAAACTAAAATATTCTCAACAAATTATCTTGTTTTTCTACTTTTAGTCCTTTTTATTAGTTTTATAAATATACTTTCTTAAATTTTTTATAATTCTACTAATTCCATATTTATCAACTACTTTGCTGAATAATGCGAATATTATTCAAAAATTTTTATTGAAATTCAAAAATTTTTTTTACTTTTTTTGAAAAAAAAGTGTAACATTTTGCATTCTCATGTGTTATTACATATAAGATGGGACAAATTTTAGAAAACTTAAGCGATGAGGAACTTTTTCAGTTATTAAAAGTGGAAAACGAAGATACTGAAAAAGCGTTTACGGAGTTATACAATAGGTATTCTCCGCATATATATGCTTATTGCCGAAGGTTCCTTGGCAACAAAGAAGCTGCCGAAGATGTTTTCCAGGAAACATTTCTTAATTTCCATCAAGGTTCAAAGAAATTGAGTTCTATGACTAACGCCAAAGGATATATTTTATCTATAGCAAGAAATTTATGTTATAATTATTTTCGCACAGAAAAATTAGCGATATCATCTGATGATTACAGCACCATAATAAATGATGACAGAAGCGAAAATGATGAACTGCTTGACTTGATTAAAAGGGCAATTGAACTTATGCCTGAAGAATATCGTGAGTTATTTATACTTAGAGAATATGACGGTATGAGTTATACGGAAATTGCCGATATTACCAAAAGCAACGTAAATACTGTTAAAGTTAAATTATTCAGGGCTAAACAAAAACTTAGAAAAATACTTGAACCGTATATACAGGATTTATCAAATTATGAATAAAATATGTAATAAAATTATAGAGTGAAGAAATGAATACATACAACGCACAAAATCCATCAGAGATGTTGCATCTCCTTTTCGACGGGGAATTGGACAGCACAATGGAAACACCTTTGTATGCATCTTTGATGCAAAACGAAGAGTTACGCAATGAGCTTCGGGAACTCATAGCGATCAGGGAATCAATCAGAAAAGATGTCGAAGCTTTTACACCACCTGTTTCAGCAACTCAAAGGATATTCAGTAAACTTGGATATGCTGTACCCGTGGCTTTCAGGGGTGTACGAGATATTCCAACCGGTTTTTTGGGTTTGATGAAACAAAAATTATGGAATCCTGCAGTAACAGCTGTCCTGGCTTCTCTAATTACCGCTTTATTGTTCATGAATTTTAATGGGAATAAGTATTCATCCGAAGAAAATCAATTTGCTTCGGGAACTAAAAGTAAATATAGTAAATCAAGTGCCATACCTAATGTAATAATCGGTCAGGAAAATTCTCAAGTAAATACTGATAACAAAGCTTCTCATCAAAGCAATGTAATAATCAAGGAAAAAATTAAATATGTTTATATAACAAAGAATGATGACAAAACCGAAAGTGAACCAACGCAATTAGTTGCAACATCCGAACCGGAGAAAGAAAACACACCGGCATTGGATGTAATTGGTGAAGATTCAAAATCTTGGTTGAGTATGCTGAAACCTGTATCGTTTTTTGAATTTAACAACGGAAGTTTAAAACCAATTCAATTGTCATCACAAAATATGAACAATCGGGAATTTGTTTTGGCAAACAATTTTTATCCCATTACCGAAAAAGGTCATTCACTTCTTCTACAAGCCAAAGCGATGTCAGGTACATCTTTTCCCGATGTCGAATTTGAAAATGTAACGGGAAGTATGTTCAAGAATTTTGAATTCGGTGCATATATTCCTCTATCAGAAAATATACATTTCGGGATGGAAGTAGGACAAGAACCATTCAGTCAGGTTTTCCATCATGTCGAGAATAATACACTTTATAGAATTGAGCAAAATCCTGTACTATGGTGGGCAGGATTCGGCTTCAAATACAATTGGCAAGACAAAATCGAATTTCTTGCAAATGGTCAACCATTTTTGAATCTGACCGTGGCATCAACTAAAGTCGGACCATACGGAAAAGCCATAGCAGGCCTGCAATTTGTTTCGGATAACGGAATTGGGGTAATGCTCGGATTTGAAGCCGGTTCACTTGTTTACCAGGAACAAGGTAGATTTTATTCGACTGAAAAATTGGGTATTACTTATGGTATGTTTATGAAGTTTTAAGTTCTAAGTTTTAAATGTTAAGTTAAAAGACAGCTGGCGGCTGAGTCTGGACTGATTTTAGAAAATATGAGATAGAAGACAGAGGAGTTTGCTTCGCTGCGCTCGCAACGACATACTTCGACAGTATCAGTATGACAAAAAGGGAGAAATCAAGAAAATTTGGAAATTTTGCAACCATTTTCCCCTTTTTGTGTTATTATATTGTAGTAATATGAATTTTTAATGTATTTTTGTTGATGAAAAAATATTTAAGCATATTGTTTTTATTGTTTTTTTTAATTTCCTGTGAATCACCATGGGATATTAACACAAAAAGAAACATCATTCTTCCAGAGCCCATGGATTCGGTTCCATTATCATTAATCTCTTTATACGTTGAAACTAATGGGACTGATGAACAATTTGTTATAGAAAAAGCAATGCTTGAAATAGATACAGTCAGCAATACACCAATCGTCTGGGGTACAATAACCATTTCATCTGCAATAACAACAAACTTTGAATTTACAAAGATTGGATTATTCTCTATTGATTTGAATATAAACAATTTGTCTGTTACAGGCAATTCCCTGACACTTAATAATTCTTCAACTCCGGATTCTTATGTAAAATATAAAATTCATCGCTGGACAAATGCAGCTTACGATACGACAATAACTTCTGACCCAACGAAGAATAAAACATATATCGCCTTTAGTCAGGATAAAGATAACAAAGAACTTTGGATTTATCTTGACGCAATGATTTTCGATAAACGTTTTTATTATGAAAATGATAGTTTAGGAAATATTATTTCCATTCCGGATTCGTTATTTATAAAAACAAGATTGCATTTTAATTATTGAGAAATTTGATTTAAATTAGTAAAAAAATACATGGAGGAAAAATGAAAACTTTAAAACTTACTATTGGTTTAATTCTTGCGATGGTAATAAGCATTGCAGGAGTTACAGCGCAACAACAAAATCCATTGCCACCAAAGAACTTTCAGGTATCAGTTGAGGAAACAAGTTCAGGTCCTGCAGTAAAAATTACATGGACTGCTAACGAGGAAGGTGTTGCCCCGAATATTTATTCAATTTATTCTCATTTTAATGATGAGGAAAAACTGATAATGAATGCACAAATTAAAGCCGACCCTAACAGGAATGAATATGTTTATTATATTCATAATCTTCATCCTGGAATACATCATTTCTTTATGAGAGCAGGTTTACATCAAAACGGTATTGTTCTTGAAAGTGAAAGGACTGATGCAATTTCTATCGAAATAAAAGGGAATAATAATACTTTATTCCAATTTGCTTCAACAGCTCCGACTAATGCAAATATAGGTGGGAAATATGTATATGGCATGAAAGTTCACAGCAGTTACAATTGCAAAATCGGCTTTGAACTTGTGGAGGGTCCCCAAGGAATGTACATAGAGGGAAATAATATTATCTGGATTCCAACTGCGGTTGGTGAATATAAAGTATTGGTCAGGGCATTTCTTGTTGAATGTGACCAGGACGCAGTAGTAGAACAAAGCTTTGTTATTCGTGTTACAGATGGAAATAATGGACAAGCTTTTGTAAAAATCATGGTTCCTGAAAATGGGATGATTAACATGAATCTTGGTGAAACGATAACTTATCAGATGAGGTTCGAATCAAATATTAATTGCCCTGTTCTTTGTGAGTTTCAGGGAGATTTACCTGAAGGATTTCATTATGAAAAGAACGGGATATTTGTTTTCTCGGCAACTAAAGAAGGTAAATATGAATTTACGGTCAAAGCATATCTGGAATGTCAACCGGATGTTCATAGTTTAGCCAAGTTTGTTATTGTTGTCGGTCAAGGTCATCAGGACCCGCCAAAGTTTTGTGCATACATCAAAGGCATGGTAAATTCCGAAGATAATGTGCCTGTTACTGAGGGAATTGTAAGTGCATGGAAGCTTGATAGGAACCCCAATAGCAATGCTAAAGAAATGTCATTATTCAAAAGCGAGATTAAAGAAGGTCAATACTCAATTAATCTTCCCGAAGGCAATTATGCTCTGGATATTTCCGGTAAAACATTTGAACCGGAATGGTATATGGATGCAGAGTTTGTAACAGATGCCGAGAGAATTACAGTTGCATGTGAAGATGAAATTGAGATAAATGCTGTCGTAAAAATGCTCCCTGTCCCGAAGACATATACAGTTACAGGAAAAGTTTACGATGCTGAAACCAATGAGCCCGTTTATGCACAGGTAGAATTCATTCCTGTACAAAATTTATTCCAGGATTCGAAGAATACTACAGGTCACAGTTTTATTACTAAAACTGATGAAAACGGGAATTACACAATCACTCTTCAGGATAACCATGAGTATATCGCAAGAGCTATATCAGCTATGAATAGTGTTAAATATATGGTCATCTATTATGAATCTGCAACCAATCCAATGGAAGCAGACATCATTGAATTGACAGGTGATTTGAGCGATATAAATTTTGCAATGAAAAAAGCAGACGAAATCAACAAAGGCGGTTTTACCGGTATAGTGATAAATAAAGATAACGGACCTTTGAAAGCTAAGTTGATTGCATATTGCGTTAGACCGAGCAATCAATATTTCGATAAAGTCAATACGGTCTTTACGACAGAATCAGATGAGCAGGGATATTTCAGATTTGACCGGTTGATTCCAGGTGATTATGTTGTAATGTCAATGCCTTTGGACAAAAATTATGTTCCCGGATATTATAAGCAAAATGATTATGCTGTTTTGAAGTGGAAAGACGGAACAATCATTAGCGTTGATGATGCAATGATTGATATAATTTATGAAATAATGCACCGCGAAAGAGGTGATATTGGACTGGTTGAAATTGGTGGAAAAATCATTAATTCCGGCGGCGGAAAAATCGTGAAGCAAACCGAGAAATCACAAAGCAGTATTCCTGTTGCAGGAGCATTGATTTATGTTGTTGATGAATTCGGAACCGTTAGTGATTACGGATACACAAACAGCTTAGGTGAATTTAATTTGCAGGAAGTAGCCGTAGGTAATTTAAAATTGATTGCCGATAAAGTCGGCTTCGATACTTACGAAAGCCAGATTCAAACAGACTTCGAGAAGAATTCGAATATACAGATGGAATTTGCTATGAGCGAAGCACCAGTCAGAGTTGATGAAAGCGAAGTTAATATTTTTGATGCGATGCTTTATCCTACACCTGCCGGGAAAACTGTAACTTTGGAATTTACTTCCAACGAACAAAATCAAGCCCGGATTTCATTTGTTAATTCCATGGGATTAGAAGTTTACAGAATTAACTTCGACGCAGTAAAAGGAGACAACATAAGCAGAATCAATACATCGAATCTTGTTTCAGGTACTTATTTTGTCAGATTGACAATCGGGAATGTAACGCATACATTGCCTTTGCAGGTTGTACGTTAGTTGACAGTTGACAGTCGTCAGTTGTTGACAATATCACAGGATAAAAGAAGTCAGGAATATATTAATTTTCAGTATCTGAAAATATTAAAAAAGGACTGTCTCAAAAGTCAAAATATTGACAAATCGTCATTCCGAACGAAGTGAGGAATCCAGTATTCATGCGGTTTTTGGATTCTTCGCTTCACTGCGTTCCGCTGTTAATGTCACTTTTGAGACAACCCCTTTTTTCGGTCTTTCTATCTTTTCATATTTCTGTTCACAAATCACATCTTATAAAAAAGACAGTTCCTTCAATATTCTACTCTACCATTTTTGACTTCAACTGCGACAAATCAAAATCCTTGGGTAGTCCCTGAGGAAATCTCGAAAATTTCTTTGCTCTAACCCACCAGTCATAATCAGGTGTATATTGCCTGAATCTGTTACGATTTGATTCTCCAACTGTTGCTGCAGTACCAAATAACAGCCATGCCGGTGCAGTAAAAATCAATACAAATCCATGACTTGCAGTTGATAAAGTACCCAGTACGGTCCAAAGTGCCAGCCATCCTTTTTTATCAGAAGAAATTTCAAGTTCTGCACGATAAATCCTGTAGAAAGGAATTTTTAAAACTTTATTTTTAAATATTACATAGACCAAACTGTCCTGAAAGCTAATAAATTCTCCTCCGCCAACATTCAAATCATAGTTAGAGAAATTATCATCAAAATCCTCAATGGATTTTGCCTTGTCCGGTAATACCTTGAGCTGTACCCAACCACCCCATGCTTTGAAATCAACATCACTAGGTGATTCCAGCCATCCTCTTGGTGCCTTTGTAGTAGCACATCCTAAGAATAATAAAGCAACAATGAAAACCAAAACTCCAATTCTTAACTGATTTTTCAACAAAGTTACTTTCCTGCCTTCTCCCTTTTCCCTTCTCCCTTTTCCCTTTTCCTTCCTTCTATCTAACATACTTACTCCTCCAAAAAGATTCCTCCATGTTTGGCTCCAGCTTTTTAAATTCTGGTGCAATATCTTTGAAAAATTGTTTAGGATTTAATATTAGTTTTGAAAGCATCAAAGGATTTTCATTCTTTGTCCATTCCTTTCTCATCCATTCAATGTAGTATCCCTTGCTTTCAAGGAAAATTTCATAGTCTTGATATTCATCGGGTAGTTTGTAATTGATTAAGTATTCATCCCCGGGTAATGTTGCAAGTGTTTGGGCATTATCTGTTAACTCTTCAAATGCCTTTTTATCATTTGAATTTTCCTTAATGACATAAGAAGGTTGAATCCTGATTGGTTGAACTTCTTTAATTTTATTTGCAAGTGCTAAGTAATCGAGTCTCCACAAACCCTTAGTAAGTTCCAGACGGAGTTTACAATCTCCATGTATGCTTTCATTCAACTTCAATAATTGAATATCAGTGGAAATGGGACCTAACTCAAAAAATTCTCCTAAATCCTTCCATTCTTCATTTTTATCTTGAACATAAACTTTAATACCTCCGAGAACTTCTTTAGAACCGTAAACACTTTTCATGAAACTACCATCGTCTCGTTCCAGCATTGCAAAATAATTCCCTGCAGAATTACCCATATATCCAAGCGTACTGTAAAAGATAAATGTAGTCATCAGGGTTTGTCTGTATGCAAGAATTAATCCCTTTTCTCCTGCCGGCAAATCTTTAAAATTAATTTCAATAAATTCCTTTTTCGCCAAATCATTCGAATCAGCTAAACTGAACCTCTGTCTATTATCAAATTTAATAAGCTTTTCAGTTATTACACCTTCTTCTGCTTTAACGGATGCAGGTGAAATAATATTCTCCGTTTTGTAGAATTTACCTTCACCGGAAGTAAAAACTCTGCTGTTTTCAGATTTTGGAACTGCAAGTATATCGGCATATCTTACGACATGAGTTTCCAAAGCTTCATTCTTCATCTTTAGTAATAAATTGCCATTGTCCCCTTTTGCAAAATATAGGGCATCAATATCTTTGTCTTCTAAAGATGGTGCTATTGCCCCTGAAAAACCTTCGGCTTGTAATTGCATCTCGCTTCCATTCGATGCATAAAACGTAGGGCATGACCCGAAACAAGCTTTTGGATTCATAATACAGTAAATTGTCATACCCAAAGAAGCACCCGTCACCAAAGCAAGAGTTATTATTGATGGATTAGTATTCAACTCATTAGTTTCAACCAAAGCTATATCTTTAATAAATATAGTGAAATTATCTTTTTTGATAAGATTTCTATTTACATCCAGTAATCCCCCAAACCCGGTAATAACAGAGTCCCCGTCGTTTATTTTCCAGTCCTTCATTATATAAACTGAGCCATCCCTCATATGAAGTTTAAAAATAATTTCCTTATTAATATCCCAATCATTCTTATCTTGTTTGAAAACAGAAGGATTGTCTTCAGGTGTAAATGTATATCTTGTATAGCTTGGAGGACGACTGCATGAATACATAAGAACGGTTAATAAAATGATACTTTCCATTTTGTATAAACTATACATGATTATATGCCGATTCTTTTTGCTCATATTAATTGTATCCGGTAAATTTTAACTTATAACTAATATAAATTAAACAAAATATAAATCACTTTCAAATAAAATTTAATTTCAGGTGCCATTTAAATTGATTAGTTATGTTTGTATTATTGATTTTTAAAGTTTTTAATTTTGTATGAAATTTTGAGTAAATGTCAACGTCAAAATGAAAATATTTATTGATTGTTTTAGTTAATCGGTAAATCTTGTAAAATATTTGAAAAATTTTATTTTTTAAATTTAGGTTGAAATATGGTAATACAAATATTCGGAACATTGAAATGTAAGGATACGCAAAAAGCTATTCGGTTTTTTAAAGAACGGAAAATCCAGCCGCATTTTGTTGACTTGAATGAAAAAGCAATTTCAAAAGGTGAACTTAACAATATTTCAAGGTCAGTCCCTTTAGAAAATCTTATAAACAGAGATTCAAAAGAATTTAAGAAAAAAGGTCTTGAATTTATGATATTCGATATTGAAGAAACCTTACTCGAAAATCCTTTGCTTTTCAAAACACCGGTTGTCAGGCAGGAGAAAAAGGCAACAATAGGTTACGAACCTGAAATTTGGAAAAATTGGTTGAAAGATTAAATTTAAAATTGCTATTTTTGAAATAAAAACTTTAGCAATTTAATTATGAAACTAAAACTTAATACTTGTTTGCTGGTTACAATAGCATCATTGATGTTTATAACATTTTTTAGTTGCAATACCGATGATAAAAATTTGAATTTACCCAAATCACCTCAGAGCATATCTCCGCTGATTATAGGAAAAAAAATTCCTGATATGATGTTAACAGATATATACGGAAATGAAGTTAATTTAAAAAAGATTATTTCTGAAAGACCAACAATTTTAGTTTTCTATCGCGGTATTTGGTGCATGTATTGCAATCAGCAAATTTCACAACTCCGGGAAATAAATCAATTATTGTCTGAAATGGGCTATCAGGTAATAGCTGTCAGTTCCGACAAACTCTCAAAAAATATTGAGATGATGCAAAAATACGAACTCGAATTTCCGATTCTTTCAGACTCAACTTTGTCAGGTGCCAAATCTCTTGGGATTGCCTATGATGCTTCTGAAATTTACAAGGGCATGTTTTTGGTTCTCGAAGAAAATTCCGGGACTAATCATCATATTTTACCTGTTCCGGCTGTGTTTATTTTGAATCAGGAAGGCACAATTATTTTTGAATATATCAATCCTGATTTTAAAATTAGAATTTCACCTGAACTTTTAATTAGTGCGGCAAAGTTTGCTTTTGAACAATAAATATCTTGAATTTAATTAATATTTTTACCAAGTACTTGATAAACTTTATACTTTTTAACTTTTTACTTTTAAACTAAGACATGATTGAAATAAAAAACTTACATAAATCTTTTGGTGAAAAGACAGTTCTTAAAGGAGTTAATCTGACAATTCCCGATGGCTCGGCAAAATGTATTATCGGTAAATCGGGTTGCGGAAAAAGCGTTTTATTGAAACATATAGTTGGGCTTCTCGAACCAGACGAAGGTGAAGTTTTAGTTGACGGCAAAAGAGTACAAGACCTTGATAATGGCGATATTTTTGAAATGAGAAGGCAAATGGGCTTTGTGTTTCAGGGTTCGGCACTATTTGATTCATTAAATGTTTTTGAAAATGTTGTTATTGGCTTATATGAGCATGGCAACAGAAACGAGATTGAATTGGAAAAAGAAGCCATACGAGTTCTTTCAGCAGTCGGTTTGCTTCCCGACCAAGATTCTGGTTCAGACTTTGATAAAGAATGGCAAATATTGAAGTATAAAAAACCTGCCGACCTTTCTGGCGGTATGAGAAAAAGAGTTGGCGTCGCACGTGCTTTGGTTGGGAGTCCCAACTACATTTTTTATGATGAGCCGACCACAGGATTAGACCCTGTGAACTCCGAACAAATTGACAAGCTTATCGCTGACCTTTCAAAAAAACTCAATGTAACATCAATTGTAATCACTCATGATATGTTTTCCGTCTTTAGAATAGCCGATGATGTTGCTATGCTTGACGATGGAATTGTCCGTTTCGAAGGAAAGCCCGACGAATTTATCAAATCCGATAACCCTGCTGTCCGGGAGTTTTTAGAACGGTATCAGAAGGATTTGTAATTCCAATTATTTATTAACAGTCACTTTCAATGTCCATGTCTTTGTACCGTGAATTATTCTAACTAAATAAATTCCATCCGAAACATTAGAACAGTCCCAAGTCAGAATCCCACTAAACGCATTTTGCCTGTCTATTGTAATTCTTTCTTTTCCTGAAACTTTGTTGCCATATATATCATAAACCGCAATATCATCTTTTTCAATTTCTATGCTTGTGTCCCAGTAAATCAGTGAGCGAACTATGTTTGTTGCTGGTATGGGATATGGAGGAAAGCAGTAAAGATAGTTTTGTAATTCATTAGTTGCTTCTTCTACACCAACTATACCAAAATCGCTAAGAGGAGCTTTAAAAACACTTTGGTTTGTCGAAGCAAAAATATTATCGCCATTTATTATTAGTTCACCTATAATATTTGTTGTAAGTCCCGAGATAACCTCTCTCCAACTTTCTCCTCCATCAGTTGACAATAAGACCTCACTTGAACTTCTTCCGTTAACTCCTTGTATAACTGCGAATATATTGTTGTTAATTACAGCTAACGATTTTACATAAATATAACCTGTATCCGGAACGGAATATACTGTATTCCAGCTTTCACCATTATCATTGGAAAGTAATATTCCTCTATCTGTTCCTGCATAAATATTATTGCCATTTCTTGCAAAAACTAAAAAATATGTATTTCTCAAGCTACTGCTTATTTCATTCCAATTTTCACCATTATTTGTTGATAAAAATACTCCTTTGGTTGTTCCTGCAATAATTTCATTTTGGTTGAAAGTAAAGCAGGTAAAATATGGAACATTGTTGTTTGTCCAGCTACTTTCAATTTCAATCCATCTCTCATTGCCGAATATTTTTTCCCAGGTTTCTCCATTGTCAGTTGATAAATACAAGCCGGTATCCGTACCGGCAAAAATATTACTATTCTTAATCGCAATTTCATATATTTTACTTGCTGTTAAGCGTGAGCTTGCATTTTTCCAGCTATCTCCATTGTTAGTGGAAACTAACAATCCTTTATACATGTATAAAATCGCAAAAATATTATTCCCGCTTGAGGCAAGTTTTTGTATTGAACTTGTTTGTGTTAAACTGTCATTTATTTTTGTCCAACTTTCACCATCATCTGAAGATTGAAATATCCCGTTAAGATATGTCCCGGCAAAAATCTTACCTTTGTTATAAGTTATACCCTGAATAGGCATATTAACTAAACCTTTGTTAATATCAATCCATGATTCCCCGTTAATTGTAGATGAAAACACACCTGAATTGGTGCCTGCAAAGACAATATTCTCAACACTTGCAAAACAATTAGCAACCAAATTTATTAATCCGGATCTGGTATTTCTCCAATTTTCCCCATTATCATTAGACACAAAAATTCCCAATTCTGTTTCGTAAAGTCCCGTACCGACAAAGATATTGCTCCCAAAAATTTCAATGCTTGAAATAAAAGTATTTGGAATATCATAAGCTAAGCTCCAACTTTCTCCATAATTTGTTGATATATATAAACCATCTTCCGTCCCCGCAAAAATATTACTCCCGCTTATTGCAATACTACGAACAGACCTATTAGATAAACCGTTGTTTACAGGAGTCCAGCTTTCTCCGTTATCTGTAGATAATAATACTCCATCTTCTTGAACATCCTGACCCGACAATTGTCCAATAACGATCACATCATTGCTTATAGCCATACGATTTACTGACAATATTTTTAAACCATTGTTTTTTAAAGTCCAATTATCCCCATTATTAGTCGATATGGCAATTCCTCCAGAAAAACCAACAAAAATATTGCTTCCATTGGTTTCAATACAATTAATTCCAAATAGAGTATCTACAATCAAGTTATTATTTACATTTGTCCAATTATCACCATCATCAGTTGATAAAAACACTCCTCTATTTGTTCCTGCGAATAAGTTATTCCCAACGAAAGCCATATCAGTTACAAACAAACCATCCTTCAAGCCATTTGTTTTTCTTGTCCAGCTATTTCCGTTATTGGTTGATAAAAATACGACCTTACCTCCTGCAAATATATTATCGGCATTTATAGCAATACTATTAATACTACCACCTTCAGGACCATTCGTTTGCTGCCATTGACAATTTAATATTTGCCATGAACAAAACATAATAATTGAAATAATTGCTTTTTTCATATTTTTTTATCCTCTCACATTATTAATCTGTTTCTTTTTTAGAATATTTTCTTAAAAATAAAATTCACTACGGTAGCTAAAACCACCGTAGTGAATAAAAAAGTTAAGGATTACAGGGTGTATGATAGATATAACATTCACTCTTGTTTCCATTTCCTTGTTGTGGAATATCTACTTGCCAACCTTCATATGTACACCAAACACTACCAACCATAACAGGCGTTAAACAAAGTTTTATTATAGCTCCATTAGGTGGTGGAAGAGGCTCCCAACAGAAATCGCAATCCTCATAGCAATAATTATCATAATCGCATGGATGATATACTAAGTGATATTGACCAAAATAATAATACCATTCCATTTGCCAACATACCCAATGGTTGATTCTCCAATGTAATGGGTTAAGTGTTGAACAAGGTGGGGGATTTTGTATAGGGTCACACAGATAAGTATATATAAAATCATAAGTCATTACTTGTGATTCTATTTGTGCGAGAACTTGCAACGGAGTTAGTGTTGGAATACATGATGGATTAGACAAGCGATATCCATTGACTGATAGGGTGCTTGGTGCCGGTCCTATTGTACAATCAACACAAAGTTCAACAATCCAGTCACAATTACCTACTGTCATTGTAATTGTTGTGGAAGTACACGCTTTGGCATTATTGCTGTTAAAGAAGATTAGAGTAATAATGCAAGCTAAAAATATTTTTAAAAACTTCATATAAAACCTCCAATAAAATAATTAAACAAATATATATTTGCCTATCACCCGAAGGTTTATTAACTTTGTAATTGGACTTTACGTCCAAGGAAGACAAGCTCTGCAACCTTTCGGGTTCAGGGCTTTTTTATCTTTTTTTAAATTACGCAATAAATTTAATATATCAAAGAAAAATCTTCGTAAGTGTTTTTTTTTTTTACAAGTTAACTTTAATATTAGTCAAATGTAACTAAATTGAATGTCTTTTTGGTCATATATGACTAAATAAAGAAATGTAAATACATATTTATAATTATTATGTAAAAATAACAAAATATTATGTGGAATTGAAAATGGATAAAATATTGAAAAAAAATAATTTGCTTTCTTCTAATTTATTTATTATTTTTGAATAAGTTTATTGAATAGAGTTATTGAATATAGTTATTGATATGCAGGAAAACAGAGAACTAAATGCTGAACAAGCAATACTGGAAGCGGCTGAAAAGTTGTTTCTTGAAAAGGGTTTTGCAATGACATCCACTACCGAAATTGCTAAGGTAGCGGGTTGCAATCAATCAATGGTTCATTATTACTTTAGAACTAAGGATAAGCTGTTTGATGCAATTTTTGAAAAAAAAGCAAATTTGATTTTATCGTCAGTCATGAAAAACCGTGATAAAGAAATATCATTCAATGATAAAATTAAAAGCATTGTCGAGTCTCATTTTGATTTGATTAGGGCAAATTCTAAATTACCTTTTCTTTTATTTAACGAATTAACTACTAATCCGGACAGATTAAAATTAATAGTTGAGAAAATACAAAATATAAAAGGAAAGGTTTTGCCTCAATTCCAAAAAGAGCTTGACGAAGAATTTAATAAAGGTAATATTAGAAAAATAACAATGATGGATTTTATTTTATTGCTTGTTTCGTTGAATGTAATCCCTTTTATCGCAAAACCGATTATTAAAGCAATAGCAGAAATGAGTGATGATGAATTTGAAACCTTTATTGAGCATCGTAAAGAGGAACATGTGAGAATTATTTTGAAAAGTTTAGAAAAGTAAATTTTTGAGTTTTTAGTTATAAATGAATCTTTGAGTCCTTTGTGTTAAACTCTTTCTTAAGAAAAATAATTACACAGAGTTTCATAGAGAAATCACAGAGTTACACAGAGGTGAAACAATCCCATAAGGATTGAATGTTGGTAGAAAAAAATAATAAATAGATTGTACAATCCCGTAGGGATTGAATGTTTGTAGAAAATAATGATAAATATGTTTAACAATCCCATAGGGATTGAATGTTTGTAACAGGAAACATGAATCAGGTTTTGCAACTCCGTAGGAGTTAACTGTTTGTAGAAAATAATGAAATAATCAGGATATTATGATGAGATTTATTATAAAATTAATTTTGGTTTTACTCACAGGTTTTACAGGTGGCTTCGCTCAGCTAACTCTTGAAAACTGTCAGGAAAAAGCATTGGCGAATTATCCATTAATCAAACAATTTGATTTAATTAAATTATCTGAAAGTTATAATCTTTCAAATGCCGACAAAGCATATTTCCCGCAATTAGCCATAAGTGCAAAAGCAACTTATCAATCTGATGTTGTTGAAATCCCTGTTGACCTTCCACTGTTTAAGTTCGATGTTCCTGCAAAAGACCAATATCAGGTAGCAGCAGAAATCAGTCAGGTATTGTGGGATGGTGGTGGAATCAGTGCTCAAAAAAGTTTAATTCAATCATCATCAGAAATTGAAAAACAAAAACTCGAAGCTGACTTATATTCAATAAAGGATAGGATTAATCAATTGTTCTTTGGTATTCTGCTAATTGATGAACATTTGAAAAGAATTAATGATTTGCAAAAAGAATTGCAGACAAATCTTGATAGAATTTCATCATTAAAAAACAATGGCGTTGCAACTCAATCCGATATTGATGTCATTCAGGTTGAAATAATAAACTCAAAACAAAAACAAACTGAATTGATTGCAAATAAAAATGCTTTTCTAAAGGTGCTGTCTATAATGACCGGAGAAGAGATTTCAGAGAATACTGAATTGGAAAAACCTGAACTGAAATCTGAGACAACATTTTCTGCTCAAAACATGAGACCGGAATTAAAACTATTTGAAACTCAGGGAAATATGTTGTTAAATCAATTGGATATAATTGATGCAGGAACGATGCCGAAGGTTGGATTATTCATCCAAGGTGGTTATGGCAGACCCGGATTTAACATTTTAAAAAATGAATTTCAATTATTTTATATTGGTGGCATCAGGTTTTCATGGAATTTGAGTGCTTTTTATTCTAAGAGCAACAGCTATGAACTGATAAAAACAAATCAGAATTCTGTGAATTTACAAAAAGAAACTTTTCTATTTAACAATAATCTAAAAACAGAACAGCAAAAAATTGAAATAGAGAAACTAAAGAACTTAATTCAAAATGATGATGAGATTATCAAACTAAGGACAAATATCAAAAAGACATCAGAAGCAAAAGTTGAAAACGG
Source organism: bacterium (assembly GCA_043804925.1). Lineage (GTDB taxonomy): Bacteria > Bacteroidota > Ignavibacteria > Kapaibacteriales > UBA2268 > ChocPot-Mid. The sequence goes on along the minus strand of JAZDIP010000023.1, from coordinate 72,347 downwards.
GACATTATCTGTTAGTGATTTAATCCGTGATATCAATAACGAGAATTTTGTCAGATTGGACAAAGCAGTCCATGAAATTCAATTGTTGATAGCAATTTATAATTATAAGTATTTAGTCAATGATTAATTGTCAATTGTTAATTGTTAATTGTTAATGAAGAAAGAGATTGAATATAGAATAAATCTTTGATTTCTTAGTGTTAAAATATTTTAAAAAGAAATATTACACAGAGTTACGCAGAGGAGACACAGAGTTGCACAGAGAGAGAAATTGGAGAAGGGGAAAGGAAAAAGGAGAAGGGAAAAACGGATGACAGATAACCGAATACGGATAACGAATTGAAAATTTATGTATAAATAATTTATAGAATAAAATGAAGACAATAAAAAACATCACTGTTTTGATTAGTGCGATAATATTGTTTGCTTGCAATAGCGACGACAAGGAATACGATGCTTCCGGAACTTTCGAGGCAACGGAAGTGATTGTTTCATCCGAGGCAAACGGTAAAATATTAAGTCTTAACATACAGGAAGGAAGCAAAATCAAAGCAAATGATATTGCCGGAGTAATTGATTCCACCCAACTTTATCTTAAAAAACTTCAGATTCTTGCAAGTGTGAATGCTGTACAAAGCCGTAAACCTGATATTGAAAAACAAATTGCCGTAATAGAGCAACAAATCGGGACTGCTGAATATGAAAAAAAGAGAATTGAAAATCTGATTAAATCAAATGCCGTTCCAGGTAAACAACTCGATGATATTAATGCACAAATATCAGTTTTGGAAAAACAACTTATCGCATTGAAATCGAATTTGGATGTTAGTACGAGGGGTATCAATCAGGAGAGCAATGCAATTGAAGTTCAGGTTGCACAGCTTGATGACCAATTGAAAAAATGCGTTATAACAAGCCCGATTGACGGAACAGTTCTTGTTAAATATGCAGAAGCAGGAGAACTTGCTGTCATGGGAAAGCCATTATTTAAAATTGCCGATACTGACAACATGCTACTTAGAGCATATATTGTATCAAGTCAGCTATCAGATATTCAACTGGGACAGAAAGTAAAAGTTTCCGCAGATTATGGTGAAAATAAAATTAAAGAATATAAAGGTGAGATTGTTTGGATTTCCAACAAGGCAGAATTTACTCCAAAGACAATATTAACTAAGGATGAAAGAGCAAATTTGGTTTATGCAACTAAAATTGCAGTAAAAAATGACGGCTACTTGAAGATTGGGATGTACGGTAAAATAAAAATTAAGTAAAATTCTTCGTGAAAACGTTAAAACGTGAAACGAAAGTGGAAAAGGAAACGACCATGAAAAATAAAATTATATTATTGCTCCTCATTATATTTGCAGGGACAAATTGTCCTGATTTTATTGGGATGTCCTTAAAAGCACAGGAGCAACTACCTGATACAATTTGGAGTAAGGCTATTGATGATGAACATCTTATTAATGTTGTTAAATTCAGTCTTGATGGGAAATATATTTTTACAGGTGTAATGGAACCTGGACGAGCACTTGTTTATAAAGTTGAAACTTCGACAGGATTAGTAGTTGATTCTTTAGCATATCATCCGCCTCTAATAAAGAAATTAATTTTATCACCAACAGGGGACACATTAATAGTTACCGGTAGTCGTTATATTTGGTTATGGGATATTAAAACAGGTGATACGATATTCACTTTAAATCTTGGTGAGGAAGCTTGTTTTACACCGGATGGTAAGCGGATTATTGCTACAACTGGAAAAAGCGGATTCGACGAACCTCAAATACTTATTATTGATATTGAAACAAAAGAAATCATTAAATCTTTTATTGGGAGATATTATAAAGCTAGTAATCTTCAATTTTCCTCTGATGGTAATTTTTTCAGTTTCAATGATTTTCGTGGTACATATACAACTGTTATTTTGATCGATTTAAATACTTTTGAAGAATTAAAAATATTTGAAAAACCCGGAGGAACATATACTAACCTTGGTTTTACTCCAAATAATAGATATTTAGGAACAGCATCATCAGAAGGTATACATCTTTGGGATTTAAATACTTTAGAACTATATAAAACTAATAAATATTATGAAACCACAAATGTATCAGACCTTGGTATGTCCAATTTTAATTATTCAAATGAATCTGATTACTTCATGTATGCTTATTGGGATCAATTAGACTTCGATCCAAATAAGATAATAGTTTGGGATATTGAAGGAGATTCATTGAAGTATCAATATGATTTTTCAGGTACAAAGTCAATTGATTTATCAAAGTATGATTACATTGCTTCAGTAGGATTTGTATCAATGAAAGGATTTTATTTTTATATGTTAAGACCTAATTGGATAGAAACAAATGTAAAAGAAATCAAAGAAGAAAACTTCAAATATTCATATAACAACAAAAAAATGAAGATCGAATTCAACGAGAATTTAATTAATGAACCTAAAATTCATATTTATAATATCCTTGGAGTAGGGGCGAACGGCAGTTCGCCCGTGCAATTAGGAAACACAATTGAAATTGATTTGGAGGATTTATCATCAGGAATATATTTCGTTGAGGTATTAGTAAATGGCAAAACATATTTTTTAAAGATAAACAACTATTAACACAAAACAGATAACGGATAACGGATAACGATATAGAATGGTAACTGCAAAAAATATATTCAAGAAGTATGGCAAAGTTCAGGCACTGAATGATGTCAGTTTTGATGTTGAAAAAGGAGAGATTTTCGGATTAATTGGACCGGACGGTTCAGGCAAAACTTCCCTTTTCAGAATACTAACGACTTTACTTCTCGTCGATACAGGTACTGCAACGATTGATGGATTGGATGTCGTAAAAGATTTCAAGGAAATCAGGAAAAGAATCGGTTATATGCCCGGCAGATTTTCGCTATATCAAGACCTGACAGTCAAAGAAAACCTCGAAGTTTTTGCTACATTATTTAATACAACGATAAAAGAAAACTATTATTTAATTAAAGACATTTATTCGCAGATAGAACCTTTCAAAAACAGAAGGGCAGGAGCTTTGTCAGGCGGAATGAAGCAAAAGCTTGCATTGAGTTGTGCTTTGATTCATAAGCCGGTCGTTTTATTCTTGGATGAACCAACTACAGGTGTTGACCCTGTTTCGAGAAAAGAACTTTGGGCTATGCTCAAAAAGCTCAAGCAAGAAGGCATCAGTATTATTGTCTCAACGGCTTATATGGATGAAGCAAGTTTGTGCGACAGAGTTGCACTTATGTCTCAGGGCAAATTTATGAAAGTTGACTCTCCTCAAAATATTGTAAACCAATACAGCAAAGTTATATGGGGAGCAAGAAGCAATAAAATGTCTAAACTTCTGACAGATTTAAGAAACAATCCTGACATTGAAACAAGCTTTACATTCGGTGACTTGCATCATATCACAATTGCAAATAATCAACTTAAAATAGATGCTCTGCAACAATATCTGGAAAATCTTGGACATCAGGATGTTTCTGTAAATCTTATTTCGGCAGGCATAGAGGATTGCTTCATGGAATTAGCGGAAGTTAGTTGAGAGTTGGGAGTTCGAGAAGGGAGAAGGGAAAATGTAAAATGTAAAATGTAGAATGTAGAATGTAAAATGTGACAGATTGAAATCAGGAAATAAACTTTGCGGAACTTAGCGAAAAACTTTGAGCTCTTTGAGTTTAAATAATTAGTTTTACAAAGGACTTTAAAAAAATAGAATATAGAAAAATGAAGGTAATTAAAGCAGATAAATTGACAAAAAGGTTCGGGAAATTCACAGCAGTGGATGAGATTTCTTTCGATGTTGAGAAAGGAGAGATATTCGGCTTTCTCGGTGCCAACGGAGCAGGAAAAACAACAGCTATGAGAATGCTTTGCGGTCTTAGTAAACCGACTTCCGGTAAAGGAACTGTTGCAGGTTTTGATATTTATAAGCAATCGGAAAAAGTTAAAGCAAGTATTGGATACATGAGCCAGAAATTTTCGATGTACGAAGATTTAAAAGTCTGGGAAAATATCAAATTATATGCGGGTATTTATGGAATTCCAAGAAAAGAGATTAATACCAAAATTGACGAGCAACTCAATAGATTAGGATTCGAAAGCCAGAGAGAAACTTTGGTGAAAGCCCTTCCATTAGGTTGGAAGCAAAAACTTGCTTTTTCTGTTGCAATTGTCCATGAACCCAAAATTGTTTTTCTCGATGAACCAACCGGTGGTGTTGACCCTGCCAGCAGACGGCAGTTTTGGGAGTTAATTTACCAGGCGGCAGACCGAGGTATTACTGTATTTGTAACTACTCATTATATGGATGAAGCTGAGTATTGTAACCGCGTTTCAATTATGGTTGACGGCAGAATAGAAGCTATGGATACACCGGGAAATTTAAAGAATAAATATAATGCAAACAGCATGGACGAGGTATTTCAAAAATTGGCAAGAAAAGCAGTAAGGATAGGAGATTAATTTGAAGCAGTTCATAATATTTGTAAAAAAAGAATTTTATCACATTTTCCGTGACCGCTGGACAATGATGATTTTACTTTTACTTCCTATTATTATGCTGACTCTTTTTGGATTTGCAATAACAACAGAAGTTAAGAATACAAAACTTGCAGTTTATGACCCGTCAAAAGATGTAGCAACACGCAGTATTATTCAAAGACTTCAGGCAAATGAATATTTTATTCTCAAAAAATTTATATCCAATCCCGCTGAAATCGAAGATGAGTTTCAAAAAGGTGAAGTTGGACTGGTCCTGGTTTTCCCGGAGAAGTTCTATGAAAATTTAGTTCACACAGGAGAAGGGCAGATACAGCTAATCACCGATGGTTCTGACCCAAATACTGCTATTACCTTGACAAATTATGCCTCAAATATTGTTGCCGGATATCAACAGGAACTTAATAAAATTTCAACTATACCATATCAAATTGTCCCCGAGGTTAAATTACTATATAATCCGCAATTGAAAGGAGCATACAATTTTGTTCCGGGAATTATGGGTATGATATTAATGCTGATTTGTGCAATGATGACTTCTATCGCAATTGCACGAGAAAAAGAAAAAGGCACAATGGAGCTTCTTTTGGTATCTCCTGTAAAACCGATTATAATTATTATCAGCAAGGCAGTCCCTTATTTCTTTGTGTCAATTGTTAATCTTGCAACGATTTTACTTTTATCTGTATATGTTCTGGATGTACCCGTTACAGGTAGTATGCTATGGCTAATAATAATTTCAATGATTTATATCTTTCTTTCATTGGCATTAGGACTTTTAATATCATCGGTTGTTAATTCCCAATTAGTCGCTTTGCTTATTTCGGGGGCAATACTGATGATGCCTGTCATACTGCTCTCAGGAATGATATTTCCTGTTGAAAGTATGCCTTTCTTGTTGCAGTGGCTGGCAAATATAGTTCCTGCAAGATGGTTCATAATGGCTGTCAGAAAGCTAATGATTAAAGGTTTGGACGTTACGGCTATTTATAAAGAATTAATAATCTTAAGCAGTATGGCTGTTTTCTTTATTATAGTAAGTTTGAAAAAATTTAAAAACAGGTTGGAGTAATGAGTTTAATAATTTTAAAAAGTTATCTGTTTTCGGGTGTCGGTTATCCGTTCTCGCTGTTCATTTTACATTATACATTTTACATTATACATTATTAATCATGCTAAAATTTTTAATAGAAAAAGAATTCAAACAGATTTTAAGGAACAAATTTCTTCCCAGAATGATTATTATGTTCCCATTGGTTGTATTGATAGTTTTACCCTATGCTGCCAATTTCGAAATCAAGAATATTAATCTCAGCATTTTGGACAACAGCCACAGTCCTTATTCCCAAAGATTAGTACAAAAGGTGAGTTCCTCAGGATATTTTCGAATAACAAATGTTTCGTCAGATTATACGGATGCCCTTCGCAGTGTTGAGCTCGATGATGCAGATATTGTGCTTGAAATTCCTGCAAATTTTGAAAAAGATTTGGTCAGGGAGAAAACTGCAAATGTTATGATTTCCGCAAATACCGTTAATGGGACAAAAGGCGGTTTGGGTAGTGCGTATCTGGCAAGTATAATGAATGACTTCTCAGGCGAAATTAGAAACGAATGGATTGCTCCTTCCAAAAAGAAAGAATTGAATTTCGAAATTGTACCTCAATACAGATTCAATCCAAATTTGCAATACCCTGTCTTCATGGTGCCTGCTTTAATGGTTATGATGATGGGTATTATATGTGGTTTCCTTCCTGCTTTGAATATCGTAAGCGAAAAAGAAAACGGAACAATCGAGCAAATGAATGTAACTCCGGTAAAGAAGTTCTCGTTTATACTTTCAAAACTTATTCCTTACTGGTTAATCGGCTTTGTCGTTTTGAACAATTGTTTTCTCGTTGCCTGGCTAATTTACGGGTTGACTCCCGCAGGAAGCATACTCACTATTTACGTTTTAGCTTCCATATTTGTTCTTGCTTATTCTGGTTTTGGTCTTGTCCTCTCGAACTATGCAAAAACAATTCAGCAGGCAATGTTCATGATGTTCTTCTTTCAGGTAACATTTATTTTGATAAGCGGTCTATATACTCCCGTCAATAGTATGCCTGACTGGGCACAATTCATCAGCCAGTTCAGCCCTATGAAATATTTTATTATTGTTATGCGGTCGGTTTACTTAAAAGGCAGTAGTATTTCCGAACTTACAATACCGCTATTTGCACTTATAGGTTTCGCCGTATTTTTCAATACATGGGCTGTAATCAGTTACAGGAAGAAAAGCTGATTCAGTTTGTAAAGTTTGTAAAGTAGAAAGTTTATAAAGTCTGAAAAGAATTCGTCATCCTGAGCTGTCGAAAGATGAAACCTTATCATTCATTAATGAGCAAAGATTAATAGTTTTATCTGATTGTTATGAATAACATTACATTGAAACTAAATGATTCTGTGTTATTGCTAATTCCCCGATTATTCTTGATGCCCAATCTATCACATCCATCCCTACAATTTGCGAGTTTCGATAGCTGTTTCGCAGTCAGAAGTGAACGATTGGAAGCAAGGCGAGGTAGTTGTTCATTCAAAAACAATCCTACCAAACACAGTACAATCAAAGTATCCGTTTCGGTATTGTTGTGGATAGGAATATGTGAAAACAGTTCATAAAGTTTGTAAAGTTCATAAAGTTTATAAAGTTTGTAAAGTTTTTATTTTACATTTTACATTTTACATTCTACATTTTACTACCCCAGCACCTGACTCGAAAACTGTTCGTAGTTAAGCGATGAAGCCAATCTGCGGACAGATTCATAGTATCTTCTTGCTTTTGCGGGTTCTGATTCTTCAGTTAAAAGAGCTATATTCGACAATGTAAGCAACCGTAATTCCGGTGAAAGAGCAATAGCTTTCTGTGCCGCTTTCTTAAGGAAGTTAAGCATCTCGTCTTTTCTTCCTTGCTGACAGCGTAAAACTGCGAGAGAGTTCATAACAAAACACTCTGCAATTGGGTCGTTATGTGATTCAATTAGATTCAAAGCTTTTTCGGAATAATTCTCGGCAAGTTCTGTTTGCCCGGATTCAACATAAGACTTTATTATAATGGCTAATATTTGTGCAATCTCTGATGAACGCAGTTCTTCTTCATTTTTATTTAGATAGTTCAATGCATATTCAACTGCTTCATCATATTTATTTTTATGATAATACTCAACGATTATTTTTCTAATAGCTATAAAATCCTGATAAACCGAACCTGTTCCGCCATTACCTGTATCATCACCTTCAAAATTTCCTTCAGCCGTCTGCTGTCTACCGTCTGTTACTTCTAAATTTCTCATTATTTCCTGAATCGCCATTGCATCGGGATTGCTTTCATCATTTGATATTACACCCAATTCTTTAAACCTGTCATAAACATCCCTGACTATTGTAGCATTGCCATATTTTTGTGCCGCCTGTGCCGAAACGAGAAGCATAGATTTAGCTGTTTCTTCATCTCCCGATTCCATGCTGTGAGCCGCAAGGTATGGTGCAATTTCATGTTTTGTCGCTTCCGATTCGGCTTCATTATATTTTGTTTTTAAGAAAGCTGAAATCTGTCCGTGCAATGCCACGTATTCTTCATATTCCAGCAAGCCCTCAAAATATTTTTTGTAAAATGCCTGTGTGAATTCATAAATTGTTGTCTTCACACCATAGCGGTGATGAGCTCCTATACTTCTGATAATACCCGAATTTTGCTGAAGAGAACGCAGTTTTTTGATTGTGGTCAATATATCGGTACTAAGAAGATTTGACATGACAATTGCCGTACATTCCCTGCCTTCCGAAGCGCATATAGACAATATATTTTTATCTTCATCGCTGAGTTTTTCTATTGTCTTCGAAAATGCTGAATGTATTGTTGCAGGGAGATAGTCACTGTGGAAGAAGTTGTCGTTTAGAGAACCATCACTTTTAAAAGGATTATTGATTTTGAAATATTTGAGATATTCAGAGAGAACTCCGGGAACACCAAAAGAATTATTATAAAGCCATTCTTCGAAAGTTTCGTTCGAAGAATAACCGTCAAAAGTACCTGCAATAAGATTGCTGATATCTTTCTTTGAAAATTCCTTTAACTGAATTCCGAAAATATTTGGAGCTTTATCAATCTTGTCGTTTATAAAAGAAATCAAGGGAGATGCCTGACTGTCAACAATGCTTTTACGGTATGCAATGACAATAATTATAGGAATTGAAGTTATATCTTCGGCTAACAAATCAAGAAGTTCTACTGATTGGGCATCACTCCAATGGAAATCATCCAGCATTATAATCAATTGTTTCTTTTCAGCAAGAGAGCTGAATGTATCGAAAAAATCATTGGTCGTAGAGCTAGTGGACTTCCCTCTTTTTTCGGAGGATTTGTCTTTTTGGTACTGCCGCCAGTCCCTTCCGAATTCCTTAACGGCATAAAACAGAGTATCAATAACAGGAACTGAAGCAAGAAAAGTCAAGCCCGCACTTTTCATGAATTTTGACATAGCCGAAGATTTGTCGTAAGTTTCGCCAAGCAGAATTTTTTCCATTACACGCATGAAAGGGAGCAGTGGCTGTATGTTTCCGATATTAAAACTACCGATTGGAGAAACATTTTTCTCAATAATGATTTTAATTCCCGATTCTTTTTCATTTGCTCTGTCCGCAAAAGAGTTCAGGAGAAAAGTTTTTCCATAACCTTCCTCGCCGGAAATAGCAATTATTGAACCTTTGCCTTCTTTAAAATCAGAGAGGCATTTGTCAAAAACTGATAGATGTTTTTCAATTCCAATATTTTTTATTTTACTCATATCTTTTTCGTTATCTGTTTTCCGTTTTAATAATTTACATTTAACTTTGTGCACTTTGAGTCATCTTAGTGTTCTTTGTGCTATCAGTTTATTTTTCTATTAACACAAAGTTCACAAAGATTATTCACAAAGCTCGCAAAGTAATATTCTTCATGTCTTTGTTAAAGCTGACAAAATATTCGTTATCTTATCACACAAAATTTCTCCGAAATTACATTATTATTATCACTCAGACAAATGATGTATGTGCCAGTATTCAAATTTTCCGTGTTTAGTTCTATTACATCCTTCGACGAGCTCAAAATAACGTTTTTCATTACATTAATACCGAGAATGTCATAAATCGAAATGTTAATATCCCCTGTCAATCCATGTTTAATAAAAACTTTATTTGATGCAGGATTGGGATAAATCAACATTGAATTACCTAATTGTTTTTCCCGTTCCTGCACTTTCGAAATCATATCATTATAAAAGAAGCTTCGTCCTAACTTAACTTTTTCAACTAAATCAGTCAAATCATCTGTTTCACCGGTAGCATCAGCACCAAGTGAAGGCATCGCAAAATTAATCAGAACAGCACAGGAAGCAGTTTCACCGGGAGCCAAATGAAAAGAACCGGTAGAAAACATCATCCTGTAATCGCCGGGCTCTCCTATATCCAAATCTTTTTTTGATAAAGAAAGAGAATTATACCTTGCCTCATCTTCCACAAAATCATCTAATATACCCCAACGGAGAAAAGTTTTCATTCCCAATTGTTGCGAAACCGGATAATATTTTTTGTCCGTTCTCAGGAAACCTGATTTCTCTCTTGGAAACATCAATTCATTAACGCAAATCGAAGTATCCTTCGTACTTCCCGGATTCTCATAATCAGGTATTGTTATTGTGTCTTTCTCGATGCACATGGCACAAAAGACATGATGCTTTCCATTTACCAAAGTGTCATAAGCCCTGTCGCATCTGTAAACAGATGGTGTCAGTATCATTGAAGCACTCATATAGCCCATATCAACTTCACTCTTGTCCATAAGTGACCATGTAATGCCCATGTTCAAAGATTCATCTTCGTCATAGAATCTCATTAAATCATTAGTAGCACCCTGTATAAAATTTGGAAGAGTTGCCAAATCAGTATCATAAACGGGTCCAATCCAGCAATCAAACAGTGTATCCTGAGAAGAATTTTTAATTTTATAATAAATGATAACCATATCTTTTTTCTCATTATCTTCCCAACTGAAAACAGTTTGTTCGAATTGCAGTCCAAGTGGATATCCAAGGTTTCTTCTGTAAGCTGTTCCACCTTCATAGAAAAAAAGGTCTGTATCTTTATATGTGCAAAAAATATCTTCGTCAGAAATATATGCCGGACCCATCGGATATGTAGTATAGTTTCTAAGTGAAATATCTTGTATATATGAACCTAAATTTCTTTGTGTTTGTTCCTCAGTAAGCCAAAGGGTCCAATTAGGTCCGTCAATAGGGTCAATAGGTTGACCATCGCTGTTCATGTCTGTAGAAAAGTAAGTACGATATCTGCTCGTATCACTCAAATCTATATTGTCACCGTCTTCAATCCTGCCTGGAACCATCCATGATGCACCGGAATTGGGATTATATGTTACCTCGCAAAGTTTATCTAAATGATAAAATGGAGTTGGATGTTCAATAGTACCCGTATCGTGTAAAACGAACTTTTTAGCACCAAACCATAGTCCGCCGGAAAATATATATTGATTTTGAGAACCGCGAGGCCAAAAACCGCCGCCACGAGTTTGAGAAACATCCAAAAAGAGAATTCCGTAGTTGGTTAACGGGAATTGGAAGTTGCTTTTCGTATTGTTTTGCAGATCGAAAACTTTTGTAGCTTTCCTTTGAATTTTTTCCTTATTATTTGTTTCTGAAAAAATCACAGAAAATGATAATAATATTACTGTTAGTGTTAAAAAAAGACTTTTCATGTTATCTCCAATTTATTTCAATAAAAATCCATACTCATAAACTTTTGGTTCTATTTTCTTTGCCAGTATTTTCAATTTTCTCCGCAAATCGGTAATCAATTTCATGTATTGTTCATCATCGCTTTTGTTGTTCATCTTTCCTTTGTCGTTTCTACCCTGGAAATGTTCACGTATATCGTAAAGCGAGGCATTTACGTTGCAATCCGGCTGTTTGTGATAATATTTCCAAAGCTCCCTGCCGGCATTTAATACGGCTGTGGCTTCGGTTGAAAATTTAAGTGGTTCACTTCGTGTTTCGGTTCCACTTTGAGAACCACCATAAGAAAACAATGCTTCAGAAACAATTGATGGTTTTTGATTGCCATTTATAAATTTTGTCATGAAATCACTCTCAAACTTTTCCCTTGCCCCAACTTCGTACTCAGTGAAAGGTATCCAATGGTTTGTGCCTTCTTTGGAACTAATCCTGTTTTGACCATGAAATAATGTAAATGCCAAACAATCACTTTGAAACTCTGTGTCAGTCTTCCAACCATTCTTGGGATATAAAAACTGGTCTCTATCGTTAAACCATTTTGCTTCTATGCAATGACGAACAGAAAAGTAAATACAACCTACAATAATATAATTTTTTGTAAAATTCCAAAAATTTATATGCCATTTTCCTTTTTCTATTGAAATAAACAATTGATTATTCTGTTGAAAATCTGGTGAAGGATTTCCCATAAAACCTATACCATTTATATTTTTATTATCAAACAATTTTATCCACTTATTTATATTTTGTGGCAAATCTCCAAAAAATCTTTTTTTACCAATTTTATTTCCATCTTCATTATAAACATCACATTTAATAGTTGAAATCCTTTTTTTAATGCTAAAGTCCCAAATTGTAAATCCAATAGGAAAGCTACCCTTAACATTATCAAAAGTGTTTGCAGGTACAATAAAACCACCTAAAAATATTGCTTGGAAATAATTTTTAAACTTTGCAAAATTTGAACCATTAATAAACTTCAACTTAGAAAATTGAGCAAGTTTTGATTCAGGTAACAAGTCATAAATTCTTGCCATAAATAATGCAAATATTTCATTTGAAGCATTTCCTAATTTATCATTAAAATATTCGTTGATTTTGTTCTGTGCTACTCCATCTTTGGGTTTCCCTGTTCCGGTTGCTGTTTTATGAGAACCCGCCTCCGCATACGGTGGATTAATATAAACAACTAACTTTTTTTGTTTTTTCGGGTTGTTGATTATGTCCTGAAGCTGTTTTGGGAGTTTCGTAAATTCGTCATTCAAAAAGTCGAACTGGAAGACGTGGTCTTCGAGCAGGTTTGCACCGTTTTTGATACGGTCTTTCATAACTTCCACGTCCTGAGTGTCAAGGGTGGAAGCCCAGATATTGTATTTGTTTGTTAATCCGTGCAATAAATTCCCGGTACCGGCGGCACAGTCCCACACATAATATTCGTCCTGCCAGTCCTCACCCAAAACATCGGTCAAGTATTTTTGCGAAAGCTCAACCCAAATTTGAGGTGTGAAGAAACTGCCCTTTCGCTCCCTTATATCCTGTGGAACAAGCAAATCCCTACGCTCTACAATGTAGTCCCAATAAATCTCTTTGGGAGGTCTTTCGTATATGTTCCAAAATTGAGTATGTGCTTTCTGTTCGTCATTAAAAGCAGTTGTACTTGAGTGAAACATACCCATTTTATCAATTTTTCTATCCAGTTCATAATGGTCTTTTTTCAGCAGAACGAAAAGCTTTTCCTTCAATGATTCATTGTCTCTGGATAGCAAATCAGCAAGGTAAAAATCACCGTCAATTATCCCGCTTTTCTTAGCCATATCCCAATTCACAGCGATTGTCGGCTTTACAACAGAGAGCCATTTGTTATAAATAACAATAAAATTGTTTTTATCAATTCTTGTTTTCGTCAAACCAAATCTTCCAACAATAAAGTTGTTTTTTATAAACTTTTCAAGTTCCTTTTCATCACGGTCATATTCAAATAAAAGGGTTTCATGGTCAAATATTGATTTAACTTTTTCATAAACAATACCAAATTCCTTTGTTTCGTGATTGGACGGAGCAACATTCCAGTTAAAATCATTCAGATAAAAAATATCGTGAATCTGATTATATGGAATAAAAGCTATTTTTTCAAAGTCAAAAGCACCTAAAAAATGCGGTGGAAGATACTTGTCAAATGTCCTCGCTTTACCTATAGTAAGAATTAATTGAACTAAAGATTTATATAAATCGGAGGAACCTGTTTTCGCCTCAGCCCATAGAAGAAACTCCCGTTCAAAGAGTTCTTTTTGACTTTGGTGTATACAAACACAAAAGTCCACATTCCCAATAATTTTGGAACAATCATATTTCCAAAAATAATCCTGAGCAAGTTTATTTTTTAGTTCTTCTTCCCTAATATTAAAATAACCCATTCTTTACCTTAAATTTCTACTTCATTATTTACAAATACTCTCACTACCATTCTCACTTATATATTAACAATTGACAATTAACAATTAACAATTGACAATCAAACTCCTCTTTTTTTCGGATTCCAAATATATTTATGTATTTGCAATTGCATTCTTACTTTCAAATCATCCTTCAAAATCCAGTTCGACAGTTGTTTTGGTTTCAATTTACCGTGAACCGGTGCTAACAAAACTGAATTCACTTTATCTATCAAATTATATTTCCTAATAATTCCTTTTGCCCATTTGTAATCTTCCTTGTTTTTTATGACAAATTTAACTTCGTCGTTTTTTGTCAAAAATTCGACATTATCAAAATTATTTTTCTTTGTCATTTTTGAACCCGGGCATTTGAAGTCCACTACTTTAATGACTCTTTTATCAATATCATTAAGCGGGTAGAAACCATTGGTTTCGAGTGAAACGATATAACCTGAATTGCACAGTAACGTTAAAAGTTCGGGGACATTTTTTTGCAATAAAGGTTCACCGCCGGTAACGCATACATTTTTACAATCATATTTTTTGACCTTTTCTAAAATTTGTTCTATACTTAATCTTCTTCTTTTTTTCTTGACATTCAGTGCGTAATCGGTATCGCACCATGAACAACGAAAATTACATCCCTGAAGCCGAACGAAGACACAAGGCAATCCTGAAAAAGTGCTTTCACCTTGTATTGAATAAAAAATTTCCGTTACATTAATATCTTCGAATTTTTCAGTTTTCCTTTTTTTGTCACCCGTTTTAAGTTTTCTGTTTTCTGTATTTTTTATTTCATTTGATATTAGTAATCGTTCATTGTTACTGACGGCTTTTTCATCCTGAAGAGTCGGTTGACCCTGAAGAGTCGGTTGACCCTGGAGGGTAAGTTGACCCTGTATGGACGGTTGACCCTGAGCTTGATGAAGAATTCCTTTCTCCTTTTTCCCTTTTTTCTTCTGCCTTTTATGTGCCTTTTCCGGAGAATTGAAAATAAAATTCTTAATCCTCTGAATTACAGATTTCCCTTTTCCCTTCTCTCTTTCCCCTTTTTCCATCACATTTTCAGTAATCTTCGGTTTTTTTTCTTTCTTCTTTTTCATAAGGATTCCTTTATGTTAAACATTTAAGCAAAAATATTTTCGGGTAAGTAAGGATGAGTTCCTTCGATGACATCTACGGCAACTTTATTTTTTATTTTATTAATTATTGTTTCTTTGTAAGGGCAATGATGCAAAATGCAGGGAGCGATATGAATTTTTGTGGGTCTTTCCCCGTTTTGACTATTCCACAAATTCAACTGTGCCAAGCGTGTAATCATAGAGGCGCCGGGGCAATCACCGCAATTCATAAGTCCAATCAACTGTGCATCGGTACCTTCATAAATTATAAAATCACCTTCCCTGCGGTTAAATCCAACCATACATCTCGAACAGGCAATACACACATCATCCATTGTGTGTTTGCAACCAACAATTAATATCCTTTCCATAACAAACCTTTCTAAAAATTCACATTCTATTATTTTCCATTGTCAATTGTTAATTAATTTTTTTTCGTGAAACGCGAAAAAGCGAAACGCGAAACGTAAAGAATTCAGAATTCAGAATTCAGAATAATTTTAAATTTTCAATCAATATTAAAATTCTAATTTTCAAACTTTGCGTATATTATTCATCCTTCGATAAGCTCAGGATGACAGAATCAGAAGATAAAAATAAAAAAAATTTACATTTTACATTAAACTAAATTTCTTTTTCATATAGTCTGTAAGTTTTATAAACCTTCCCGTTCATCGTTACTGTTAAAGCTCTGTTCATCATTTCGTTGTCTTCGAGTATCCACGAAGCTTCACCCCGATTTATTCCCATTTCCTTGCCTCTTGACGCAAATTCATAATACATCACAGCGTCAACACCTGTCTTTTGAAATTCTTTCAAAACACCAAGTACAATAATCCTCAATGTATCAATTTTCTTTCGTTTTGTAACCAACTGCCAGATAGCTCCAAGCAAGCTGCCTTTCTTATTGTGAATCAGGCACTGATTTATATCGGGCAAGCCCAAGGCAAATCCCATTGGTTTTCCTTTTGATTCTGCAATAAAAGTAAACTTTGGTTCAGCTATTGATTTCAAATCTGCCGCAAGAAAATCAAATTCTTCATCTGTCATCTTAACAAAGCCCCAGTTTGGCTCCCATGCAGAATTATAAATCTCCTTAATTGTATCAACATCTTTTTGAAATTGTTCTTTGTTTTTGAAATTCACTTCCCTGATTTTTATTTCATATCTCTCACGTATGATATTTTGCATCCTGACTATTTTCTCGGTAAGGTATGTATTCATCTCCAGTAAATAAGCCCACAAATCTTTTGCCTTGTTGAAGCCGTAATTTTCAATCAGTTTAATATAATATTCAGGATTATAAGTCATCAATATAACGGCAGGTTTGTCAAAAGCATCCATTAGCAAGCCCACCTCATCATTTTGTGACGGATTTTCAGGACCTCTCATTGAGGTCATTCCTCTTGCTTTTAACCAATCCGCTGCTATATCGAATAATGCATCTGCTACTTCCTGATTGTCAATGCATTCAAAAAAACCAAAGAAGCCGACTTTGTCCTTATGTGTTTTGTTATGATTGTCATTAATGATAGCCGCAATTCTTCCAACGATTTTTCCGTTGGATTCTGCCAGAAATAATTGCATTAAGGAATGTTTGAAGAAAGGATTCTTGACAGTATCAAGTAGTTTGACCCTATCGGCAACGATAGGCGGAACCCAACTAGTGTCATTTTTGTAAAAATTCCAATGACAGCGTATGAATCGCATTTTTTCGGCTTTTGTATCTACCGGCTTAATTGTAAAGTCCATATTTTTCCTTTTTATTAATATATGTGAGAATGATTTTTTTCATGAAAATATAAAACTAATGAAATAGAAAAACAAAAATTAAATAATTTCCATGAAGTTTACAACTTTTTAATGTTATATCCGAAAAATAGTTCATAAAAAATATAAGCATATAAATCTCAAATTTCATTAGGTTTATCGAAAGTTTAAGCTAACCTAAAAAATTATTTGGACTTATTCTGTCGTATTTCATTGAAAAAAAATTACTTAGAAATAATTTGCATTTCAAATTTTTTTTGTTAAGTTGTATATGAATTTACAGCAATATTTCTGTATAGTAATATAATATTGTGTTTTTTCTCTCTCCTGTGGCTTTCTACCCAGTGCAGAAGAATGAACTAAGTAGTTCTTTGCTTAACTGGAAAATAATAATTAATTACATTTTAAAATTTTAATAATAATATATTTCTTTTTTTATAAATAATTGCGAAAGGAGCATTTATGCAAAAATTATTTAAAACATTGCTGAGTATTTCAGTAATAGCAGTTTTTTTGGGTATGGTTTTAGTTAATACGGGTTGCGAAGGTCCACAAGGTCCTGCCGGTCTCGCCGGTGCTGATGGAAATGGTACTTGCGGAACTTGTCATAGTGAAACTGCCGATGATGTTAACTTGAAGTTTGCTCAATATGACTTATCCCAACACAATATGGGTATCGTTTATGAAGAAGAAGCCGGCAGAATTACATGCGGCGGATGTCACTCGGGTGACGGGTTTGCCGAAGCAGCTGCTTTAGGTCAAGATGATGCAAATTCGGTAGCAACATCAAAAATTAACTGCAAAGCTTGCCATACAATACATCAAGATTATGCTATGTCAGATTTCGGTCTAAGAATCAATGCCGGATATGCCATGCGTATTAACGGGACGCAGATTGATTTAGGTAAAGGCAATCTATGTGCAAAATGCCATCAGGGAAGAGCATATACACGTGCGCCGTTTGATTCTGCAGGAACACAATATGAAACAATAAGCCCTTCCGGAACATCATCATATTCTCGCTTTGGTCCACATTATGGTACACCTGCAAATGTATACGTAATGAATGGTCCTGTTCAGGTTGGTTCAACACCATTCCCGACATCAAATCCACATAAGGGTGGTACTTTGTTTGCTGACGGTTGCGTAACTTGCCATATGGCAAAGGACGAAGGAACAGGAACAGCTTATAATCCGGCTGTAGGCGGACATACATTCCGTATGCCACAGGCAAATCTTTCAACTATTGCTGCATGTGGAAATTCCGGATGTCATACAGCAGCAGAAATAAAGGATGCATCATTATATAAATCTGTAGCGGCTGACATTGCATTGTACAGACGTAAACTTATTGACAGAGGTTTGTTAGATACTTCACAAGCGGTTAACGAAGAATTTCCGAGAATGGCTGTATTAGGAGAATATTTTGCTACTCCCGGCGGGAAAAAACGAGCTATATTAAAGTCAGATGTTGATGTTGTTCTAAATTACTTATATGTTGCTAAAGACAGGAGTAATGGAATACATAATCCAAATTACATTAAAGCTATTGTAGCCGCAGGTTTGGAATATTTACAATAATATATTTTACAAAAGCTATGTTTAGCTTATGAAAAATAATTGATTTCAATGAATATAGGGTTTTATTATAAATGAGACCCTATATTTTTTTAAATATTTTCGTATATTTAAAAATAATAACATACATTTTTAAAATAAAATTATTGGATGATTTATGAAATTAAAATTACTATGTTATCTGAGCATAATTATTATATCAACTTTGAATCTATCTGCTAAGTATGATGTAATCTTTACCTCAGGAATTTTCGGAGGGACTCCGTTTTGGAACAGTGAAAACTTTTCCGAAGATTATGCTATGAACCCATCTTTGAAATTCCTTCGCTGGTATAATAATATTTCAGCAAATGCTACATTTGGAGAATTTTCATTACACTTCAGTGGTTCCCGCAGTGACGGATTTGATATAAGGGACGATATTGAAGGTTCCAGTAAATATCAGGTGCATTTCTTCGATTCAAAGTATCATTTCACTGACACTCGTTTGTTCAGGGCTTATGTACAATATAAATTTGAAGGTGGAAATGTAAGGACAGGCAGAATTCCGACATTCAACCGATGGCTATTCGGCTCGGTTGATGGTGCTCAAGTATCTTATGATATAACCAAATATCTTTCTGCTTCTGCTTTTGGCGGAAAATCCGTAAAGTACGGACAACTCTACGATAGTGATAACCACAATTCCGGAAATGAAGATAAAAGTTGTGTTTCCTGCCACGCTGTCGGCTATGGAGAACTTTCATACAAAATAAAAGGATTTGGGGCTAAAGCCAAGTATATGTACGTAAACGAAAGCTCCAAGGCAGGAGTGGATTTGTATGGCAGTCTATATGGCGTAAAAATAAGTGCCAATGTTGGCTATGACCTGACAAACAGCAAATTATTCGACGGTAGTTTAGGTTTGTACGGATATATTGGGAAGAAATTATCACTCTCTGCAAATATATCAAGGTTCACTCCATACTTGTTTTTCCAAAACTTTTATTCACCGTTGTCAGGAGAAAAAATCACTCCTATTGAACCGGATGTTACAGACAGGATTCTGGTAGGCGCATCTTACAAATTATTTGACAATTATACCTTGAGTTTTCGTCAAATGGTGTCGATGAGAGCAGAAAATCTCGATTATCTTTCATATCTTTATATTTCACACAAATATTTTTATATTGGCTTGAATTATCTTGGCGGAGTTACCAAACATGATACTTTAAATCCTTTAACTAACGAGTATGTTCCTGCCGAAAATACCGAAAATAGCAGATTGGGTATTTCCATAGGCGGTAATTATTCCCCTTTCAAAGGATTCAGAATCGATGCCGGAATTGCATCTGTTGATTATATGATGGATGGCGAAGATGTAGAAAGCATTAATTCTATCGCCTCTTATCTGAGATTTGGTTGGGATATAATTGAAGATTTAACATTGAATACCAATTTGAATTATTATCATAACAACAAAGCATTTGACCAAAAAATCAGGGGTGGATTAACCTTGCAGTACAGAATTAAATCAGGAGACAGTAAATGAAAAAATCAATAATAATTTTATCAGGTTTATTTATCCTATGTATTTCTATCATTGCTACATTGATGGCTGAAAATACATCCGGAGATACGGATTTGATATTCTCACATAAAAAGCATATGGAGGAAGCAGGTGCGGAATGCGATGCATGTCATTCAGGTGCTGCGGAAAGTACTAAAGGGACAGATGATTTGCTACCGAAAGAAGAGGCATGTTTAGCATGCCATGATAAAAATGATATGGGCTGCAAAACTTGCCATAAATCAGGGGAAAAACCCGTTTTACTTCCAAGAATTGAGAATTACTCTCCAATGTTTAACCACGCAAAGCACATTGAAGAGGGTAAAAAATGTTTGGATTGCCATTCGGGTATAGACCGGAAAGAAAGTCCTGTTGGAAGGCATTTGCCCGACATGAATAAATGTATGACATGCCACGAAACACCGGAAAACATAGCCGGTTGCTATCTATGTCATAACAAAGATGAAAATTTGAAACCTAAAGACCACAACGAACTTTGGGCTGTCAATCACGGAAGTTTCAAAGAAACTTCCACAAATAATTGTGCAGTTTGTCATACTGAAAATTATTGTTTTAAGTGCCACAAGGGAGAAAATTTGTTTAACAATAGTCACCCGCCTGAGTTCATTATGACACATTCCATGAGTTATATAATGAAGGAATCCAATTGTTCGTCTTGTCACGAAGGTCTTGAATCATGCAGGGAATGTCACACAAAACTGAATTACATTAAACCGGCAAATCATGCTGTTAATTGGAATTCTTTGCATAAAATTGAAGCCAGAATGAATTACGAAAATTGTATTGTTTGTCATTCTGACAATGACCCGACATGTATGGATTGCCACAGGAAGTGAAAAATGGAAAATTTAAAGACAGATTTCCAAATATAATAAACCGGAGAAAGGTCTTTTTTAGGTCTTTCCCAATTTATTTCTGAGTATTATTGTCAATGAGAGATATATTAAATGATTTACAGGCACATGCAATATGTCTTAATAGTTGAAAAATAAAATTGATGAAAAACATTTATTCGCCGATATTTAGGTATATTTTTATTTGAATAGTGGAGGATGAAATTATGAAAAATAAAATAATAATAATTTCGATTATGAGTTTAATTCAGCTTGCATTACTGAATTCTCAAGAATTTGAAATGTCATTGGCAAAATCCTCATTCATTCTTACTAAACATAATGCTTATCCTTTTGCAGGAAATTCCGTAAAAGGCAGTAGCACCTATAAGGACGGTTTTTCAACACTTGATTTGATGCTGGATACAATCACCGATTACTATGAACGAAGCACAGGTTTTGATATGTATTTTTATCGGGACCAAAATCAGGTTGTTCGACCGATTACCGGCACGAATAATGTATACCATTTGATAGGAGTAAAATATGAAATAAAAGCAGCAGGATTATTGGGTGTCCTCGTTGCATTCGGGACAAAAATTACTACCGGAGATGCAGATTCACTTGATCTACTTATAACTTCCGCCGACGATGAAACTGGTTTACCTAAAAGTCCAATATTAGCTAATACCGGTTTTTCGGTGAATGATATTGACACAAACAGCAAGGTTCCTGTTTTCACTCCAATAATGCTTAAAGAATCTACTCCAATTGATGGGAAATTCACGATAATGATAAAGGTTTGGACACAGACAAATGAATCTGACCTTGTTGTTGTTTTTTCAAACCTTCAGGGAGATGGCAAAAAAGAAAATACTGCTTTTTTAGGTATTGTGCAGGAGCAGGGAATCACTTCAGTAAATTTTGATGAATTTCCCGTTACAATGGGTGACGGTAATCCTCCTGATTTTGATTTGATGATTTTACCCATTATTGAAAAAGAAGCTGTAAATTCCGAAGAATATTTTTCAATAAACAATATTAAAGTTTCATGTATTTATCCAAATCCTGCAGTAGGCAAAGTAAAACTTAAACTTTTCTTTAACGATGAATCCGATGTTATTTTAGATATTTTTGACGTAAAGGGTAGAATGGTCCAAAACCTCAGTTATTACAATCTTTCAGCCGGAGAAAATATTCTCGATATGGATTTATCCAAATTGAATAATGGAAATTATTTTTATATAATAAAAACAACTAACACTTCTTTTGCCGGAAAAATTGTCATTGAAAGATGATTCTTCATTTTTTAGTTTGATCATTAGCAACAACATTATGGTTTAACATTTCGGATTATCAGTAATTTTGTCGAACCGAAAATTCTTTCATTTATTATTATATATGTTTTAGGTAAAATCAAATTTAATGTGCTTGGTTGCTCAATAACTAATAATCCCTCTTTCTTTAATAAATCATTATTGTAAATTGAATTGATAACTGAATTGTACAAATTACTATCATAAGGAGGGTCAAAAAATATTAAATCAAATATAACATTGTTTTGGTCTTGAGGAAACGATTTTAATTTTTTAAGTGCATCTCCTGTGATGACAAGACAGTTTTCAATCTTGAATTGTGATGCAATTATTTTAATCAGTTCCACCGTTTTTTTACTTTTTTCAAAAAAATAGCAATGAGATGCACCGCGGCTCAGAGCTTCAAAACCCATAAATCCGGTTCCTGCACAAATATCGGCAACTACAAGATTAACAAAATCTGTATAATTATTCAGGATATTAAAAATTGATTCTCTAAGATTATCTGTGGTCGGTCTGATACCTTCCGGTATAGCTCCCGAATATTTTCTTCCCTTATATTGACCACAAATTATTCTCAAAATTTATTTTAGACATTGAATTGACTAAACACAATACTACGAAATACTATGAAAACAAACATACGATGATAAAATCCAATTTTCGTTCTCCCTTTCCCAATTCTCTTTCTACTTTACAAACTTAATACACTATAAAAACTGACTTACATCTGCCCGTTTCTTTTCAAAATATCTCTGGCAATAATTCCTTTTTGGATTTCGTTAGTTCCTTCGAATATTTTGTTGATTCTTGCATCGCGATAATATCTTTCGATTGGTAGTTCTTTCGAAAACCCCATACCACCATGAATCTGCATTGCCCAATCGGCTACTTTGCAGGATGCTTCAGATGCAATATGCTTTACCATTGCGGCTTGACGTCCAATCATCGTTTTATCGTCATAATCAACGGCTGTTCTGTAAAGAATAGATTCAACAATATAGATTTCCATTGCCATATCAGCAAGCATGTTTTGTACTGACTGAAAGTTGCCAATCGGCTGGTTAAATTGTTTTCTTTCTTTGGCGTATAGAGTAGCCATTTTCAGCAAACTTTTCATACCGCCCAAACATGCGGCACCCAAGCCCAAACGTCCTGCATCTAAAGTTTTCATTGCTATTAAAAATCCATGACCGTCTCTTCCAATCATATTTTCTTTTGGTACTCTAACGTTGTCGAAAGTAAGTGTGGAAGTCTGACTGCCTTTGATTCCCATCTTCTTTTCAGGAGCTCCCGGAGTAAAACCGGGTGTACCTTTTTCAACAACAAATGCAGAAATACCGCGTTTTGTTCGGGCATAAACTGCGAAAACATCAGCAAATGGTCCGTTAGTTATCCAAAGTTTCTCACCGTTGATAATCCATTCATTTCCGTCAAGTTCAGCTTTGGTCTTTAAGTTGAAAGCATCAGAACCTGCCCCTTGCTCTGTTAAGGCAAAAGCGGCAATTTTTTGTCCGGATGTCAATAAAGGCAAATATCTTTGCTTTAATTCTTCATCACCGCCAATATAAATTGAATTTGTTCCGATTGAAGTGTGAGCTCCAATGAATGTAGCTGTCGAAAGACAGGCAGTGCCAATTCCTTCCTGCACTAAGCAGTAACCTACTTCACCAAAACCACTTCCGCCGTATTCTTCGGGAAAAGCGGCACCGAGAAGCCCAAGCTCCCCGATTTTCTTTATTATATCATCAGGTATTTTTTCATCATGGTCAATTTGTGCGGCTACGGGTTTCAATTCGTTCTGTGCAAAGTCATAAACCATATCACGCAACATTATCTGTTCTTCGGTAAATCCAAATTTAAACATATCAATCCTTCAAAAAAGATGTACAAAAATCTATATAAACTACAAATATATCAAAATTTTATAAATTATATGAATAATTTCTTGACAATTATAGATTTCACTATACAAAACATCAATCTTTTAATTTGCTGTTTAAGTGAAAATGGATAATGAAAAAGGAATTTTACTTTTCCCTTCTACCATTAAATCTCAATAGCTAATTCGAGAATCCTTGCCAAATCACCCGTTAAGGTTTTTCTATTGAATTGTTTTATATAGTCATCTGACGGTACAGGTAAAGAATTTTGTTTCCAGAGTTTATATAATTCGTTTAAATTTTTTGTAATAGCTTTGACATCTTTGGGTTGAGTTAAGAAACCAGCTTCGCTGTCCAGTACTTGTTTTTTCATTATACCTTCGGGCAGGCATGCTAAAATAGGTTTTTTTGCGGCGAAATATTCATACAATTTCCCGGGAGACCTGACATTATCATTGAGCATCATCCACAATACATCAGATTCTAATAATTGTTTGATTGACTCCTTATGAGAAAGGTATCCAGTGCAAATTGTGTGGTCGGATAATTTATATCTCTTGATATATCTCAGGTGCTTTTTACGCATAACTCCGACAAATCTAAGCTGAGTAAATTTTTTAGCTTCGGGTTGCTTCTTAAAAAATTCATTAACTGCTTTCAAAAAATACTTGGGTGTTCTGTTGTCTTGAAAGACACCTGAATGTGTAATAACAAATTTGCCCTTATCTTTTTTTAAATCATCTGAATCAAAGTCATCGGTATCAAAGCCCTGATGAATTATCTCAACATCTTTGTGTGAAATAAATCTGTGTCTTTTTAGTAAAAGTTCTTTTGTGTATCTTGTCGTAACAACAGCTTTATCCGTACGGTAAAGAATTTTTCTCTCTAGATTATTGCAATAAATTTTATGAAAAGGGGTAGCAAAGAAATGGAATGGATTGTCAATCCAGACATCGCGATAGTCAATTACAAAAGGTATATCGTACTTATCTGAGAGAGCTAAAGCAACTAAAAAATCTGTAAAGGGTGGTGCCGTAGCGAATATAACGTCAATATTATTTTCAGCAATTATCTCTTCCCCTTTTCTGATTGCCTGTTTCAACCACGGCTTTTTACTATCGGGCTGGTAGATGGTTTGGAGTATTGCCCTTCCAATCTTTTGATAAATCCATGAAGGAAATTTTTTAACTTTTTTCTTAACTACCTTTCCTGAACCGGTTCTATAAACTTTCAAATTATCAGTCCGGAAATCTTCTATCAAGGTCTCATCATAAGCATAAAAACTATTGGGAGAGCTTGTAAGTACAACGGGGTGCCAGTTGTAATCAGGGAGATATTTAACGAATTTCAAAGTCCTTTGCACTCCGCTCAATCCCATCGGAGGAAAATAATAAGAAATAACAAGAACTTTTCTTTCTTCCATATTATTCAGATGTTTAAAAAATAGTTCGGAAAATAATTTTCAATATATAAAATACTAATTTAATATTTTTTTTTCTATATATCTAATTAGTTTCAAAAATTTGGACAAACTTCGATAATTTTATGTTAGAAACATTGGAAAAAAAAAGCAGCAGATAAAATCTGCTGCTCAATAAATCTATTAACTTTCTACTGTTTAGCTCAGTTTCTGCCTGATTTTCTTCTCTGACATTCCTCTTAAATAGTAAAGTTTTGCTCTTCTTACATTACCTTTGTTTAGAACTTTTATGCTTTGTAGCATGGGAGAATATAAAGGGAAAATCCTTTCGACCCCAACACCATTTGATATCTTTCGAACAAGAAATGATTGATTTAAGCCGGCACCTTTCATTCCAATTACGACTCCTTTGAAATTCTGGATACGTTCCTTTTCACCTTCTACAACTCTTACGGCAACATTGACTGTATCACCGGGGCGAAAGTCAGGAACCTCGACAAAATTTTCTCCGTCTTTATTTCTGCGAAAATCAACGGCTCTTTCTTTAATCATCTCTTCAATCAAGTTCATCTTATTCATTTTTCCAATCCTCTTAAAATTTAGAACAACAAAATTAGCATTATCTTCGATAAAATCCAAAGGTTTTTTACAAAAAAGGATAAACTTTTTTATGTAATTTTGTATTTTCTAAGTTATTTAAAATACTTTTACTTCTATAACAAGTGATTTACGAATTTAATTTCTATTTGTTGAATAAAAGATTTGATATTAAAAAATG
This sequence comes from bacterium, assembly GCA_043804925.1. Lineage (GTDB taxonomy): Bacteria > Bacteroidota > Ignavibacteria > Kapaibacteriales > UBA2268 > ChocPot-Mid. The sequence continues at coordinate 46,287 of JAZDIP010000023.1, read as the reverse complement.
AAAAAAGTTGTAATTATCGGAGGAATGGCTGCCGGATGTAAAACAGCCACAAGATTGAAAAGACTTAAACCGGATTTTGAAGTAACAATTATCGAGAAAAAACCTTTCGTTTCTTTCGGGACTTGTGGAATGCCCTTTTATGCATCGGGAGATGTGGAAGACTTCATGTCTTTGGCAACAACGCCATGGGATATGGTACGTGATGAGGAGTTTTTTAAAAATGTGAAAGATGTAAATGTTTTAACTAATTATGAAGTTATTAAACTTGAACATTCAAAAAAATGTGCAGTAATAAAAAACTTAAAGACGGAAGCAGAGTCTGTTTTAGAATATGATTATTTAGTTTTTGCTACCGGAGCAAAACCTGTAGAGCCGCCTTTTCCTTGCCCCAAGTCAGAGAAAATACTTGATTTCCACAATCCTTTAAATGCAAAGAAATTCAAAGAGCAGGCACAGACAGGAAAAATTGGAAAGGTTATAATAATCGGCGGTGGTTTTATAGGTGTTGAGCTTGCTGAAGCTATGGTTTCACTTTGGGGTATAGAAACTCATCTGATTGAAATGACAAAGTGCTTATTACCACAATCATTGGATATGGAAATGTCCGAACTGTTAGTAAAAACTCTCCAAAACGAAGATATAAATGTTTATTTAAATACTTCAGTTAATGCAATAAAACTTGATGATGGTGATAATCCGGTAGTTGCACTTAATAACGGTGAAGAAATTGAATGTGATATGGTTTTCACATGTATTGGCGTAAGTCCAAATACGGCATTGGCAGAATCAATAGGAGTGTTGAAAGGAAATTTAGGAGGGATTAAAGTTGACGGGCAGATGAAGACGAATGTCCCTGATGTTTGGGCTGCAGGTGATTGCATCAATATATGGGATTTAATAACAGGAGGAGAAGCATTCTTTCCGCTTGGTTCTTTAGCAAATCGTCAGGGGAAAGCAGTAGCTGAATCAATAGCGGGATTAAAAACTGAGTTCATGGGAGCTGTCGGGACGAGCTCGGTAAAAGTCTTCGGTTTTACTGTTGCATCTGCAGGATTAAATGAAAGTACAACTAAAAAGAAGAATATTGAATACTCATGTATTTGGGGGACTTTTTACGATAGACCTGATTATATGCCCGAGTCAAAAATTCTTTTTAGCAAATTAATATATGAAAAAAGTACTTTTAGATTATTAGGATTGCAGTTGGCGGGAAGAGGGGAAGTCAGCAGATATATTGATGTTTTCTCCGTTCTTTCATCCAAGCATTGTACAGTTAATGACTTAATTGATTTTGAGCATGCTTATACACCAACACATTCAAATCCCATGAATCCTTTGAATTTTCTTGGAGCTATGGCTGTATCTCAGGAAATCGACGGAATTATATGTGTAAATCCAAAGGAGATTGATACTTTCACCGGGCAAATTCTCGACGTAAGGGAGCAATCTGAAATACAGTCGGAGAAATGCCATGGAAATGTAATTGAAACTTCTATCGCGGATTACCGTAATATAGTTAAGGGATTAAAAAAAGATATTCCGGTTTTAGTCGTTTGCCAAAAGGGACCACGTGCTTACGAAGCGGCAAGGTATTGTGTCAGCATTGGCTTTAAAGATGTTAAATACCTTGGTGGCGGCATGCAGTTAGCAAGGCAAATGTTGGACAGAACTGATTAGTTATGCAATAATTTGTGTTTTTTTTAGTTTTAGGGATTTAGGGGATTAGGGATTTAGACATTTAGAGGAATAGAGATTTAATGAGTTTTATGAAATTAATAAGTTATATGAGATATATATGAAGAAAAAATTATTGAAGATATTATTGCTGATTATAGCGATAAGTAATATAAATATTATTAACGCTTTTGCACAAGTCGAAGAAACAACAGAGGAATTTGAAACAAAAATTGATAAGTTTCGTGAGGTGTTGTGGAAAGCAAAAGAAAATTACTTAGAAGAAATAAATACCGACCAGTTAGTTACCGAAGCCATCAAAGCGGCTTTGGAAAAGCTTGACCCACATTCTATATACTTATCTCCACAAAAGCTGAAAACCGAAAACGAGAAATTTGCCGGTAGCTTTGAAGGGATTGGTGTCCAATTTCAAGTTATTGAAGATACAATTAATATCATTTCAGCAATATCAGGTGGACCAAGCGAAAAACTTGGAATAACCTCCGGTGATAAAATCGTCAGAATAGAAGGAGAGTCTGCAATAAAGATGGATAATGATACAATTCAGAGCAAATTACGCGGGAAAAAAGGGACTGTTGTTAATGTACAGATTTTAAGGAGCGGTGAGCCGGAACTGTTAAGCTTCGATATAGTCCGCGATAAAATTCCTTTATACAGCGTTGATGCTTCTTTTATTATTGATGGAACTGATATTGGTTATTTATCAATTAACAGATTTATGCAAACAACACATCGTGAATTTTTAGATTCAATGAAAAAGCTAAGCAATCTGGGAATGAAAAAATTAATTTTAGATTTACGAGGAAATCCCGGCGGATATTTAAATCAGGCATTTTTACTTGCAGATGAGTTTGTCAAGAATGGTAATACAATTGTTTATACTAAGGGTAGAAAACCTGAATTTGATGACTATCATTATTCAAGACCGGGCGGCAGGTATGAGAATTTACCGGTAATAGTGCTAGTGGATGCCGGCTCTGCTTCAGCCAGTGAAATTGTATCCGGAGCTATTCAGGATTTGGACAGAGGTTTAATTGTTGGTGTTACAACATTCGGAAAAGGTTTAGTGCAGAGACAGTATGACCTTCCTGATAAATCGGGATTCCGTATAACAATTGCACAATACTTTACACCATCGGGCAGAAATATACAAAGACCATACAAAGACAAGGAAAAATACAGAAGTATGGAAGGTTGGCTGGAACTGAAAGAAGGAAAAAACATTAACCATGCTTTGGAAGAAGCCAAAACAAATAATCTTGATTCTTTGCCTCCCATTTACAAGACCAGCGGTGGAAGGAATGTTTTAGGTGGCGGTGGAATAACACCAGACTATATTGCTAAATATGACACAATCACTAAATTCAGCAGGAATGTCAGGGCAAAAAATCTTTACTTTATATTTTCCAGAGAGTATTTGGATAAGAATGATAAAACGTTTGACAAAACTTACAAATCTGATTTTAAAAAATTCCTCAGAGAATTTGAGATTACAGATGATATGATTGATGATTTTGAAACTCTGGCAGAGTCCAAAGGTATTGAATGGGATGATGATTCATTTGAAACTGATGAAAAATACCTGAAATTATCAATTAAGGCATCAATTGCTCGTTCGGTATGGGGTAATAATGAGTCAACAGCGACTTATCTACCTATGATAAAGTCGGCAATGAAAGCTATTGAACTTTTTCCTGAAGCAATAAATATTGCGAATCTGGAAAGTAATTAAAGTTTGAGTTAGAATATTTAGGATAGAGTTCAAAACCTGTTTATTCAATTTATATTGAAGTGGTTCTGACTTTAAATCCATAAAAAAATCGTATTTTTGCTCAATTTTAAATTAATAATATTGGGTAAATGAAAAAAATTGTATTAGTTATAAGCTTGTGTTTCCTGTTGGTTATTCCGCGGGTATATGCTTTAAAATACATCAACAATATTTTTATTGAAAAGAAGGAAGTTTTCGATTCAACTCAAAGCGACTGGTTTTTTGCCGCCGGCTTAGCCAATTCATTGCATTATTCAACCCGGGATTACATTATTGAAGATGAACTGTTGTTCTTCGAAGAAGACACTTTAAACAAAGAGAAAATTTATGAGACTGTTAGGAATTTAAGAAATACTAATCTGTTTTCTGATGTTTCTGCAAGTTTGGATTCTTTAGACGAGAAATTTTACGATGTATATATAACTACTCAAGATAGATGGTCAACTATTCCGATTTTCATTTTTGGTACAGGCGGAAATACGACAAATATTGGCGGAGGCATTGAAGAACTCAATCTTTTAGGGACAGGAACTCATGTGAGGTTTGAGGCATACAACAGAAGTGAAAATGACATTGGTTTGCAGGGTGGTTTCTTTTTAACTCAACAGCGATTGCTCAGAACGGATTATTATTTTGATTTTGGTATTACCGCAAATGAATACCGTACAGACCAGGCAATAGTACTCGGTCAGCCCTTCAGAAATCTTGAAAGTCAGTGGTCTTATGGATTGAGTGCAATCAATTCTTACGGCAGGGATTTTTTGTATAAACCAATCGATGGGATAAATGCAACTGAAAGTAACTACGAATTAATGCCGTTTCACATGAGAGATATTTACCTATGGCTGAGCAGGTCCTGGTTAAAAAATGACCGCGTGTTTGCATCGGCTATGTTGCAGGTTAATGACGTTAATCGCGGAAGACCTGAATTTGAGCGTGCTTTCGATAACTCGGGAAAATTCCTTGTTTCTTTTTCATCCGTATCTGAAGATTATTTCCAGACAAGTATGTTAAACACATATCAAAAAGAAGATGTGCCGATTGGCGGCTGGGGTGCGGCAACACTTGGAAAAATATTTCCGATTGGTTCACTGGGAGAAAGCTATTATTATATCGGAGGACAGGGTGAAAAATCCTATATTCTCGGGGACCTTTATTTGTTTGGTCAGGTAAGCGGTGCGAGTGCATTCCACATGGGAAACGGGTATTATACTTATGAGGAATTTACAGGAAAGGCATTTTACCGATTCAGCAAAAATCTGTTAATAGCTTCAAGATTGAGACAACAGACTGTATGGAACTGGACCAAGCTGAGGCAATTGATTCTTGACAATGACGGCGGCTTGAGAGGATACGAAGCAAATAAACTTGCCGGAGATAACAGGTTTGTTGTTAATACCGAACTAAGAATGTTTCCTGATTGGCAGTTCTGGATTTTCAAATTTTCAGGTGTTTTATTCTGGGATATTGGAACTGTCTGGGAGCAGGATATTAAATTGGTAAAGACTCAGTGGCATAATTCCGCAGGATTTGGAATCAGATTTTTCAATATGAAAGGAACCGGTGATGACAGTATTTTCCGTCTTGATTTTGCTTTCAATTTTGACGAGGGAAAATTCGGAGGGATAATCTTCACTACTGACCAGTTGTTCTCAGTATTCGAAAGACATCGTTACAAGCTGCCTCAGGTTTATGGGACGGAGTTTGATTATGAATAGCTGTTTAGGGGTTTAGGCATTTAGGCATTTAGGCATTTAGGAATTAGTTTGGAATCGCATAGTGATTCAACGTATAAAAAGGTTTAATTTCTATGAGATTGAAAATATTTTTATAAAAAAGTGAAACCTTTTGGAGTTTTTTGTGTCTTTACATAAAAGGACTGTCCAAATTTAAAAAATATATTATGAAAGCAATATTATTAATATTTCTAATTGCTATTTTCCCATTGAATCTGTTTTCCCAACAGATAGATTCAAATTGGGCTGTCATCACATCTAACGAAGTAAACGACATGGTTGATGATGGTGAAAACATTTGGATTGCCGGATATGGTTTGAAAATCATAAATAAAGAAACCGATGAAGTAACATACATCAACAAATTCAATTCTGATTTTCCTACAGATTATGCATATTCAATAGCAATTGATTCAAATGGAAATAAATGGATAGGAGTAAGAAATGGTGTTATTAAATATGATAACTACATATGGACTTTCTACCGTAGTATTAATGGCTTTCCAATTTTAAGTACTGAAGAATATAGCTGGTGGGTTACAACAATTTCAGTAGATGATTCAAACAATATTTGGTTGGGTACTTCAGGTGAAGGACTTGTGAAATATAATGGTGATAGTTGGAAGCTATATAAAGATGAATTTACTAATTCTGGAAATCATTATATTAACCAAATAGTTTTTTTTGATAGTAATGTATATGTAGCAACTAGATTTGGTATCTGTTTTTTGAGAAATGGTGTATGGTCTTTTTATAATTCTAAGAATTCTGATCTGGAGGAGGACTGGTGTACTTCAATAATTTTTGATGATAGCACAAATATTTGGATTGGAACTTCATTAGGTATTTATAAATTAAATGTAAATAAATGGAAGCATTTTAACTATTTAAACTCTGAACTTGATTTGAGCTTTATTAGTTCACTTGCAATTGATTCAAATAATAATCTCATTATTGCTGGAAATCATAATACTGTATTTAAATATAACGGTAAAAATTTTGAAAAAATTGAAGTCTTCGATCAAAAGGGCTATAATTTAGGTACTCCAATACATCTTTTATCTTATAATGGTGACGTAGTTTTTGGAGGATCACAGTTTGGATTATTTAAAATTGTTAATAAAGAAATTAATAGAATAAGTGACAAATTCTCTTATTTACCGGGTAAAAAAGTTAACTGTATTAAAATAGTTGAAGATAAAATAATAATTGGAACGCAAGGTGGTGCTATCAATTGTCAAAAAAATGGAGTAGTGGATTATTACTTATTACAATATGATGTTTTATCAGTTGAAAATATGAATCAAATATTATTCTTTGGTACCAACTATTATGGATTATACATATTTGATGGTTATAAATCTTTCTCACATGGAGATTGGGATCAATCATTATATGGAAATACCGTTAAGAGTATTAAAAAAGATTTCAGTGGAAATGTATGGATGAGTGCTTTTAAAATTTCTAAATATAATGATGGACAAATAAGGATAATTAATCAAGACGAAATAGGATTTCATACTGAAAATATTAATCAAATTATTGTTGATAGAAACGACACAAAGTGGTTTGGAGACATTGAAGAAGGATTAATAAGCTATAATAATGAAAAGTGGGAACGGAATAAGTCTCCAATACCAAATAATACTTTTGGAGAAATATTATCATTAGCTGTTGATTCATCAAATATGATCTGGATAGGAACAAGAAACAATGGGATATTATCTTTTAAGAATGAGGATTTTAATCATTATACTGTTTTAGACTATCAATTGAAAACAAATTGTATTAGTTCGATAGAAATTGATAAGAATAATGTTGTATGGATAGGAACTTGTGAACAAGGTTTACTGAAATTTGATGGCAAGGAATGGATTAACTTCAACAGCAGAAATTCTCATTTGGTATTAAATTCCATTAATTGTATTGGAATAGATAATAATAATAATAAATGGATTGCAACTGATGAAGGCTTATCCATTTTTAATGAATCCGGTGTTATTTTAGATGTCAAAGAACATGAAGATATTTCAAACAATTCGAGTGCTGATAATTTTTTGTGTTATCCAAATCCGGCGAGTGAATATATTGAAATAAAACTTTTAGAAAGTTCCAAACTTTCGGAAAGTTATCAGATACAAATTTATAATGTTTATGGTGAATGTTTGACCAACCTCTACCCGACCCCTTACACACACTTAATCCCTCTCGAGAGGGGAATGGAAAGGGGAGTAAGGATTGATGTTTCGGGTTTTCCGGACGGTGTATATTTTGTGAGGATTGGAAATGAAATGAAGAAGTTTGTGGTTCTGCGTTAAATAGTGTTGCAAATATTGGAGAATTGTTGTGAATTTGAAAATACTTCTTTTGTCCGAGCTTCTTACTAAGCCAAAAACAAAATAGCAACACCCGTAACTGCTATGAAAGCACCAATAATTGCATTCATGCTTAACTTTTCTTTATAAATTATTTTCGTCATTGGAAGCATAATAATCGGCATAGTGGACATCAAAGTTGATGCAATACCAACCTGTGTATAAATAATTGCAATAAAGCTAAGTGTTATTCCAAGGTAAGGACCAATCACAGCACCTAAAGCAACCAAGCCAAGCGACTTCCTGTCTTTGGCAAAAAGCTTAAAAGGATTTTTGTATTTCTTCAGCAAAATAGCAAACGGAAGCATTATAATAACTGCGGCAGCAATCCTGACAAAAGTTGCTACAAGAGAATGAACCTCACCGCTCGAGTATGCCATCTTCGCAAGAACCAGACCAACACCCTGTCCTATAGCCGCTAAGAAGCCGCATAAAATACCAAACTTTGTAATCCTGAATCTCCCGTTGCCCATCTTAGGTTTATCCAAAACGACAAGAGTAATACCCAGCAATGTAACTGCCATTCCGGCAATTGCGTAAAAAGATAACACTTCACCCAACATTATAAATGCAAATATCGCCGCAAAAGCAGGATTGAATGATAAAAGCAACAGAGAAATCCGGGGACCAATCAAATTAAATGCCTTGAAAAGAAAACTGTCACCAATGACAAGCCCGACAAATCCACTCAACGATAAATATGCTAATTGACTTAGTGTTAGCTCAAAATTAATGTTAAATATCAGGAATGTTATTAAGAGTAACAATGCTGCTATAATCATTCTTGAAATATTCAGTTGTATAGTTCCAATTCTAAAGGTTGCCGCCGTAAACACAAATGAAGATGTTGACCAAAGCAACGCCGCAGTTAATGCACTTAATTCACCAATAAACATAAATTTTAAAATTAAACGTTAATCAAATAAAAAATTCAGCAAATTTATCATAAATATTTGACATTCAGTCAATTTCTTTCTAATTTTGGCGGCAATGAAAAGAATTTTATCAATATTTTTTATATCATTCCTAATCCTGAATACTTTCGGGACGATAGGATATTACTATTATCAAAGAGCAGGTATAAGAACGGAAATGAAAAGAATGATGAAATCTAATATTCCAAAGGATAAAATTGAAATATTAAAAATTGCAAATAATTCAAAATATTTTCAGAGAATTCACGAAAAGGAATTCAGGTTCAAAGGAAAAATGTATGATGTCATTACTGAACTACCAACAGATGAATATACGATTTTCTATTGCATCAACGATGAAAAAGAAGAGCAACTAATGGAATCTTATTCCAAATTATTTGAAACATCTATTGATGGTATGACGTCAGTTAAGTATTCCTTGAAGATTTTAAAAAATATCTTTTTCCCTCTTTATTTTGAAAAAGAAAATTTAATGATATCGAATAATTTTTTTATTATCGAAAATGTAATGAACAGTGATAATTGTATCGAATGCTTCTTTGATATTGACCCGCCGCCTCCTAAGATATTATAAATCATTTAATTATTTTTATAGTTAGGATTTAGATTTTCGTATTATCTAAATCAAATTTTAATTATTATTTTTTTAAGGAGGTGTTTTTTATGAGAACATTCATGATTTTATTTTGTTTAATATTAATTTCTTTAACTCTTTGGAGTGAAGAAAAACAACATATAGATTCAATCAAAACCTACCGCTTGGGCGAAATTATTTTGGAGTCCGGTAAAATCAATAAATCATTGCTGACAACTTCTGTTAATGATTTTCAATATTACCGGATTCAAAAGACCGATGCATCTTCAATTTCAGATTTAGGAAAGTATATTCCGTCGGGCTTGATACAAACTAACTCCCGTGGAGAAACACTGCTTTTTCTTCGCGGTTCGGGTGAAAGGCAATTGGGATTATTCTTTGATGGAGTATTGCTTAATGTCCCATGGGATAACCGGATGGACCTAAGCATATTGCCTGTGGATATCGTCGGGAGAGTATTTGTAAACAAGGGTTCAAGTTCAATTTTGTTTGGACCGAACATTTTAGGAGGAGCTTTGAATATCAGTACAATCGAAAGGCAAAACGATGGTTTTGGAGCTGTAATAAGATTACAAGGAAATGATGCCAACTCTCAGTTAGTTTCCCTGATGCATGACGGAAGAATTGGAAATTTTAATTATATAACAAATCTATCGTATTCAAAAAGCGATGGTTTCTTGCTTCCTTCGGAGGAAATAACCGGTGATTCTACAAATCAAAACCAAAATTCCGGATTGAGAACCAATACTGATATGAACAGGCTGACAGCTTATATTCGAGGAGAATACAAGATTGACGGTGTAGCTACATTTGGTCTTTCATTCAATCATATCAATACGGAAAAAGGTGTTGCTACTTTGACTGAAGCTGCTTCTTCAGACATTCGATATTGGCGTTATCCTGAAATCATCAGGGATATTTTAACTTTAAATGGTGAATATTTGATTGACGAAAATATCAATATAAAGGCAGTATTTTGGCTCGATAAATTTGGTCAAACAATTAATTCTTATTCGAATATTTCACTTTCTGAATTAACACAGAAACAAATTGACGATGATTTGACTTTGGGAACAAGAATTTCTTTGAACTATCAATTACTCGAGAATCATAATTTAATACTTGCATTTAATGGTTTCCGTAGTGAGCATACTGAAGAAATTGAGGATATTAAAAGTAATATTAACAATAATGTATATTTGCAAATTACAATGTCCTCAGGGATAGAATATCGAGGAAGAATCGGTGATTTATTATTATTGGGTGGCATCGCTTATGATTATAATAAAAATCCGTTAACAGGGGTATTTATTGATTACGAAGGTTTATCAAGTTCCGATTATGCCGCTTTTCTTGGTCTAAGATATCTATTAAATGATGAAATTGATTTTTATATCAATTCAAGCCGCAGAACAAGATTTCCTACAATGAGAGAGTCATTTTCAGGGGCAATGAATAAATTCAAAGTGAATCCCGATTTGAAACCTGAGTCAGGTATAATCAATGAATTTGGAATGATATATCATGAAGAAGAATTTACATTTGAATTAACCGGATTTGCAAGTTTTTACGATGATTTGATTGACCAAATCAGATTGTCGCAAGATGAAGATTTCTTAGAAAGAAAGATGAGGGTAAACTTTTCAAATGCAACAATCAGCGGAGTGGAGGCACAATTCAAATACAATCCTGCAAATTCATTATTTTTTGAAGGATATTTGACCTATATGTATTCAAGCGGGGAAAATGATGGAAAAACTCTCAAGCATTTGGAATATAAACCTGAATTGATGGGTCTTATAAATTTTGGTTATAAATTCAATAACGGTTTAACTCCAAATTTTGAATTTGAGTGTGTTGGTACGCAATGGGGTGCAGAACCAAAAGGAGAATTGAGAGAATTAGAAGCGTATTATTTATTGAATTTCAGACTATCATACAACTTTTTTGTAGATAATGTTTATTCTGAAATATATTTACGATGTAATAATTTGCTTGATAAATTCTCTGTTTCCAAGATTGGATTGCCAAATCCCGGAAGAATGGTTTATGGAGGATTGATAATCAGAATATGAGTAAAAAATAAAAAAGCCACAATACTGAATTTCAATTGAAACTCAATATTGTGGCTAATCTTTTCGTTCTGTCAGTTGATATGACTGACGATATTTAAAATTAGAATTACTTTTCGGAGATATTAGTTCTTGTCAAAAATCTCTTATAAAGTTTATCGTAAATATCAACATCAGGAGCTAAAGCAACTGCTTCTTTGTACGCTTTCAGAGCTTCGTCAACAATGTGATTTTGCTCAAAGTAAGCAGCCAAAATAATTTTAGCTGAAGCAGTGTTTTCATCATCAAATTCTTTCTTGATAATTTCAACTGTATCTTTAATCGCTTTAACCTTATCATCTGAGAGTATTAAAAAACAAGCATCGTCAGATTTTTGTTTATCCTTACCCTTAGCTTTTACACTCCAAAAGTAATAAGTGTCTTTTTCTAGTTTTAATTCCTCGGCATTCACCGTAAACATAGTACCTTCGATAGTTTTAGAAAATACAGGTTTATCGAATCTGTCTGAAAGAACAAATTCATATTCCTTCGCTTGCTCAAATTCATACCAACGGAAAGTAAAAGTAGTATTAAGGAAATTTACTTTTCTTGGCGAATTAAGCTGAAGAGCATTTTTGTTAACAAAAGGTTGCGTGTTCATACTTCTTTCAACTGACCCTGTAACCTTCATTTTATCTCTGTGTTCACCGGATGCAAGTAAATCTTCAGAACTGCTAATTTCATCCATCAGATAGTCGGCAAATCTTTTTGATACGCTCGATTTGTTGCTACCCACAGTTTTACCGAGTTCGGCAACGGAAAATGTACCGGCTTTTTTCAACTCAACAGTCTTTCCGGATTTATGTACAAGACTGACATAAGAATTGCCGGTCAACCTTAGCATATCTTTTGGATTAAGCTGTGTCCCGAGCTTAATATCGGACCAGGATTTTGAATTCTCTTTTTGAACTGCAGGTTTTCCCTTTGCAGCCATCACTTTGAATTCATAATTCTGAGCAATTAAAGAACCTGTCAAAGCCAAAGCTAAAAGACAGGAAATTAGTGAAATTCGTAACTTTTTCATTTTAGTACCCCTTATGAATAAATTTGTAATATATTTTTATTGTTAATGGTTTTAATGAACTATGATATATTTCGTAAATTATTATCGATAATGCAATTGCAAATATCGGTATCGTCAAATTCATTTCAAAATTAAAGAATATGAAACATATAATTGTTGCTGCCAGAATTAGTATAGATTCTATAACAAATACTGCCAGACTAAATATTTCATACCATTTTTTGTTTCTAACAACTATATATGTAAAGATTATCATGTTAAAATAAACAAATATAATTGATATAAGATAAATAGCCCAATTGGGCATTGAAGTAAGGTAATTCTCATTCAATATCATCGAGATAATATTAGCATGAACAATGCTCCCGTACATATCAGGAAATGCTTTCCCGGTGTAACTATCGTTCAAAGGTGTAAAAAAGACATCTTCGAGAGCCATGTTGGAATCAATAGCATTCCTAGTAGATATTCTGCCAATTATGACTATCTTATTTTTGAAGAAACCCGGTTCAAAGTTTTGTTCAATAACATCATATGCTTCCATTCTGAAAAACTGATAATGACCCAGATAATCAATCATTTCAATGTTATGGTTTCTTTTAAATAATTTTTTTACAGATTCCGGTCTATAATGTTTTGCAATCTCCACTGCAAAAGAATTATAAGTTTTCCCCCGGATTTTTAATTTTGGAATGAAGCTTCTTATAGTAAATGTTCTTTCATCCTTAACCGGTAAAAAGTTCTCAAAACCTAAAACGGCATTTTGTGTAAAATAATCATCGGAACATTTCATACTTTTAAATGATTTTGTTTGAGCGTCAAAACCATTGGCTCTGGTAGATAAAACCAGATTGTTGCATTGAGAAAGAACCATTGATAAAACTTTATCCCATTTTTGCGAATTGCTCTGTTCAATAACCTTTTTAATACCAATAACCTTTGGATTGCATTTGTTGATCAAGTTAACAACGCGTGCTAAATCAAGATTATTCAATTCATTGTTGTTTTCGACACAGTTGATTAAAATCATATTTGTATCGGCAGATAATTGGTCTCTCTGTACCATTTTTGAATCAACAATATCGGTTATCCTAAAATCGGTCAATGATTGAGTCATTGGTTCAAACATTTCAAAACCCAATAACAAAGGAAAAAGTATCATTCCGATAAACAACAAAGCAGTACATACAATATAGTCCCAGTTAAAAAATTTCATAATTCTGCGCTTTCTTCTTTTCCTGCTTTAAAATCTCCAACAAACTTTTCAGATGCTTTCTTCATTTTTCTCTTGGTTATCTTTGTTGCAAAGTTCTTTACTATCGGTTTAAAGGAACCATGATAAAGTTCAAAACCTGTTGCCGAAAAAAGTATTCCAAATACCGTTGCTTCTCTTAATCCTATATCAAAATTAAACCAGTAAAAGACGTAAATCATGATAGTGAAAAGAAAAAATAATTCAAACATCGTGATGAATAAATTTGCCATTTCATATGCATCTTCAAACCTAATAGAAATATAGTAAAATAAAGCCATATTCAAATAGATAATAAGAAAAGTGATGAATAGTTTCAGCCATGAAGATGTACTGCCAAGATAATCTTCATCCAATATCATGGTTATCGTGTTCGCATGTATAACCACTCCATACATATCGGGAATTGCCTTACCTAAATAGTGCTTGTTCATGGGTGTAAAGAAAATATCTTCAAAGACCAGTGTTTCGATGTCCGGTCCTAAAAAGCCCATAAGCACTATTTTATTTTTTATAAAGCTAAGTTTTTCTTTGTTTTGAATTACGTAATCACAATCTAAGGCGGTAAATTTACCACTATAAATATTTCTTTTAAAGTTTACATATTCAAATTCATTGTCCCGTTCTAAGAACTTACGTACTTTATCGGGGGCAACCTGCTTAGCCACCTCTACTGCAAAGAACAAACATAAACTATCATTTACGTACTCTCGGGGAGATATGGAGCGTACAACCCTAAAACCTGATTTATCATCTGTAATGATATTAGCATAGCTGTTATGGGCATACTTACTGAACATCTCGTTGGAGTACAGCATAGTATCAAATTTAAAATCATCATCCAAATGTATTGCTTCACTAACTAAAACGAGATTTTTCACTTCACTCAATGCCTGAGCTAAAGCACTGTCCTGGTTACCGGATTTTGGTTTTCGAAAAAAGCTGTCTATCCCTATGACTTTCGGCTCGTAAGCGTTAATGATATTAATTAAATCAGCAATACCTTGACGATTCAGTGTACCTATATTTACAAGAACAATATTTGTGTCTTTTTCTATCTTGTTGTAATCTCTCATCTGAGAAAAAACAATATCAGCAGCATTAAAATCTTGTATTGTGTTTTGTATTGGGTCTAAAAAGTCTATCGTAAATATTATCGGTAGAAATTTTATCACACCAAACACTACAGCTGTCGCAAATAAATTATGCCAACTGAAAAATTTTACTCTTTTAGAACTATTAATAACCATTTAGCTATTAAACCCAATACAAATATAATAAATTATTTTTTAATAATGAAAATAAAATTAAAAATAATTAACAATTTTTTTTAATTTTATTTTCACCTTTCATTCTCATATACAAATTATATAATTTTAATTAATTATAAAACTATTAATTTAAAATAAGTAATTTCTGAACAAATAACCTCAAATACAATCTAATTCATTGTCATATATACAATTACTGAGCACCATTAGAGCTCAACAATAACCGGACAATGGTCGGAGCCATGAATTTCCGGCATTTGTTTACAGTATTTTAGCTTATTTTTTAATGAATTTGAGCAAAAATGGTAATCAATGCGCCAGCCAATGTTATTATCTCTTGCTCTTCCTCTTTGGCTCCACCAGGTATAATTTTCTCCATCTTTGACAAAATACCTGAAGCAATCTATGTAACCTTTATTAATAAGTTCATCGAGTTTTTCTCTTTCAATTTTTAGAAAACCTGAAGTATTTTCGTTTTCTTGTGGTCTTGCCAGGTCAATTGGTTTATGAGCCGTATTATAATCTCCGCTAATCATTATATTTTTATTCATTTTTGACAGTTTATCAATATGACTATAAAGTGCATCATAAAATTCCAGCTTGTAATCCAGCCGTTCGGAGTCTGTATATCCTTTAGGGAAGTAGATATTCAATAAGATGAAATCTTTGAAATGTGTTTCAACGGCCCGGCCTTCGATATCGAATTTTTCTATTCCAAGTTTATAATTTATTTTTTCCGGCTTGATTTTAGAAAACGTAACAACTCCACTATATCCCTTTTTTGAAGTACAAGAATGGTAATACCCTAAATAGCCATCAGGTTCCTTAAGTTCCTCATCAATTTGCTCAACCGATGCCTTTGTTTCCTGCAGGCAGATGATATCGGGATCTTCAGATTTAATAAAATCGAATAATTTATTTTCTTTTGTTACTTTGTCAAACCTTTTGCTGGGATTTTGTCCTGTTATCGCTCTGTATCCATTAATATTCCAAGTAATTATTTTCATTTGTTCTTAATTATTGTTTGTTCTCCGATTATGTGTAATTATTAATAGACTCATTTGTTGTCGGTAGAGTGAAGATAAAACTTGAACCTTTATTTAATTCACTCTCAATCCAAATAGTACCCCTGTTTTTTTCTATCAATTCCTTACAAAGAATCAATCCTAATCCGGTACCTTTTTCTTTTGCAGTACCGTCTGTTGTTATTGTGGTATCAATTCTAAAAAGCTTATTTATGTTTTCCTCAGAAATACCAACTCCGGTATCCTTGACCCATACCTTAATAGAATTATTTTCAATTTTAGAACCGATTGTTATCATACCCCCTTCAGGAGTAAATTTAATAGCGTTTGAAATCAAGTTCCTTATTACCGTATTTACCATATTCACATCAAAAAAACCAAAAGTATTTTCTTCTGATTCTTGCTTCAGAAAGATTTTTTTATTTCCCGCTTGAAGTTCAAGAAGTGAAATATTATTACTAATTATCGGGAATATATCAGCTTGGTCCGGAGTAAAGCTGATTTTACCTGTTTGTGCCCTTGACCACGTTAAAAGGTCTTCTAACAATTCTAACAGCCCCTTAGATGTTCTATTTAAAGAAATAATTATATCTGCTCTTTCATCATCAGTTAATGTATCATAATCATTTTCAAGAATATCCGTTCCCTGCATAAAAGAGCTAATCGGATTTCTTAAATCATGAGCGATTATCGAGAAAAACTTATCTTTTGTAAAATTTAACTCTATTAATTGTTTCTCTACCCTTTTCAGTTCGCTTATATCGTGTAATGTACCAGATATGAACTCCGGCTTATTGTAAACATCATATTCAAATTGAGCATTAACATTTACATTAATATTATCTCCATCTTTTCTTGTTAATACCATCTCGAAGTTTGATATTTTTTTGTCTTTAACTAACATTTTTAAAAATCCAAACTTTTTCGCTCTGTCAAAATACACTGTGTCTATTGTTCTTCCTATCAAATCAACGGCTTCGTATCCTGAAAAATTATATACCGATGGGCTTAAATCAATGAAAAAACCTTTCAAATCAATTTTAAAATATACATCTTGAAATTTCTCAAAAATATTCCGGTACTTTTCTTCATTTTCCCTAAGCTTCTCTTCCGCTTTCAATCGTTCCGTTATATCTTCCACCATACCTTCAATATACATGTTCTTGCCAATATCATCCTTAACAAGCCGGGCATTTTCGGAAATATAAATAATCGAACCATCTTTGGCAATCCATTGAGCATGAAAATCGTATACTCTCGATTCCCTGTTCAATTTTTCGAGAAACACCGCTCTATCATGCTGTCGAAGATATCCTTGTTCACTTACGTCCAAACTAAGTAAAGTTCCTATGGTATCATACTTTAACATCCTCATCAATGCAGGATTAGCAAAAAGGATTTTTCCTTCTAAGCTTGTCTGATAAATTCCAAAAGGGGCATTTTCAAATATATTCCTTATTCGTTCTTCGCTTTCCCGAAGTATATTTTCAGCCCTTTTCCTTTCTTCTATTTCTTTTCTAAGGTCCAAAGTCCTTTCTTCTACTTTTTCTTCCAAAGCAATATTCATCTCAAATAACTTCTTTTGCGTTCTTTCTACTTTATCAACCATACTGTTAAAGTATTCTCCCAGTCTCCCGAATTCATCTTTTGTCCTAATATCTGTTCTTGTACTCAGATCTCCATTAGATATTTTTGAGAAAGTATTAACCAGATTTACCAAGGGATTTACAAATATTGAACTGATAGCAATAATTGCCAGGATTCCAAACAAAAACATTATTAAACTAATTATAGTTATTAATTGTTTGCTCTCCGACACATCTTTGTTTAAATCTTTCAAGGACATTACTACACTAATTTTCCCCAGCTTTTTATTTTTAAAGTAAATTGACTTTATTGCCCCATAATAATTCCTGTCGGTAGAGAAACCACTTATTTTAGTCATACTGATACTTTGTATGATATCCCCTCCAGTTCCTACGTTTGATATTGTAATCGGCACACCTAAAGTATCAAAGATTATTATAGCAACAATATTCCTCACACCCGTCAAACTCCTTATATATTCCTCCACACTCTCAATATCATCAAAATATAATGCAGAACCAACATTTATTGAACCCAAATCCGCAAGAGTCCTTGCTTTGTCAATATACGACTGCAATTGCTGTTCCTTCAACTTTGCAGGGAAATATAAATACACAAAAACCGAATTCATTAACATCAACAAAGAGAATAAAAAGATTAACAATTTCCTTTTGCTCGTATTCCTCAATATTTCAATTACACTTCCCATTCCTATTCAATTACCCTTGCTATTTTTAATAAATGCGAGCTAAATACGGCACCTTCCCTTTTCAACTGCTCCAAATTTATTAATATCTGTGGTTTCTCCTTGTGCTTTTCTATACCTACCGACAAACCCTTTTCAACTTGAGAAGCTAATGTAGTCAAAGTCAAAACTTGAGTTAATTTCGATATTTCCGATAATTGAGATATATCAACAGCCCTTAAGGAAGTAATTAAAACAACATCAATCTTATTACCAAGTATGTAATTCTTAACTGTGTTTTCTTCATAAAAAATCATATCGGACACACTATACATTTTATTTTCATTATTCCGGAAGAAAGCAATAATATTATTTCTTTCATTCAATGATGGTCTATACTTGTTTTGATAGACAATCAGAATATTAATATTTTTTTTCTCTGAAATTTTTTGAGATAATTTTTTTTCCAATGGCATTATTTTAACAAATATCGAAAGCTGTAGGTCAATCGGTACTTCGACTTCCTGAGAATATAACTGTGCTGAAAAAAGTATTATCAGTATATATAATATTATTCTATTCATTTACATTACTATTGAAAAGTTAAATAAGAATCTTCTGCCATATTGTTCTATGAATACCTGTAGGTGTTCATATCCGCCAGGTAAAGAATATTTCGTATCAAATAAATTACTTATTTTAAAATTCAACTCAAACCTGTTAATAAAATCAACTTGTGTTTTCGGCTTATAGCTAATATTCAGGTTTGATAACAAGAATGATTTTGAAAAAGAATCATCATTTGCTTTTCTTTTTGTCTCATAAAATAATTCATAACTTAAGAATAATTTTTCCATTATTTCATAAGATATACCGGCTTTCGCAAGAAATGCAGGAGAATTCGTAAGAATTTTTTCGGCTTCTTCATCTTTTGTTTCTTGGTATGTTAAATACAAGTAACCAGATACGGCTCTTAAGAACTTTGCTGTTATACCTGCTTCAACACCGTAGGAAAGTACTTTGTTTAAATTTTTAAATTGTGAAATAGTATCACCGGTTTTAGTTTCGACAATTAAATCTTCATCTATTAGATTAAACATACGATAATGATATACATTAAAGGAAGTAAAAATATTATCACCAAAAATTTCTTCCCAAATTATTTCATGTGTTCTATTTCTTTCAGATTTTAAATTCGGATTAGCAATCAAGGTTGTCTCGTCGAAATAATACAATTCAAATAAATTGGGAACTCTGAATGCTTCTCCATATAAAAATTTAAAAGTGCTCTTTTGAAAGGGATTGTAAATCATTGCCAACCTCGGTGCTAAAGAATTTTCTGCAATCGAGTATAAATCATATCTAAGACCACCGGTAACAGAAAAGTTCTCAGTTATCTGATAATTGTCCTGTAGGTAAAATGAACCAATAGTAAAAGGAAAATCTTTTTTATAATAATCTGGTTCTTCGTCGTACCAAATTTCAATTTTTCCTTCTGTGTTATTTTTATATTCAAATCCGAAAGTCAGTCTGTTGCTTACAAGCAGGTCCCACTGAATCTTTCCTTCTAATCCCAACCATGTTCCTTTGTCCATATCGTAATAATAATAGTTCCCCTCATCTCCTTCATAAGGGTATTTTCCTTCATAAAGATAAGTATCATAATATCCTCTAAGCATTACATTTATATCTGAACTTAACTCCTTTTCATATTTCAATTCTGCAAAAGCTCTTTCATCTGTCGAAATCGCACTATCATGATTGAATGCCATATCCCATGCTGCTGTCGGTATTGATTTATCTCTTGAATTGAAATATGCTTGTAATGAAAAATCACCATAGTTTAAAGTACCCATTAATCCGTAATGTTTCTCCCAATCCATATTATTAGCGAACCCGTTGTTTGTTGTAGGGTCATCATATTCAGGGAAATAGAGATTATCTCCATCAGACTTTCCATAATTGCCCGACAAAGTAAAATTCAATTTATCAGTTAATTCATATCCAACTGAAACTCTGGAAGTTATTATACCGGGATTTCCATATTCAAAGTTTACTTTGGTTTGATTCATTTGTCTTCCGCTCTTTGTTATAATATTTATAACAGATAACATAGCTCCTGTACCATACATTACTGAGCCGGGACCTTGAACGATTTCAACCCTATCAACAATACTCATATCCAAACCAAGTTCATTTTCGTAATTAGTACTTTGGTATATATTGTCGTTATAAGTATGTCCATTGATTAATAGCAAGATTTTATTACCATAGCTTGAAGGTCTCTCAAATCCACGAGTTCCGGCATAAAGATAATTCCTGTCATTGCGTATAAAAAAACTTTTTACGCTATTTATGACATCTGCTAAAGAAGTATATCCGTATTTAGTAATATCTTCGGAAGTTATTACCATAACTGATGCCGGTATCTCACTGATTTTTTGATTGTATTTAGATGCAGTACTGACTTCCGTATTTAATAATTCAAGTAAATCATCTTTACTTTCATTTTCCCTCGATGTAGCACCGCTGACAAATATTAATAATAGTATTATATTAAGTGCAGTGATTACCGAAATACTTTTTCTTATAATCCTCATAAAACAAAAAAAATTTTGTATTACATAGTTTTTTTTCAGATTTTAATCCTCATGAAGCATAAATTAGCAAAATCTCAATAAATTACCTACTAATTAACGAATTTTAATTTAATCAACAATAATATGAGAATTAATTTGTTCAATATTTAAAGGACTATTATTCCCGGGCGAATTCACTGCATCAGATACCTGATATGCAAGCATAGAATCCGAAGTATATGGCTTTAAAAGAACTGCCAAATCCGAACTGCCAATATCTTCTGTTAACCACAATTTTCTTTCCTCAGGCAAAATAATAACAGGCATGCGGTTGTGGATAGGTTGCATGATTGCATTTGGTTCTGTTGTGATAATTACTGTACTGGTTACCATCTCATTTTCCGGATTTTTCCATGTATCCCAGAGTCCAGCAAAAGTGAACGGCTCACCGGTCTTCATTTTAATAAAATATGGAGTTTTTCTTTTGAAACCTTCAACTTTCTTCCACTCGAAAAAACCATCGGCAATTATTAGGCATCTCTTTCGGGAAAATAAATTTTTAAATGTTGCTTTCTCCTGTAATGTCTCAGCCCTCGCATTAATCATTTTATTACCGATTGATTTATCCTTAGCCCAAGAGGGAATTAATCCCCAGTGTGCAAAAGTAATTTCTTTCGGATTTTTATTAATTACAATAGCTACTTCTTGAGTTGGAGCAATGTTATAACTCGGCTTTATTTTCTTGTTGCTGTATAGCTCCGGTAATAGCTTCTCTATTTCATCTGTTTTAGCCGATAATGCAAATCTTCCGCACATATAAATTCCCCTTTATTCCATTAACGCTTGTTCGAGGATTTTCAAAGTAGCTCCTACTATCGCTTCTGGCTTGTCAATATGAATATTATGTCCCGAACCCTTAATTATTTCAAACTCACTGTTAGTCGAAAGGTTAAGCAAGTCCTTGCTATTCTTCAACCAAAGTTCTTCAGCTATACGTGATTCCTCTTCGGGAACACCGAAGTTTTTTGAAAGTTGAACCATCACTTCAAAGTCGTGACAAAGAACCTTGACAGGAATATTTGTGAAAATACTCAGTTGTCTGATGTATTTCAAGCTCTCATCCCTTGCTCCAAGTTCATTCAAAATTGTCCTATAAAATGACTGCTCGGATTGAAATTCGATAAATGCATCTTTGAATGGGTCGGATTCGTTTTTATACACTGAAAGAATATATGGTATAACAGTTTTTTGGAATTCAGGTTTTTCCATTTCCGAATATGTTCTAAAATTATTAATTTTAGTTTGGTGCGACATAATCTTTTGATAGTTAGGAATTTCCAATTTATCAAATTCATCATCGAATTCAGTTCGCGAATCCACCAGCAACATACCTGCAACTTCGTTGGCAAACATTTTTGCAAAATGCTGGACATATAGTCCGCCCATACCATGACCGACAAGAACATAAGGACCTGTGACTCCGGAATTTTTCAACATGATATACAATTCTTCTGCTATCTGCGGACTTATTCTTGGATTCTTGCTTGCTGGGCTTTCAGCGTATCCTGCCCTGTCATAACTAATCACTGTCGTATGCTTTGAAAGTTCCCTTTGTATGTCCTCCCACTCCAAAGATAATCCACCGCAATCCGGTTCGATAACTACCGGCACGATACCTTCACCAATAATTTTTACATATAAGTTTTTTTCTCCATTACTAATATATTTTCCATCCAATACTTCCATCAAACTTCCATTATACTTATTTTACATTAAACCAATATTTGATTACAAATATACAATAATTCACATAAAACTTCAGTCCACTGTGTTAACTACTAACCTTAACAAATATCAATATTATTTAATTGAAGAACTTTATTATTGTATTGCTCAAACAAGCACAATCCCGCTTTACCGGAAAGAGAGAAGTAAATTTTTATATCTAGCGAAACACAGTTATTTACTTTCTATAAAGATTCTTTATTATGTTCGCTTAAAGCTTATATTATTAAATTTTTTATTCTGCTTTTATTTCAAACACTTCATTGCATTCGGGACAGCGCTGGTATTTCACCCATTCTTCTTCAACTTTTTTGAAGCGTCCTTCAATGTAGTAATGACCGCATTTAGGACATTTTTTATCAATGGGTTCGTACTTTGTAATATAATCACAATCGGGATAACGGCTGCATCCGTAAAACTTCTTCTTGGATTTCGGGCTGAACCGCTCAACAACACTTCCTTCTTTGCATTTGGGGCATACTATACCTGTTGTATAAGGTAATGTTCCTTTACATTCGGGATATTTAGTGCAACCATAAAACTTTCCATAACGGCTTTCTCTCAAAAACATAGGGCTTCCACATTCAGGGCATATTATTCCTTCAGCTATTTCAGGTTCTTTCTTGATTTCATCCTGAATTTTTGGCAATGGTTTGGTATTTGTGCAATCAGGATATTTCGAGCAACCCAAAAATCTTCCTCTGCGGCTTACTTTGATTACCATTGGTGCATGACAAACTTCACACTCAATCTCCGGAATATCTCCATGTTCTTCAGCATACTTCAATGATTTTGTAAATGGTTCGTAAAAGTTATTCAATATCTGAACATAGGATTTTTCACCTTCGGCGACATTGTCAAGATTTTCTTCCATATCTGCCGTAAAGCTGATATCAAATAAATCAGGGAAATTCTTAACTAATACCTCATTAACATCATCGCCCAACTGAGTTGGAACAAAAGATTTCTTTTCCATTGTAACATAATTCCTGTCAAGCAATGTGCTTATTATTGCAGCATAAGTACTCGGCCTTCCAATACCTTTCTCATCAAGTTCTTTTACAAGACTTGCTGAATTGTATCTTGGCATGGGCTTAGTTTGGGACTGATTCGCAACAGCATTGAATAAATTTAAATTCATACCATTAGCCAAATTTTCAGGCAAATCAAAACTTTCCTTACCATTTTCATCACCATTCCCGTTTTCTTTACCTTCCTGATAAACTGCAAGGAACCCTTTGAACTTAAGTACTGAACCTGTGGCTCTGAATATAAAATCTCCTCCTTTTATCTCTACTGTTGTTTGGTCATATTCTGCAGGTGTCATCTGGGATGCAACAAATCGGTTAAATATCAATTCATATAACTCTGCCATATCTTTTTCAAGATGTTTCTTTATTTCGGCAGGAGTATATTCAAGAATTGTTGGTCTAATAGCTTCATGTGCATCCTGTACATTTTTCGATTTAGATGTATATTCAGGAATAGTCGATGGCACATACTCAGCACCAAAATTTTTATTAATGTAATCTCTGGCGGCATTTTGTGCTTCAGGGCTTAATCTGACAGAGTCAGTCCTCATGTATGTAATCAAACCAACAGCTCCTTCATCACCAACACTCACACCTTCATAAAGCCGTTGAGCCAAGCTCATCGTCTTTTTATTATTGAATCCTAAATGACGGGATGCTTCTTGTTGTAAACTGCTGGTCGTAAACGGTGCAAAAGGCTTTTTAGAAATGGATTTTTTATTTATATCGCTGATATTATAATTTTCTTTTTTTAATCTCTCAATCAATTCATCAGCTTGTTCTTGCGTTCTGATGAAATTAATCATCGAAAGTTTTTCAGCAATTTTAATATTCTCTTCAGGAGTTAATCCCTTGCCTGAACCTTCCGGATTTTTAATATCTTTGCCATCAAATCTAATTAATTTCGCATTAAAATTCGAACCGTTTGTCTTGAAGGAACCATTAATATTCCAAAAATCAACAGATAAAAAATTCTTAATGTGAAATTCTCTTTCTGAAATAATCCTAAGGGCAACTGATTGTACCCTTCCAGCCGATAGTGCCTGGGATGTCTTCTGAATCAAAGCTCTCGACAAAAATGGCGAAACCTGAAAGCCAATCAGTCTATCCATCACACGACGTGCTTGTTGAGACATGAACAACTTTTCATCAATCTCTCTCGGATCATTCAACCCTTTTTTAACACCATTTTTAGTGATTTCATTAAATATAACCCGTTTAACATTTGTATTAATTTTCTTGATTTCCTCAGCAATATGCCATGCAATTGCCTCACCCTCACGGTCAGGGTCGGTCGCTATCAGGACCTGTCCGGAACTTTTTGCAAGTTGTTTCAATTTCTTGATTATTTCAGCTTTTCCCCTTATTGTAACATATCTTGGTTGAAAGTCATTTTCTACGTCCACTCCAAGCTTAAACGTTACCAAATCTTTGACATGACCTACTGATGCTTCCACAACATAATTCTTGCCCAAATACTTATTTATAGTTTTAGACTTTGCAGGTGATTCTACTACTACCAATGTTTTTTCTGCCATTGTTTTTTCCCAACTGTTTATTTATATTATATAATTATATTCTTTTTAATCAAATAAGAACTACTAAATTACAAAAAACTATTTATTTCAATGCTCCAAAACACTAAATATTTATTTTTATCGTAATATTGAATTAGTTTATACTAAATTATTAATTAATTATTAACTTAAATAGGAGACACAATATGGGATTATTAGTTGGACAAAAAGCACCATTTTTTAAAGGTAAAGCAGTTGTTGGAGGAGATTCATCAAAATTGAATGCTGACAATGCTTTCAAAGAAATTTCTTTAGATGATTATAAAGGTAAATGGGTCGTATTATTTTTCTATCCTTTGGATTTTACTTTTGTTTGCCCCACTGAAATTGAAGATTTTGGAACAAATTACGATAATTTCAAAGAATTAAATTGCGAAGTTATTGCATGCTCAACGGACAGTCATCATTCACACCTTGCATGGAGACAAAGCCATGGCGGATTGAAAAATCTTCCATATCCAATGTTAGCTGATTTCACAAGAAGAATTGCAAAAGATTACGAGATTTTAAAAAAAGAAACCGGTTATGCTTTGAGAGGATTATATATTATCAATCCTGATGGAGATTTACAATATACCGTTATTCATCCCGAATCAGTAGGCAGAAATTCTTCCGAAGTTCTCAGAGTTTTGCAAGGTTTGCAGTCCGGCAAACTTACGCCATGCAATTGGCAGCCCGGGCAGAAAACTTTGAATTAAGATTTTACTGTAATTAAATTATAAGGAGCTGGTGTTTAGAAAGCTCCTTTTTTTTTATTTTATAAACGGCTTGCTGACTATCCCATGAACTGTTTGCAATACCGCTATATAAAATCCAGGATGAATGTCATTTATCATGAATGAATAATCTGAACTGTTCATTTTTCCTATGTAAAAGCTTCTTATCTTTCTTCCTAATAGATCAATAATGTAAAAATCAATGCCTTGATTATCATTCTTGATATTTTTAATTTTGAAACCAATTTCTCCATTAGTGGAATAGGAAATCTCAATGTAATTTGGATTGTTCTTAATTTCTTTTTCATCTACAGACACAACACCGTCAATCCAGTCAATTATTCCTGCAATCAGTGTTTGTTGTATTTCAACATCTTCAATAATTTTCATATTAAATCCGAGATAAACAGCTTTCGCTGTTTCTGTTTCAGTCCTTGTGCTAATTGTTTTGTTGTTTTCCAACATTTTAATCATAGGAAAAGCTATGTTTCCATCTCTGATATCTGTTGATTGCATCAAATATCCATTGTTTGCAACTGATAATCCAGATGCTTCGAAATCTCGTGTAACAGGGTCATTCTCGATACCCTTTAGTGTAAAAGTCTGCTCGGTCAATTGATTAAATTCTGTCCATGCAATTCCAAGTGTTGTAAATAATGCATGAGATGAATTTTCCATTGTCAAAGTTGGCAATGCACCTGAGCCATTAATAAGCAATCCCGTTCCTTTTGAAAATAAATCTACAAGAATATTCGCTTCTGAAGAAGATAACCTGCCGGTTTTTCCACAATTCCATACGACAATTTTTAAATCATTCAAATTTGCTGAAACATCATTATATGTTTGTGCCGGGAAGGAAACGAAATCTTTTCTTGCATTTTGAAGGACAGCCAAATCAGAACCTCCACCTTCAATCTCAAGGAACTGAATATCTGTCGTTAAAACTGTTATTGTATCATAAACAGGAGTTGAAATTGAATCACCATCGGCAAACTTTATAATAAAATCACCGATACCTTTTGATTCGCTTGTCAATATCAATAATGTTATATGAAATTTCATGCCTGCTGGCAGTAAAAAGTGTGAGTCAGCAGGATTAATAAAAGTTATACGCCAATCCTCGGGAGTCCTTTCTGATTTCTCGAAAGTAATGTCTAAGAAAACATCATTATCTGAAATATTTGTTAGGTCAATATTTATTTCTTCGCTGCTTTTACTCGTTGTATTTATTATTCTACCATCAAAATTTTCAGTTGAGATTTTGGGAGGAATTACTTTCTGCTCAATTCCTGTAAATATCTCCTCATTGTTAGATTTGGTTACAAAAAGTGCAATATCGCAATTCAGGATATTAAATTTTTCAGAGACCTGGTATGTAAACGTTTTGCTGAATGTACTCCCTTTTTGAGTTTGCGAAATGTTTTCACCCCATTGACCGGTTATTAAATCCCGTAGTATATGATTGTGCTCATAATTCTTTGGGTCTGAAGCACCTGTCTGAGGTCCCCAAACATGACTTTCAAGAAAAGCAATATTAAACTTTGCTCCGTCAGGTATGTCCTCAGTAAAATAGAGTTCAACATCAATTTCCAATTCCCTTGTGTCATTATTCCACCGGGTTTTTGCAGCAATATTCACAGGTGAAAACTCCCCGTTAAGAATACTATCATTTGAAGCCGTGTCCCAGCCGTTAGGACCTAAAGCCATGCCGCCTGTCATCTGTGTGTTATAGGGGAAAGAATAATCTGAACCCGGAAATCTCAACCGGTTGATGGTTCCGGCAGGAAATCCTGATAATTTTGTTTGTGCAAGTATCGAAGCTCCCCATTGAGTTCTGAAATCCGGTTCACCTACTCCCGGATTAGCATAAGAACCTTCATGTATAGCAATAAGAACAACTCTTCCCGGATTCGATTCAGCCAGTTCCTTGGCTTTTTTATGTCCTCCGGGACAATTCCCGCAATGAATTCCTGTGAATTCTTCTAGCACTACATTCCGTAATTGTGGTTCGGTACTAACCAATTCTTGAGACAAAACTCCTGCAGTTGTAAGGAACAATATAAATCCAATAATGTATGTTTTTTTTAGTAGACTTTTCATAATAATTACTATTTAATTAACCAATAGTGTTCTTGTAAATTTATTGCCATTAATATTAACGTTTATAAAATAAACTCCTGATTTTATATTGGGTAAATTAATAATATTTTTAGCACCAAAGTTTAATATCTTATCTTGAGATAAAACTGTTCTTCCCAATATATCAGAAATTTCTATGCCGAATTCAGTATTTGGAATACATGGCAAATCAATCAGAAACTGCTCCGTACAAGGATTGGGAAAGATATTAATTTCAAAAGTAGTATTTTCTCTAATGTCTGTTGTCCCAAATTTAGAACGCCACAAAAGTCCCGATTGACTGCCTTCGGGCTTAAAGTAAACATAAATATAATTTCCAATCACAGCCGATTTATGATATGCCATTGCAACAGGAAGCCGGCTGAATGACAGAATCCATAAACCGCTTGTTGGATAGTAAGTGTAAATCGAATCAATTTTCTCTTCATTATTGTAACCACCCATAACTATAATTTTATCCTGAAAATTAACAGCACTTGGAGCATGAAGAGTTATGGGGAAAGGGTCAAGCACTTCCCAGGTATCTGTTTCAGTATCATAGCAGTCAAAATAATCTGTTGGTGCATTCCAACGTCCTCCCGCTATCCTGTAAAACTTTGTTCCGATTCCCACAGCACCGCAATACCATGCCTGATTATGAGGAGTCTGAGTCTTGCGAACCCAGCTATTCGTTTCAGGAGTATATTCATCAAAATACCATTCTGTTGTACCATCACCGTTCTGACCTCCAATAAGATATATCTTTCCGTTAGAAACAGCTGCATTATGATACATTCTTGGTGTCATCAAAGTATCTCCTTCAACAACAGTATCAGTCAGAGGGTCATAAATATAATGCAGATTTTTCTTAACATTATTTTGACCTCCACCCATAACGTAGATTTTTCCATCTAACTCAACTCCGGATGCATAAATAGTACCTGAAGGAATTGTTGCTTTCTCAGACCAGCTATTAGTCTCAGGATTGTATTCAAAAGTCTTTGCCAAAGTTCCCTGAGTACCAGACAATAAATATATTTTCCCATTTGCCGAAGCCATCACAGGAAATCCTGTTGGATTTGGCAGACTCGCAAGCTCTTCCCAGCTCTGCCCGTGTACTGACATTGAAAATATTAGACTAACAACAACAACCAATAAACTCCTGCACAATCGCATATACACCTTACTAAACTATAATACAAATTCAAAATTAAATTAACAATTAACCATTGACCATCAACTACAGCTTCAATCCTATGACAGTTATATCATCAATCTGTTCTTCACCCAGCTGATGCTCAGCTAACTGGTTAATAAGAATCTCTTTCTGGCTGTCAACATATTCACTTGCCAGCTTTGGCAGTATCTCCTTAAATCTTCTTGAGCCAAATCTTTTCCAGTTTTCATTTGCCTGGTCAAGCAATCCGTCTGTAGTAAGATATACCATATCATCCTTTTCAAGTTTAATCACATTATTAGTAAAACCTACATCCTCATCTATGTGCATACCTCCAACAGACTTCTTATCACCCTTAATAACAATCAGCTTTCCATTGCGGACAATATAGAGTGGTCTTTTTGCTCCTGAAAATACTAATTGTTTTTTATCCTTATCAATTCTGCAGAAACAAATATCCATACCTTCATCAGACTTACCCGAAACACCCTGCTGATGCAATACAATCTGTACCATATCATGCAGATTCTTTAGTATCTCCGATGGCTCATGAATCTCTTTCTCCTTCACAATCTCATTTAACAGCATGTATCCAATCATCGAAAGCATAGACCCCGGTATTCCATGACCTGTGCAATCAACAGCAGCAATAAATATAACTCCATCTATACTATGGAACCAGTAAAAATCTCCAGAAAGAACATCTTTAGGTTTAAATAAAATAAAGTAGTCTTTCAATTCTTCTTTAATTTTAGACTCCCAGGGCAATATCGCATTCTGAATTCTCGTAGCATAATTAATACTATCCATAATCAGTTCGTTCTTTTCCTGTAATTCCTGAGTTCTCTCTTTTACCTTTTCCTCAAGTGTTTCATTTAAATGCACAAGTTCTGTATGTGCTATTTCACTCTCTTTAGATAAATAGAAATGACAATTCTCAGGCTTATTTAATCCGTTAAATATTGCAAAAGCCATCTTTTCACATTTATTATAACCACAAGAAGAACAATTGTAAATATCAGCATCAGAATACTTATGCATCATATGAAATATCTCCTGCAATTGCTGCTCATTAGGTTGATTCAGCTTGACATTCCCCGTCCTGTTAACATAGCTTCTGCCATACAAACCGGGTTTCCAGTACTTATTCACTAAATCCTCAATACTCTCAACCTCAACCTCTTTCCCTTCTCCTTTCTCCTTGTAAAACTCCCTCATCTCCTTATTTCTCTGTTCAACCCAATACTCAATTTCCTCCTGTGACTTATCTTTATTCATTGTCAAAGTACCACCGTTGCATCCATGTTCACAATTCAGGCAGTCAATCAGCAATGGACCTTTACCATCTATTATCGCATCATACACATTGTTAAGATATTCATAAATTATTGTCGTTCCTTCAATCTTTCTTGTTTTTTCGCCTATATCCGGTACCCATCTCTCTGCAGTCCTCATTAAACCTCCCGGTGTCGAGAAAAGTACCGCTCTTTCTGCAGGTGGATTATCGAAATCAGTCTTTGGATATTTTGACAAGTCAATTTTATTTTCATCCAAATAATTGTCTATAGATATTAATCCAATATTATAATCAACTAAACCAGTCTCTGCAAATTCCCGCCTTTTAGCAAGGCATGGTGATATCATTGCTATTTTACAGTCATTATATTCAGGGTAATACTCTCTAATCATCTTAACCGTATGTAGCATCGGACTGTCAGCAGGTGCTAAAAACTCCAACAGTTCAGGCTTATAAAGTTCTATATACGATACAATTGCAGGACATGGCTGGGCTATTACCGCTTTCGGTTGTTTATTAACTATTACATCAAGATAACTCTTGACTGTTAACTCTGCTCCAAAACTCACATCAAAATTTGCCTCAACTCCCAAATCCTTCAACCACCCATTAAGATTTAAGTATCGGCCTGGAAAATTTGCCGCAACCGATGGTGCAGATACAGCTACTATTTTCTCACCTGTATTAATATCATTTATAAAATTATAAAAATCGTCAAAATACTTCCGTGCCTCATGTGTACAAGCTTGCAGGCAATTCCCGCATCCGATACATGTGTCCGGATTTATCACCACATAATCCCCGCTTCCGTCATTGCAAAACTTCACAGGGCAAACCGATATACACGCATGACAATTCACGCATTTATTCTTATCCACACCTATCACCTTTACTAAAGGTGTCTCAATTGCCGAATCATTTGTGCTAACTGTATACATATTTTGCTCCTTTTATAATTTCATTAATATTTAATCCTTTTATTCAATTTCAATCTATTCTCACACTACTCCCTATCTTAATACTTTTCTAACAAATGCAATTGTAAAATACGATATTAAAAATAATCCCGAAAACGATTCTGCTACTGACAATATACCAGTAATACCCCTTGGATGATAATCCTCATATCCTATAATCAACATATTATACGCACTAAAATAAGCAGCATCCTCCAAAGTCGTTCCTCCTTCAGACACAATTCCCTTATGGTCAAAATTAGGAATATCCTGCAATGGATAATACAAAACAGTAAAGAAAATAAATGCTGCAAAAATACTCTTCAACACCCTTAAAGGACTTGTGCCAAATCTTCCTATCTGGTCTAATATAAGCCATTTTAGGAAATATGAAATCCCCTCAGCAAACTTCTTAAACCACTTTGTATCCTTTCTCCTCACTGATTCATAATAATCTGCCTTTGACTCCAACCTTTTATACTCCACATAAGAATCATCCTCATAATCGTATTGACCTATATTATGAAAATTTTCTTTCAACATCCTGAACTGTTCAGCCTTCTGCCGGATTGTTGTATTTTCCTGAACCATGATAGACTCTTTAAGCTTATTAAGCTTCCAATCTATGTATATCAAACCAGAATTCTTCACTTCTGCAAAATTCAAATGCTGAATAATTACTTCAGCCGTACCATCTGGCTTCAAATCAATTATATCCCGAAAAATTGTATTCCTCAAGTCAAGAATGGAACACTGATTTACTCTCAAATCCGTATAATGATTAAACTGACACTTCTGAAAAGAAATCACCGGGATAATCGAATTATAAAACGAAATCTTATTCTGTGTAAATAAGCATTCACCAAAATTAATATATCCCTTCATGCAGTTTACCTCTGAAAAATCCACATCCCCCTTTCCAAACTGCACAGAAGAAAAATTAATCTTTCCACCTGCAAATACCATCTTATTAAAAGATATGTTTCCGTTCCCAAAAACTGTATTGTTAAAATCAACCGAACCATTTCCAAAATCTACGTCTGTAAAATCAACCTTTCCCGGACCGATTACTCCATGAGAAAAATCTTTATTACCCTTGCCAAAAACAGACTTCGAGAAATTCAAATCTCCTGATCCAAAATCAGTATAACTAAAATTAACATCACCATCGCCGAACTTCGTATTCGAAAAATTCTTAACTCCCTTTCCAAATTGAATATACGAAAAATCCACCATCCCCGCTCCAAATCTCGCTCTGTAAAAATCTACATCCGCATGCTTAAACTTAGAACCCTGAAAATACACATTCCCGTCATTAAACTTCGTATTTAGAAATAGCAAACCGCACTCTCCGAAATCCACATTCGAAAAATCCTTATTACCCGCTCCCAAAGACGCCTTAGAAAAATCAATCTTCCCTCCGATGAATTTTGCCTTACTAAAATCAAAATCACTCCCGTCGAATTTCGAAAAGGAAAAATCAAGAGTACTATCTGCAAACTCAGAACCTGTAAACTTAAGACTGCACCTTCCAAACTCAGTATTTGTAAATATCTTATCACCCTTACCAAAAACAGAATTCGAAAAATCCAATTCACAATCAGAAAATTTGCAATTGGAAAAATTTAGCTTTCCTTCGCAAATATTACAACTATTTATTTGAATTTTTTGGACTTGAAATTCTGAATCCTCAAAGTTGATATTCCCATTCGAAAACATTGAATTTCTAATTTGAAAAGAGTCACCTTTAAATTTAACATTATATAAATTGAGGGTATTAGGAACAATTTTACTCTTATTACTAACTTTCTCATTAGTAATAAAAGCATTTTGGCAACTGAAGTTATTTATTGTAACTGTTTCATCATTATGTATATTTTTAGATTTCCTGTAATTTGAAATAGAAAATCCTTCTAAAAAACAATAATTAAGATTAACATCTTTATTGTCATCAATAAGACTATAGACCTCTTCTAAATCAGGACAGCAGAATTCCAGAACAACTTGTGATGATGTATTATCTTTGGAAAGATTAATCACGGCAGTTTTAGATTTCCTGAAAGAATAGATATCTTCAAACTTAGAATAATCAAAAATCTTATCAATAATTTCTATACTATATTTTGAACTAAGGTTCATTATTTTTTATTGAATATTTGTTAGTAGGGTAAAAGGTAAAACGGCATTTTAAAGTCTTCTGAAAACTCTTCTCCTTCTTCCAATTGATCCTCATCATTTTCTTCATAAAACCAGTTCACTGTAACCTTACCCCCGATCGTATGGTAATCATCTAATATCTGAAACAGTTCATTAAACCTCTTTGAAGAACCGGAATTAAAATACACTACCTTACAATTGAGAGTAATAGGTTTCTTTACTTCTGTTATATACCTTTTAACAAAAGAGAAAATAGGATTAAAAAATTCAATTGTATTTTCAGGTAATGACCTTCCATCTATAGAGAAATTCCCTGTCTCTACATTAAAGTCAACTCCAAGAGTATGCTTTGTCTTCTCAATAACTAAATTATCCATTAATATCCTCCTTAGAAATTTTTGTAAATACTACAAAAAATGAAAATTCTTCATCAATCTGTTCCATTTCTATTTCAAGTGTGCTCTCAGATTTTCGTAATATTGAAATAAAGCCCACTCCTCCGCCGTTCTCTTGAGCCCTATCCTGGGAAAGCTTTTGCTTGTAAAGTTGCTTTAATTCATCTTTATCAAGACTATTAAGTTGATTGACATAATCCCTTATTTTATCAACCTCAAAATTTTTAATTCTGTTTCCGGATAAAAGTATAAAATAATCTTCAAGTTCCTGTAAAACAATCAGACCGGTTCCAACTTCTTTTCCATTGAATACCATTACTTCCGAGGAATAATCACGAATATTTTGAGTTAATTCAACAAAAATTGCGAAAACCTTTTTGGCGATTCTTACAGTTTCATTATCCCTTGATAAACTATCCATCAAGGTGTCTGCAAGACTTAATAATATTTCATGAGAGAATGGACCTTTAAATGCCAGATCGATATTTCTATCATTCATGGCTTTGTAGTATTTGTAATATTCAGCATCTGCCATATGTAACCTTCCTAAAATTTATATATAATCTTTAATCTATATCTATTTAAAGATGAAAATTTCCAATTGAGAAGTATTAACAACTTTAAAAATTAAGGAATTCCCTTGACAAAAACAAATAATTTTACCTACTTAATTTTATATAAGAGAAAATATTTTCAGCAGTTTACACATAAAGACTTTAATGAATTGCTTAGGATTAACCTAAATGTTTCATGTTATAATTACAATCTGTTTTTATCATCAAAGGTGATTATTTGAAAAGTTTCGCAATACTTAAATTAATTACTAATTCTCAAAATAAACTTCTTTTGCTAAATTCCTCTAAAAACACTATATTTCGTTTTTAATTCGTACTGATAGAGGAAAATAAAATGAAAAGCATTTATTATTTATTAATTGTTGTATTGTTGTTGACAGTGGAAGGATTCTCCCAACCCTTTTCAAGTAACCTTGAATTTCAATTAATGAAGGAAGAAAATCCAAACTTTAAACTTGAACGCAAAAAGTGGATGGAGGATATGCACCGCACTGCTCCGGGTAATGATTATAAATTATTAAATTCCGCTTTAAGGGAACAAAAGCAGTTAGCCCGAAAGAAAAAGATTGAAGCATTGCTGAAATCCGATTCTAAGGGAGTTAGAATATTATCAGATACTGTCGGAGATGGTAAGCTTGTCGGCAAGTGGATTGAAAGAGGAAGCAACAATCTTGCAGGTCGTATGCTTACATGCGATATTGACTGGGAAAACAATCTCATTTACAATGCATCCTCAGGTGGGAATATCTGGAGAGGAACTTTGGAGGGTCAGGATTGGACTTGCCTGAACAATGGGCTTCAAATGACCAACATTGTCTTACTTAAAGTTATTAATCAAAATAATAATAAAAGGATTTTTGCTGTTACTGATACGAGAGGATATTACTCTGATAACGAGGGTTTAACATGGGAAAAATCTACCGGTTTGGAAAAACCTCAGAGCTGGGGAGGAGTCCGTCGTGCAGTAATTACTAACGATGTGAACCATTATATCTATTTTCTGGGTAATGAATGGGATTATGATATCAGTAAAAGTGTTACCTGTATATATCGTTCGACAGATTTAGGTGAAACATTTGAACCTTTATATAAAACACAGATAAGTGTTGACCGATGCGATTTGTGGACTCCAAAGTATTATAACTCTGATGTTTATTTTCTACATTTGGATACTTTATCCAAAATCAATAATGATGGTAAAATTGAACAAATCTCCAAAATCACTAATATTGATTTTAACAATTATAAACAAGGAAGACTATCCGGTACCTGTAATGAAAATGGTACAACTATTTATCTGTGGCTTCAAAATAAAGCTGATAACTTCTCGCATTTTTATTCAAGTTCCGATTTCGGCTCCTCATGGGAAACGTTAGGGATAGTAGATTACGGACCTTTTTCTACTAATAGCTTCGAAGCATCATGTATTCATCCCGAAGCTTTATATTTCGGTGGTGTAAACTGTTCTCGTTCACATGATAATGGCAAAACCTGGCAAATAGTAAATACCTGGCCCGAGTACTATGGCAATATGGAAGGAAAACTGCATGCTGATTTGCCTGCCATCACAAGTTTTATGAATCCCCATGGTGACGAAGTCGTCATTATCTGTACTGATGGAGGCACTTATATTTCTTACGATAATTTAATTTCTGTGCAAAACATTTCTCTGCACAATCTTAATGTCAGCCAATATTACAGCACTTACTCTTTTAAAGAAAACCCTGATATTATCTTTGTCGGCAGTCAGGACCAGGGATTTCAAAGGACTACTGCGGTAGCAAATGATGGCACTCATTCTTTCCAGCAGACAATTAGCGGTGATTATGCTCATTTAACATCGAGTGACGGAGGCAATACGGTTTGGCATGTTTATCCCGGTTTTTCGATGGTTTACAAGTTTTTGGCACAACCTTCAATGACAACATCCGCATCTCTTGACTTCGACTCATGTGGTCAAGGCGGACTTTGGATGAGGCCGATTCTTGCTGACCCAAAAAACCCAAATGTTGCCTATTTGGCAGGCGGCGGTAATGATGGGTATCATCACATTTGGAATCTGACATATTCAAGTGGTTCGATAAAATGGAGCCAGATGCCATATAAATTCAGCAATACAGATGTTGTATCTGCTCTTGGAATCTCAAATATCAATAAAGACTTGTTCTATGCTATGACAAACAATGGTGACTTCTTCTATTCAACCGATAGAGGACAAAACTGGTCGAAATCAGAAGGATTCGCCAGACTTGGAGGACATTATTTCTACGGTGCAAGTATTACTCCTTCAAATGTTGATACAAATACGGTTTATATTGCCGGAAGTGGGTATAACAATCCGGGAGCTTATGTTTCATATGACCATGGACAAACATTTATTCCAATGAATGAAGGTTTACCCAATACACTTGTCTACAGAATCGCTGTTTCTGACGACGACGAATATATCTTTGCCGCCACAGCTGTTGGTCCTTATGTCTATGTCAAATCTGATGAAAAATGGTATGACATAGCCGGATTGAATACACCTGACCAAACTTTCTGGTGTGTGGAATATATACCTTCAATAATGACAGCGAGGTTTGGAACTTATGGCAGAGGCATTTGGGATTTCAAAATTGAAGGAGTAAACAGCATAGCCGAGGTGATGCTTACAGAACCAGTAAATGAACAGGAGGAAGTTGAACTTAAACCGAACCTGAAATGGACTTTATCTGAAAACGCTACTCATTTTCAATTACAGGTTGCAAAGGACAAGGGATTTCAAGAGATTATTTTTCAGGATGATAGTGTTTTGACAAACAATTTTGAAATATCAGAATTAAAACCTAACGGGACATACTACTGGAGGGTCAAAGCAAAAAGCAACAAATTAAGCAGTACTTGGTCAACAGCATTTTCATTTAAAACAATCATTGTCCATCCCCAAATCCCAAATATTATTTATCCGGAAAACAATGCTAATCAGGTTCCGTTAATACCGGTATTTGAGTGGGAACCAGTGCCTTTTGCAAGCTCATACCACCTGCAGGTTTCTAAATCTGAAGATTTCAGCACTTTCGAAATTGATGAGGAGAATATTACTGAAAACACATATGAAGATTTATATTATTTTTCTTATGGAACAATATATTATTGGAGGATAAAATCAAAAATCAATAGCTTGGAAAGCGATTTTTCCGAAACATATCAATTCACTACAGTGGCACCTAAACCCGGTGCACCAACTTTGGTTTATCCATCTTTTGGTCAATCGGATATGCCTCTGAATCTGAAGTTAATCTGGACTGAAGTTGAAAATGCAGACTTTTACACACTTAATTTAGCTTCTGACAATCAATTTAAAAATATGCTCTTTGAAAAAGACTCCATTTATTGGTACACCTATAAATTTACAGATGAACTTGAAAGCTATAAAATCTATATGTGGCGTGTCAGGGCAAATAATGTAAGCGGAGGCAGTCAGTGGTCTGACACAAGGATGTTCGTAACAGGAAATCAGGTTGGGGTGGAGGAACTTTCAGATAATTTTAAGTTTGTAATTAGTCCAAACCCGTTTTCAGACGAAGTGAATTTTGGAATTGAATTGAATGAGTCAGCTTCTGTTTCGTTGAGGATATACGATTTGTTAGGAAATGAAATAATAAAATTAGCTGACAGGCAATTTGATAAAGGAGCTTATGTTTTATTGTTAACATCTGATAAATTAAATAAAAATATTTCATCAAATATTTACATTGCAAATTTGACAGTTAATGGAGTGCAGATGGTAAGAAGGATTGTTTATTTGAAATAGGTTTGATAATTGTAAAATATTTCGTAATTTTGTAATCTTATTTATTTCGGGGTGTAGCGCAGCCCGGTTAGCGCATCTGGTTTGGGACCAGAGGGCCGGAGGTTCGAATCCTCTCACCCCGACGGCTTTAGAAGATAGAAAATAGAATATAGAAGATAGAAAATAGAAAAAGAAGGAAGAAAACGATGAAATATTTGTTATTGCTGATTACAACCTTTCTTTTTACATTACAAATTTTACCAGCACAGAATAAATTACTCTTTACTCCTCTAAGTGCTAATGTATTTGAACCAAGAGTTGGTGCTATGTATCAATTCGATGATGAAAAATTGCGGTTGGATATTGGTACTTCTGTTGACCTGCTCGAAATTTACAAAAATGATAATAGTGAAATCAGATTCGGCACTGACTTTTTTACTTTCACCAGGTTAAGAAGCGAAGGCAGACTGAAATTTCCTGTCGAAACATCCGACTATTTTTTCGGTGTGAATTTTTCAAATAAATTTAAATATAATGGACTTGATATGTCTTCAAGATTAAGAGTTGCACATATATCATCCCATCTTGTTGACGGTTTATCCGATGAAGGTAAATTTGATAAAATGCCATTCGTTTACAGCCGTGAATTTATTGATTTTGTTTTAGCCGCAGATATAAAAGGTTTCAGACCTTATGCCGGAGTCAATTTTGTTTTCTCGACTCAACCAAAAGATGTAAACACTTTAATTCCTCAATTTGGTTTGGAATTCCCGGTAAAAACACTAAAAACTGCAACCAAAGATTTTCTTGAACTAAAACTCAGTTACGATTTCAAATTAGGTGGGAATGAACATAAATATTTACCAATTCATTCTGTCCAGGTATCTTGTTTGTTTTTAACCTGGGAGAAAATGGGAGTGTCTTTGAATGTTAACGGTTACACAGGACCCAGCATGCACGGTATGTTTTATAGAGATATAGATAGATATATTTCTACGGGATTTCAAATTATTTTTTATTAGTGCTTTGAATAAATAAGAAAT
The DNA here is from genome assembly GCA_043804925.1 of bacterium. Lineage (GTDB taxonomy): Bacteria > Bacteroidota > Ignavibacteria > Kapaibacteriales > UBA2268 > ChocPot-Mid. Next base: position 7,044 of record JAZDIP010000023.1, on the reverse strand, counting down.
TTTAATAAGTTTAAGTTTTGAAATATTAATAATTTGAGGATAATATGGCAAAATCATTAAACAGAGTTACACTTCTCGGAAATTTGGGCGCAGACCCGGAATTCAGAACAACACCAAATGGGCAATCTGTGGCTACATTGAGTTTAGCTACAACTTCTTCATACAGGGATAAACAAGGTGAAAGAATTGAGCAAACCGAATGGCACCGGCTTATTTGCTGGGAACGTCTTGCTGAAATAGCTCATGATTACTTGAAAAAAGGTAGTAAAATTTATGTTGAAGGAAAATTAAGAAGCAGGAGTTATGAAGATAAGGAGAAAATCACAAGATACACTACTGAAATTATAGTCGGGGAATTAATTCTTCTAACACCAAAGGATGGTCACTCATCATCGGAATCATCATCGAGAAGTTCGGCTAATGTTACTTCGAATGTTGCTCCATTAGAACCGGATATTCAGGATGTTCCCGAAGACGATGTTCCGTTTTAATATTCATTAAATATGAAATATCTGATTCTGTTCGATATTGACGGAACAATACTTAAGTTCAAGCAATATAATTCGCGTGAAATATTTGCCAAAATGCTTAAGGAAGTTTTCGGAAAGGACGTTCCTTTGTCTGTTATGCCTGACTTTTCCGGTATGACCGATTTGCAGATTCTTAAAGACATTGCAAAAAAGATTCAACTCGATAATGATGAATTATTCTCAAAATTACCTATTGTTTGGTCAACCATTTGTAATGATTTCAAACAATATTGTACTCCTGAGTATATACAACTTCTCCCAAAAGCAAAGTATTTAATAACAATCCTGAATTCAAATTCCCACATTTATCTTGGCTTGCAAACAGGAAATTTTGTTGATAATGCATACATCAAACTTCAAGCATTCGATTTAGCTCAATATTTTCCTTTTGGTGCCTTCGGTTCTGACCATGAAGACAGAAATCAATTACCTCCGTTGGCAATCAGTAGAGCTAATGAATATATAGGACATAATGCATTTTCAGCAATGAATACACTGGTTATTGGCGATTCTCATCGTGATATTGAATGTGCAAAATCAAATAATTTACCGGTATTAGCCGTCGCTACAGGAAATTTTAGTGCTGACGAACTTGCGGTACATCAACCGGATGCAATTCTGGATAACTTTGCAAATATTGAAAAGACTCTCAGCACAATTAATAAACTTTTAAGAATAAGATGAAAAAAATTAAAATTGCTATTGACGGACCTGCCGGTTCCGGAAAAACAACCACGGCTAAGATAGTTGCAGAAAAATTGGGATATATTTATATTGATACCGGTGCAATGTATCGTGCAGTTACACTTGCATGGATTCGTTCGGGAGCAGAATTATCCGATGAAAATCTCTGTAAACTTATTAACGAAATATCAATTGAAATAAAAAACACATCATCGGGACAAAGAACTTTTCTCAATGGTGAAGATGTTAGCGATGATATTCGTTTTCCAGAAGTAACAAAAAATGTCAGTCCCGTTAGTGCTGTCGGATGTGTTCGTGAAAAGCTGGTCGCAATGCAAAGGGAGTTAGGAAAACAAGGTGCCGTTGTTCTCGACGGCAGGGATATTGGAACAGTAGTCTTCCCTGATGCTGAACTGAAAATATTTTTAATAGCAAATGAGAATGCCAGGGCAATTCGTCGGACAAAAGAGCTTAAAGAAAAGGGAATTGAACAATCGGTCGAGGAAATCAAAAAGCAGATTATTGACCGTGACAACTATGACAGCAGTCGTGCAAACAGTCCTTTAAGAAAGGCAGATGATGCTGTCGAAATAGATACATCCAACATTACTATTCAACAACAATGTGATTTGATTATAGATTTTGCTCAAAAATTGATTGGAAAATAAATGCAAATAAATATAGATCACAATGCCGGTTTTTGCTGGGGCGTTGTCAGAACAATAGAAATAGCCGAAAAAAGTTTGGAAGAAGCAGATAATAAGAATACTCATGTTCTTGGACAAATTATTCACAACCCAAAAGAAGCCGAACGGCTCGAAAATATCGGCTTGAAAAGTATCACGAGAGATGATTTTAAAGCAATTGCAAACAATGGAGCTAAGGTAATCATCAGGGCTCACGGCGAACCGCCTGAAACTTATGAGTTGGCAAAAGAATTGGGTATTCAGATTATTGATGCCACCTGCCCGCTTGTTACTGCTTTGCAAAAGCGAATTAAAAAACATCATCAGGACGGTTGGCAGATTGTTGTTTTTGGAAAAGATGAACATGCTGAAGTCATAGGTCTAAAGGGTGTTTGCAATGGTGATGTTGTTGTAATTAAAAGTGTCGAGGAATCTTTATCAAAAATAGATTTCAGCAAAAAAACCATTCTTTTCAGCCAGACAACGATGGATAAGCCAACATTTTACCAAATCAAAGAAGCTATTGAAAAAAGGGTCAGCGAGCTAATTGACGAGGGTGAATTGAAGGAACAATTTTTAGCAAAGGATACAATCTGTCATTTTGTTTACGGCAGGGAGGACAACTTAAAGGAATTTTCCAGGCAAAACGATGTTGTTCTTTTCGTTGCAGGCAAAAACTCCTCCAACGGAAAAAGTTTATTCCACGTTTGCCAAACAGTAAATGACAAAGTATATTTCATCGAAGACCACAGCGAAATTAATTTCGATTGGCTTAAGGATGCTCAAAGCATAGGCATAACGGGAGCTACAAGCACTCCGCAATGGTACATGGAACTTGTTCGGGAGAAGATACAGGAGAGGTTCAGTCTGTAGTCAATAGTCATTAGTTCTTAGTTTTTCGTGAAGCATAAAAATGTAAAATGCAGAATGTAGAATGTAGAATGGAAGACAGTTACACAGAGATACACGGAGGGTGCACAGAGTTTCACAGAGAAAATAGCGAAACGTGAAACTGAGAAACGTGAAACGTAAAACGGAAGGCAGTTACACAGAGATTCACAGAGATTTTCTACCTCAAAACCACAAATTTTTGAATTTCATTTCCTATGCGGATGAAATAAATTCCATCAGGAAAACCGGAAACATCAATTCTTACTCCATTTTCCATTCCCCTCTCGAGAGGGGTTAGGGGTGTGTAAGAGGTCGGGGAGAGGTTGGATAAACACACACCATAAACATAATATATCTGAATATCCCATTGTTTTTTCTCGTCTGCTGTCTGCCGTCTGCTGTTGTCCCCTATATTTATTTCGATATATTCGCTTGCGGGATTGGGTGTAATTGCACCAATTAAATTGGTATTATCACAATTTTCATTGATACTTGTATATATCCAAGAAACTTGATTTTGATATTTAAAAACCCAATGCTCAATATCCATTTGCATAAAATTATTAACAGAGTCAATCTTATTATAATTATCGAAAGCAATTAAAAAGACCCTTGATGGAAGTGAAGAATCTACTCTATCAGGGAACTCCTTAATTAATTTATAACTGCCAAAGATTTTTTCTAAATCAATAAATTTTTGATGTATCTCACTGAAATTTGTATCCATATCTTCCCATGTAACATAAATAGTAGTATCATAAGGATATTCAGGGAGATTAAATACTCCGTATGGGAAAAGAGCTCTGTACCATTTTTTAGCATAATTTTCACGGCATTGGTCCCATGGAACATCAGAACAAAGACAAGTGTCTAATAACACAGAATCCGGATTAAATATAACATATCCATACTGTTTCCAATTACCTATCAGATTATAACATGAATCATTGATTTCTACAGAAAACAAGAAAGCTTTTGGTGCTAAACAAAGCAAAGATATAAGAAGTATTTTCATTTTCATAATAAACTCATAAAATAATTGTAATCTTATCTTTTATAAAGACACATCAACAGCCAAAACGTTTCAAAAAAAAGGAAAAATTATTCACTTTTCACTATTAGTTATTCACTCCTTTAAAGCATTGCCTGAATGCTTCTGGCAGACTGCATAATTAATCTTAATGCGTTATTAACCTTTTCAGAACTAGTAAATACCTGTGCTACATCAGGTGCTAATTCTACTTGAATGGAATTGTGTTTTGCATAAGGATTAGGTTTTCCATCAGAAAAATCAATTTCATCAGGAATATCTTCATCAAGATAATCACAAGTTGATTCAAGAATTTTAACTTTGGTTTTCATAATATTTTCTCTCATTTTTTGTTGCTAATCTTGCTGTGATAATTCTTATTTTATTATTTCTTTCAGTAAACGATACTACAAGCAATCTATTTTTATAAGAATTCCCTATTAAATATCCTCTTTCTTCACTAATTGAATGCTCATCATCTGGTTTATAAATACCTAATGGGTCATCAAAAACAGTTAATGATTCTTCAAAACTCACATTATGTTTTTTAATATTCAAATCTGCTTTTTCTTTATGCCATTCAAAATTTTCCATTCATTTTCATCAAATCATATAAGTTTTATTTGCTAATGACTGTAATCATTTAAACTTACGAATTATTTAGTTTATAAGCAAAGAAAAACGAAATGAATAGAAATGAGATTGAAGAAAAGAGTTGCTTAAACAATTACGAATTAACAATTACGAATTACGAGACAAAAACAACTTTGCGTCTTGGCTTTCCTGGCGAACTTAGCGTGAAAATAAAAAAGATGAAGAATTTAACCGCAAAGTGACGCAGAGTTTTCGCAATGTTCCGCAAAGTAATACAATCAGATAAATCATATTAATCACAAAAATCACAGTTCAGACAATTTTGCTTTTTACCTCAAAACCACAAATTTTTGAATTTCATTTCCGATGCGAAGGAAATATATTCCATTTGGAAAACCGGAAACATCAATTCTTACTCCATTTTCCATTCCCCTCTCGAGAGGGGTTAGGGGTGTGTAAGAGGTCGGGGTGAGGTTTGATAAACACTCTCCATAAACATTATATATCTGAATATCCCATTGTTTTTTCCCGTCTGCTGTCTGCCGTCTGCTGTCTGCCAATATTTCAATATAATCGCTTGCGGGATTTGGATAAATCAAAAAAGAGTCATTGATTTGTGATGGTTGAGAAGCTGAAGTTATTAATATCGCATAATCAGCCACATAGTAAGGAGGATATAGTTCATCGACATCATTAAAAATTTTTAAAAAGGTTTCGACACTGTCTATATTAACGTAATTATCAAATTTTATTAGCCAGACTTTAGTTGCTGTTAAAGTATCAACATCTTCTGGATATAATTTTCTTAGTATGAAATTACCATACGTATTCTCTAAACTTTCAAAATCATTTCTCAAATTTGTATAAGATGAACTTATATCTGTCCAATTTTTTATAATCGTAGTATCGCTTGGGGCTTGAGGCATATCCAAAGAACCATTTGGTATATTAAACCAAAACCATTGCTTAGCATAAAAATATTCTTTTGGCCATCTTTTATATTCCTTTGAAAATTCAAATATATCCATTCCGCATTTGCAGGAATCATACATTACAGAGTCGGGATTGTAATACTCTATTGCATGATTATCTTCCCATATTAATCGGAAGCAAGAATCTTGATAAGTTTGACCTTTTGCATTTGAAGAAAACAAGAAGGAAATTATTCCTATGAGAAATAAAACTTGACAAATATGTATTACTTTTTTCATTTCTGCAATCCTTTTTTACTATAAAGACACATCAACAGCCAAAACGTCTCAAAAAAAGACATTTTTTAAATTATTTTATCTTTTCAAAAATAAACTCGTGCAACTCCTTCACTATTTCGTTTGTGATTTCAGGCAATACTATCATGCGGATTGAATCTGCACTGCAATCAAAATTAATAATCTTTTCGCTGTACTTGTCCAGAATTTTGTTGTTGACAAATTTATGTCTTATATGTCCTGTGTTAAGTACCGTAACCAAAGAGCAATGCAATGTGCTAATCATACTGAAATTCCTGCTAAGCTTTTTTTCCAGAGAACTGCTTTTTTTATAAATAATTCTTATTGATTCCGGGAATACGGAATGTTTTATAATATCCGAACTTTCTCTCAACAGCTTGTTGATAAGCGAATCTGCTTCCTCTTTTGATTTGTCGCTTGTCAAAGGTATTTCGGAAAACATCAAATCTTCACGGGAAATTATCATTGGCTTGTTTGGTTCATTATTCTCTGCTGAAATTACAGTTTTGGCATTATCCGGCTCAAACGCTGATTTATATATCAAGCTGATATTTTGACTTGAAACATACTCTAACATTTTCGGATGAATGAGCTTCAAACCGTTTGTTGCGGCTTTGTATGCATCAGAGTAGTTTAATGCCGGTATTGGAAATGTCTGCTCAACAATCTTTGGGTCGGCAGTTCTCAAACCCGGAACATCAGTCCAAAAAGTAATGGATTTTGCACATAAGATTTCTGCATATAACGAAGCTGTCAGGTTTGAACTTTCGATACCCATAGTCGTAATTTCACCCATTCGGTTTTTCGCAACGAAACCTTGAGTAAGCACTATAGAATTTTCCTCGAGTTTTGGAATTAATTTCTCTTTAACCTGTTTTGCAGTTTCTTTCAGCAGTGGTTTTGCATTACCGTAATTATCATCGCTTACAATCAAGGAAGTAGAATCCACACAGTAAAGCTCAAAGCCCTGTTCCTGAAGATAATGATTAACAGTATGCAAAGCAAAAAACTCACCAAAGCTTAATACTGCATCCAAAGTTCGAGCAGTTAGTTCACCTGTAATGGATAATCCCTTAATAAATTCGCTTAATCTTTGCTTCGATGATTCGAATAAAAGAATAAGACTTTCCAAAGTATCCTTGTTTTTTAAAAGAATTCGGGCGTAGTTCAAATGCTCGTCAATTACTTTCTCGAGAATTGCCATAGCTTCTTTTTCATTGCCAGCTTCAGCAAGTTTTGCTGCTTTAGCAAGGTCTCTTGTTGCTTTCGAAAAAGCGGATATGACAATAAGTAATGGTCTTTCCGTATACTTTTTCAAAATATCTATCATTGCCTCAAAACCGCTTTGAGACTTTAAAACCGCACCGCCTATTTTTATTATATTCATATTCTATATTTTG
>JAZDIP010000022.1:0-232286 GCA_043804925.1 bacterium | reverse complement strand
TTTTCCGTAATTCATCTATTGAATGAATGTCTACAACTTTTAAGGTACGCATTGTAATTCTCCTTATTATTTGATAAAATGTTCTTTTACAAATATAAGGAAAATTTATCTATTTTACTACTCTTGTTATCAATTTAGTATTACACCCTGAATTATAATTACTGTTGACATTCCGAACGCAGTGAGTAATCAACTATCTACTCTGTCATACTGAGCTTGTCGAAGTATGAATTTAAAAGGAAAAAAAAGTTCAGTCAGTTGATACAACTGACTGAACTTAAATCAAAACTATCCTTCTTTTAACTTATAAACTTAAAATTTAGAACGTAAAATTTAAAATTGAAAAACTTTCTACTTCTTACCTTTTTTGACTTTTTTGTCCTTCTTCAGGTAACTGCCATCTTTAATAGCGGCTCTTGCAGCTGCCAATCTTGCGATAGGAACTCTGAAAGGTGAACAGGAAACATAATTCAAGCCAATATTATGGCAGAATTCAACAGAATTCGGGTCTCCGCCATGCTCTCCGCAAATACCTAACTTAATCTCAGGTCTTGTTTTTCTTCCGTATTCAACAGCATGTTTCATAAGGAATCCGACACCCTTTTGGTCAATAGAAACAAACGGGTCTTGCTGATAAATTTCTCTCCTGACGTATTCAGGTAAGAAACGTCCTGCATCGTCACGGCTGACACCAAGTGCTGTTTGTGTAAGGTCATTTGTTCCAAATGAGAAGAATTCAGCAACTACAGCGATTTCGTCTGCAGTGATTGCACCTCTTGGAATTTCAATCATTGTACCAACAAGATATTTGAACTTGATACCTGATGATTTCATAACTTCTTCGGCAACATTTCTTAGGATTACTTCCTGTTCCTTAAGTTCTTTGACATGACCTACCAATGGTATCATTATCTCGGGCAATGCCTGCTTGCCTTTTTTGATAACATTAACCGTTGCTTCAAAAATTGCCCTTGCCTGCATTTCGGTTATCTCAGGATAAAGAAGACCTAAACGGCAACCTCTGAAACCTAACATTGGATTGAATTCATGAAGATATTCAACTCTGTCGTGTACATGTTTTGGAGAAATTCCCATTTGTTTAGCTAATTCTTCCTGACCTTTTTTGTCATGCGGCAAGAATTCATGTAATGGCGGGTCAATAGTTCTGATTGTAACTGGTCTTCCGTCCATTGCAAGGAAAATTCCTTCAAAATCTTTTCTTTGTAATGGCAACAGTTTCTTCAATGCTGCTTTTCTATCTTCGACTGTTTCAGCAAGAATCATTTCTCTCATAGGTCCTATTTTACCTTCACCAAAGAACATATGTTCGGTTCTGCACAATCCGATACCTTCAGCACCAAAAGCTACTGCATTTGCAGATTGGTCGGGCTGGTCAGCATTAGTCCTGACATTGATCTTACGGAAAGTATCTGCCCATTTCATGATTTGAGCATAAATCAAGTATTCAGGTGCATTTTCAGGTTTGATTGATTTGTCAATCAAAACTCTGACAACTTCGCTTGGATTTGTCTTGATTTGTCCGGTAATAACTTCTCCTGTTGTTCCGTCAATTGAAATCCAATCACCCTCCTTAATTACTTCGTTTCTTCCCGCTACAGTAATATTTCGGGCTTTATAATCAATATTTAATTCACCGCAACCGGCAACACAAACTTTACCCATTTGTCGAGCAACCAATGCGGCATGTGAAGTCATACCGCCACGTGCCGTAAGAATACCTTCAGAAGCATTCATACCACCGATATCCTCAGGAGATGTTTCGATGCGAACCAAAATAACCTTCTCGCCTTTATCTGCCCACTCTTCAGCATCTTCAGCATTAAATACAACTTTACCTGTAGCGGCTCCGGGACCAGCATTAAGACCTTTAGCAACCAATCTGCCATCTTTTAATGCCTGCGATTTACCGTTTGCATCAAACACCGGACGGAGTAATTGATTTAATTGTTCAGGGTCAATTCTCATTACAGCTTCTTCGGGTTTAATAAGTTTTTCTTTGACCATTTCAACAGCAATTTTCATTGCAGCCATTGCTGTACGCTTGCCAACACGGCATTGCAACATCCAAAGACGTTTGTTTTGAATGGTAAATTCTATATCGAGCATATCCCTATAGTGTTTTTCGAGAATTTGCCTTATTTCCATAAGCCGGTTATATGATTTTTTGTCTTTTTCTTTTAGTTGAATAATGGGGAGTGGAGTTCGAGTACCTGCAACGACATCCTCACCTTGAGCGTTCATTAAAAATTCGCCATAGAATTCGTTTTTACCTGATGCGGCATTTCTTGTGAAAGCGACACCTGTGCCGGAATCTTCTCCCATATTCCCGAATACCATTGTCTGAATATTTACAGCGGTTCCCCAAGATTCCGGAATATTATTTAATTTACGGTAAATGATAGCCCGGTTGTTCATCCATGAACCAAATACGGCTCCAATAGCCCCCCAAAGCTGGTCCATCGGTTCTTCGGGGAAATCAATTTTCTTGATTTTCTTAATAGCGGCTTTGTATTGCTTAACTAAATCTTTTAGGTCATCAACAGTGAAATCAACATCAAATTCAATCCCTCTATCTCTCTTCTTTTTCTCTAAAATTTCTTCGAATGGGTCAATGTCATCTTTGGTCTGAGGTTTCAGGTCTAATACAACATCGCCGTACATAGATACAAATCTGCGGTAGGAATCCCATGCAAATCTTTCATTGCCTGTTTTTTTGATTAGACCGACAATAGTTTTATCATTCAATCCTAAATTTAAAACTGTGTCCATCATACCCGGCATTGAAGCTCTGGCACCTGAACGAACCGAAACTAATAAGGGGTCTTTGACATCACCGAATTTCATTCCCATTTCTTTTTCGAGTTTTTTCAGTGCTGTGTTTACTTCATCATTTAATGATTTCGGATACTTTTTCCCATTTTCGTAATAGTAAGTGCATATATCCGTTGATAAAGTAAAGCCGGGGGGTACTTCAATACCAAGGTTAACCATCTCTGCAAGGTTGGCACCTTTACCGCCGAGAAGATTTTTCATTTCAGCGGTTCCTTCGGCTTTTTTACCTCCAAAGTAATAAACATATTTTACATTTTTCTTTGCTGTTTTCTTAACAGTCTTTTCTTTTTTCTTTGTCATTTTCACTCCTTAATAAAAAAAAATTGTAATTATTATCAATTTCATTAAATTCATAGAATAACAAATTTAATCAAGCTGTTGAAATCTTACAAGTTTTTATATTAAATATAGTTAAAATATGAAATTATAAGTTTGAATGACATACTGAAAAAACATTTCTTGTTATAAATGGGACTGACTTAAAGTAAGAAAATAGCCGGATTGTCATTGGTAACGAAGTGAGAAATCCGGTATTCAGGCAGTTTTTGGATTTTTAACTTCCTTCGTTCCGTTATCAATGACTCTTTATTGACAGTCCCTGTTTCACACTCAGTTTTTGTCTTTGAGAACTTGATGAACTTTATAAACTTTAAGAACTCCTTAAACTTTCTTAATTTTGCCTAATTATATTTATACAATTATTTTAAAAGGGTATTTGGTATGGTATTCCCAAAAAGGACTGATACTTGTGGAGAATTACGAAAAGAACATGAGAAAAAAGAAGTAATTTTGAATGGCTGGGTTGCCGGTGTTCGCGACCTCGGCGGCTTGATTTTTATTGATTTGAGGGATAGATATGGTATTATTCAGATTGTAATCGAACCTGAGAATCGCCCTGATTTGGCAGAAAGAGCAAAGGAGTTAAAATCCGAATTTGTCATTTGGATTAAGGGTAAAGTCCGATTGCGTTCAAATCCTAATCAAAATATTCCTACAGGATTGATAGAGGTTTTGCTTGATGAATACAGCATTTTAAATAAATCGGTTTTACCTCCATTTGAAATTGACGACAGCATTGAACTTCAGGAAGAAACAAGATTGAAATACCGCTACCTTGACTTGAGGAGACCTTCTTTGCAGAAAAATCTGATTTTGAGGAATGAGCTTTATCAGATAATGCACAAGTATTATTACAAAAATAATTTTATTGAGATAGAAACACCATTTTTCATGAAGTCCACGCCAGAAGGAGCAAGAGATTTTCTTGTGCCGAGCAGGATACACAAAGGCAGATTTTATGCTTTGCCTCAATCACCACAGCTATACAAACAAATACTTATGATTTCGGGATTCGACAGATATGTGCAAATTGCAAAATGTTTTCGAGACGAAGACCTGAGAGCCGACCGTCAGCCGGAGTTCACGCAAATTGATGTTGAAATGTCATTCATCAATGAAGAAGATATTATCAAAATGACTGAAGGATTTTTCAAAGTTCTTTGGAAAGAAACTTTAGGAATAGATATTCAGATACCATTTCAAAGGATGTCATATAAAGATGCTATGGAGAAATACGGAAGCGACAAGCCGGATTTGAGATTTGAGATGAAACTAAAAGATATTTCTGATATTGTTGCTAATTGTGAATTCAAAGTTTTTACAGATGCTGTAAATAACGGTGGAGCGGTTGCTGTGCTGAATGTAAAAGGTTGTGCTGAAACATATTCGCGAAAAAAGATTGATGAGCTAACAGAGTTTGCAAAGAAGTATGGAGCAAAAGGTTTGGCATGGATGAAACTTGCTGACGGTCAAATTAATTCACCAATAGCAAAGTTTTTCAAGAAGGAAGAATTGGATTCTATCATCGAAAGAACTAACGCAAAAGATGGTGACTTACTGCTTTTCGGTTCAGATATATGGACAACATGCTATACTGTTTTAGGAGCATTGCGACTTGAGATAGCAAAGCAAACAGGTTTGATTGAGAAAGCTAAAGATAAATTTGCTTTTCTATGGGTAGTAGATTTTCCATTATTCGAGTACGATGAAGAAACGAAAAGATACATTGCAATGCATCATCCGTTCACTTCTCCAAAACCGGAGGATATGCAGTTTATTGATACCGAACCCGGGAAAGTTCGTGCCAGGGCTTATGACATTGTTGTCAATGGAGCAGAAGTCGGTGGCGGCAGTATAAGAATTCACGACACTGAAATTCAGCAAAAGATGTTTAGGTTACTTGGCTTGTCGCAGGAAGAAGCAAATACAAAATTCGGATTTTTACTCGATGCATTGAAGTACGGGGCACCACCCCACGGAGGAATAGCACTCGGATTGGACAGATTGGTAATGACACTCGCAGGAACTGAAAATATCAGGAATGTTATTGCTTTCCCGAAAACTACAAGCGGATTATCGCTAATGGACGGCTCTCCCTCGGCTGTGGATGAGGAGCAGTTGAAGGAATTGGGGATAAGTTTTGTCGATAGTCGTTAGTCATTAGTCGACAGTCGGCAAGTTTTAATGTAGAATGTAGAATGAATCTTAGTAGACAGTAGACTGAAGTCAGAATATAGAGAAAGAAAAAAGGGAGAAGGAAGAAAGAAGTAATCACAGAGTGAATGAATGTTCGTAATATTAAAGATCCTCAAGTGTTTACAGTCCTTAAGGAATTGAATTTTTTAAAAAAATTCTTTGATTTTAATGAAAATTTAACTATTTTGCACCAAAATGGTTCATAATAAATGGAGAATATGTGAAATCAATAACTATACATAACTTAGAAGAAGATTTATACACTCTTATTCGGAATGAAGCCAAAAAAAACATGAGAAGTATGAATCAGGAAATCAAAGATAAATTGGTCAAGGTATTTATTGGAGATAAAGAGGAAAAACAGGAAGTTTCTTTTCAAAAATATCTGGGATTTTGGAACGATGAAGATTATAGTCAATTTAAGGAAAAAACAGAAGATTTCGAAAAAATTTATGAAAGTGACTGGGTTTCATGAGAGCTCTGATTGATACTAATGCTTATTCAGGATTATTGAGAGGTAGTGAATTAGTTTTAAACCAACTTGAAAAATCTGATATAATATATATGTCCATCATTGTTGTTGCAGAGTTATTAACAGGATTTAAAGGTGGGACGAAGGAAAAAGAAAATATTAAACTTTTGAATGAATTCTTGACAAATCCGAAGGTAAGTACAATTAATGCGACTATTAAAACAGCATCTATCTTTTCCGAGATAAAGCACTATTTATGGAAGAAAGGATTCCCCATACCAATCAATGATGTTTGGATAGCGGCACAAGCTTACGAGTACGATGCAGAATTAATTACTTTTGATAAACACTTCAAGATTATCCCGAAGTTAAAATTATGGAGTGAATTAGAAAAATTTATTTAGTGAAAAATAAACAATAGAAGTCAGTAGACTGAATATTGGAAAAAGGGAAAATGGAGAAAGGGACAATCGCAAAGCGATTGAATGTTTGTAACATTAAAATTACACAAAGGTCTTACAATCCCAGCGGGATTGAATTTTTGTCTGAATAATTTGGTATTTTAAAATGGATGTAAACTTTAAATTAGCTTTTTGCTCTACAATATTTTATCGATAACTCCGTTGCTTTACATTATTAGAACGATAGTAATTTAGTAGGAGGTTTTTATGAGTTCGGTAACTTTATCATCGAAGTATCAAATAGTGATACCAAGCGAGGTTCGCAAGGCAATGAATGTCAAACCCGGACAGGAATTTTGGGTATCGTATGAATCAGGACAGATAAGATTAATACCTAAAAGGGATATCAGGGAATTATTCGGTACATTAAAAGGTATGGATACAAATATTGATAGAGAAGAAGAGGATAGAATATGATTCTGATTGATTCTTCAATGTGGATTGAATTTTTTGCCGGCTCGGATTTGGGGAAAATTATTAGGGATAATCCCGAATTTAAGAAAAATGAATTCTTAGTACCAACAATTGTCGTGTTTGAAGTCCATAAAAAACTATTATACGAGTATAATGAAGGATTGGCAAATGAGTATACGCTTTATCTCCAAAATGGTACTATTATTGATTTTAATTATAATTTGGCGATAATTGCATCCCAATATAGCAAGGAAACAAAATTGCCTATGGCTGATTCAATAATTTATATAACAGCAATGATGTATAATAGCATTCTTTACACAACAGACAAGCATTTCAAAGATTTGAAAAATGTAAAATATTTTGAGAAGTAGATAATTTTAGAGTGAAATGGAAAAATCAATAAAACTTTTTGAGCAAAAACGCATCCGGACACAATGGGATGAAGAAAAGGAAAAATGGTACTTTTCGATTGTTGATGTTATAGAGGCAATTACTGATACTGAGCGTCCAAGAAAATATTGGAGTGATTTAAAATCCAAATTAAAAATCGAAGGAAGTGAGTTGTCCGAAAAAATCGGACAACTGAAATTATTATCTACAGATGGGAAATATTATAGTACAGATGTCGCTGATACTGAGCAAATTCTGAGATTGATTCAATCAATCCCATCCAAAAAAGCTGAGCCATTCAAACAATGGCTGGCTAAAGTCGGCAGAGAAAGAATTGATGAAATTGATAATCCTGAACTTGGTCTTGACCGGCTGATGGAAACCTATCTGAAGAAAGGATACAGCAAAGAATGGATAAACCAACGTCTTAAAAGCATTGAGATACGTAAAGAACTTACTGATGAGTGGGATAATCGTGGCATAAAAAAAGGAATGGAATATGCAATTTTAACTGATGAAATCACAAAAGCGTGGAGTGGTTTCACAACCAAAGAGTATAAAAAGTACAAAGAACTAAAAACTGAAGGTTTACGGGATAATATGACCAACCTTGAACTAGTATTAAATATGCTTGCAGAAGCATCAACGACAGAAATATCTAAAGATAAAGAGCCAAAAAGTTTTGAAGAAAATAAAGTTATTGCCAAAAAAGGTGGCAATGTAGCTAAAGCTGCAAGACTAAAATTGGAAAAAACAACAGGAAGGAATGTAGTCACTAAATTAAATGCTAAATCGTTAGAAGAGAAAAAGGAAAAAAGAATTGAATTGAAATAAATGGTTGAAATAAATTTTTAACATTACAAATCTTTTTATCAACGGTTTTGTAATTATTTAATAAAAATGTTATCTTTCGATTATTCCTAAATTTGAATTTGAATTATAATGAGAAATATTTTAAATATACTGAAAAATAACTTTAAACATCAGGTAATTGAGGGTAATTGTCTTGATATTTTGCCTGATATTCAAAGCAACATTGATTTAACATTTCTTGACCCGCCATTTAATCAAAATAAAGAATACAAGTATCATAATGACAACATGTCTGATAGCGAATATTGGGATATGATGCAAAATGTATGTAATAAAATTTATAATATTACATCAACCGGTGGAGCAATATATTTCATGCAAAGAGAAAAAAATACTGAGCAAGTTTTAAATTGTTTAAGAAATTCCAGATGGAACTTACAAAATCTTATCATTTGGAAAAAGAAAACTTCGGCAGTTCCTTGCTCAAACAAATTCGGA
The DNA here is from genome assembly GCA_043804925.1 of bacterium. Taxonomy (GTDB): domain Bacteria; phylum Bacteroidota; class Ignavibacteria; order Kapaibacteriales; family UBA2268; genus ChocPot-Mid. The sequence continues at coordinate 223,847 of JAZDIP010000022.1, read as the reverse complement.
AAGCATTACCAAATAATTGCTTTTGCAATAAAAGGAGAAAAAGTTAGAATTTTCAATAAATTAAGGATATCTCCGCCACTGCCACCAAACTATAAGAATGGTTATGACCATGGAGTTTTTGTTACTGATGTCTGGGATGATATTCGTGAACTTACATCAGGTTATTTTGCAGGTGACGAAGCAATTAGGTCCGAGAATGGAGAAAGATTTCACAAGCAGCAATCACCATTATCTCTATTGATTAGAATTATTTTATCTTCATCCAAAGTTGGAGATACAATTTTAGATCCATTTGCAGGAACAGGAACAACGCTTGTTGTAGCAAAGCAATTAAAAAGAAACTCAATCGGTATTGAACTTGACCCTGATAATGTTAAATGTATTAACAACAGACTCAATGATATTTCGGCTTCAGATAATATTGGGAAATATTTCAAGGATTATTTACACACTGAAAAACTTCAGGAAATATGGGGATATGAAAATAATGGTGTGGAGTTTCAACAAAATAAAAACATATTAAGTCTTTTTGAGATGTAGTATTATGAATTCAATCTACCATTTTTTTAAATCGCTAAATACTAAAAAAGAATTTTTTTTAAATTTAGATAAATTAGAAAATTTTCCATTCGATGAAACTTTGCTCTCATGCAGGAATATTGGTGTTTTTCCTGACATGGCAATTAAGCTAAACAGTGATAGCTCATTTTTCACCGGAGGAGAATTAATAGAGTTAAAAGACAGCAAATCCTATTCTGTTTCTTCATTTAATTCTACAATTCCAACAAGAAAAAAAGAAATAAGTAAGATTATACCGAGTGAAAATAGCCATATTTATACTCAAATGGAAAATTCCGGAAATAACATTTACTCTTTACCTGAAAGAGATGTATTTTATTTAGTTAGAGGAAGAAAAAGAGAGCATTGTAAAGTTTGCCTCGTAAATGGTGCTTTCTTCGAAACAATAAGCGTCCAAAATCTTATTAGTAATTCTTTTCAACAAGTGTTGGAAGAAAAACTCGCAAGTTCAGATATAAAAATTCAAGGAGATATCAAAGACATTCTCAACAAACTTTTTTCTGAACAGGAAAATTTAAGTAAAGTCAGAAATGTCGAGAAAGCTTCGGTAAAATTGAGATTCAGAATAATGACCGAAGTTAAAGCTGAAGGTAATTTATTAAATCCTAAAAAATATTCAGAAATTCTTGATGATACAATAAACTTCTTACATCCCGTTTATTCAAAAGATGAAGAAGATTCGATAATTAAAAAATTCGATTTTGTTTTTAGTAAAAACGAAAGGAAAGAATTTAAAGTATTTAGAATTAAACATCATTTCAATGGATATTTTATTGTGTTTCAATCTAAATTAAAAAATGAAAGATAAACTATGAATAAATATATTATTATTTCTATTGTTATATTGACAGCAAGTTTGCTTTTGTCATGTAAGGATACTCCAACGAATCACAAAAAACCGGATGATACTTTGTTTGTGCCTGTTCCAAATTTCACTTTTGAGGAATGGACAACGACATACAATGATAAAAATGAATATATGTATGAAGAGCCCAAAGGCGGCTTTTGGACTACAACAAACAGATTGCGTCTTTTAGGAGGTCCTGTTACTACCGAAAAAAGCACAGATGCTTATGCAGGGCAGTATGCAGCAAGGATGGAAACAAAGCAGTTCGGGACATTGATAATTAACGGAATGGTTTTGGCTGGTGAATTCAATCCGGATAAATATCCGAATAAACCAAATTTTATAAATACGGGACAGCCATTTACAGGAAAACCGGTCAGATTAAAAGGTTATTATAAATATCAGGGAGTTGACCGGGATTCCGGCTCTGTCTTTTTTGCTATGACTAAATGGAATACACAGCTAAAGAAAACAGACACCATTGCAGAATGCTGGAGGGTTTTGGGCAATACAAGCACTTGGGATTCTTTTGATATAGCATTAAATTATTACTATCCCGATGTTGACCCGGATTCGATAAGGATTGCAGTAATATCAAGTACTCAGGGCAGGTATTTCACAGACCCTGAGAACACAAGAGTCGGCTCTGTAATGTATGTTGACGAACTTTCGATGGAAATGCCCGGAGGCAAGATTATTAAACTTGACTCGTGGGGTAGATAAATTGAAAATTTTACTCTGCCTTTTATTATTTTCGTCTATTGTTTTTGCTGAAGAAAATACAATGGACTTTGACTTCGGAGTTAAAGCCGGACTTATTTACGGAGGTCCTATTCCCACAATTTTCCTTGAAAACTTGACATTCACTCCATTGTTAGGACCACATTTTGGAGTTTACTGTAATTACAAAGTTAATGACAGAATTACTTTGCAACCGGAAATATCTATTTCGTTGAAAGGAGCAAATTACGATACTTTCTACAGACGGGATACAATTGTTGAAACCGAGATAGACGGAGTTACAGGATTGGTACCTACGTTTTATACTGCCATGATTAAAGGTGATATGGCTTTATTTTATATAGATATTCCTGTGTTTCTTAACTATAAAATATCGGAGAAATTTGATTTGTCGGCAGCTGCTCAAATCTCATATCTAATCGGCGGTAAAAATGACATTAATGCAAGAGTTATTGTCGGCGAAGGCGGTTTTTATGATGATTTAAAAAAGTATTATGACAATTATGGATTTCTCAATTCTCTCGATTTCGCTTTTTGTTTAGGTGCCTCCTATCTGCTTTCAGAAAGATTTTCAATAACAGCATACGGCACCCGCGCAATTACTCCGCTTTATAAAGATAGTTTTAAAACCGATAAAGAACTCGATGCGGGAAAAATGTATCATACGGATTTCATATTGGCTTTAGTTTATAGGTTTTGAAGAAATCCTTAATGGAATACCTAAAGAGATAGATAGAGTAATAACCATTTAAAATTTCCTTCGTAAAATTAAATAGTAGTTGATTGTTTTTTGTTTTAAAAAATATTTATGTAATTATTATTTAATTTTATTTTTGGAGGATGTCATGAAATACTTAATAATGTTATTATCGGTGTTAGTTATATCTTGCACAGTATCTCAGTTTACAATGTATAAGCCATCAAACAATGCTAAGGGGTGGAAAATTGAATGTCAAAAAGATGCCCATGGTAATTATAATTTATTAATTGATGATATTACTGTATTATCAGGTGATTTCCCACTTTTTAAAAATAACTTTGAATTGGGAACTTTATACGATGGGCATAAAATTCAGCTATTTGGTTTCAGAAGGGGAGTTCCCGGTTCCGGAGATGATTGGATATATGAAGTTCAAATTAGGTTTATTGTTGATGAATCCGAAGTAACGAAGTTTGTATTTTAGGGGCTTAGGAGTATAGGTGTTTTGCGAGTATAGAAACCTGAGCTTTTAAAAAATGGAACCGAAAAATATTGGAGCATGAGAATAACAGAAGAACACAGACTTGTTTATCGGGTTTTGAATGACATGATTATTGTAATTTCATGTAGGGGGCATTATAAACTTTATTTTTTCTAATGGATATGTGGGAATAGCCGGTTCTTACTCTGTCCAGCCATTTTAAAAAAGATGAATTCATAATAGAAAAAGGTATTGATGTTGTGGAGATGTACAATACCAATGATTCAGGTTCTTTGACTTTTCAGTTTTAAGAATATATAAAGTTATACTTTAAGTAATATTTGAAGATATAACAAATTCTCTGTTTTTACATAAAATTATTTAAGCAATAAATTCAAATTTTAAAAAAGTATTATTGAATAATAATGTTTACTTATTTTGGAGGATATTATGAAATATTTAATCATCATATTAACTTTGATTTTAATTTCTTGTACACCCTACAATGTACAATATACTATGTACAAACCGGCAAATGAAACCATGGGCTGGAAAATAGAATGTAAATATCAAAATTATAATTATTATTTAAGTATCAATGATTCTACTCTATTACAGGGAGCATTCGATTACGAAAATAATTTTGAGGCGAAAGGTACTTATAAAGGTCATAAAATTCAATTATTCGGGTACAGAGGAACAATCAGCGTAGGAGAAAGCTGGACAGCCGTTACCGAAATAAGATTGATAGTAGATGAATCCGAAGTAACAAAGTTTGTGTTTTAACTTTTGGAATAATCAACAAAAGAGCAACTTGTTACCGTTAGTTTTTCTGAAAATTTCTAAGCTTTTTATTTGAACCTATCTTCAACAAATACATTATCAATTGGAGATTATATTAAAAAGGAGTTAGCTTCACTTTTACTAAGATAACTCCCTTTTCAATTTAATTCTATTTCTTACTTTACAACCGACAGCATCTTAGTTTCGCTATGAACTCCTGAAGATAATTGAATATAATATATTCCTGATTGTAAATTATCAGGATTCCAATTGATTCTATATGTTCCTGCATTCATTTGCTTTGATAATATCCTGTCAACTTGTCTCCCGTTTACATCAAAGACAATGATAGAAACATGAGTATTGGTCAAAATACCAATATCGAATGAAGTTGTACTCGTCATTGGATTTGGAAGAGGGTCGCTGATATAAAAGTTGTATGGAATAAGATTGAGCTCTTCGACACTGGTGAAAATTCCGGTGGTGAAGTTCCAAACTTCGGATGCTTCTTCACTTTCGCCACGAGAGTTAATAGAATATACCTGCCAAAAATATTCGGTTTCTCCTTCCAGTCTGCTAACAGGATATTTGTTTGGCCTAATTACAGTATCAACAACTATGTCTTTACCCATCGTATAATGAGTTGATACCTGAATCCTGTATTGAGTAGCACCAACTCCCGGTTCCCAAGTTAAATATGAACTTTGAAGAACATTTGTTGTCTTCGCTACAGGTGATAAAAGAGCAGGAGCTAATGGATAATCAGGGCGGCTGTTGTCTGTTGTAAAGTTACGTAATGTTGACCACTCGCCAAATCCTGCCTTGTTCCATCCGCGGACTCTCCAGAAAAATGTTGTATTTCCTGCTAAATCGGAAACGGGAAATTCTGTTGCTGTTATTCCGCTTATATCCAGAGCAACAGGATTGAATGAAAAGTTTTCGGCTACCTGTAAATTATAATCATCGGCACCGTCAACAGCCTGCCAAACAAATTTGTCATTCTTTTTACTAACATCAGCGGCTCCATCTTCAGGAGAAGTAAGAAGCGGTTTTGCCGGAACTTCCGAAATAATTTCTGCAGTAGTAAAACTCCAGATGTCAGACCAATCGCCGTAACCGACAAAATTACCTGCTTTAACTTTCCAATAGTATTTTGTTAAACCTTCAAGGTCTTTGACTTCCTGTTCGGGTTTAGCAATGTCAGCATTATCAACAACTACATTTGAAAATGCATTGTCTTTGGCAACCAAAATATGGTATTTATCGGCATTGTCAGTTCTGTTCCATTTAATTTTATCAGCTTTCGAGTCGAAATCAATAGTTCCATCGAGGGGATAAGCCAAAACAGGTTTTTCCGGAACCTGTGGCATACCTCCTTTGTCCTGAATCAACTTCACAAGCATATTTGGCTGTATGGAAAAGAATACTTCATATTCGGTGGTTCCGGGCCAACGGACTTCAACTTTTTCGATTTCTGCTGTTTTACCTAGTCCAAAGTGAAGACGAAATGGCTTTTGCATCTTTTGTCCCCTGCCAAGAGAAACTTCTTGAGTAAAAGTGCCGTTGTTTGTATAAACCTTAACTCTGGCTCCGGTTATATAACTCTCCTGACCTGCTTTTCCTTCAAGGTCAACTTCCAGCCAGTCGTAGTTCAAGTCATAGAAATTTTTAAATAATCTGAACTGCCTGTTGTCCGACATTGCCAAATCGAGCTTGCCGTCATTGTCAAAGTCCACCCAGCAAGCATCTTCACCTGTTACTATTCCTTCCAATCCGTATTCAAAAGTTCTGTTGGCAAAAGTGTGGTCATTGCTTTGCTGGTAAAAATCTATAAACCGGCAACTATTAGATGTTGTTGCTATCAAATCTGTCAAGCCGTCGTTGTTTGCATCTCCCCATGCGGCTCCGGCATAGGTTTCTTCGTATCCCAAGCCGATGTTGGAAACAAAATCGCTTGGATTGTAAGTATCTGTAAAAGAATAGTTCGGTGCTCCGTTGTTTTTGTATATTGTCATTGGTCTGTGGTCATAATCTTCTATGAATCCGGGAAAAGCGAATTGAGATAAAAGCAAATCCATATCGCCGTCATTATCGTAATCGTACCAGTCAACTCCCGTACCGTGATTATGCCCTGTTTGATTAACATCAATATTTTTCTGACTGATTATATCTGAGAAAGTACCATCGCCATTATTCCGGTAAAATTCATCCCATTGCAAAAAATAATTAGTAACAAACAAATCCAAATCACCGTCATTGTCAAAGTCCACAAATTGTGAGCCACGGCTGCTTCGGTTTCTGTCAACAATCATGTTTGGTGGGTCCCACTGCTCATTGGGATAATTCCAGGTACCGTCATAATCCGGATATAGTAGTTTTGTTGTATCTGTAAAATCATTACTTTTATTGTTCAAAAGCATATAATTCGGTAATGGTTCAGGTTTCGTTTTCCAAAGCTGTCCGATAAATAAATCCGGATATTTATCCTCGTTCACATCTGCTACACTATAGGATGTTACAGCAAAAAGTTCGGGAATATTTAATTCCTTATCGCTGAAACTTCCGTCTCCTTCATTTATAAATATCACACTTTTTGCTCCCGTTCCCTGATTTAAAAAAAGAATATCCAAATCCCCATCATTATCCATGTCAAGGAAAAGGTTTGCTGAAGGTGTACCGTATAAACCGGCAGTTGATGTAATATCCTCGAAGATTTGCCCCTCATTATTTTGGTAAAGTTTACCGCGGACAAGCAAATCCTGAAAGCCGTCATCATTAAAATCTGCAAATGCAATAGTGCCGGGATTAAAATTTGTAGGAAGTTCGTATTCTTCTGTAACATCCTGAAAATGATATGCAGGTGTTTTTGTAGGATAATCAACAATTACGTCAACCAAGTGTGCGCCTGTACCATAAGACCACTGGGCTTGCCTGTCCAGTAAAAGTGAATTGTTGTATTTTATTAAAACACCATCTTCTGTATATTCACAAAATGAAGGTCTTTCGACTTGGTCTGTTAACCAATTTGTTCCGTTTGACAGGTTAATCAATCCAACAAAAAGTTGATTCCCTGTAATGGAAATTGGAGGGTCGATATCAATTGTTGTTGGGACACCGGTGTTTGGTTGAGCATTTACATTGATATTTAAAACCCTTGCAGCTTTACTTGTGTAAAAAGTAATTGCGGGAATGTTTGAGCCGGCTTCTTGAGTCGCGATAAAAAGCTGTGCACTTCCTGCGTTCCCGGAACAATAGATTTTGATTTGTTTTATCAAACAAGGTGCTTCGGGATAAAAATGTGCGACTTGCCACTGGTAATCGGATGAGGGATAATAAACATAGCTTTGCAAGGTTGTATCCCAATTCCGAAGTGTTTCTTGCTCTGCATAAGAAGAATATATCATTGATATAAACAGCGAAAGAAGTATAAATATTTTTTTCATATTATCACCATTAAATTTATGTACACATAATTATTCTAAGTTATAAAAGTTTGCTCAAATAATCAAATGTTTTTTAAAATGGAGAATGGAAAAAGGAAAAGGGAGAAGGGATTTTTGATATGTGCAGTCAGAAGTCAGTTTTGAGTAGTAGGGGCAAATTGCAATGTGTCCCTACAGTTAAGAGTTGTGAGTTAAAACAAAAGAAGTGAAGAAACATTATCCAGTTACTTCACTTCTTTTTTTAGTTCTTTAGTTCTTTAGTACAATAGTTCAACAGTCCTTCTGTTCTTCAATCCTTACTGTCTTTCGGTCCTTCTGTTCTTCAGTCCTTCTGTCTTCTGTCTGCGTCTGCTGTTTGCTATCTCATTTCAAATCTGAAGCTTTTCTTGTCCCGATAAATTTTTGATAGGATAAAAGACCGATAATGCAGACAACGCCTATACAACTGAATATTATCCATAACTCATCTGTGTAAGCATTTGCCGCTATCTGCTCTTTTGTCAATCCGATTTTACCGGCAATAACCAAAGCATCTTTTATTAAAATGTTATTTGCCATTTCAATGCTTTGACCTGAAGCAATTAATTTTTCTCTAATAAAATCTATCATTGGATTATCAACAAGACGGGCATATAAATTTGCACCTAATATTTCCCCGATTAATGCACCAATCATTCCATAAAGGAATCCGAATCCCATATATGTTGCTTTCTTATCGGGTGGTGCTATTGTTCCCAGATAGGAAATAAATTTCGGATGTGCTGTCATCTCACCGATTGAGAACATAACTATCCCGGCCATAAATATCCAGATACTATTACCAAAAGCAAGCATGAGCATTCCGAAAGTACCAAACAAAATGCCGGTTAGCATAGTAGGTAATGCTCTTGTGTTTTTGACAATGAATGTAACAAGGAATTGCAGTAATATTATTGTTCCGGCATTGATAACGGTAACGAACTCGATACCAAATTTAAAATTAACTCCTGCAAGATTGTTCAGCCAGTTTTCACCGAAAACATTATTCACAAATACATTAAAAGATGTTGGGTCAACGAAGTATTGGACATACCAAAGCACTGTTCCGAACATTTGGAAGTAAAGAATCCAAAACCAGGAATATATAAATATAAATAAGATGAATCTCCAGTCTTTAAATACCATTAACACTTTTTCAAAAATACCTTTTATTGTTTTCCCAAGAGGTTCTTTAACGATAGCTTCTCTTGGCGGTTCTTTATACCCAAAAAGAGTCGGTATAATCATAGCACCTGTTCCAATGCCTGCAGCTAAAAGAACATAATTCCATCCATACGCAGCTTTCAGGAAAGGGACAAGAATTAAAGGAACTAAAAATGCACCAAGATTGATTGTCCAGTAGAAAATTCCAAAGCCGATAGTTGAATTACCTTCGTCAGTAACCTTTGCTATTGTCCCGGAAATCACCGGTTTAAATGTGCCTGCACCAATTGCCATTATAACAAGAGCAATAAAGAAAAACAGATGGTCTGTTGTCTGGCTTGCAAGCATATATCCTGTACCAAGCAATGTGAAAGCAACTAACAGCGTTCTTTTAAAGCCCATTTTATCGGCAACTGCACCTGTAAAAAGCGGTAAACCATATATAAAAGCAAATTGCAGAAATCCCCTTATTGTTCCAACTCCGGTGAATCCGTCTTTAGTAAATCCGAGATGGTCTGTCATATAAACCGAAAGGATACTCATTACACCATAGTAAGAACCTCGTTCAAAAAATTCAAATATGATAGCAATCCAATATGTAAATGGAAGGTCTTTAATACCCGACTTCTTTTTTACTTCTTCCATAATTATCCAATTAAAAGTTAAAAAATTATTTATTTACAATTCCATAATCAGGCAAAATAATAAATTTCCGTGAATCGTCGTTTATTTTTTATGTGAAACGAGAAACAGCGAAACGCGAAACGTCCTTCGGCAAGCTCAGTATGAAATTTTAACACCCTTTCTTTAAAAAAATGGGGAAATTTAAAATTATTATTAATTTTTTTTGGAGAACAACGAAAAATTTCGTTTTTTGCATAATGATTGGAGAGTCTAATCAAACATTTATAGCGATTAGGAGTATTTATGAAATCTTGGAAGCCATTTAAAAGAGACGATGCCTCCATCTCCAAACTTTTAGAGATGGTTTACGGTTATCAAAAAAGCAGGGCATTATTCACTGCCTGCCAGTTGGACATTTTTTCGACTATCGGTACCGATTATAAAACGGCATCGGAAATAGCCATCACTTTAAACACCGATAAGCGTGCCACTCAAAGACTGCTCGATGCCCTTTGTGCTCTCGAACTGTTAGAAAAGAGGATTGACAAATATACAAATACGGAAATTTCGCTTAGGTTTTTAGTAAAATCAAAACCGGAGTACATGAGCATTATGAATTACAGCAGCCGGCTTTGGGATTCCTGGGGGACTTTGACCGAAGCTGTTAAAACCGGTAAAAATCCGAATATAAAGCAAATCAAGGATTATACTCCCGAAGAAACCGAAGATTTCATTGATGCGGTTCATTGGCGTTCCTCTTTACTTGCCGCCGACATTGTAAAAATGATTGACCTGTCTAATGTGAACAGAGTGCTTGACCTCGGTGGTGGTGTTGGTGATTATGCCATTGAATTTGTTAATGCAAAGCCATCAATTCATTCAACAATTTTTACATATCCTAATTGCGCACCCTTTACACAGGATTATTTGCAGTACATAAAAAACCGTGAAGCTGCAGATAAAGTAAACATAATCACAGGTGATATTCTTGAGGACGATATCGGCTCCGGATATGATTTGGTATTTCTTTCTTTTGTATTTCAACATAACGATATTTGGAAGAATATTGAATTAGCTAAAAAAGTAAACCGTGCACTCAATTATGGCGGTAAGATAGTTATTCAGGATTTACTAATTGACGACAAAAGAACATCACCCGAATTCAATACATTATTTGCTCTTGAATTATTGGTTAATTCCATAGGTGGCGATGCGTACACCGGTTCCGATATATGGCTTGTATTGAAAGAAGCCGGCTATGGCAAAATAAAGAATATGGAAACCGACTTTGGTACAAGCTTAGTCTTCGGTTTGAAGGATTAAAGAAATAATAATATTTTTTTTCAAAAAAGTAAAATCCCCTCTTGAGAGGGGTGTCCCGAAGGGACGGGGTGTGTTCAGTCGTAAAATATTTGCCGTAATTCTTTTTCTTTCGTAAATTAAAATAATAATTTTTAGATTAATGGATATAATAAAACACTCAATAAAACCTAATAAAGCAAAAATGGAATGGCTTAATCTAAAAAATTTCTTATATTTGCTTTATTTTGAGCTATGCTATTGAAAAAAGAATCCTTAAATAAAAATTTGCATACTGCAAAAAATGCAAAAAAAGATGAGTTCTATACTCAACTCTCGGATATTGAAAAAGAACTTTGGCATTACAAAGAACACTTTAAAGACAAAGTCGTTTTTTGCAACTGCGACGACCCGCGTATTAGCAATTTCTTTCATTATTTCTCATATAATTTTGAATCCTTAGGACTGAAAAAATTAATCACAACCTGCTATAAAAATCAAAATTCCGAATTGTTCAGTCAAAACGATTCCGAGAAAGCAATTTACCTTGAATACAATGGCGACAAAGACGGTGACAAAGTTCCCGAACCGGAAGAAATTGGTATAAAGCACCTTGAAGGCAATGGCGACTTCCGTAGCCAGGAATGTATCGAACTTTTAAAAAAAGTTGACATAGTAGTTACAAATCCACCTTTCTCATTATTCAGGGAATATGTTACACAATTAATCGAATATGATAAAAAGTTTGTGATTATTGGCAATCAGAATGCAATAACTTATAAGGAAATTTTCAAACTAATTAAAGAAAATAAATTATGGTTAGGAGCAAGTATTCATAGTGGTGACAGGGAATTCGGTGTGCCTGATAATTACCCTATAACTGCCGCCGGTCACAGAATTGATGAAAATGGCAGAAAATACATAAGAGTTAAAGGTGTTCGGTGGTTTACAAATATAGATTATGAAGAAAGACACGAAGATTTAACACTATATAAGAAATACACTCCCGAAGAATATCCCAAGTACGACAACTACGATGCTATTAATGTTGACAAAACCAAAGATATTCCTATGGATTACAAAGGTGCTATGGGTGTGCCAATTACTTTCCTTGATAAATTTAATCCTGAACAGTTTGAGATTTTGGGTAATGAATATGATTTAAATATTGAAAAAGGTCGTGGATATATAAATGGCAATAGACTATATGGAAGAATATTTATAAGGAATAAGAGATTATGAGTATGAGAGTAAAACTAGATCAAGCTGTTAAAATGTTTTTTAGTAATTCATCATTAGAGATGGTTTACATTGAGGCTATTGCTAATGCACTTGATGCTGATGCTGATAAGATCACTATTACAATATCAGCTAAAGCCTTAAATCACCCAGAAACTTTACATGTTGAAATTTCAGATAACGGAGAAGGTTTTACAGATGAAAGATATAAAAAATTTTCTATTCTATTTGATGTAGATGAAAGCACTCATAAAGGCTTAGGTAGATTAGTTTATTTATGCTATTTTAATGAAATAGAAGTTCTAAGTTTCTATAATAAAAATAAATATCGTGTTTTTAAATTTGATGAAAATTTCGACGAAACAAATTCTTATGAAAAAATTGTTTCAGAAAGTGAGTCAAGTACTACTTTTAAAATGCAAGGTTATACATTACATAGGATTGCAAAAAGTGAATATATACATGCCTCTTATTTAAAAAAACGAATTTTAGAAGAATTTTATTCACGTCTTTTTCATTTAAAAAATGACGGTCATAATTTTCAAATAAAGATTATAACAGAAATTGATAGCAAGAGAACTGAAGAAATTTTAAACAATTCCGATATACCTGAGTTTAAAATCGTAGAAATTAATAATACTATTAATTTAACTGATACATTTACTTTATATTACTCAATTATTCAAGTTAATACTACACAATCATTTATTTCAGCAGTAACTGTTGACAATAGAACTTTCAAAATCGATCTAATAGCTGAAGAAAATATTCCAGTAGGTTATGAAATGGTATTTCTTTTATTTTCAGATTATTTTCTTGGAAAAGTTGATATGCAAAGGCAAGATTTAACAATTTCAAAAAGTGAACTTAGGGATATCGAAGCCTTTTTCAGAAAAGAAGTTGCATCGATTATTGAAAAAGAAATTCCAAAAATAAAAGAACGAAATCTTGATACAAATAAAAAATTATCAAAAACATACCCTCATTTAATTGGATATTTTGAAAAAGAAAATATTGGTTATATCAAAAGGGATGATATTATACAAAAAGCTCAAAATGAATTTTTTAAAAATCAGAAAGAATTGCTTGATGCAAGCAGTTTAACCGATGAACAGTTTATTAAAGCATTAGATATGTCCTCAAGGTCTTTGACGGAATACATTTTATTTAGACAATTAACTATTGAAAAACTAAGGAAAACTACAGGTAACAACAGTGAATTTGAACTACATAAACTTTTTGTACCTACTCGAAAAGAAGGGAAATTTGAAAAATCGAATTTCATAAATGATATTTATAGAAACAATTCTTGGTTACTTGATGACAAATATATGACTTATGAAACTGTTTTAAGTGATAGAGAATTATCCGATGTATTAAAATTTGTAACAGAGAATGAAGTAAAAAGAGATGATGACAGAATTGATATTGCTTTGATTTTTTCTAATAATCCTAAAAATTCAAAACCTTTTGATGTAGTAATCGTAGAATTAAAGAAAAAGGGTATATCTTTAGAAGAAAATATGAAAGTAATTACTCAACTTGAAAAAAGAGCAAGAAAATTAATGCAATACTATAATAATCAAATTCAAAGAATTTGGTTTTATGGGATTATTGAATTTAATGAAGAAGTAGAATTGCAACTTTCAGGTGAATATACTGAACTATATTCTTCTGGTAAAATGTATTATAAAGAAACAACTGTAGCCATTTCATTGGAACCAAAAAAAGTTCTACCAATTGGAGTTTTTATATGGGATATCAATGCAGTTATAGAAGATGCGCATTTAAGAAACTCGGCATTCTTAAATTTAATTAAAAGTAATTTTAATGTTGATGGAAATTAATTAATATATAATAAAATATCATTGAAAATATTATATGAAAATCGAACTAAAAGAAATTACAGTAAAGCAATTGGCAGAAGATTGAGTGAAAATAATTTCGGTGATTGTAAATCGTCACAACTAATAATTAAAAGATTAATTAAGGTTAAGGTAAAAATGAAAAATGCAAAATTGACAATATTTATCCAAAAAGACGAGGAAAGCGGCTGGTACGCAGGACAAATTGAAGAATTCCCGGCGGCAATATCCCAAGGCAGGACTATTGAAGAATTAAAAGAAAATTTATTGGACGCATTAAAACTTTTGCTCGATACCCAATCGGCTCAATTAAAGAATGATTATAAAGAACAAAAAGTCCTCAAAAGAAAACTAATTTATGCCTAATGAAAAGAATAGATTTTGAGCGGTATCTAAAAAGTAATGGATGCATTAAATTTCGTGAAGGCGGCAATCATACTATTTGGCAAAATCCAAAAAATGCTAAGCAATCAAGTATTCCCCGCCATAATGAAATTGTGAAAGTAACCTGTAAAATTATTTGTAAACAGTTGGAAATAAAAAGCCCATTTTAAAAATTCTCCCTGCAATTTGTTGCAATATTTCAAAATTCCGGGAGCATTGGAAGGAGTAGAAAGGAAATATTATGAAAATCGAACTAAAAGAAATTACTGTCAAAGAATCGTCATGGCAAAAATAGAAGTTAAACAAACGAGCATTTCAATATTGCATATAAACGAAACAGATTATGTTTCTATAACGGATATTGCCAGATATAAAAGCGATGAACCGACAGCCGTTATAGCAAATTGGATGAGAAATCGAAATACAATTGAATATTTAGGGATTTGGGAAACCTTAAACAACACAGAATTTAAACACCTCGAATTCGAGGGGTTTAAAAAAGAAGCCGGATTAAATGCTTTTACTTTATCTCCGCAAAAATGGATTACCACTACTAATGCTAAAGGAATTGTTTCAAAATCAGGACGTTATGGCGGAACTTTTGCCCATAAAGATATTGCTTTCAAATTTGCAAGTTGGATTTCTGTCGAGTTTGAATTATACCTGATTAAAGAATTTCAGCGGTTGAAAGAGGAAGAACAAAAACAACTCGGATGGACTGCAAAACGTGAATTGGCAAAGCTTAACTACCGTATTCATACTGATGCAATAAAGCAAAACCTGATTCCGAAAGAATTGACAACTGCCCAAACATCTGTTATTTATGCCAGCGAAGCAGACGTGCTTAATGTTGCTATGTTCGGTATAACTGCCAAACAATGGCGGGAGGCAAACCCGGACTTAAAAGGAAATATCAGGGATTATGCGACGATTAATGAATTAATTTGCTTATCGAATATGGAAAGCTTGAATGCAGTACTAATTAGTGACGGATTGCCACAAAAAGACAGATTAATCAAATTAAATAATATAGCAATTCATCAAATGATTGTTTTATCGGAATCGGAAAATAGAAAATTATTGAAATAGGAAATGTTATGAAAATAGAACTTAAAGAAATTACCGTAAAGCAATTGGCAGAGGGCTACAAAGACAATGCCGAAGACGGTGTTATTGGTTTTGGAGGCAAACTTGACATTCGCCCGCCATACCAAAGGGAATTTATCTACAAGGACAAGCAACGTGATGCTGTTATTGATACTATTAAAAAAGATTTTCCTTTGAATGTGATGTATTGGCATGTTCGCGACGACGGCAATTTTGAAATTATAGACGGACAGCAACGGACAATTTCAATTTGTCAATATGTAAACGGGGATTTTTCTTTTGAGAAACTATATTTCCATAATCTACAAGATGATAAAAAAGAGCAAATCCATAATTATAAATTAATGATATATTTTTGCAGTGGCACTGATAGCGAAAGATTGGATTGGTTCAGGACAATTAACATTGCCGGAGAAAAGTTGTCAGACCAAGAATTGCGTAATGCTGTGTATTCGGGTTCATGGGTAACCGATGCAAAGCGGTATTTCAGCAAAAACGGATGTGTCGCTTATCAAATCGGCCATGATTATCTTAGCGGAACAGCCATCCGTCAGGAATATTTGGAAACAGCTATCGATTGGCTTTCAAACGGCAATATAGAAGACTATATGTCAAAGCACCAACATGATGATGACGCTAAGGATTTATGGGTTTATTTTCAAAGAGTGATTGAATGGGTCCGGAAAATTTTCCCAAAGTACCGCAAAGAGATGAAGGGCATCGAATGGGGAGTTTTATATAATAAATTTAAGGATAAAAAATTTGTACCCGAAGCATTTGAAAAGGAAATCGTCCGCTTGATGATGGACGAAGATGTTACGAGTAAAAAAGGTATCTATGAATATCTTCTTACTGAAGATGAAAAATATTTAAACATTCGTGCTTTTTCAGATAACCAAAAAAGAGAATCTTACGAAAGACAAAAAGGTATTTGTGTTAAATGCAAAAAGAAGTTTGAATTAGAAGATATGGAAGCAGACCACATTACACCATGGCACTTAGGAGGAAAAACAATAGCTGAAAATTGTCAAATGCTCTGTAAAGAAGATAATAGACGAAAAGCAGGAAAATAGAGAAAGCAATTGTTAATTGCTAATTGTTAATTTCTCTGTGCCCCTCTGTGCCTCCTCTGTGTAACTCCGTGTAACCGCCTTCCATTCTACATTTTACATACTACATTTTAATTTCGTTCTGTCTTTGTTACACCTGACAGCAAAAAATCAGCGAAATCATTTCAATCAGCTAAATCAGCGGTTCAGACATTTTCTCTGTGCAACTCTGTGAATTCTCAGTGTAACTCCGTGTAACTGTCTTTCGTTTTACGTTTCACGTTTTCGCAGTTTCGCTGTTTCACGAAATAAAAACCTTTTCAAAATAAAATAAATTACATTTCGCACCAAACTCGTAATTTCGTCCATCTTGTTCTTTGCAAATAGAAATGTTAATAATCCCCTCTATTAAGAGGGGTTAGGGGTGTGTAGCTCTGTGCAACTCTGTGCATCCTCTGAGTAGCTCTGTGTAATTGTCTTTGGTTTCACATTCCGCTTTATAATTAAAATAAAATCAAAATAAAATAAATTACATTTCGCACCAAACTCGTAATTTCGTCCATCTCGTTCTTTGCAAATTAATTGTTCGGAAAATTCTCTGTGGAACTCTGTGAATTCTCAGTGTATCTCAGTGTAACTGAATTTCGTTTTACGTTTCACGTTTTCGCGTTTCACGAAAAAATCATAATAATCAAATTAATCATAAAAATCACAGTTCCGACAACCGAAAACGAAAAAATAAAAAAACACGACAAATGCGACATTTTATATTTTAATCGCAGTAAATATATTGAAAATCTAAACTTAACGGATTGCTTTCTTGTCGGTACAAAAGATTCCACTGTCGAATGAAACCGACAAAATAAAAAATCTAAAACTGTGGTGCATTAGGTGAAACTAATTTTTTTAAATCCAATATATCCTTTATTGATAACGAATTACGAAATCCCTGAATTTCACCTCTCAGTGTAATAACAAATCAAGACAAGGTGAAAATCATAGAAATCATCTCAATCAGTTTAAATCAGCGGTCAGACATTGTATTCCGTTTCACGTTTCACGTTTCGCTTTTTACATTTTCCCAAAATAAATGTTTGTTAAAACTCCACATCCACCTGATTTTTCATTAGGTCTTCTATCGTCTCGCGTTCTCTTATCAAATAGTCTTTGCCTTCGTGAATCATAACTTCTGCCGGGCGAAAACGGGAATTATAATTTGATGACATTGCATAGCAATAAGCACCTGCATTTCTGAATCCTAAAATATCCCCTTCAGAAATTTCCGCAATTTTGCGGTCGTAACCGAAAGTATCAGTTTCGCAAATATACCCTACAACTGAATAAATACGCGGCTTGTTCATTGGTTTAGAAACATTGACAATATGATGATATGCATCGTAAAACATTGGTCTGATTAGGTGGTTCATACCGGAGTCAACACCTGCAAAAATTGTAGATGTTGTCTGTTTTACAACGTTAACCGTAACTAAGAAGTATCCTGATTCACTAACCAGATATTTCCCGGGTTCAAACATAAGTGTAATTTCCTTGCCTAATTCTTTTGAAAATTTGTTGAAGCGTTCGGATATTTTTTCTCCAAGCTCTTCGATATCTGTTTCTATGTCGTCAGGTTTGTATGGAACCTTGAAACCGCTGCCGAAATCAATGTATTCGATATTCGGAAATTTTTTGACAACATCAAACAGTATTTCAGCACCCTGTAAGAACACTTCAACATCGAGTATATCCGAGCCGGTATGCATATGGATACCTTCAACAATAATATTATGAGTTTGAACGATACGTTCGACAAGTGGGATTTGATGAATAGAAATACCGAACTTAGAGTCAATATGCCCCACTGAAATTTTTGTATGGGAACCTGCCATGATATGCGGATTAACCCTAATGCAAACAGGAATTTTATTTCCAAACTCATGCCCAAACTGGTCTAAAATCGAGATATTATCAATATTGATTTTTACTCCCTCTTTGACAGCTAATGCGATTTCTTCGAAAGACACGCAGTTCGGAGTGTAAATAATATCCTGTGGCTTGAATCCAGCATTAAGTCCTAACCATACTTCCTGAATCGAAACGCAATCCAATCCTGAACCAAGATTTTTAAAGAGTTTCAAAATATTTTTATTTGTTAATGCCTTGCAGGCATAGTTGATTTTAACATTCGGGTAAGAAAAAGCATTGAGCATTTTGTTATATTGCCCAATCATTTTAGATGTATCGTAAACATAAAGCGGTGTCGAGTATTTTTCACATAAATCCAATACTTTAAGACCGCCTATGTAATAATTTTCGTTAATTAATTCCATAGTTTAACCTGTTTCAATAAATTTATTCTTAAAAAAGCATGCAAATTTACAGATTTTTCTCAACATTTATTATATTTGAAAAAAAAATGAATGGAATTGACAATTTTTTTTTAATTTATAAGTTTATAAAACAGAAAAGAACAAAGAATAAAGTGGAGTTCAAAAAATGAAAAAGTTTCTTATATTATTAATATCGTTTTTTACGATAATTAACATATTAAAAGCAGATGAAAAAGGATACTTGCAATCGGCTTATGATGCACTGCTTGCCGGTGAATTTGAATCGGCAGTTGTTTTTTACGATAAAGCAATAGAAGCTAAAGACGACTATGCCCCTGCTTATTACGGCAAAGGTCTTGCCAATTCAAACTTGGGAAAAGTAAAAGAGTCAATCAATGATTTTTCAAAAGCGGTATATTACGACAATAATATGGCAGATGCTCATTATGCTTTGGGCTTGAGTTATATTCAAGACGGAAGTTATACTGAAGCAATCAGCAGCTTAGACAAAGCAATTGATTTGGACAAAACAAAATCGGATTACTTTTATGCAAGAGGCAATGCTTTCAAACTAAACAGCCAATACGACAAAGCTCTAATAGATTTCTCCAAAGCAATAGATTTAGACTCAAAATATGGACTGGCTTATTATGCACGTGGCGCATTACATAAGTTGGAAGGCAGAGGTGATGCGGCTTTGAGAGATTTGGAAAAATATCTCGAATTGAATGCTAATCGTGACGGTTATGAAAACGAAGTCAACAGATTGATTCAGGAGATTCGGGAAGGAAGGGTAAATTAGTAATTTATAAAAAATAATATACAAGTGTATCCAAAAATATCCGAAAGCTGGATTGGTTTATTTTTTTCGATAGTATCAGAAATTTATCCCAGCAGTAAACTCTAAATAATTTTCACGATTTATAGTTTTACTAACCGTTACATCATATGATTCAAAAAAGGATTTTGTAAACTTCCCTTTAGACGTCGGGTTCCATTTGAATTCATATGCAAAGAACTTATCATTTTCTATTTCAATGTAATCAATTTCCTGTTGTGTTTTTGTCCTCCAAAAATATGCATTTACTCTTCGATTATTATTACTATTAAATTTTTTCCGCTCAGAAACACAAAAATTTTCCCAAAGAGCACCAATATCATTTCTTCTTTCAATAGGATTAAAATTTCCGGTAATTGCATTCATAATACCGTTATCAAAGAAATATACTTTTTTTGATTTTTTAATCTCAGTCCTTATGTTTTTGCTGTATGAATGAAGCCGGAAAATAACGAATACTTTTTCAAGTAGGTCAATATATTTTTCAACTGTTCCTTTATCGCATTGCAATTGATTAGACAGTTCATTATAATTGACTTCACATCCAACCTGCAACGCCAATGATTTTAATATTTTTTCAAGCAGAGATGGCTTTTTAATAGCGTCATATATTAATAAATCTTTGTATAAATAACTATTTGAAAGATTTATTAAAAGTTTACTTTTATCACCCTCACTTGTAACAATTTCGGGATAATAACCAAAAATCAGACGGTGTTCAAGTAAACGTTTTTCTTCAAGAATCCCATGATGTTCAACCATCTCTTGAAATGATAATGGATAAAGATTGTACTCGAATTTTCTTCCGGTAAGAGGTTCATTAATATTGTTTGACAAATCAAATGAGGATGAACCTGTAGCAATCAAATTTATTTTTTTTATATTGTCATGTTTGAGTTTTAATACCATTCCAATATTCACAATTCTTTGAGCTTCATCAATTATGACTATTTCATTATCATTAATTATTGTCCTTAATTTTGTTGAAGTAGCATTATCAAGAATTGCTCTTATGTCCGGTTCGTCTCCATTCAACCAAATAATTTTTTTATTGATTTTAGCAGACAACTCTAACAACAAAGTAGTTTTTCCAACTTGTCTTGGACCATATATTATCAAAACTTTACCTGAATTCAGGTTATTAATTAGCTCATCAGCAATTTTCCTATTAATCATACTTGCCTCCATTTTGACTGTTTACGATTACAATCGCTTAAAGTACTAACTATTTTCGATTACAATTACAAAAATACAATATAAATCATTATATTACAAATAATTAATACAAATATAAATTAAATATTGGAAATAAAAATAATATCACGAAAAATATGTAACGTTATTTACGTAATAATATTATAATATTAATCATTTATTACGTATTTTACGTAACGTTTATTATGTAATATATTTGATATTATCAATATATTTTATTATATTTACGTAATATTTATATTGAAAAATTTGAAATCAATGAGGTTTTTATGGAAAATCCATTTTTAACAACAGGGTATATTTCTCCGGAATACTTTTGTGATAGAGAAGCTGAAACAAACAGGATATTTGCAGAAGCAGATGATTCAAGCAACATGACAATTTTTTCCTTAAGAAAAATGGGAAAAACGGGTTTGATTCTTCATAGCATGAGTGAATTGAAAAGAAGAAAGTTCAGATGTATCTATTTTGATATTATCACGACCAAATCACTTAGTGACTTTGTAGCTGAATTTGGAAAAGCTTTTTTGAATCAGGGATTGACTAATTCAAAGAAATTGATGAAACAAGCTACAAGCTTATTTAAAGCTTTTTCTCCAATTGTTAGTACTGACCCGCTTACCGGTGCTTTAAGTTTTGAGCTGAAATTGAACAGACCGGATGCACTGGAATACGACCTTGATAATATTTGCAATTTTATAAAAGATTCTGATGAAAAATATTTTATTGCTATAGATGAATTTCAGCAAATTGTAAATTATCCTGATAAAAATGCTGAAGCATTATTGCGTTCTAAAATCCAGTTTTTGAACAATACATCTTTTATTTTTTCGGGGAGCAAAAAGGATATGCTTCTTTTGATGTTTGGCTCTTATTCAAAGCCATTTTATCAAAGCACAAGTTTTCTCGAACTTAAACCAATTGACAAAGATATCTACAGTAATTTTATAATCTATAATTTCGCTAAAAATAATATCAGGATTGACAACGAATCTATGGATTTTATCTTTGAAAAATCAAGGGGAATTACTTATTTCATACAGCTAATTTGCCATGATTTATATAATAGCAATAACAAGAAAATCAATGTTGATGTTACTACAAGGATATTTAACAAGGCAATTGAAGAAAGGAGAAGCTATTATGAGTATCTTGTGAATCTACTCACAAGAAAACAGTTTGAAGTGCTAAAGGGAATAGCAAAAGAAAGTAGCATAGATAAACCAATGGGGAGTGAATTTTTAATTGAACACAGACTCGGCTCGGCTAGTACTGTTAAAGTTGTACTTGACTATTTGCTTGACAAAGAGTTTATCTACAAAGAAGATGGCAAATATTATCTTTCAGACATATTAATGTCAGAGTGGATGAAAAGAATTTAGGAAATAAAATAAATTAGATTTTCAAACTTCAAACTATTTAAAATAAAATGATACTCAATAAATAAGTTCTGCTATTATGAAAAAGTATAGTTTATTGGTTCTATTGATATTATTATTAACAACTAAAACGTTTGCTCAGAAGGATACCATAACACGAGAGCAGGGTTGGAGTTTCGGAGTATGTTTCAGTGATATTGTTTTAAACTCTACCGGTTATTTAGATGAAATTCCTTTCGCTTCCGGTCCCTTAGAATCATTTAGGGAATCAAATTTTGGATTTAATATTATGTTGAAAGTTCCACTCTTTGAAGATGAGAATATAACTCAAAAAAGCTACAGCGATTATTTTCTCGAACTGAAAAGAAATACACTTGATTTGTATTTTAGGTTAGGATATCATAATCTGAATTATAATTTTATCAGGAGAGATAAAGAACTTTTTGGGGGTGAAGATTTCCCTGCGGAAGCAGAAATTGAAACAAAATTCAACATCTTAAAAGACATTTTCTATTTTGAATCAGGATTGAGTTACAATACTAATTTTAATCTTGAATTTTTTGGTGGAATTAGAATTGATTATTCGTCAAGTTCTGAATTAGAGTATCGAGAAACAATCATAAGACCATATGATTTATCATTTACAAATGGTCTTAGAACGAGAACATTTGATTTGGAAGGTTATCTTACTGATAATAAATATAACTTAAATTTGATAGTGGGTGCCGGTTATGAGATATATCCATCATATCTTTTCAATTTATCAATTTTACCTCAGATTTATTTTGGGATTAAAGTACTGCCTGAATTTAAGGAAGCACATTGGCACTTTTATTATGCAAACTTTGGTTTGGCGATAGTATTTCACAATGATAAAATTACAATTCCGATATATGAATGAAAAGAATAGAGGTGTGAACATTAGCTTATTTTTGCAGTTACAAACATATAATCCTTCTGGGATATAAACGTCTTTTTTTGAGTTGTTGCCATAATTCAATTCAAAACGGGATATTAACAATTTGCAATTCTGTTTTTCTGTCCTTCGGTTTTTCGGTTTACAGTTCTCCGAACTCTGAAAGATAATTCCTTAATCCATAATCCCAATCAGGAATTTCAATATTCAAATCAGATGAAATCAGCGAATTGCTCATTGCTGAAAATTTTGGTCTTTTTGCCGGGAGATTGAAATAATCCTGAGAAACAGGTATTAATTTTACATCGAGTCCCAAAAGCCCAACGATACTTTTTGCCCAGTCAAATCGTGATGTAAATCCACTGCTCGTCAAATGGTAAAGTCCTTCGATACCACTTTGAATGCTATTCATCACAATGTCAACAATGATATCTGTTGAAGTTGGGATTGAAATTTCGTCCCGGGAGATATTCAATTCACTTTTATTCTTAGCCCATTGGTTCAATTTATAAATGAAATTCTGTGTTCCTTTACCATATACCCAGCTTAAACGGAATAACAAATACTTTTCCAATTCATCGAATATGCTTTTTTCTCCTGCAAGTTTGCTTTTTCCGTATTGATTTATAGGATTGGTTTCATCTTTTTCAACATACAATCCATCGGATTTTGTGCCATCGAAAACGTAATCCGAGCTAAAGTGAATCAAAAAAGAATGATGCTTATGTGCCGCTGCAGATAAATATTTAACAGCACCGGAATTGACCTGAAAGGCAATATCCGGATTTGTTTCGGCACCGTCAACATCATTGTAAGCGGCACAGTTTATAACAATACCCGGTTTTACGGATGAAAATATTGCTTTGATTGAAGAGTAATCAGTAATATCTAATTCATCAATATCCACAGCTGAAAAATTGTAATTAAGCTCTTTAAATTTTTTTTCAAATTCAGAGCCAAGCTGTCCTTTATAACCGATGATTAAATATTTCATAAAAACTCTTGTTTTGTCATTTCAGCGAACTAAGGAATACGGTATTAAAGCGATTTTAGATTCCTGCATTCGTAGGATTGACCTACCACAAATTAATCGGATGATTCAATTATTTGTGCGATAATAATGTTCAATCCGTATATGTATTTAGGTTTTCCGATAATACCTATATAATTATTAGCTGCGTATCTTGCTAAGTTTTTACTTGCGAAAGAACCATCTTCGTTATATACAAAAAAAATTGCTCCATTTTCTGCCCTGACAACTAAGATTTTACCTTTTTCAACAAATTCGAGAGCTTGCGGTTTAGTCAGTTTTCTAAAGTTTCCGGTTGCAACATCATCCAACAAAACAATCTGGCATCTTAATGCTTCTTTTGAATAATCCTTTTTTTCCGGTTCAACTGCTTCGGGTGCTTCACCGAGTTGGGTATCTCCTTCTTCAATCTTATCTTCCGTTTGTCCGGCAGCAGGGGCCTCAATATTTTTTTGCTCTTGTTGTAATTGCTCTTGTTTAGTATCTTCCGGGGCATCTTTCTTTGGTTCACCGCAGGAAGAAATTATTAGAAACGAAAAAACAACCAAAGCTGTTAAAATTATTATATTTTTCATCTTATGCCTTTTAAATTAATTTATATAAATAAAAAAGGAATGCCGCTAAGCAAAGACAAAACGACATTCCTAAGTAATAAAAAAATTAGTCCATTGATTCGATACTCTCAGCGATAAGAATATTCAAGCCATTGATTTTTTTTGCTTTTCCGATAATACCAACATTTGTATTGCTGGCATATTTTGCAAGTTTTTTTGCTGCAAAAGAACCATCTTCGTGATAAACGAAATATATCTTTGCACTTTTGCCTTTACCTGTAACAAAAACAATAGGACTGCCTTTTTCAGCTAATTCGGTAGCTTTAGCTTTGTCAACTTTACCTGTTCCTCCAAGGACTATATCATCTAAGCTTGCGACATAACCTTTTATTGCTTTCGGTGGAGCGGCTTCAGTATTTACAGTAGCACTAAACAGGACTCCGGCCAATAATAACAATGCAATCATTTTATACATTTTTTTTTCCTTTCAAATTCGTTTCAACTAATTAACTCATTAAACTTATTAAACTCAATAAACTTTAAACTATAGAGCGTATGGAACACCGGCAGTTTTCTGATAAGAAACATGGGCTTTAATATATCTGTTTGGGCTATCTCCCTGCAAATATCCATCGTTATAAAACAACATAATTTTTGCGTAATTCCAGGTTGGGCTGTTTGTTCTTACAATAAAGATAACATTTTTATTATCGGTTAATGTGGATAAGTCTATTTCCATTTCAGAATATGTCTGCCCGTCCAATGCCTGAGAATCAAAAAGTTCATCCAGTGAATTATAGAAATAATGTGTTCCTGCAATCTGGCATGGTTTAGCAGTTGCATTAAAATTCGAATAACGGGATTTCATCTTTGAAGGTGTACCGAACCAAATGCTGTTACCTGTTGTATAAATGCCTAAATCCCAATCAGCAGCACTTGCTAATTTCAATGTTTTCGGTTTTAGTTCAGTTCCTTCGCAAAGCTGTAAACCGCTACCGAAATCTGTGGATGCTGTTTCATAAATCCTAATTTCAGCGTCATTGATATTATAAATAAATCTTGAAGCCGGTGACCATTTTACTGTTGCTTTCGGGCTTAGAAGAAAATTGCCACCATAATTTTTAACGGCATGTATGTCGAAATTATAAATCGTGCCTTCCGTCAAACCGGTTGCCAAGTAAGTTGTTGTTCCCTTTGGTATTTCAAAATAACTTCCGGGAGTACCATTGTTTGGATAAACATAAAGCCAATATCCTGCAAAATCCGTATTGCTTTCATCAGTTGATGCTGTCCATTTCAAAGATACGGAGTTATCATCCTTTGATGTTGCCATAACAGCTGTTGCCGGATTTACCGAAGGTACTGTGAAAACAATGCCATTGCTTGTCAATCCGTCAACTTCAACAATAACATTACCTGTCGTTGCTCTTGTTGGGACAATTGCAACAATTTCATCATCGAACCATTGGATTTCATTTCCAATAAATTTAGGCTGAGCCTCTTCACCGTTGAAATACACTTTGCATTTTAACTGGTTGTAATCACCAAAGTTTGAACCTAATATGGTTACTTCAGTACCCGGAACTCCATTTGTCGGGTTAATACTGTCAATTACAGGGCTATCACCCGTACTTGTGGTTTCATTACATGAGTAAAAAATTATACTAATGGAAACAAGCATTAAAAATAATGCACTAAATTTTAAAAATTTCATAAAGACCTCCTATAATTAATAAAGATTAATAATAAAAATAATTTCAAAACTAATAGATTACAAATATAAATAATTTACATACAAAATACGAATAAAATAATATTTTGTCTAATATAAATATATCAAAACTTTTTTAAACAGCTTATTTTTATAAAACGACAAAATAATTTTGTTATTTTCCAAAAAAAATGTATTATTGAAAAATTATTATTTATAAATGAGAAACAGGTGTATATATGGCTGATTTATCAACAAAATATATGGGATTCAATCTAAGAAGCCCGATTATTGCCGCAAGTTCTGGATTGACAAATTCTTTACAGGATTTAAAGGAAATAGAAAAATTCGGAGCAGGAGCTGTTGTATTGAAATCTTTATTTGAAGAAGAAATAAATATTGAACTGCAAAAGTCACTGACAGAGATGAACCGCCCCGGGACTTTATACCCGGAAATTTATGATTTTTTTAGTTATGACGACGCTGAGGACAGTGTTAGTAAATATCTGTTTTTAATTGAGAAAGCAAAGAAAGTATTGCAAATCCCTGTAATTGCAAGTATTAATTGTATGTCGGCAACAGATTGGATTGGCTTTTCGAAGAGGATTGAAGAGGCAGGTGCTGACGGAATAGAATTAAATCTTTTTATATTACCGAGCGATTTCAACAGGAGCATAGAAGATACAGAGAAAGTATATTTTGACGTTATCAATAGTGTAAAAAAAGAGGTAAAATTACCTATTGCTCTTAAAACCAGTTTTTACTTTTCAAATTTGGGGCAGATGCTTCAGAAACTATCAGAAACCGGAATAAGTTCATTAGTGCTTTTTAACAGGTTTTGGAGTCCCGATTTTGATATAGAAACTTTCAAATTACTTTCCTCACATGTTTTGAGTACACCAGGAGAACTAGCAATTTCACTAAGGTGGATTGCTATAATGGCAAACCGCGTAAAATGCGATTTAGCGGCTTCAACAGGTATTCATGACGGAAGAGCTGTTATTAAGCAATTGCTTGCCGGAGCAAATGCCGTGCAGGTTGCATCTGCATTATACAGAAACGGTTTTCCAAAAATTCAAAAAATGCTCGATGAAGTAGAAGAATGGATGAACCGGAAAAATTACAAAACTATTGATGAATTTCGGGGAAAACTAAGCCAGTCCCAGAGCGACAATCCTGCCTCTTTCGAAAGAGTCCAGTTTATGAAGCATTTTAGCGGGAAGTAGTCAGAGACAGTTTTAAAGTATAAAGTTAAAAAGTATAAAGTTTAAAAGTTTTAAAGCAGATGTCAGACAGCAGACAGGTTCCAGATGCCTAATGACGTACTCGCAAAAATGAGTAACCAAATCATAAACGAGATTCGTGGCATCAATCGTGTTACTTATGATATTACGGGTAAGCCGCCTGGGAAGATAGAGTGGGAATAATTCTGTTAGTTATTGATTAAAGAAAGAGACGAAGCCGGAGGAAGGTTAATCTTGATATAAAATTATGTAATTATAGATTATTGTCTTAAATTGTATTGTTATTTTGGATAAAAAATTATTTTCGTTTGAAGACGACTTAGGAAAATTGTATAAAAGTTAAAAAAGTAAGAGATAGTAAAAAAAATTGAGAGAGGTCTGGAGATAACTGCAGATTAGAGGCAAAGAAAGATTGATTGATAGGTGAATTTTATTTTAAGGTAAAAGTTTTAAATTGAGTGAATCTGAAGATTACTTTACTAGGAATATGTTTTATATTTGGATATGAAAAAGTAAATATATATAGATAATTTTAAAGGTGAGAAAATGAAAAATCTTTTTTTTACAAGTATTTTAATATGTGTATTATTAATTTCATTTTCTTGTGATGACAATCCGAATGACACTGTTATAACACCAAAAATACCTGATACAATGGAAATACTGAATCCTTGTGATTTCTTATATAATATTCCTTTTTCCGGAGATACAATTTTTTTGGATAAAAATTATGCAATTGATTTCCGGGTAGATATAGACGAATTTGATATTGATTCAGTGACAATGATAATTGATAGTAATAGGATTATTAGAGTTGATACAACTATAATTACAACATATTCCTTTATGCATGATTCAAAAACAGGTAGTACACTGCAATTTTACTTTAGAACTGTTAACATCAATACTGGAGACACAGTACATTTTGGTACTAAACCTCTTATCTTGAAAATAGTAGAAAATTTAAGTCATCAGTTTATAAAAATTGATGAGGCAGATGGAACATTGAAATTAACCTGGCCTGAACTAGATAAAAAACATACTAAATATTATCTGATTGAAAGATTTATAGGTGAGAATCTTGATCTTTGTCACAAATTTGAAGAACCTGACTCCATATTTATTGATTATTATTACGTAGGCGAAGAAGTTGTATATAAAATTTCAGTGATCAATAACGAAAACGTTAGACAGAATCTTTGGTACTACAAAAAAGAAAAAGAAAAAATAAATTATTATGTATCTCAACATCCTACTGAAGGCTACATTATATTTCATAGCGCATGTAAATATTATAATAATTTTGGTGAATACCAACTAACCACAGGAAGCAACTCCTATCCGGAATTGCTATACAGCACTTCAAATATACAAGATACTGCGTATCACAACACTCAAGCGAAATTTGCTCAAGAAGAACGGTTCTGGTTAAGAATATTACCAAAAGAATTTCCTCATGGTGTTACAATAAACAACTGGCAAATTTACGGAAATTTTATTTATATTATGTACGGAGAGAAAAGTTTCAAATTTGACAGGATAGCAATTGTTGATAACAAAACAGTTGTATATACAAAAAATGGGAATATATATAAAAGGGATCTTGAAAGGGAAAATGATATTGATTCTATTATAAACAGTAGTGTAGATTATGAGTTTTTAAATGCAACACCTGGTGGAAAATATTTTTATGCGTTGGATGCAAACGAATATGTTCCTTATTTGAGTTTTTGGCAGTCTGAAAAAATGACTCAAACTCCGAAATATAAATTTAAATCTGCATTTCGATTACCAGCTGTTTCTGACAATTTAATAGCTATTATGTCAGACAATGATAAATTATCTCTTTATGATGTTGCAAAAGGTAATAAGATTTATTCAACTCAATTCACAGCTATCAGTTATGGACCAGCTATTTCTTCGGATGGTAAACACATGTTCATTCCTGGGGACATGAAACTTTGTAGCTTTATCAATAATACATTTAAAGTACTATGGGAAGAAAAAGACTGGACAAAATTGTATCAGGGATATTACTTTAATCCCTTAGATAATACTGTTTGTTATACGTGGTCAAGTGACAATATTTTTACAATAAGAAATATCAACGATGGCTCTGAATTATACTCTTATACATTAGATGTGGGTAAAATCGTTAATTTTAATTTCTACTCAAACAAGATATTTTGCTCTAATGGGAATATAGTAATTTGCAGTTTGGATAATGGGACTATTTTAAGGGAAATACCTGCAGATGGGAGCCAACTCTTTATGTATGGATATCAAACTATTTTTGTTGGAAATACAATATACAGCCATCATGGTATAAAATACGAAATTAAGTAAGGTTAATATTTAATCTTAAAGCAATCAATTAAAATAAATATAAATGGATAGAAAACGTCAGACTTTTCGACTAATTAGTGAAAGTGAAATTAATTACGAATTACGAATAAGGAATAATATGAAAAAATACTATGAAAGAAAATAATGTAATTTAGTAAAGATTGTTATATTTAATGTTAGAACATTATAATAATAAAAAAATCGAAATAAAATAAATCAAATCTTTGTATCTTTGATATCTAATTTTAATTAAATATGTAATTATGTTATTTAATATATTCAAAAGGACCGAAAAATGAAAAAAATGTTTAATGCTATTTTAAGTATTTTCTTATTTATAATTATCAATTCATGTACTGATAACGGCTCTGATCCCATCAAAAATAATTTCCGAAAACTTAAAATGACTATTTATATTTCTGATATGAATGATTCAAATAAGTTCATCAAAGAATCGGAATATTACTTTGATGGCGATGTTGAGGGACTTCCAAAAAGAACATTTGCTAAGATGTTTGGTGATGCCAATTACAAAAGCCAATTAAGCCAACAAAGGGCTAATGTTCCACTCCCTTATAGCAAATTCGGTTGTCAAACTAAGGATATCGAGTATTCAAGTGATAGCAGTATCTATATGATTACTTCTATTGAATATGATAATGAAGGTTTTATGTCAAAAGCCGATATGCAATCATTTTCGTCATCTAATAAATCATTAAATGTAATTTACAAGAGGGATGGTGATAAATTAATTAAAATGAGTGTATATGAAGATGGAGTTCTTGACAAGGTAATGGAATTTTTTTATAATTCAAAGGGATTTTGCATTTTACAAATTGATTCAAGCGTTAATTCAAATAATAACAAAAAAGCCTATCGGCGATATAATGAGAAGAATCAACTGGAATATGTCATTTGGGGGAACGATACAATAAGTGGAAATGTTACCGAATATTTTTATGATGATGATGGGAATAATATTAAGCGAAAGTCATATACAAAAGAAAACAATGACACTAGTAATACCAAAATTTCAAATAGGGTAATGTATAAAGGATACCTTATGAATCCTGAAGATATAGAAAATTTTGAGTTTGATGCCGATAATAATATTGTTGGATATATAAATAAAGCATTTGGGAATACAAAATTTAAAATTGAGTACGAATTTTACTATTAATTGGATTTTCGGTAATTTCTTCCAAATAATAAAATCGGAACATAAATCATTACATAATTCTAGTGTCAATTCCTGCTATGTCCGGTGAAGCGAGGAATCCTGTTTTTATGTGACTTGGATTCTCCGCTTCACTACATTTCTCACAAAATGACTTGTTCTTGAATTGCAATTAATCCGTATTGTGCTTTTATATTGTTTTATTTATTATTTTTGCATCATATTTCTAAATGTTACTTGTACAATCAGTTGAAACAACAGACGGAAATTATCTATATGAAAGGATATTTATGAAAAAAATTGTTATACTCGGTGCAGGCATGGTTGGTAAAGCGATGGCGATTGATTTAGCTAAAGACCATGATGTTACATCTGTTGATTTAAATGAATCTGCTTTGAATGAACTTCCTGCTTTTAATATAAAAACTATTAATGCTGATTTATCGAATGAAAATGTGGTTAAGGAAATTGTTGCAGACTTCGATTTAGTAATCGGAGCAGTACCGGGATTTATGGGTTACAACACTTGTAAAGCTGTCATAGAATCAGGAAAAAATATAGTTGATATATCCTTTTTTCCCGAAGATTGTTTCGGACTTGATGATTTGGCAAAACAAAATAATGTTACGGCTATTGTTGATTGCGGAGTAGCTCCGGGAATGGACAATATCCTGTTGGGATACCATAACAAAAGAATGAATGTACAAAATTTTGAATGTTATGTTGGTGGCTTGCCGGTCAAAAGAGAAAAGCCGTTTGAATACAAAGCTCCTTTTTCTCCTGTAGATGTTCTGGAAGAATACACAAGACCTGCCCGTTATGTTGAAAACGGATTTATTGTATCCAAACCTGCGCTTTCGGATACTGAATACCTTGATTTTGAACCCGTTGGAACATTAGAAGCATTCAACACAGATGGTTTGCGTTCGCTAATGTTTACTATGAAAATTCCCAATATGAAAGAAAAAACATTGAGATATCCGGGACATATCGAGTATATAAAAGTGTTGAAGGAAAGTGGCTTTTTCGGAGTAGATAAAATTAATATAAATGGGGTGGATGTATCACCGATTGATTTTACATCGAAGGTATTGTTCCAGAAATGGAAAATAAATCCTGAGGAAGAAGAGTTTACGGTAATGCGAGTTATAATCGAAGGTGAGGAAAGCGGTGAGCAAGTAAAACATATTTACAATCTTTTTGACAAATATAATAAGGAAACAAAGACTTCTTCAATGGCAAGGACAACGGGGTACACCGCAACAGCCGCAGCAAATCTCGTTTTGCTTGGGAAATACGATAGAAAAGGCATTATACCTCCCGAATATTTGGGTGAAGATGAAACTTTATTTAATTTCATCATAAATTATTTGAGAGACAGAGGAATTTATTATAGGGATTAGGAGATTGGGATTTGGGGCTTGTTTTAGACAATATAGAAAAGTAATTGACAATTATTTTTTTAACTGTAAAATAAAAAAGGCGCTTTTGATTCCTGCTTTCGCGGAATGACAGACTGATTTTTTACGGCATGCTCAAACTTTAAAAACTTTAAAAACTTTATAAACTTTCTACCTTATAAACTTATTCCACTTTTACTTTTTTATTATATTTGTTGCTTATGGTTGCAGCAGTCTTTTCAGCTTGTTCCAATGTTCCGAAGCCCCATATTTTCACTTCATAAAGAGGTTTGTCATCCATAAAGAATCTGTCAAAATATGCTTTGTAGCCATAGTCATACCAAAATTTCAAAGATTTTTCAGCTTCAGTTTGTGATTCGAATATATCAGTTAAAATTTCGAAAGGCTTCAAATCCGGGTCTAACCATTTAATTTCTACTCTTCTGTTATAATCATTCTGCCAGTTGGTTTGCGGCGAATAAAAAAGCGGTCTGTGATTGCCATCACCCCTTATTTTAATAATATGCTCCGGAATCTGTTGACTCATCAGATAAGCTTTTACATTCTCTGCCCGTTGAACCGAGAGGTCATAACATTCTTTGCCGGTACCTTCGTTACCGCTATGACCAATCAACTGAATACTGAAGCCGGGATTATTATGAAGAATATACGCAAGAGAATTCAGCATTTCTTCGTAATCTGTTTTAATGTATGATTCCTTGTAATCGAAATTAGAAACGACCTGGTATTTAACCGGTTGAAGTTTTGGCTCCAGAATAAGATTTGTTTTTGTTTGGATTTCGGAATTTTTTGATTTTAGAGTTAAAACTGTAGCAATCTCCTCAACTTTTCCTGCATCTTTTATTGGTACTGAAAATTCGTAATATCCTTTTTGAGACAGTATAATTTCAACCAAAATACTTTTTAACTGTTCGATTTCATTTTCAAAAATATGGTAAAATTTCCCTCCCGATGCATCGGCTATAAATCTCAGGGTGTAGCTTTCAACAGTATTACCGATTCCAATAATATAGACAGGTGTTTCCGATTCCTGTGCAATGGCGGCAACATCGTTAGCGGTATATATTATTGAAGAATTATCGGAATTAAAAGTAATTAAAATGCAAATTCTGTCATCATAAAATCCATCCCCCAATTTTTCAATTGTTTTAAACGATGCCTTATGCAAAGCATTCAAACCGGATGGTTTGCTTAAATTAAGATTTTGAAGCTCCCATAAAGCTTTTTCGGGAGGCGATAGTGCAAACATCTGCAAATAATTTTGATTAAATGTCGAAAAGAAAAAATTATCATCCGGAGACAAATATTGTATAAACTCACTTATTTGTCTTAATATTTCATTTTGTTGCGAAGATGCAGCAGAATTATCGAGAGCCAAACCTATATCAATATGAATGCTGTCATTAAAAGGTTGCTCAAAAAGTTCATCAATATCCTTTTTATCATTGAGTGTTTTTGTAATCCTGTTAACAGACCAATCAATATCATCAAAACCGCCTAATCCGGAAAGGTAATTACCGTATTCATCCAATACAATTGCCCTAATAAGATATTGTTCATCATCCATTGGTCCCATGGTTCTCATGATTTTTAAATATTTATCTTGTGCTTTGGGAGTTGCTTTTACGTTACCACTCAAAAATTCGTTTTTTTCAAATGAAGCTCCAAGTCTTTTATATTTATATTGGACAGGTCCTCTTTGTACATTTGGGGTGGTTTCAGATTCAGCTTTCTTTTCGGATTCAGGTTTTTTTTCGGATTCGGCTTTCTTTTCAGTAACTTTAGAACTTTGTACGTTGACAATAAAGTTTAGTTTCAATGAATCCTTTTTACCCTGATATGCTGTTATTGTATAAAATTCAGTTCGTTCGGGTGAAAGAATGACAGAATCCATAGCTTTAAAAATAGTCTCGATGCCGGAAATTTTTACGCTTTGAGCATTTTGAAATTCCCATGATATTTTAGCAGTTTCTCCCTTAGTAATCTCAGCATATTCACTGAAATTTACAACTTTAATCGGCGATTGTGAACATACTAATGTTGTTGCACACAGCATTAAAACTGCTAATAAGTAATTTAGTTTTTTCATCTTCCCGTCCAAAATAATATGAATATTTATTTCCTTTTTATAAAAATAATTTTTTCTTCGCCAACTTGTTATTTAAAATAAATTTACTTAAATATCATAAAAATTACTAAAATGACAATTTTTGTTGAAAATAATTATATAAAATTATTAATATATTATCATATTACAAAATCCGTACCAATAATTGATTTTTTGTGAGAACAGATAGAAGGATTCTTTATAAGGTTGACTTAACGAATAAATATTTTAAGATTGTTGTAGTTATTAATAATTACCACCAAAGAAAAGTTTTTTCATCCCAAAAAACCTTTGAAATTTTCTCACCTTTCTTGTTTATATACCACATTTCCTTATCAATCCAAACTTCTGATAGTTCCTTCTCAAAATTGTTTGCATAATCATATTTTGGCTGAAGAATAAACATTCCGGATTTATCAATAAAGCCCCATTTTCCATTAATTTCCACTGCTGCAGTTCCATTTGTAAAATCGGTAGCATTATTGAACTGTGCCGGTATCGCCATGATTCCCGACTTATCAATAAATCCGACAAATCCATCTACAAAAACTTTTGCATACCCTTCAGAAAAATTTGCTGCTGAGGTATAAGTATTATCGAATAGCTTATTACCTTTTTTATCAATGTAAAAGAATCTGTTACCGTCATAAACACGGGCTAAACCGTCAACAAAGGACCATGCCTTAACAAATTGTTCCGGTATTATCATGCTTCCATTTTTATCAATATATCCGTACTTGTCGTTTATGGATACTGCTGCCAAACCTTCAGAAAAATTTGTACCATCTTGAAAAGCAGGGTAAATTACCAATGAATCATATAAATCGGTATACCCGTATCCATCGTTAAGTAAAACTAATATCAAACCTTCGTTAAATTGTCCTACCCATTTATATTTTGGTTGAATAATAGTTTGGACTTTATTATTTATTAATCCAAATTTATTATCATAAACATATTGAAAATGTTTTATAGGTTGCCTGACAACGGCAAAATTATCTTTAAATGGACCTATTTCGTAATCGGTTTCAAATAATACCAATTTTCCGTCGGAGTTAATTAAACTGTAATGATACCTGAGAGGTATAAACAGAAAATAATCAGCATCCCTGACGGTTGCATAACCTTCGGAAAAGTGAGCATTTGAAGGGAACTTTACACCTTTTAATTTTTCTCCGTTTGCTGTAATCTCATAATATTGAATTATCGTTTCAAATTGAGGTTCGATAATTATGGTACCCGTTGAATCAATATATCCGACTTTATCATCTACTGCTATTGGATATAATTGCCTGCAAAAAATATCTATCTCAGTAAAAATTATAAAAAATAAAAGATATAATCCAATCTTTTTTAAATCAATTATTCTCATACTCCTGCCATCTGTTTTAATTAACTTCTTAAATAATACACAATAGATTTTATCTAAAGACGATTAAAAGAAAGAAAAAGTTACCGAAGAGGAAATATTTATCATTGGAGGTTTCTTTGCGAATGATTTGAATTACCAAATAAAGGGAATCAACCTGTATTTGGTTTTTTCGCAATATTCGTTATATCCAATCAGGTTTTTCCGAAGGACTTTCTCCTCAGTGAATATTCTTATTATTAAAATTCCGGGCATAAACATGGCAGGAATTAATGCCCAATAAGAACCAAGGGCAAGAGGAGTTGCGAGCATCATCAATAACGTACCTATATACATAGGATGCCTGACAACTGAATATAGTCCGTTTGTAATAACTGTTTGTCCTTCTTCGACTTCTACAATTCTGGATGCGTAACTGTTTTGTTTAAACACGACAATGACAATCAGATAACCTAAAAAAACAATTATGTTTGAGATTATAACGAGCCAGTCGGGAACCGATGACCAAATAAATCTTCTGTCAAAACCGGGAAGCAAGTAAAGGAAAATGTAGATTATTGAACCGTAGTTTACTAACTTTGTTTGAGTTTTTTCTTTTTCTTTAAATTGCATGCGTCTTCTCATTAGTTCCTGATTATATTTCAGCATATGCTTAATTAGAAAAAAAGCAGGAATACCAATAACTGCCATATATACCCATGCCTGCCAATAGTCAAATGTGCCTGCAGGCAGAAAAAAAGCCAAACCTAGCACAAAGGGCATCAAAAATAATTTTGAATAAGCATTAATCTTCAAACTTTTTGTATCATTCATAATAATTCTCAGCAACAATTTTTTCTAAAATACGAAATTAATTGTTAGAATGTTACAGTAGGGCAGGTTTTGAGCCTTCCCCTCTTTTTTAAAAAATATTATTAAGTTTCTTCAGAATTTATCCAATATCGTTACATTACTGAGATTAGCATTTAAACCCTTGAGTAAATTGTATGTAAGTTTATCCATTTTAGTAGCTTCAAAGCTGATTGTTCCGAGTGCTTTGTAATATCTATTTGTCAAAGCAAATAGCGAACGGAACGATACATTTTTAAGTGTCGCACCCTTAAAAGAAACGTCGTTAAGTCCTGCTCCATCAAACTTGACATTGATAAAAGTCAGTCCGTCCAGGCACTGTCTCCGCAGGTCGGAATATTTGAAGTCAACACCTTTGAAGGTACACCTTTCGAATCTTGTTTTTCTAAGGTCACACATAATTAGCTTAGAGTTGTTAAAATTAACTTCAATAAATTTTGCTCCATCAAACCCCGATTTGTCGAAATTAGTACGTAAAAGGTTAGATTGATTGAAGCTCGCATCTGCTAAATCAAGAGTCGTAAAGTTGCAGTCTGTTAGATTTGCCTTGTCAAAATTGGCTTCCCGCAAATCACTTACCTTAAAAATGCTACCGGTCAGATCAGCCCCTGAAAAGTCAGCGCCACGCAAAGCACTTGCAATAAATTTTCCATTATGTACGGTTACTCCGGCAAAGTCGCTTTCCTTAAGGTTACTCGCATTAAATTGCCCTTCATTTGCCGTTACACCCGCAAAGTCGCTTTTTGGTAAATTGCTTGCACTGAAATCTGCAAGTACTTCCTCCTCCATTGAGTCTGATAAATTAGCTATTTCCTTGAGAGTCATCTCAATGTCTCCAATACTGTCTATTGTCATCTTAAAAGCTGTTTCATCATCTTTGCCATCAGCTTTGAGTTCACTGTACCGCTCCTGCAAATCCGAATATAGTTCTTCTTTTAATTCTTTTACGCTATTCAAATCCGGGTAAGTACCAAATACTTTCTCTAAATGTGATTTTATTTTGTCGTTCATAATTTTACCTTTTTATATAAGTTTTGAAATAATTTTTTTCGTAAATTCCCAATTGAGTTTGTTTTGGATTAATACATTTTTACCATCATCGGTAATTTTATAATATTTTCTTCTTCCTCCCTGAGTTTCATCACCCCAATAGGAGATAATTGATTGAACCCTTTCAAGCCGCTTTAAACTTGAATACAAAGTCGCTTCATTGATTTCATATTCTCCTCCTGTTTGAAAATTAATGATTTTGGAGATTTCATAACCGTACTTATCACCCTTAGCTAATAAGTTTAATATTACTGTGTCAATATGACCTCTGATTAAATCCGAATTTATAGTCATAAACGTCTTTTTTCTAATGTTAAACAAACAACAAAACAAATATAATAAAAATTACTATGTCTGTCAAGGTATTTTTATAGACATAGTATTTTTTATAGTAAGATTGTTAAGGAAGTTTTAAAACAGTAGTATACACTACCATTACTCAAGAGGGAAATTATTATTTATAATTTTTCGGAAATTTCTTTTTTTCATTCAGACAACTTATGTATTGAAATTAAAAAAACTCTTCACTTCGTTCAGAATGACATTCTTCGACTGCTCAGGTTGACAATTTTTTTATAAATTGGGCAGGTTTTGAACCTACCCCCACATTTTTTATTTATCTTTTTTCTCCCCCAACTGAAATTTCACCGGTATTGTTACCCATGCTTGAACTTTTTTGCCTTTGTCCATTGCAGGTTCAAATACAGTTGATTCAATGGCTTTGACAGCCGCTTCAGACAAAATGTCGTTTTCGCTTGATTCAATTTTTGTTTCTTTAACTTTACCGTCTGTTCCGACTAATGCCCTGACATATACAGTCCCTGTAATTCCTTTTTTTCTTGCTTCTTCGGGATACTTGAAGTTTGCTATATATGTATTGACATCCATCTTTGGCATTTGGTCAATTTCAATATATTCGTTTGCCTTTTGAGGAACAAACTGTACTTTCACTGCATTAATGTGTTCACCCGAACTACCTTTATCCTGAAGTTTAAATTTTATCGGTATTTTCATTTCGCATTTAAAATCATCTGAAACTTTATTTTTAATTTCCCAGTTTGGAATTTTTGAAACAACCCTGACGGCTTCCTCATCACAGCCATAACCTATACTTTGGACAACCTTTGCTTCAGAAACTTTTCCATCATTCCCTATTTTGAAAGCAACGATAACAGTACCTTCGACTCCTTTTTTTCTTGCTTCTTCTGGGTATTTCAGATTCTTACTTAAGTATTCTACCATATTAATGTGTCCACCCGCGAACAGAACATCAACCAAATTTCCTTCCTTTGAGCCGGATGTTAATTTAAACGCAGTCCAATTTGCCTCATCATTGTAATAATCATTCCAGTTTTTCTGCATCTCCTCTGTCCCAAAGAAAAATATTAAGGATTGAGTTATTTTAATCGGTTTACCTTTATATACAGCCGGTTTCCATTTAGGCATACTTTTTACAAGCCGTAAAGCTTCTTCGTCACAACCGTAACCGAGTTTGTCCTTAGACCACTTGCCACCCTTTTTTAAAGTCTGAGCAACCCTTATTTTTTCAAGAGACCCATCCGTATTGACTTTAAATCGAACTGTAACTTTACCTGCTGTCTTTGCCTCAACCATTTTTTCGGGTACTTTTTGGTTGTTTCTGAGAAACTCAGATAGTGCTTTGTGACCACCTGGAAATTGTGGCGGAGTGTCATATTTTACAGTTTCTGTTCCATCTTCATATTCTAATGTATAGGATATGGTTTTATTCCCGGAGCCGGATTCTGAGCATGAGAATGCT
Source organism: bacterium (assembly GCA_043804925.1). Taxonomy (GTDB): domain Bacteria; phylum Bacteroidota; class Ignavibacteria; order Kapaibacteriales; family UBA2268; genus ChocPot-Mid. Next base: position 184,208 of record JAZDIP010000022.1, on the reverse strand, counting down.
AAGACTAACAGCGCCGACATCGGTAAGACCAAAAGGAATTTCAATATTGCCATTTTCTTAGTTCTTGATTTTGTTAACATAATAATCCTCCGTTTAATTGTTGAATAATTGAAATTATTAGCCGGCTGAAACAGATCGGGGCTGTTCACCCCTTCGGCGCCGGTGATCTGTTTCAGTATCAGCTTTTGGTAATTTATTTTATCATACCCTTTGCTTACAACTCCTTCATCTGCCTGGTATTCATGTACGTCGCGAATCGAGTTTCTGTAAAACCAGATGAAAGGATTGAACCATTGGATAATCGTAAAAATTTCTAATAGGATTATATCATAAGTATGTTTTTTTTGTATATGTATTTTCTCATGTGCGAGTATTTGTGCGGTATCATCATTGTACATAAATGATTCGTTCAGGAAAATAATATTGAAAAACGAGAAGGGTGCAAACTTGCCTTCAGTGAAAACGATTTTATAACCAAGAATTTTATTTATTCCGCATTTACGAATAATTATTATTAATTGTATCATCTGCACCAAAAACCTTATTGTGAATATCAGCAAACCTGTCAGGTAAATAATAGCGGCTACTTCCCATGAGCTAAGACCGGATTCAACAGTTCTTTCAATATTATCCGCAGTTACTATTATCGTTTGAATAGTACCGTAATACATGACCTCACTTTCGATCCCGGTTGAAACAGAAAATGCCGGAATAAGCATTGCCAAAAACAGAGTGATAATCAGGAAAAACCTGTTAACAGTGAAAAATGTATCGCGGTGAAACAGCAATCTGTATGTCAAGTAAAATATCGTGATGCAGATTGCAGATTCGAGCATATAAGTTATGAATGATGACATATCAACCTTCCTTCCTCTTTCTTGTTTTTGAACTTTTATCCGACATTTGTTCATCTATTATTTTTCGGAGTTCTTCCAATTCCTTTATGCTTAGATTATTTTCTTTTGCGAAAAATGAAACCATCTGCCTGTAAGAATTGCTGAAATAATTGTTTACAAATCCTTTCAGAAATACCTTAGTATAATCTTTTTTTGAAACGGAAGGGAAATACCTGTGAGTCTTGCCAAATGCCTCATGCTCAACAAAACCTTTCTTTTCGAGTATTCTGATGATGGTTGAAACTGTATTGTAAGCAGGTTTTGGTTCTGGTAGAACCTCTATTACATCCTTGACGAATGCATTGTCAAGTTTCCAGAGTACCTGCATGATTTCTTCTTCCGCTTTTGTTAATTCAGTCATATTCACTACCTATTGTTAATCATTTTTCTGCAATTTACAACTAATCTTTTAGTTATGCAACTAAAAAATTAGTTTATTAACTATAAAATTAGTTTCTAATCCAATAGACGTAAGGAAGTATGAAAAAGTTACAGGAATTATGAAATATTATTTTGGGTTATATTGGTATGATTAGTTAAAGCTTTGCTCCCAAGCTGAGAGATAGGAATAATCCGCCAAAATCTTTTAAGGGGCTATCTTTCACACTTTCCAGTCCGTTTTTTCCGAATGGGATATAGTAATATCTCATATTTAGGGACATGAAAGCTTTTTCACCTGAGCCGACATTTGCACCAATCCCAACGAAACCTCCAAACCTCCCAAACAAATCAGAATTTCCAAGTGCGCTGAAAAATTTATTTTCGTAATCGAGGTATGGAGCAGAGATAATCAAAGAAGGACCAATCCCTAAGTTAACAAATGGCTGAAGATTGTCGTGAAGTATTTCTTTGAAAAGATATTTTTGTATGCCTATTGTCAAAGGTATCATGTAAAGGCGGTTGACTTTTCCGGGTATGTAATATATTTGCTTATCATAATCAAAGAACTCGAGCTCATCGGTATTTCTGGCTCCGGAAAAATACAAATTTGAGAAAAAGCACCAATCCTTAAGGAATTTCTTCTGGTAAAAAAGTCCTAATCCGAAACCGTTGCCTGAAAAAACCAAATCCAAACCCCAAGCTGAGTTCACTTCCTCTTCCGCTTCTGTGCTATATATCAAAGGTCTTGGTGATATATAAGTATAGACAGTGTCTTTGTTTTCATCAGGAGTTTCGATTCCTTTAATCTGCGATTTTGCTTCAAAACCTGAAACAATATACAAGAATAAAAAGGTCAATATTTTTATTTTATAAATCATTTATTATTATTCTTTGTTTTCATTTGAACTTAATTCATTGGTAATATGGTCGTTGATTGTATCAATAAATTCTTTAGCTTTAATTTGCCAATCAGGCAAAGTGCTTGAGTCAGGTTCGATAAAATCATCATAATCATTTTCATGTCTTGCTTGAAATAAAGAACTGTAGAATTTACTTTGTTCCTGAGAGAGTATTCCATTTGATACGATATGTTGATATAACAACACCATTGTTCCTTTATGTGTTTTAGCAGAATATCCTAACAATGTCAAAATGGCAATGACTGCATGAAAACAAGCAAAATACAACCTGCTGATTGCAGCACTATAATAATTATTTTGACAAAGTACTTCTACTTCTTCAAGCACCATATATGCTTTTGATATTCTATACTTAATTAAATCTGCATTAGTATCAATCATAAAGCTGCCATTTCTTTGGTTAAATTTTTATAAAATTCTGTATGATGATAGATTTGGTTGTTATCCCAAAAATCTTTTTCTTTAACTGCAATACTTAGAGCAATTCCATTAAAATATTGTAAATTATATAAGGCATTCCAAATTTTTTCCTTTCTTAAATAATTAACTTTCCCGGGTAGTAAAACCAAAACATCCCAGTCGGAATCATCCTTATGTGTTCCTCTCGCCCTTGAACCAAAAAGATAAACCTCCGCTTCAGGTTCAATACTTATAATAGCTTGCTTTATTTCGTTTAAAATTTCCATATCATTCTAATATATTGTAAATAAACGAGAATATCAAATAAAAATTTGATGTGAATCCGATATTTCTATAAAAACCGAGACTCAAGTCAATTAGTCTCAGATAACGGAACACAGATAACAGATAACATATTACAAGTTTTATTTTGATTAATCACAAAAATTTGTTAATATTGTCTTATAATAAAATAATTGTGAAAAATGTTATTTGATAATTAAACTTTGTTATTGGAAAAGCGGGCAATAGCGTTTCGATTTTAATCGGAATGAGGAAAGTCCGAACTCCACAGGACAGCGTGCTTCGTAACGCGAAGGCAGTAAGCTTTAGGGTGAGCTGACGGAAAGTGCAACAGAAAGAATACCGCCAATCCGTCCCTAACGGGAGTCATGGAGGTAAGGTTGAAAAGGTGAGGCAAGAGCTTACCAGAAGTCCAGGTAACCGGATTTGCTATGTAAACCCGACGCGGAGCAAAGCCAAATAAGAATGCGTCTGAGGACTGTCCGTCCAATGCTTTTTTAAGCTACGTATTCGGGTAGGCTGCATGAGGGCAGTGGCGACATTGCTCCCAGATAAATTATTGCCTCGGGGCAACCCAAGACAGAATTCGGCTTATAGCTTTTTCAATAACATTTTTTATTTATTAAGAGGAGAAATTTATGAAGATGCCCGAAGACCCTTTCGTTGTTGAACTGTTACCCGAATTTTTGGAAACATGGCAACAAGATATTAAAACACAGTTACCTGTTATTCTCAAAGAACGGGATGCTAAAGAACTTTACAGATTTGGTCATACAATCAAAGGTTCTTGCTTACAGTTTGGTTTTGACGAAACTGCGCAATTAGGTATTGAACTAATGGGTTGTTCAAAAGAAGAAAACTGGGAAAAAGCTATAGAATTGGAAAAGAAAATCATTGAAGCATTCAACGATATTAAAGTTTTCGTTGATACTCAAATAAATAAATAAATATGTCTTGATTTGTTTTTCAATTAAGAGGATTTGTTATGAAAAAGCTCATTATTTTTTTTGCTTTTGCTGTTTTAATTAATTTGGCAATTGTTTCAAATATTAATTCACAGACACGCATTGCAGTACTTCCCTTTCAAAATCAGGAAGGTAAAATTGATTTAAACATTTGGTGCTATCAATTGCAGGATTCTTTGCAAAAAGCTCTTCTCGCTCTCGATGCCGAACAGCAGCAATTTCAACTTGTTCCGGGGGATTCTATCGAGGATTTACTCGCCGAATTAAATCTCGACCCAACAAATCCACAGTATCCGACTGATATGTGGAAAGCCGTTACATCGCTGAATGTCGAAAAAGTTGTTTCGGGTAATTTTTATATTCGTGCTGGAAAACTTCTGATTAATGCTTATGTTTATGACGTCAGGACAAAACTCCCTGACCAAAAACATCAGGCAAAAAATATTTTTAAGGATATTGATGACGGATTATCGTCAATCGAAATAATTGTACATAAGCTGAAACCATTGCTTATTAAATGAGAATCGCTATCTGTAGAAAATAGAAAGTTGTAAAGTCAGGAATTCATATTTCTTGTCTTTCGTAAATATCTTTTTTTGATTTTCGGTCAATCAGTGTTTCTATCATTCTAAGAACCGTGCTTCGGTCATCAGCTTTTTTTTATTTTTTTAAAATCAATTTTTATGACTTTAGAATTTTTTGACTGGCTGGTAATCATCTTTTACTTCTGCATCATTCTGTATGTGGGATTTTTCATGTCACGAAAAAGAGATTCCTCGAATGAGACAACAATTGATTTTTTACTCGCCGGAAGAAAAGTAACTTTACCTCTTTTTGTTGCTACTCTTGTTGCAACATGGTACGGTAATATACTCGGAATGGGTGAATTCATCTACAAAGGTGGAATAGTTGCCTGGGTTTGTTTTGCTTTGCCATATTATATTGCGGCTTTACTGTTCGCTTATTTTATCGCAGGGAAAATCAGAAAGTCAAAAGTCAGAACGATTCCCGAGCAAATCGAAAATGCTTTTGGAAAGCGGGCGGCTTGGCTATCATCGTTTATAGTTTTAGTTATTACAATTCCTGCCGCCTATGTTTTAATGTTGGGTGTAATGATTAATCTATTTACCGGCTGGTCTTTGTGGATTTGCATTGTAACAGGAGCTATTCTATCGTTAGCATATATCTATACCGGTGGATTCAGGGCAGATGTATTGACTAATTCAGTTCAATTCGTGTTGATGTATATTGGTTTTGGAGTATTATTGTTTTTTACTGTTAATTCCCTTGGTCCCATTGGAACAATGCTCGATAAGTTACCTGTCAATCATAAGGAATTATCAGGCGATTATTCTTGGCAATACATTATCAGTTGGTTTATCATTGCTTTGCAAACTTTTATTGACCCCGGATTTCATCAGCGCTGTGCTGCCGCCAAATCACCTAAGACAGCAAGAAGGGGGATAGCGGTTTCTGTCTTATTTTGGATTATTTTCGATACAATGACTTTAATAACTGGTTTGTACTCAAAAGCGTACTTTATAACAGACAATCCAATCATGGCATTTCCAATGTTAGGAGATAGCGTTTTGCCCGTTGTCTGGAAAGGGTTATTTACAGTCGCTTTATTAGCAACGATTATGTCCACTTTGGACAGCTATGCTTTCATCAGTGCGGCAACAATTGGAAATGATATATTAAAACCTTTAAAAAGATTTTTTCGTACTCTGGAAAGATTGTCAACAAAATCATTAATTAAAACCGGACTTGTAATAACTTCAATCTTTAGCATCTTTCTTGCAATGCTGATTCCTTCCGCTGTTGATTTAATCTACAAGACTTCATCTATTGCAATCCCCGGGCTTTTAGCACCGATGCTGTTCAGTTATAGCAATAAAATCATCATCAAACCAAGAATTGCAATTATAATAATGTTAGCGTCATCCGGTCTCTCTTTTTTATGGACAATGGGAAAAATATTTTTTGACTCAATCGAAATTTTTTCTGAAATTGAACCGATGATACCCGGAATTTTATTATCTTTAATTTTGGCAATAATATTTATAAGAAAAAGGAATGAAAAATGAGTCAAGTTTGGAATTTGCCGAATGTTTTGAGCATGTTCAGAATACTGCTTGTTATCCCGATGGGCATTGCCCTATGGGAGCATGACAATGTCATAGCGGTTCTTATCGGTTTTTTATCTGCTATAACAGATAATCTCGATGGCTATTTTGCAAGGAGATTCAATCAGATTACTGAATTCGGAAAAATCATTGACCCTCTTTCAGATAAACTTTTTGTGGGTGTCATTGTAATTATTTTACTAATTCAAGAACGTATGCCTATATGGTTTGCCCTAATAATCTGGGGAAGAGATTTGTTGCTGATGCTGGGAGGTCTTTGGGCTGCAAAGAAAATCGGTTGGGTACTTCCGTCAAATGTATTGGGTAAAATGACAATTACCGTTATGGGACTTACCCTGATGTGCATCATATTGAATCTTGAAACGGTTTCATTCTGGGGAATCCGGATTTCAACAATCCTTTTGGCAGGTTCATTCATATATTACATTATAAGAATGGTTATGGTGATGAGAAAGCAAAAATCGGGAACTGATTAAAAGATGCTTTACTAAAATTACTTGAGAGAAATTAAGTTACACAGAGTTTTTACAATGAATCCCTTTGCAATTATTTCTCCCTTTTCCCTTCTCCATTATCCATTACTAAACGTTTGCCCTTTCCACTTTACATCTCTTTTCAATAGTAAAAATGGAGCAATTAATTCCATTAACAAAAAGAAGAAAATTGCAGGGACAACCCATGGAATAATTTCTTTCTTTTTCAAAATGACTGCACTCGGTATTGTAATTAAAGAATCGCCTGCAATTCTTAATAGAAGAAATGCAAAAAAACACCAGGGTTGACAAAATGCTATTGAAATTGCAATTCCGAGCCACATTGACAATGAAGTGAGAACAAAAACAAAAGCAATCCATCCCAGGTCCATTGCTCCTATTGCCCATCTGTGTTTTTGTTTTAAATATTCTTTAAAAGATGGACAAGGCAATGTAGTGATTGTTGATTCTTCAAGTGTAAGGTATCTTATCTTTTTGCCGCTTTTGTGAATTGCATGCATCAACGCAAGGTCTTCTGTAACTGAAAAACTAACGCTATTATAACCACCGATAGAATCGAAATCTTTCTTTTTTATTGCCAGATTATTCCCGTAACAACTCAAAGGAATATCAAAGCCGACTCCGGAAGTTGCCAAAGTATGAAGATATGTCCATTCGACCGACTGAATTTTATCAAATATTGACTTAGTTTTAATAGCGGTGTATCCTGCCGACATACCGATTTTCTCATCTTCAAATGTTTTCGAAAGAGTCATAAGCCATTCGGGATTAACAACACAATCTGCATCGGTCATAACAATAATCTCACCATTTGCACTATCTATTCCTGCCTGCAATGCACCCGGTTTTCCCCGCAGGTTTCTCTCTTTTATGTTGTCTTCAATGTTGATGATAGTAAGATTTGGAATTGTTTGTTTCAACTCAGTCAAAATCTTCAAAGTATTGTCTGCCGAACGGTCATTAACGGCTATTATTTCAAATTTGTCAATTGGATAATTACTCCCCGAGATAGAAAGAATACATTCTTTGATTGTATTCTCCTCATTCCTCGCCGGTACAACCACGGAAAGTGAAAATGCTTCACCTGAAAAGTCCCGGAAAATGTTTTTGTTTCTTTCCTTAACGGCTCCAATAAATGAAACTAAAACTCTCAAACAAAAAATAATAAAAGAAATAAGTAAAATTATATCTATGTACATAATAATATTTTCAATATTCAAACATTTGCAAAATTACAAATATTGGTAATAAATAACAGCATAGCAAAATATAAAGTCAAATAATTTCAGCAAACAAAATTCATTTAAAAACGTTAACTTTTGAATTAATAAGTAAAAAATAAAAAATTTGATGGCTAATGTTGATTTATTAAAAGGTCCCATTGATTCAAGTTTGAGAAAGTTCTCTTTACCTTTAACAATCAGTTTTCTAATACATATGCTATATGCTTGGGTAGACATGTTTTATGTAAGCCGTATAGGAACAAACGCTATTGCTGCAGTTGGGGTAGGAGAACAACTTCTTTTCTTCTCATTTGGAATCGGTATCGGATTTGGTGTCGGGACAGGAATAATCGTTGCAAGAAGAGTTGGAGAGCAAAACTTTAAAAAAGCAGGTGAAACAGCCGCTCAGGGTTTGGTTTTCATGTTCATTTTTGCCATTGCAATAGCTTTGACTCTTAATCTATCATTATCATTTATGCTTGATTTGCTCAACCTCAAAGGTGAAGTCAGGTTACTTGCTTATGATTATCTGTCTGTTATTTCTTATGGCATACCATTTAATTTCTTAATTTTCCAAGTGAATTCAATGATTAGGTCAACAGGAAATTCCTTCATACCCATGTTGATTTTAATAACAGCAAATGTTATCAACGCCATACTGGCTCCTTTATTTATTTTTGGTTTGGGTCCTTTTCCGGAATGGGGAGTTTACGGTGCAGGTTTCGCTGCCGCTTTATCACAGGCAACGGGAAGTATCATTGCATTAATTATCCTTTTTGGATATTACAAGAAAATTGAAATAACTTATAAAAATTTTAAATTTGATTTTACCATTATTAAAAAAATTCTCCGGCTCGGTGTTCCCGCATCACTGCAGGTTGTATCAATAAGTGTTAACAGAATGATTCTTACATGGATGACAAATTTGTTCGGAATTGCCGTTCTCACAACTTACATGATAGGTCTTAGAGTTGACCTTTTTGTATTCATGAGCATTTTTGCAGTTGGTGTTGCAATCGAAATTATAACCGGCCAAAATTTGGGTGCCGGTCAGGTTGACCGAATATTCAAATTCCATAAATCAGCAATAAAACAGATATCTTATTTAATGATTTTTTTGTGTATTCTTGTATTTTTCTTCGGAAAATATTTTACAATGTTCTTCACCTTGGATACTGAAATAATCGGAATGACAGACAATTATTTAAAAATCATATCATTTTCTTATCTGTTTTTTGCTATTGGTTTAATTTCTATCAGAGTTATAAGTGGAGCGGGTGATTATTTCCGAAGCTTAAAGCTGGTTATAATTGTCCTGTATTTTTTCCAATTACCCCTTGCATATATTTTATCGCATTATACAGGTTTGGAGGAATACGGTATTTGGATAGCGATTTTAATGAGTCAAATCTTATTTGCCGGTATCGGAATACTCAGTCTTCAAAAAAAGAGGTGGCTAAAAGTTAAAATATGATGAAGTTCTTATTAATTTATCCTCATAAATGTCTTAAAAACTAAATTTTTAGAAGTTTTTCTCTTTTTTTATCAAAATTTGTCAGTCATTGACCGCAAAAAAAAAACCGTTCGTAGCAGAATTTCTGTCGTTTGTATATTTTTCGTCAATATGTGTATATATTTGTGAGACGATTTGCCAACTAATGTGTCATTGTATATAAAGATAATGCAAAATATAAATAACTTTTTTATATTTGAATGTTACTAAGATTGAAATAGTTAAATAAATTTGAAACAATAAATCGTTCTTTGAAAACATTGTTCGGGCGAAAGCTCAAACAATATAATTTTTTTCTTTGCACATTTTTTGGAAACATTTTGTGAAAGTTCAAAGTTTTTATTAATTTGTAGTTTATTTTTAATAGATATTATTTAATGTTATTAAGTATTTGGTATAAGGGAATGCAAATTGAAAGTTCAAGAATTTTAATATTCGGAGCCAGAGGATTAGTTGCCTCAGCAATATTTTACGGATTAATGGAAAATAAACTGTAACTAATCGAATGTTTCCGGACAATCGAGAAGAAAAAAATACCGGCTGAGTCTTTGAATTCGAGGAAAACAGCCGAATATGGAAAAGAAATTAATTAATGAAAAAGATAACTAAAATAAATGTTTAATTAATAAAATGTTTAATATAACTAATTATATTTTGTTTAACCAATTTAAAGGAATCATAATGAAGAGATTCATTTTACTATTTACTGTAATATGCGGATTGCTATTATCTCTTAATACATACGCAAAAGACAGTAAAGACATTAAAGTTGAGCTGCTTCGGAAAAGTGCTCCTAGTGATTTCGGTGGGGCTTTCCCGGCTACAAGTTACCCCTTGCCCTTTACAAAAACCGGAGACCCAATCGTTAATCCGAAAGCACAGGCAGCTATATCAACCGGATACTACTTTGCACACAGCGGTGATATAGCAGGTAAACCGTGGATGCCCGATTATAACTTTATCGACACCACAGAAGACGCTCTCAACTGGAGAAGAATTTTATCGGGTCCGAACCAAAGAGAATTATCATGGTTTGAAGACCCTGCCCGTAAAAACGACGGTTATAGATTCTTCCGTAACGACGCTATAACAAGCGATTCGGTTGATGACGTTTATGCGGGTCCAATTCCAATTGGATTCGAATTTGAGTATATGGGTTTGAAGTATGACAGCTTCTATGTTTTTTCAAACGGAGCTATAATGCTTTCGAACGGCAGGTACAAGTATGATAACGCCAATCCGCCAAACAGAAAGGTTGAATCAAATAATTATTCAACACCCAACTGTTATAATACTCACAGTTATGAATGGTTTATTGTAAGCGGGCATATTGGTGATGGTACTGAAGGCGTTGACAGTCAGGAAGATGACTTCGGCCAGTGGTTGGCTACCCAGTTGAGCCGATCGGGTTTTGCAACTGCTCAACCTTCAGCAATTGTTGTTAATCCAGGAGCAAAAAATGTTCCAATGTTAGCACCATTTTGGGGTGACGGTTATTTGTCACAGTGGGATGCTGCTAACCAGGTACCAAGGGACAGAGGTAAGGTTTACTTTTACAAAGACCCGACAGGCAATAAACTGATTGTTTACTTTTCCGAGTTGCAATATAAAGGCAATCTTCTTGCTTACCCTGGTGTAACTTATAATCTTGATCCAAATAGTACATCGGCTTCAAACAATCCAAATGCAATGACAGAAGCAGATAATGGCTATCTTGGTGTTTCAGGTCAAATTGTACTTGACCGTACCGATAATACTGTTACCTTCAATTATAAAAAAATATATGGAAGGTATATATACGCCGGCTATTATGTAACCGAAGGTAAAGATTTGTTGCTTTTCAATACTCACTCCTGTGTTACCGGATTTGGACGTCATCTAAACTTTGATTCTAAAGAGTTAGCCGAAGACCCGTCTTATACCGGTACAATTCCATGGGCAGCTGATTACAACCAATACACTTATGTTTGGTCAAAATACTATACAGGACTTGACCATCCCGGGTATCCTGAACCAACTACAGCTGTTAAATTCAAAGCATGGAAGAATACTTTAAGAGTAGTTGACCTTGGTTTCAGGGTAAGAAAACAAGAAGCAGGTAATACAGCTTATACCGAACCTGTTTTGACGGCACAAGCACCCGACTACGAAATACTTGCAGGTCATGAGCAAGTCGGCCAGTTGCAACCTGTAGCTATTGTTCAAAACCTTACTAATGATATACAGGGTCCTAACGGAGTTAATTATCAGCCGCAGGATTTGAACTTCAGAGTTCGCTGTGCTATTATTAACCAGGCAACAAGAAGACCTTTATATAATAAATATTTGAAGGTTGACAGCACATTATTAGCCCGTAAGGCAGGAGATGAAGCATTCGAAAAAGTCATGCTTGCAAAAGTATCATTGAAGGGTACAAACTACGAAGCCGACACAATGCATGCAGACTATTATGACGGAAGTAACCATCTTAAACCCGGATTAGACGGATGTCCTCCTTATGCATTTGTTCAAATTTATTTCCCTCCGTTTGAACCAAACGATTTGTATATGTCAAACATCGGCTTGATGAAAGCTTTTGTTATGATTGACCCGACAGATCCGAGAACAAACGAAGGATTTGGAGATATGTGGCCCTTTGACGACACTTTGAATCTAAGATTCTGGGTAATGAGACACATACCAAATGACGAACAATTTATTGATGATGTAACCGAGTTCCATTTTGTTCCGAACAATGACGGTTCACCGGTCCCAATCCCATCGGTATTCAAATGGGTAAGTATTGGTGCAACAATTTCAAGTGGAGACCAGGTATCAAAGAATCCATTACCTCCAAGAGGCAGGTTCCTTTGCGAAAATGATGAAGTTTTTCCCGGCGCGGATATTGCTTCTCCCGTAATCAAAATCGAAAGACCTCCGCCATCAGTTGTCGGTATTGGAGCTTGGGGCGGTTACGAAATTCGTTCGTTCCCAATTGATATGATGGGTAAGTTAGGCGCTGTATTAACGCTTGCTGTCCAAAGGTCAACTTATGTTAGTGATTGGGAAAGAGGATGGAGCGATGGAACTTTGATTGGTTGCGAGCATAGAGTTGTACAATCAAACTGGTATGCCATTTATCATCCAAATTATGGTTCCTCGACAACAAATGAATTATGCGACCAGCTTCACGTCGAATTTGCCAGACCTTCACCAAACTGGAGAGACGGTACATATATTACAAATATAGCCACCGATAACTGGAGATGGCATTTGAGAAGAGGCGGTGCAACTACAGAAAAGAAAATGGCTGCTTATACAATATTTGGAGGCGGCGGTTACATGGTCGGTTTCCTCGAGTCTGACAAAGACTCTGCTTTGGCACCACCATTATATACCGGTCAAAGAGCTCCAAATGGCTTGAGATATGATTTTTATGATGACGGTATTGACTTTGAGTATAAAAAATTATATGTCCCAATACCGGATACATTTATTACAGCACCTGCCGATGGAGCATTGTACTTCAGATTTAGAGTAAGGGTATATGCAAGAAACAATCAGTTGGCATCAACGACAATCGCTGACGATGAAGACCCGTTCTATGTTGACAATGTCAGAATTCTTTATTCTGATGTGGAAGTTGTAGATATAGAAATGTCAAGAGTCGAAATTGATTGGCCCTACACAATAACTCCAGCCAGTCAGGCAACAGCTATCCCAATCAGGATGTCTTTGAGTAACAATACAAGCAGACAGGCACCATCGTTTTGGGTAAAAGCATCAATCGTCAGAGAATCCGATTTCGGTGGAGCTGACGGAAGTAATTGTTTCTTCCTAAAGGATAAATGGCAATGGAGAGGTTCTCCTGACGACCCTGAATACGAAGAAATGATGGAAGCGTTCAGATATTACAATCAACAGGCAAGAGATTCCGCACGATGGGTATTAATGAGAACTCAACCCATATATTGCAGAACAAAACAAATGCCATTCCTTAGACCAGGTTCTGACGAACCTATAACAATGCCTAATTGGAATGCAAGACTTTCACCTCCCGGGAAATACATTGTAATAGGTGATGTTTATGTACCGGGTGGAGACTTGGAACCATTGAATGATACGACTTATAGTCCATTTACTATAACTTTCGGTCCGATGTATGCTTATCATCCTGTAACCGACCCAAATAATTTACGTCGTGCATCCAACGATGTTATGGCTGAAGCCCAAGAATATGGCAGAGGACTTACGATGAAAGGATATAAAATGGGTGGTGTCGGCGGCTTAGCCGGTTGGAATATTGCATGGGAACTTGGAGACCCGGGTGGTGATGGCGGTTCCGGTAGTATCGCAATGAAATTTGAATTGACTTCGGAAGATACGATTTACGGTTATGGAGCATTCTATTGCCCCAAAAACTCATCTCCGGATTGGGTTACATACAGAATGTATGATGGAATAAATGTACCATCGAACCAAATACCCGGTTCGCTAATCCAAAGCCAGCGCGGTTATGATAAGTTACTTGATTCATCAGGATTGTGGGATATATTTGTATTTGAAATGTTGCCTGAACCAATTGTATTGAAAAAAGGTATATATTGGGTAGCAGTATCTCAGCTTGGTGAAACAGGTATCGAGCTTGGTGCATCCAAATCAAGAGTCGGTATGCGTTGTACTAACCTTTATTACAACAATCCACAGACTCCCGATAAAAACGGTCAATCGGGTATTTACCTTAACCTTGAAAAATCATTCAGGATAAGAGACAAACTAAGCAATCAATTGAACAAGAACTTCTTTGCTTATGAAAATGGGTTGGGAAGCGGTTCATGGGAACAGTTTATGTCAACGATGGGTAATCCTTCTTATGCTCACTTGGACCATCAGGGATTCACTCCTGCAGATGGAGGTGCTACAGCTACTCTGTCACGTGGAACATGGATGCCTTTGATAGTTCCCTATCTTGGTCACAGAACCTACAGCACAACATATCCATACAAAAATTGTGATATTCCTGTAGAATTGACATACTTCAAAGGTTCTGTACGTCAGGGTGCTATTGACCTAATTTGGGAGACAGCATCTGAAGTTAAAAACCATGGATTTTATGTAGAAAGAAGAGTTGTAGGTGACGAAAGTAACGAATGGAATACCATGCCTGAATTTATTAATGGTCATGGAACATCCAACGTACCACACGAATATAATTTCGTTGATACAAAAGTTACTCCAAACACTACATATCAGTATAAATTGAGACAAGTTGACCTTGACGGTACACAGTCCTGCGACGATTTCTCAAATATCGTTACATTGACTTACACTGAAAAGGGAAGCATATCACTTATGCCGAATTCTCCAAATCCGTTTATCGAAGCAACAACATTGAACTTCTCGATTCCTGAGAATGCAAATGTTTCTTTGGAAATTCTCGATGTATACGGTAATGTTGTTAACACTTTGGCAAATGAGAGTCTCTCTGCAGGTCCTCATTCAAAGATATGGGATGCCGATGATAGCAATGGTAATAAAGTTGCCAGCGGAACTTACATCTACAGACTTACTGTAGGCGATAAAGTTTTGACAGGCAAGATGTCATTAGTTAAGTAATATTATTCACAAGATAATATTCGGTAATAAAGAACCCGCTGTCCTTCTTGGGCAGCGGGTTTTTCTTTTCATATAAAGTTTTTATTATTAATTTGACTGTATGGAAAAAAAGAAATTACTCTGTTACTTTATATACCGAATAATCAGGTAAAGCGGAATATTTTCTTAAGACCTGCAGTAGTGCGGTAAAATCACGAGGGTAATCGCATTTAAAACTAATATATTCTTTTGTAGAAGGATGAGTAAAACCAAGTTCGTATGCATGCATTGTGATTCTATCAATAATAGGTTTTTCTTCGGTTTTTTTCTTTAGCTTGTATCTTCTTTTTATTGAAGATAAAAAGAATTCCGTATTGTTTCCGTAATGTTCGTCAACAAGCAACGGAAAGCCAATTGCAGAACAATGAACACGTATTTGATGATGTCTGCCGGAAACGAGATCGCATTCACAAAAAGTAGCCATTCTGAATCTTTCGATAACCTTGAGCTTTGTCAGAGAAGATTTACCTCTCGCAGAAGGTATGGCTAAACCTTTTTTAGCAGGATTATCACTTATTGGAATATCAATGTCAAGTTCATCTTCCCTAAGCACACCTGCAACTACGATGTGGTATATTTTATTAACTTTTTGCTCCAAAAATTGTTGGTTTAATTCTCTGTGAGCTCCGGCATTTTTTGCGAAACACATAACACCGCTTGTATCTTTGTCAAGCCGGTGTACGACAAATATTTTATTGTACTTTTTTTGTAAATAACCTGATAAATTGAATGCAGTTTTGTCATACCTGTCAGGGATGGAGTAAACGCCAACAGGTTTGGAGACAATGACAATATCATTATCTTCAAACAAGACTTGAACCCTTGAATCTTTTTTTTTCATCCGAAAAGCTCGCCGGAAGCCGATAAATAAGTATTCTTCATAAGCATTGCAACTGTCATTAACCCTACACCTCCGGGAACGGGTGTTATGGCGGAAGCTTTTTCCTTGACACTATTGAAATCAACGTCACCTGTTAACCGGTATCCCTTTGGCTTACTCGCATCTTCAACACGGTTGATTCCGACATCGATTACTACAACTCCTTCTTTCACATCTTCTGCTTTAATTAATTCCGGTACACCTACTGCGGCGACTAAAACATCAGCTTGTCTTACGTATTTCATTATATCATCAGCACCTGTGTGGCAGATAGTAACAACGGCATTTGCATCGGGATTTTTTTGATAAAGCAGATTTGCAATCGGTTTACCTACGATATTGCTTCTGCCGACGACAACAACATGTTTCCCTTTGACTTTAATATTACTCCTTTTAAGCATTTCCATAATTCCGGCAGGAGTGCAGGGTACAAATCCCGGAAGCCCGATTACAAGCCGTCCGAAACTTTCAGGATGGAAACCGTCAACGTCTTTCATCGGTGAAATTGTCATTATCACTTTGCTCTCGTTTATATGTTTTGGTAATGGAAGCTGAACAAGAATACCGTGAATTGTTATATCGTTGTTCCATTCATTCACAACTTTTAAAACTTCTTCTTCAGATATATCAGCACTTTTTCTAAGAACAACGGATTTAAAGCCAAGCTCCTGACATGATTTTTCCTTTGAATTCACATAAGATTGCGAGGCAGGGTCTTCACCGACAAGAAGTACTGCCAAGCCGGGATGAATACCTTTTTCTTCAATCAGTTTTTGTGTTTTAACTTTTAATTCTTCTTTTATTTCAGCGGAAATAATTTTTCCATCAATAATAAACGCCATAATAATTCCTTAATTCAAAATATATAATTTAAAAATTATAGACTAAGCCGCCGGTAAACATATTTATCTTGCTGATACTGTAATCAACAAAAACCGTTAAGGGACCAATGTCTCTTGAAATACCTATGTTCCATTTAATAGCTTTATCGCTTAACTTTGTAATAGCTGTTTGTGGGTTTTGGTCACCCGGATGTTCGTATTGGGTGTCTCCGTAATCACCGGGTTTGCTTGGATTAAAATGAGGAGGAGCATCGGGAAAATTTGTAAATTTATCAATAAGTCCAAGTTCCCATTGCATTTCAATCGGCAAATAATATACATATTCTGAAGTGATATCTATAAGGGAATAAGAAAAACCGGTATAAACATCACAAATATCTTCAAAATATTTACTGGCATGAACATTAAAATCCCACATTGTTGCATTGGCTTTCAGATTTGTGTTTGTTACTCCGATTTTATTTTCGAGAGAAGTTCCCTGATAAACAACTTGCACAGCCATGTCAAAATATCTTTGTCCGGGTTCATCGCCATCGTTGAAATATTGTGATATACTGTGCTTTAAACC
Source organism: bacterium (assembly GCA_043804925.1). GTDB lineage: Bacteria > Bacteroidota > Ignavibacteria > Kapaibacteriales > UBA2268 > ChocPot-Mid. The sequence goes on along the minus strand of JAZDIP010000022.1, from coordinate 167,043 downwards.
AACACCCCAAAATGCAAATTTACCGATAGTTTTACCCATATCGACCGGTGGGATGAATCTCAATAATAATTCAGTACCAAATAATGCACCTATTTCAATTTGAGGAACAGCGGCGAAAATATAATTCAAATTTCCTCCTTCCGGCAGATTGAAGAAACCAGGAAATGCCTTAAGCACCTTATCTACCGAATCCTGAACATCAGGAGGTAAATAATCATAGATTTTAACTTTGCCTATTATGGGCAAATACACTTCCATATTTTTTAATAATTGCTTTAAAGTATCATAAGGTAACACAAAGGAAACTTTTCCACTACCTAAAGAAGTAGGAGCAGATTTTGGAACATCAATACTCCCATTTTTTAAACCATCAAATAAAATCCCTTTAAGAGCAGTATATATTAATCCGGCAGTATCATTAATGTTATATGTCAAATCTGTCAAGTTTACATTTCCATATTTTAATAATTCTTCATAAGTTAAACTGTCATTTGGCAATTGTGGCGAATAGGTTTTTTTACTATCGGGAACTACTCCATACATGCCATGAATACCAACTTTAAAGTAAGGTTTATTAACTTTTGATGGGACAAATGCCTTATTATAAAATCTCGAGTTAGAGGTTGCGTTTACTACTTCAACCGTCGGTTGTAAATAAGGGACGCCGTTGAGTTTAAATACATCTTTTCCCAACATTCGAGCCATATCAATTGTCGTTGGATTTGGATTAATTTCAGGTAATGTTCTTTCCTGTGAATTTGCTATTTGTATTATTATCAGAAAAGCTGTTATTATTAAATTGAAAATTTTTTTCATATTAACTCCTAAAAATTACTTAATTAATTTCTTTCTGACAATCATATAAACCGGTATCGCTACAACAAATATTATAAAAGAAAACATAATAAGAACTGTTGAATCTCTAAATAATGCATTAAAAAAAGGCTCCTCACCGGGTACTATCAATGACCAAAACATCCATACCACAAGCATAGATATGAATAAAGCGATAATCCATGTAATAATACTTTTTACCATATAAAACTCTTATTTAATTATATATTAAAATACGAAAATACGCAATATTCAGTGTTTTTTTTAGAAATTTTAATTAATCAAAATCCTGATTCTGTCCATACCGAAAATATCAATCAGAGAATTAACAACATTAGCATTTAAAGATATATTCACATCATCTGCAACATAATATTTTTTTAAAGAGTTCTTGTTGTCATTAATGTGAAAACACAAGGATTTTTTTAATTCGGGAGAATTACAAAGTTTGTACAATTCCGTTACTTGATTCAAATATGTATCCTCCAAATCCAGCCAGATGTTATACCCTTTGCCGAAAATTTCTGCTGCTTTTTCGATTGAGTAAAGCTCATCAACGATGATGTTCAGGCGGTCTCCTCTGAATTCGGCTTTTCCCAACACCATTACAACAGAATCTTTTTGAAGATACATTCCATAACTGTTATAAGTTTTACTCCAAAGAATGCAATCGGCTTTTCCCGTAAAATCTTCTATCGTTACAATGGCATATTGTTGTTCTCTTCTGTCATACTTAATTTTCATATCGGTAATAATACCACAGGTTTTAACAATTATAACTCCACCGAGTTCATCGGACTTTGTACCTAATTTGAATGCTGACAAAGAATCAATATAAGGTTTATAGCGGTTTAACGGATGTCCGCTAACGTAAAATCCTAAAAACTCCTTTTCTTTTTCGAGTGTTTCCTTATCAGTCCAATACCTTGCATCAACTAATTTTGGTTCGCTAATCGAATGTTTAACATCTGTTCCGAATAAGCTGTCCATACTCATACTCTTAGATTCACCGAAAGAGCGGGCATACTCGAGGGAAATTTCAATTGAAGCAAACATCTCGGCTCTGGTACCTGCTTTTAGGGAATCGAATGCCCCGGCACAAATCAATGCTTCGAAAGCTTTTTTATTTGCCAATCTGGTGTCAACTCTCGATGCGAAATCAAATAAGGATACAAATGGTTTGTTTTGGCGTGCTTTGACAATTATATCAACAGCACCTGTCCCTACGTTTTTTATTGCAGCTAATCCAAAAAATATCTTATTGTTAACTGCCATGAATGATGCAATTGATTGGTTAATGTCGGGTGCAAGGACTTCAATATGAAATTTCTTTGCCTCATCAATCAATGCAACAATTTTGTCCTGGTCATCAATATCGGAAGACATATTTGCTGCCAAAAATTCAGCAGGATAATAAGCTTTTAACCAGGCAGTCTGGAAAGCAAGATAGGAATATGCCAAAGAGTGGGACTTATTGAAACCGTATTCTGCAAATTTGTGAATCAATTCCCAAATTTCGCTGGCGAGTTTTTCATCAATGTTGTGTTTTTCGGCACCTTTGAGGAACAGCGGTTTTTGTTCGTCCATTATTCTTGTCTGCTTTTTCCCCATTGCTTTACGTAAAATGTCAGCACCACCCAAGGAAAATCCAGCCACATCCCTTGCAAGTTGCATAACTTGTTCCTGATATACAATTACACCGTAAGTGTTTTTCAAAGATTTTTCCATTATTGGATGTAAATATTCGATGGGCTTATTTCCATTTTTCCTGTCAATAAATTCAGGAATATGATTCATCGGACCCGGTCTGTAAAGAGCATTCATAGCCGTTAATTCTTCAAGACTACGTGGTTTTAGCTGAGTAAGGTAATCCTGCATTCCGGAAGATTCAAACTGAAAAACTGCAAGAGTTAATCCTTTGCCTATCATGTCATAAACTTTTGTATCATTAAAATCAATGGCATCAATATCAATTTTGATACCATGATTTTTTTCAATCATATCCAATGTATTGTCAATAATGGACAATGTTTTCAAGCCGAGAAAGTCCATTTTCAGAAGGCCGGCGCTTTCCAAATCTGCCATGCTGTATTGCGAAACAACTTCAACGCTCATGTCCTTTGATTTTGATGTCTTGTATAAAGGCACATAATCGCTAACGTCTCCGGGAGCAATAACCACACCGGCAGCATGAACCGATGTGTTGCGTAGCTTTCCTTCCAATAATTGGGCAAATTTGATTAATTCCTGTGTTTTGGAGTCTCCCCGTTCAGACAAATACCTCAATTCCGGAAGTTTTAATGCTTTTTCCAGTTCGGTAACTTTGCCTTGAACGACCGGTATTTTTTTATTTATATCATTAATATCGTTATGGTCTATTCCCAAAACCCTGCCAACATCTTTCAGTACGGCTCTTGTCGAGAGTTTTCCGAAAGTAATGATCTGAGCTACCGAGTCCTCTCCGTATTTTCTTTTAACATAATCAATAATTTTATCTCTTTTGTCATCGGCAAAATCAATATCAATATCAGGCATTGACTTTCTTTCGGGATTTAAAAATCTTTCAAAAAGTAAATCGTAAGGTAGTGGATTCACGTTTGTAATTCCAAGAACAAAAGCAACTAAGCTTCCTGCTGCAGAACCTCTACCCGGTCCCACCCGAATTCCTTGCTTTTTTGCTTCCTTAATGAAGTCTTGCACGATAAGGAAATATCCCGGAAAGCCCATTTCGTTCATAACGTTTAACTCGAAATCAATTCTATCTTTTAAGCCGGAAGTAATGTTATCAAATTTTTCACCTAAACCAATGTATGTCAGCTCACGTAAATATTCTTCCAATGTTTCCGATTTCGAATCTTTCGGAATTTCATACTTTGGCATGTGCCTTGTTGTATCAATAGTAAGGTTGCATTTATCGGCAATTTCAATAGTGTTTGCTATTGCCTCAGGCATATCGGCAAACAAATTGTTCATTTGCTCCTGCGTTTTAAAGTACATTTCAGGAGTTCTGTACCTCAACTTATAGATATCTATGCTATTTGCATTGCTTTGACCAATATCCCTAATAAACAGATGAACATTGTGTGCAACTGCATGGTCTGATTTCAAATAATGAATGTCATTAGTTGCAATCGTTTTAATACCAAGTTGTCCGGCAATTTTAGGAGCATCAAGCAAAATAATTTTATCATCGGGAAGTTTATGGTTTTGAAGTTCGATGTAGAAGTCTTCACCAAAAACATCCTTATAATACTTTGCCGAATTATATGCTTCATTGTAATCACCGGCAATCAAATGTGCATTGACAACACCTGCAATACAAGCCGATGTAGCAATAATTCCTTCCCTGTACTTTTCTAAAAGCTCCCTGTCAATTCTCGGTTTGTAGTAAAAACCTTCGGTGTGGGCAAGGGAAGTTAGTTTCATTAGATTTTTATAACCTATTTCATTTTTTGCAAGCAAGACAAGGTGAAAGTAATTTCTTTTTTTTGTAGCCGATTTCCCTGAAATCTTGTCAAATCTGCTTCCGTTGGCAACATAAGCTTCAAAGCCGATGATAGGTTTGATGTCATGCTTTTTTGCTTCCTGATAGAACTCAAAACAGCCAAACATAACTCCATGGTCAGTAATTGCAATTGCCTTTTGCCCATCTTCCTTGGCGGCAACAATCAAATCCTTTGTTGTACACAAAGCATCAAGCAAAGAGTAGTGAGTATGATTATGTAAATGTACATATTCAGGCATAATTCCCCGTCCTGTTCAAAATAATTAATTATTAAAATTTCCCCTTTTTCCATTTTCAACTTAGTGATTATTAATTTTTAAGAATCCCCAAATTATTAACAATTTCTTAAATTAACTTTTTCTTTTAGTTTAAGTCAATATTTTTCATTGTTTTTTATTATCAAAATATCATTAGGTGAACATCGATGTTTACCTTCCTCAATTTCAAGTTCTTCCCCCATCCAGAAGTGAAAAAATCAGAACCACTTTAGTGAGCTTTTTGAAAATTTTCTTTTTTAGATAAATTAATATTAAGAATTTTGTAAAATGTTAATTATTTTTGTATTAGAATTTTATTGACAATTTTTTAGAAAGGATTATATTATGGCAAAAGATAAGAATATTAAAAAAGAAGCAAAAAAGAAAGCCGGTAAAACATTAATTGAGAAAAGAAAAGAAAAACAGGAAAAAAAGAAAAACAAAAAATAAGCAGTTAATAATTATTCCTACAAATTATTGATTTCTTAAAAAATAGAGAAAGATATTGTCGTTCTGAATAGAGTGAAGAATGATAATTAGTTTTGTTTATTATTTTTTCAATTTAAATCTTACGCTCCACATACCACGGAAATCCCCTATGTTGAATCCAATAGCTTCATCAGTGGGATATAGCGATTTTATTATTCTCTCATTTGGTTCGGTAACCATTAATTTTCTTGGACCGTGACAGTTAAGGCATATAGGGTCTTCAAGCAAGATTGGTATATAAAATACTATTGATTTATCCTTGAATTTTTTTAGAACTATCCCCAACGATTCACCTTTTTTATATTTTTCCAGAAATTCAAAAAGAACATCTTCTTCGTAATCCAGGGGTTTATTTTTAGGATTACGAACTTTCAAAGATGTCCTCCTTATTTCTGCACCATAAACCTCCGACAATGAATCCATGAGTGGATAAGCACTTAAGTTGCAATACCTTATAGCTACTCCAATTCCATCTCTTTCTATAGTCTTAACAAGATGAGCTTTCAATGTATTGAAACTTGTTTGGACAATTTCAACTCCTTCTTGAGTATATATTTCGCGTTCTTCTTCAGTCAGCTCAATTTCGTCTGAGCAAGAAATCAGAAAAATTAAAATCAACAAAAATAATAATAATTTTATTTGGTTCATGTTTTATCCTTGCCAATTATTTGTCATTTGTAGGGGTACATATTAATGTACCCCCTAAGATATAAACAAATTAAACATTTTCAATAATCATAGCGACAGCTTCACCTCCACCAATACAAAGAGAAGCCATACCATATTTTTTATCCGTTTTTTTCAATGCAAAAATTAAAGTTGTTAAAATTCTCGAACCGGATTGTCCAATCGGATGTCCCATCGAAATAGCACCACCGTGAATATTTATTTTCTCATAAGGAATGTTCAGTGTTCTGCTTGAAACAATCGGGACAGAAGCAAAAGCTTCGTTTATTTCAAATAAATCAATATCATCCAGTTTCATATTTGCTTTTTTGGCACATTTTTTCATTGCTTCAGCAGGAGCAGTTGTAAACCATTCGGGTTGTTGGGCATGTGTAGCATATGCTATAATCTTAGCCAAGGGCTTTGCACCAAGTTCTTTTGCTTTTTCTTCGGAGGTGACAATAACGCAAGATGCACCGTCATCGATGGAAGAAGCATTCGCTGCGGTAACTGTCCCGTCTTTTTTAAAAACTGCTCTAAGTGAAGTTACTTTGTCAAAATTAATTTTTGGCGGTTCTTCGTCTTTGTCAACAATGATTTCACCTTTTCTGTCCTGAATTTTTACCGGCACTATTTCATTGTCAAACCAACCGTTCTTTTGAGCATCCAAAGCTCTTTGGTAACTCAAAACTGCAAATTCATCCTGGTCGGCACGAGTGATATTACACTCTGTTGCACAAAGTTCTCCGGCATTTCCCATGTGGAAATTGTTGTAGGGGTCCCACAAGCCGTCGAAAATCATTCCGTCAACTATTTCTCCATTTCCCATGCGATAACCGGTTCTCGCTTTGAAAAGATAATATGGAGCATTAGACATTGACTCCAAACCACCGGCAACTACAACATTCGAATCGCCAAGTTTAATTGACTGGTCTGCAAGCATTACCGACTTCAGTCCGCTCCCACAGACTTTATTTATAGTCATACATGGTACGGAATTAGGAAGACCTGCATAAATCGCGGCTTGTCTGGCAGGTGCCTGACCTATACCCGCCTGTAAAACATTACCCATAATAACTTCATCAACATCTTCATTTTTAATTCCTGCTCTTTTAATAGCTTCTGCTATGACAACCGCACCCAGTTTTGGAGCGGACAGTGATGACAGAGAGCCCATAAATGCTCCTATCGGTGTACGAACTGCTGAAATAATTACTGAACTCATAATAATCCTCTCTTAATAATTTATAAATTTTAAAATCCTATTGGCAATATTAATTACAAATATTAAATTCAAAGAAATTCAATCTTATAATATACAAAAAAATATATTTAGCTCAAATTCCAATTTCTATTTAAATTTTTTTTTTGCATACTTATTTTTATTAAATTTGAAGTTGTACTAATTGGGATTTGATATTAGTTCTTGATATAATTGGGAAAGTACAAGATACATGGAAATAATTTGTGTTGAAGCGGGACAGATACTAACAAATTGTTACATAATAATTGATAACAATAAAAACAATGCATATGTCGTCGATACCGCTCTGGATAGTGCAGATTTGTTGTTTGAAATAATAAATAAACGGAATATCAGGATAGAAGGTATTATTTTAACTCATTCTCATTGGGACCATTCCGGTGATGCCAATGAGCTTCGTAAGCTGACAGGAGCTTCTGTTATGGTTCATAAAGACGATGAGTATCGGCTTCTTAGACCAAATGAAAATACTATAATGTTGCTTCCATCAGAAATTGATGTATGTCAACCGGACAGGTATTTGAACGATGGAGACATAATAAAGCTAAATGAAATCGAATTTGAAGTTCGTCATACCCCGGGGCATACTGAAGGAGGTATTTGTCTTGTCAATCATCGAGATAAAGTTGTTTTTGCAGGAGATACTATTTTCAATCAAAGTATAGGCAGGACAGACCTTCCGGGTGGTTCAACTGAGTTGTTACTAAAATCAATAATGGAGAAAATAATGACTTTAGATGATGATTATACTTTGTATTGCGGTCACGGACCTTTGACGACTGTTGGATTTGAAAGGTTAAATAATCCTTTTATTAATGATAGTTCCAATTATTCTTTCTATTAATTTTTTTGTATATTTATAAAGCAAAAAATGACGATGAAAATAAATTCATTTTTACTTAATTATAAGATATGTATTTATTTCTTAAGTTGCATTTTTGTATTGACGTTCTTTTTGGGATGTTATTCATTTACGGGCGGGACAATACCCGAACATTTGAAAACATTATATTTATCGTCTGTTAGCGATAACAGCGGGTACGGGAATCCGGCATACAGAGAAACGTTATTTCAAAAATTAGTTGAGAAATTTCAAAAAGATAATTCTTTGAAACTTGTGGACAGAGGAGGCGACGCAAGATTGAGTGTCAGCATCAAGTCAATAAGAGACGAAATGCAGACAGTCAGACCCGGTGAAGTCGAAAGTGAAAGAAAAATAACAGTTTCTTGCGATGCAGAATATTACGACGCCGTGAAGAAAAAAATTATCTGGACAAAAAGTTTTTCTAATTTTGAAGTTTACAATTTGAATAACGCAATGGTCGAAAGAGACAGAGCTATTAATGTTGCGTTGGAGCAAGCCACTGACGATATTTTGTTAGCGGTTGTTTCAGGATGGTAGAAAATAATTAATATTATTAACAATGGTGAGGTTGTTCACCGCTTATGGAAAATATTATACTAGTTGTTTACTTATTAGGACTCAGCATTCTTTTCGGTTTCGGTATGCACGGAATCGTAATGCTGTATTACTATCATAAGACATCGAAAATAACATCACCTGTACGGGATTTACCCGGGGTATTACCGAATGTTACTGTGCAATTGCCAATGTATAACGAGATGTATGTTATAGAAAGGTTGCTTGCCGCTGTTTGTAACTTCGATTATCCAAAGGATAAACTTGAAATTCAGGTGCTTGACGATTCAACTGATGAAACGGTAAATATCGCAAACAGACTTGTTAACTATTATAGAGAACAAGGTTACGATATAAACTATATTCACCGTGAGAACCGCCAGGGATTCAAAGCCGGGGCATTAAAGTACGGACTCGAAATTGCCAAAGGAGAGTTCGTTGCAATTTTTGATGCTGACTTTGTTCCTAAAAAGGATTTTTTATTGAAAACAATTCCCCAGTTCTCCGACAAAAATGTTGGATGTGTGCAAACACGCTGGGAACATTTAAATGAAGAATATTCTCTATTAACAAGAGCTCTGGCTCTTGCTTTAGACGGTCATTTTGCTATTGAGCAACAGGTTCGTAACAAAGCAGGATTTTTTATTAACTTCAACGGTACTGCAGGTATTTGGAGAAAAAGCACTATCATTGATGCAGGCAACTGGCAGGAAGATACTTTGACGGAAGACATGGACCTAAGTTTCAGGGCACAACTCAAGGGTTGGAAGTTCATCTTTCTTAATAATGTAACTTCCCCTGCTGAATTACCTGCAGATATTAATGCTTTGAAAACACAACAATTCCGCTGGACAAAAGGAGCTGTTGAAACTGCTAAGAAGATTTTACCGCAGGTCTTCAAGTCTGACCAACCATTGAAAATCAAACTTGAATGTTTCGTTCACTTGACTTCAAATATAGTATTTCCTTTTATTATATTGGTTGCCTTACTCAACATACCCTTGGTTGTGATTAAAAATAACATAGCAGGTTATGATGAATATTACACTATGATGTCAATATTTGTTCTTGCTTCGATTTCAACTTTCTTATTTTATCTTTACGGACAAAGAGCGTTACATCTCGATTGGAGAAAAAGATTGCTCTTCTTTCCCATTTTCCTTGGTGGAAGCATGGGCATGGCTGTAAACAACACTAAAGCTGTTATTGAAGCTTTAATTAACAAGAAGTCAGGATTCGAAAGGACTCCGAAATATAATATCGTAAAGAATACTGACGATTGGCGTAAAAAGAAATATGTTGATAAAAAAATTAGTGGTACTATTATTTTTGAATTATTGTTGACTTTATATTTTCTTATTGGAATTGTAATATCTGCTTACTACCTTGAAATAGCGGCAATACCTTTCCAACTTATGTTTTTATTTGGCTTCGGAGCGGTAGGTTCTTTATCGCTGAAGCATGCATTAGCTAAATAGTTTTTTATGTTTTGGTCATAGCCCGGGATTTCACAAAATTTCGGGCTTTTTTATAATATGAAAACATTTTTCATAATAACGTTTCTAATTATTATTTCAACTGCTTGGGCAGATGATTACTATTATCCGAAAACAGATATTTTCTCGGTTTCAAACGGGATATATTATGATAATCCTGACAATATAAATTCTTTGCTGAAAAAAATCATTAAGACCGATGATTTAACGGGTCATGTTTATTATTTTGGAATAAGCTATAAGGTTAATCACAATCCTATTATTTCAAACAAGCCGTATTTTCTTTTATATTCACTGGATTTCAGATTTCCCATTACAAGAAAAACAAGTAATGTATTTTATAATGCAGAATTACAAACTTATTCATTATCAGCAGAACTATCTGTTTTTGAATCTTATATGAAGATGGTAACAGTACATCCTGTAATTGGAATTGGCTTTTCAAAAACTGAATTGCTTATGCCTATCAAATATAATGAAGTGCATGGGATTCAATATCTTGACAACAAAATGAATAAGTATGAAAAATCTAATTTGAATTTAATACTTGGAGGCGGATGTGATTTGAGAATAAATGTACGAGAATCTGAGCAGGAAATTAAAAATTTCCTTGTTTCTTTTGAAGTAAAATATGCTTTGAATCTTGATGTTCTTAAAATATTGGATAGTAAATGGCAGGTTGGTTCATCAGAAGCCCCGGGACTACCTGATTATATACCTCCCGATCTTTCAATTGAAATAAAACTTGGAATTGAGAATCAGAGGAGATGAAAATCCTGTTAACAAAAAAATCAGTGAAGTTCTGTACTGTTAATAAGAGCTTCACTGATTATTTTTTAGATTTATCTAATTACTTTTAATACTGTTGTCACAGATTCACAGTTTGATTCGAGTTTTAGGAAATAACTACCTGATATAATATGCTTTATGGGGATTTGAATGTTCCCGTTTTGACAATAACCATCAAATAAAGTTGATAATTTATTTCCACTCAAATCAAATAATGTAATTCTTATTTTACCTTCAGGATTTCCAATAGCATCAATATTAATTAAATCTTTTACAGGATTCGGAAATATTTTGAAGTTAACATTTCCAACACTTAATAATCCATCCTCAACATCAACAATTTCATCTACGCTGCGATAGACTCCGGATAAAGAAGTAACATATAAATGATTGTCTTTCTTGAATAAAAAATCGCCTGCTTTAGCTCTGACTGTTCCTGAGTTCAATGGTTGCCATGTGTCCGCAAGATTATCTGAATAATAAATACCGCTACCTGTAGCGATGTAAATAATACCATTCAGATATTGAATTTTAAATATTTCAATACTCCCTTCGGGACCTTCTTCAAAGTTGGGAGCAATGCCTTCATTTTTATTTTCCCATGTTTCACCATTATCTGTTGATATATAAAAACCGGTTTGGGAACCTGCCGAAAAAATAAGATTGCCGTCAACTAAAATATGATGCGGTTGTTCATAATCATCAATTGCCGGTCTCATGTTAATATTTATCCAAGATGCACCATCATCTTTCGATAATTTTGAACCGTACATAGGATTATATATTAATAGCTCATCATTATTACCAATAAATAATCTCGATGCCATATCATCCTGCATAAAAAATACCCAGCTGTGTCCGTTATCAGTTGATTTCCAAATTGATTCACCAGCGTCGAAAGCTAAGTATATATCTCCTTTGCTATTCATAGCTAAGCTGATGACATCATTAATCGTAATGCCAAGATTTTGTACCAAGTCATTTACATCTCCCCATGACGTACCATAATCGGTGGAATAGTAAAACCAGTTATCATTGAAGCTGGCAGCATACATATTATCTTCATTATCTATAAGGAAGAAGGATGTGTAACGAAAATCGAAAGGCAAATCCATTGAATTCCATGTAACACAATTATCGTCTGATTTAAAGAAATTAAAATATGTTATAGCATAATGATTACTTTGGCTATTAAAATTATGGGCACCTACACCTGGGTATGATAATCCGTTATTTTTTAAAGTCCAGTTTGTACCATCATCAGATACATATAAACCATTGGTACATATATAAACTTTATCCCCAATTGATTTTATTGAATAAATTTCTTGATTAGGTATCTGTGAATTTTGTTCCCATGTTAAACCATTATCATTTGAAATGCAAACTCCGTTACTGTCGGTTCCTGCGAAAAATACTCCAGCATCGTTGAATGCCAATGCTGTAATATTGATATTTTCGGGAAAACTCTCAAACTGAGCCCATGTTTTCCCGGAATCATTTGAAAAGAAAAGTCCTCTTTTATCTCCTGCACCGGCGTAAACAATATTATCTTTAAAAGCATAACAAGTGATATATGCTGAATCCAAACCTTCACCTGAACTTTCATATTCCTCGCTATTTAATCTCTTTATCATAGTTCCTTTTATCGGGATAAATAAATCTCCCCATGGTGTAATGGACATTTTACAACTTCTGATATAATCGTTTTCCTCATCAATAATACCTTCAACTTGTATCCATGTTATCCCTTTATCATCAGAATAATAAAGCCCATTGTATTTTAAAGCGAATAATCTTCCGCTATCATCTTCGACAATATTATAAATATTTTGTGGACCATCCATTAATGGAATCCAATTATTACCCGAATCTTCGGATTTGAATGCAATACCATCTCCCATATTAATATAAACCGTACTATCTTTTGCTACTAAAACAGAGCGTAAATAAATATACATTTCGAACAAATCCAAAGTTAGTCCCTGGAATTCTGTCTTGTTAATTCCCATCCATGACTCAGCATTATCTATAGATTTGTATGCACCGACTGAAGCGGCAAATAATTCACCTGTTTGTGATTGAGCAATTTCCATTACTGGTGAGTCGTTTGGGACATTTACCCTTTCCCAAAAGTCTTGAGATAAGCAATTAACAGTAAAAATCAACAGAAGTGAAAGAAAAACCAAAATCTTTTTCATAACAATCTCCTTGATAGTAAAAAGCAATTTAACTATTTACTAAAATAAATCAGTATAATTAATTATCCAAATAAATATATTGTTGATAGGTGTATCAAACGACTAAAATTTAGAATATTTTTGTTCTGTCAGATGTAACATTTGACAGAATGTTCGTATGAGAATGAAATCTTTGTAACAACTGACTTAACCGAAATATTTTTCATTATCCATTATCAATTAACAATTATCCATTGATTACATTTCATTCCAACTTTTAATCGCAATATCTTGTGTTTTAATATTGAATAATGCCATTTTCTTTGTAAGTTAGGAATGCCAAAACAAAAAATATAATATTAATCTTTTGACAATGGCTCGTAAAAATTATTTTTGAGGTCCTAATATGAAAAAGTCTATTTATCTTAAATCAACACTTTTGATGATAGTTTTTATTTTGTCATCCTGCGACAAGCATTTACAAATTGATACCGATAAACCTGTCCACATTTTTGGAAAAATAGAAGGTTCCAAATTTGAGGAAATAATATTTAATGTGTCAAAGCAAGGTTCAATTGCATTCAAATTTGACAACTTGATAGCAAAAGTTAAAAAGGATGGAACTTTTTCAATTGACATTGATGCTTACACGATGGCTCATACATGGATACCCCTTGGAAATTATTTTTCGATTGCGACTATATATTTAATACCGGGCGATTCAATTGAAATGAATATTAAGTTCAAAAAAAAGGATGAGCAACCCGATGTTACTTTTCGCGGCAAATTTGCAAAATTCCATAATTATTTTGTACAATTTGAAAAGCTCTTTCCAAAAGAGGATGAATTTTATAAACACTTTTATGATAACTATGATTATGAAGCAAGTAAAAAATATTGGAATAACAGGAAGGAAAAACAACTCGCTTTTTGTGACAGTTCTTTTAAGAACACCAATCTTCCAACGATAGCTGTCAGGGAAGCGAAAAATGATATAATTTACGAATGGGCTTTTAACAGGACATATTATCTTTATTATCATTATTTCTGGCATCCGAATCATGAACCAATCAAACTTGACGGAAATGATTATGATTATCTGGAAGAGATTCTTGTCAGCAATCCATGGTCAAAGGATAGCTATTCTTATATATCCTTTTTAAATCAATACAAAGATCTAATCGGTAAGATAGTAGATAGCAGATGGGATAAATATCCCGGATATAAAAAATCACTAAACGTATTCTTCAATTATTGTGATAAAAATTTAGAAGGTATATGTAAAGATATTGTTATAGCGATGCGTCTAACCGGAGACCTTGAATACACAAGCGATGCAAAAAAGCTTGACACAATGAAAATGTTTGTTGACAAGTTCGGAAAAAAAGTTAAATACGAAGAATATTTTCAAAATGTATTGGATGTTTATAATCGGCGATTGAAAATGATGCCGGGAAATCCTGCATTCAATTTCACATTAAAAGACTTTGACGGCAAAACGGTGAATTTATCTGATTTTAAAGGTAAAATTGTTTATATAGATATTTGGGGGCTTGGCTGCGGTCCTTGCATGGAAGAGATACCTCATACAAAAAAACTTTATGATGAATTGAAAAATGAAAAGGATTTGATTTTTCTTAGTATAAATACAAACAACGGCTACACTGAAATAATAAAGGACTTTATCAGGAAAAGAGGTATGCCGGGTATACATCTTTTCACAAATCAGCAAGAAGATATATTGCTTAGGGAAAAATTCATGTACAGCGGAATACCCCAATATTTGTTGATTGACCGCAAAGGCAATTTTATTGATGCCGATATGTATAGACCAAGCAATCCGAAAACAAAGAAGAAATTACTGGAAGCTTTAAGGATGTAAATTTACATCTCATTTCGTCTTTTGATAGTAATGTCTGTGAATTGAATATTTCAGAAGGCGAAATAATATTACAACAATTTTAAAAATAAAAGAATTTAATAATAAATATTCAAAGCAATGAAAATACTCCTAATGTTAACAAGAATTGTACTAATTCTGATAGCATTCACATATGCTAATACTTCAAAATGTTTTAGCCAATCAGCATTAAAAGAAGAACCAATGGTAATATCCGGCAACATTTCAGGAACTGATCTTAGAGAATTATCACTCAATATTTTCGAGCAAGGTTGTTTGGGATTTAAAGAAGAAAATATTTCTGTAGATGTTTCAGAAGAAGGTAATTTTCATGTTGAGATAAATTCTTATCTCTTTGCAAAAATAAGGATAGCCACAGAAAATATCTATAAGCTGGCATATATTTATTTTATTCCGGGTGATAAACTTGAAATGAAGATAGAGATTAATGAAGAATTAGAAGAATACAAAGTAGATTTTTATGGGGAATCAGCTGCATTTCAGAATTATTTTATCGTGTTTGAAAAAGAATTTCCATCGGATGATGAATATTACAAACATTTTTATTATAGTTATGACTATGATAAATGCAAGAAATATTTTAATTTTAGAAAGAAGGAACAGCTGGAATTTTGTAAGAATTATTTCTCTGAAAACAATCTTTCCTCAAAACTTTGTAACGAAGCAAAAGATAACATTATTTACAAATGGGGTTATGATAGAATATATTATTATATTTTTCATTATTATTGGCATCCGGACAACAAACCAATCGTACCTGATGGAAAGGATTTCGAATTTATTGATGATTTAAACTTGGATAATCCAAAGAACGAAAATTCGTATTTTTACCTTGACTGTATGAAGTGGTACAGCAAACTGATCAGGTTAAAAATCAGGGATGATTTAGGCGGCTTTTATGGTAAAGACATTGAAAATAAAGCTCTCTTTGAATATATAAAAACAAAACATAATGGCTTAGGAAAGGATATTGCATTAGCAATGAATTTATCTGATGATATTGAGAATATGATGAAACCTGAGGAATTGGACACGTTGAAAAAATACGTAGATATGTTTGAATCTATTGTGGAGAACAGAGTATATTTTGATAAAATAACAACTTTATACAATTATAGGAAAAAACTGCAGCCCGGACAATTTGCCTTTAATTTTAAATTGAACGATCTTTATGGCAATCCCGTTTCTCTTTCGGATTTTAAAGGTAAAATAGTTTATCTCGATATTTGGAGAACTAACTGCGGTCCCTGTCTACAAGAAATACCACATGCACAAAAACTACATAAAGAATTTGAAAATGATAAGGGGATTGTTTTCCTTTGCATCAGTACTGATATAGATATCGAAAGATTGAAGAAATTTATTATAACAAAAGAAATTCCCGGTGTTCATCTCATAGCCGACGCTAAGCAGGCAGCAGAACTTAGTAAAAAATTCATGTTTCAAGGTGAACCTCATTATATACTGATAGACAAAAAAGGAAATTTTATCAATGCTAATATGACAAGGCCAAGTAATGAGAAAACGAAGCAAATATTATTAAAAGCTTTAGGTAGGTAGTATTATACTCACATCTCATTCCTACTCTTTGAAGTTCTGTCAGATGTTACAACTGACTTAACTGGAATAGTTTTCATTATCCATTAACAATTAACAATTATCCATTATCAATTAACAATTATCAATTAATTAAATTCATTCCAACTCTTAATTGCAATGTCTTCAATTTTCATTTTGCAGAAAGCGTAGATGAATGCACTTGCAAGACGTGCATTTGTCAGTAATGGAATGTTGTAATCAACTGCATTGCGACGGATTTGATAGTCCCTGTCCAATTCCCGCTCGCTAAGGTCTTTCGATATGTTGATGATTAAATCGAATTTTTTATCGCGAATCATATCAATTACATCGGGCTTATAATTTTCATCAGGTCGAAGAACCAATGTGGTTATAACACCTGCATTTTTTAAGAATTCATAAGTGCCGAGAGTCGAAAATAGTTTATAGCCATTTTCAACCAACATCTCTGCAGATTTGACTAATTCTACTTTAGAACGTATCGCACCCGAAGAAATTAAAATATTTTTCTTTGGAATTGTATATCCGACAGATAGCATAGCACACAAAATTGCTTCGTAGTAATTTTCTCCAAGGCAACCGACCTCACCGGTTGAAGCCATCTCAACACCGAGAACAGGGTCTGCTTTGTGCAATCGTGAGAACGAGAATTGCGGAGCTTTGACACCAATGTAATCCAAATCAAAAAGAGATTTATCAGGCTTTTCAACTTTTAATCCCAACATTGCATTTGTAGACAGTTCAATTAAATTTGTTTTCAATACTTTGGACACAAACGGAAAACTTCGTGATGCACGAAGATTACATTCGATTACTTTAATGTCATTATCTTTTGCAAGATATTGAATATTGAAAGGACCTGTAATATTCAATGCTTTCGCAATGTTGCCTGTTGTTCTTTTTATTTTTCTGGTTGTTTCGACATAAATTTTTTGTGGTGGAAAAAGCATTGTTGCATCACCGGAGTGAACGCCTGCAAATTCCACATGCTCGGAAATTGCATAAGCGATGATTTCTCCATTTTTTGCAACAGCATCCATTTCTATTTCCTTTGTGTCTTCAAAAAATTTTGTTACTACAACAGGATACCGCTTGGATACATTTGCGGCAATTGTCAAAAACTTATCGAGCTCACTTTCGTTTGAAACCACGTTCATTGCCGAACCTGAAAGCACATAAGAAGGACGTATCAACAAAGGATAGCCAACTTTTTTTGCAAAATCGTGTACTTCTTCAACACTCGTTGATTCTATCCATTCTGGTTGCTCGATTTCCAGCTTATCGAGTAAAGCAGAAAACTTGTGTCTGTCTTCGGCATTGTCAATTGATTCGGGAGATGTTCCGAGTATATTAATTTTCTGGTCTTTCAATCTCATTGCAAGATTATTCGGAATTTGTCCGCCCATTGAAACGATAACACCAAACGGAGATTCATACTCGATAATATCCATTACTCTTTCAAATGTCAGTTCATCGAAATAAAGTTTATCGCAAATATCATAATCGGTACTGACAGTTTCGGGATTATAATTAATCATTATGGATTCAATTCCCTGTTTTTTTAGAGCCATTATTGAATTTACACTGCACCAGTCGAATTCCACACTGCTGCCAATCCGGTAGGCACCGGAACCAAGCACAATAACAGATTCATTTTTATTCTGAGGAATTGTGTCATTCTCATCACCGGAATATGTCATATAAAGATAGTTCGTCTGTGCAGGATACTCAGCCGCTAGTGTATCAATCTGCTTTACAACAGGCATGATATTATTTTTTATTCTGTGTTGCCTGACCTTCAATAAGCTTTCATCAATATGTGCATCATCATCCTTCAATACAAATCTCGCAATCTGGAAATCCGAAAAGCCGATTTTTTTAGCTTGGAGTAATATTTCGTTTGGTAAGGATTCCAAAGTATTATATCTCATAAGTTCACTCCGCATTTCAAAAATATTTTCCAGCTTAACAAGAAACCATTTGTCAATACCGGTCAATTCATGGATTTTATCAATAGAGTAATTATTATTTAATGCCATTGCTATTACGAAAATCCGCATATCGGTTGGCTCTGACAGTTCCTTTTTGTAGTCGTCAATAATTAAATCCTTATTTCCGACAAGCCCGTGCATCCCTTGCCCAATCATACGCAAACCTTTTTGCAATGCTTCTTCAAATGTCCTGCCGATAGCCATAACTTCACCTACACTTTTCATACTACTGCCGATATGCCGTGATACTCCTTTGAATTTGTTTAAGTCCCATCGCGGAATTTTTACAACTACATAATCGAGAGCAGGTTCAAAAAAAGTTGAGGTTGTTTTTGTAATCGAATTTTTCAATTCATGCAGACCGTAGTTCAAAGCTAATTTTGCAGCAACAAATGCTAAAGGATAACCTGTTGCTTTTGATGCAAGGGCAGAAGAACGGGAAAGACGAGCATTCACTTCAATTACTCTGTAATCTTCTGATTTTGGGTCAAGAGCGAACTGAACATTACATTCGCCAACAATACCAATATGTCTTATAATTTTTATTGACAAGCTTCTTAATTTATGATATTCGCTATTGGACAATGTTTGTGAGGGTGCAACCACAATACTTTCACCTGTGTGAATACCCAGAGGGTCGAAATTTTCCATATTGCAAACTGTAATACAATTGTCGTAGCAATCTCGGACAACTTCATACTCAATTTCCTTCCATCCTTTTAAGGATTCCTCGATTAAAATCTGAGTAGAATATGCCAATGCCTTAGCCGCCAGTTTTTCAAGTTCATACTCATTTTTACAAAAACCGCTGCCCAGACCACCAAGGGCATAAGCCGCTCTGATTATAATTGGATAATTCAGTTCTGAGGCAGATTCTTTTGCCGCTTGTATATTTGTAACGGCTATACTTCTCGGTGTCAAGACATTAATTTCAGCAAGCTTTTTAACGAACAATTTCCTATCTTCAGTATCCATAATTGCCCGAATTGGAGTTCCTAATACTTCGACATTGTATTTTTCGAGAATACCTTCTTCGAAAAGTTTTATTCCGCAGTTCAAAGCTGTCTGACCACCAAAAGAAAGTAATATCCCTTCCGGTTTTTCTTTTTTAATCACTTGTTCGACGAAAAAAGGTGTTACAGGAAGAAAATAAATTATATCTGCAATGTTTTCAGATGTTTGGACTGTTGCGATATTCGGATTAACAAGCACTGTTTCAATTCCTTCTTCGCGTAGTGCTTTGAGTGCTTGAGAACCGGAATAATCAAATTCACCTGCTTCACCTATTTTCAAAGCACCCGAACCTAATAATAAAACTTTTTTTATGTTATCAGTTTTCGGTTTTCCGTTATCAGTTATCAGTTTTCCGTTATTCATTTCTTTTTTGTATTTCGTAAATAATAATTCGTAACTTATTTTTAATTAAAATCTGTTACACAGAGTTCCACGGAGAATCCACAGAGAGCCACAGAGGTTTTAATACCATTGGTTTTATTCTCTGTGTAACTCAGTGTCTTCTCTGTATGTCTCTGTGTAATAAATTGAAGCATAATGTTTTTCATTAGTAATTATCTTTTATGTTTCTTCACAAGATTTAAAAATTCATGAAACAAAAATTCCGTGTCAGTTGGTCCTCCTGCCGCTTCAGGATGAAACTGAGCAGAAAAGAAGGGCTTTGTTTTGTGCCTGATACCTTCATTTGATTGGTCATTTAAATTTACAAAAAGCGATTCCCAATCACCCACAATCGTATCATCTTTTATTGCAAATCCATGATTTTGTGATGTTATAAATGCTCTGTTTGTTCCTACTTGCAAAGCAGGTTGATTGTGGCTTCTATGTCCATATTTCAATTTGTATGTTTCAGCACCCGATGCAATTCCCAACAACTGATTACCAAGGCAAATACCAAAAATCGGAATATTTCCTTTGATGGAATTTCTTAACCGTTCGATTGTAATATCGCACATTTGCGGGTCACCCGGACCATTAGAAATAAACAAACCGTCAAAATCTTCTTTGCTGTAATCATAATCCCATGGTACTCTGATAACAGTTGTATTCAGTGTCACAAGATAACGGATAATATTATTTTTCACACCGCAATCCACAAGAAGTATTTTGTAATCTCCGCTACCATAAACTATCTTTTCCTTACAACTGACCTCAGCAACAAGATTTTCTTTATTAGGGTCAAAATAATCAATTCGCTCATTATCGTATTCAATCTTTCCTAAGGCAACACCTTTTTCACGGAGCCGTTTTGTTAATGCTCTTGTGTCAATACCATAGATTGCCGGTACTATATGTTCTTTGAGCCAATCACCCAGACTCTTTTCTGCATTCCAGTGATTATACTTGTGTGAATAATCGGATATAATAAGCCCTGAAATATGAACCTTGTCGGATTCAAAGTTCTTGACAAGTCCGTTTTCGATATCATATTTCGGTACACCATAATTTCCTATCAAAGGATAAGTCAGTACCAATATCTGACCTTTGTAGGATGGGTCTGTGAGACTTTCCGGATAACCGGTCATTGCAGTATTGAAGACAACTTCGCCGGCAACAGAACCTTCGTAACCAAAGGATTTTCCCGAATATTCAGTCCCGTCTTCGAGAATCAACTTTATATTATTTTTATAATCCATAAAATTTACTAACTTAATGACAAAAAAAAAGCGGTTCAAAATAGAACCGCCTATATAAATAAAAAATATTTCTGAAATTTGATTTCACACCTGACTTTTAATTTTCCCTTAAACAATTTTTCCTCATTTCATTAAAATAATAATGCAATTTAAGACCTTATGAAAAATTAAAAAAGTATTTTTATTTTTTGTGGAAAAGTTTTGAGTAATTCCTCTTTCTTCAGGATTTTATAAATAATTGCGAAAGAGACCAAGTGAATCGTTTTGCTGTATTTGATACTTATTTTTTATGAAATCTAAACGAAATTCATCCTTAATTTTACCTCCATTCTTCAATCTATCGAGAATCATGTTATAGTATTCAGGATGAATTTCACAGCTTATAAAATTCCTTTTCAATTCCTTACATAAAACAATTTCCGAACCACTTCCACCAAATAAAATAATTACATCGTCATTAGGCATTGTGCATGATTTGATTAACATTTCAACAAGGTTTAAAGGTATTTGACAGGAGTGAAATGTTTTATCTTTTGATACATTCTTTACCAAATCATAGTAAAACCATGAATAAGGCATACGCCCCAAATTTCCGTCAGCTATTCTCTGCAATATTCTTTTATCTGTAGGATTTTTGTATGGCTGGGCTACATTTTCTTTATAAAAATTATTGTCTTTTGATTTTGTGGCGTGTAAAATTGAACGATGAGCAGTTGTAAATCTTTTAGGACTATGACCTACATTTGTGTTATAAATCCAAACATAATCCTGCACATTATATGCAGATTCATCGAGGTATTTTACACGTAAGTAGGCATTCTGTTTTGGGTAATTCATCATAAATAAATTTCCGGTTGGTTTCAGTACTCTCATACATTCTTTGGTTAGTCTAATATACCAATCAATATATTCATTCCATTTTTTTGTATAATTATTACCTGAATAATTTATTCCGACATTGTAATCCGGGTCGCCATAAACCATGTCAATAGAATTGTCTGGGAGTTCTCTCAATACTTCAAGAACATCTTTATTAAAAATTTTATTTCTGAATTCTTTATTCATAATATTTGATATTTATAGTCAATATTGCAGATAAGGGCTTAAATATTTAACTAAATCTTTTTTAGCCAATACACAAATACCTCTTGTTTTTGTTAATTTCTGCATAGTTGATAGAATTAATTTAATATCTATTTTTTCAATATTTTCTACATTTTTTATAATATTCATTACAAACTCATTTATCATTATTGGAACGCTTATAACACTAAGTATTGTATTCACTCTTCCGGTTTCCTTTTTTTTAGTCTCAAAATCTGGTTTGTTATCTGTAACATGATATTTTACATCTTCATTCCAGCCAAGCAAATCGACAAAATGAAGATACTCCATTAAACCAACTGACTGTGTTTTGAATTTATCATTATATCCTTCTTTAATAGAATAATCAATTAATTTAATATAATCAATAATATCCTTATTGGGATTATATCTTACCCTGTTTTTGCCTATGTAAGTATGGTCCAACATGTAACAAATCCTGTATAATAAAATCAGTACTTTTTTTAAAGTTATCTGATTGATTATGCCGATTTTGATTAAATGCTCCCAAATCGTATCGAAAGAATATCCTGCAAATTCATTTAAACTATTAATTCCAACTCCGGGCCACATATCATGTATATTCGGTTTTTTCCTTGTAGTTTCCTTGCCGGGTTTTAAAAAAAATACTTCTTTATCATTTGGTAACTTACAAATTATAACTTTCCTTTGTTTTTTTATTGTTCCGCTTTTAAATGAAATCGCCTCGTCTATCCTATTTTTTCTCAATTCAATAAAACTATCATTACGACCTTTTACCAAGTTTGTAATCAATTCATCTTGTTTTGTTTCCATTTTAAATACCCTTTTAATCAAAATTAATTTTAATTTTATTTGTCATTAAATCCCGGAATTATCTCTTTTAAAATGTTATTTCTATATCTCTCAATTACTTCGTCATTTAATATTACTTCCAAGTCATCTCCTTCCCAAAACCAGTCATCATAAGTTTCTGTTGTTGTGTGAAAGAACCTTGATATTAAATTTAATTGTTTGTTCAATTCCTTTGTACTTTTTGCTTTCATATTTTCAAACTTAAGTAAATTATTTTTATTTTTTGTGGAAAAATATTTTTACAAAAATGCTCAAAACGGTGCATCATCGTCCAGGTATCCACTGTCATCTGCACCTGTGTTGGAAACATTCTCGCTACCCTCAGGTGGTTCCTGATAGCCGAATGCAAGATTTTCAAATCGGGCATAATCCTTCAAATACGCTAACTTTATTGAACCGGTAGGACCATTTCTTTGCTTACTTAAGATTATTTCCGCCTTGCCTTCCGCATCTTCAGTATCTTTTGAAAAACCTTTATTGCCATACTGTTCGGGGCGGTGTATAAAAATTACAACATCAGCATCCTGTTCTATGGAACCAGACTCTCTCAAATCCGACAACATTGGTCTCCTGTCTGTCCTGTCTTCGACTCTCCTGTTTAGCTGAGCTAAAGCAATAACCGGTATATTTAATTCCTTAGCCAATTGTTTCAAAGATTGTGATATAATCGAGATTTCTCTTTCCCTGCTTTCGGATTTTGGCGAACGCATTAATTGAAGGTAATCAACCATAATTATTTTAATACCATGTTCGGCTATTAATCTGCGGGCTTTTGCCCTAAGTTCCATAATTGTCAATGATGGACTGTCATCTATTACAATTGGTGCATCTGCCAATCTACCCATAGAAGAAGCAATTTTTGAGTAATCTTGCTGATTCAATCTTCCGGTTCGAATATTGTTGCCGTTAATTCTCGACTCGGCACTAACTAACCTGATGACAAGCTGTATTCCTGCCATTTCTATTGAAAAGAAAGCTACAGGAGTTTGGTATTCGATAGCAATATTTCTTGCAATGGAAAGTGCCATAGCAGTTTTTCCCATTGATGGTCTTGCTGCAATGACAATGAAATCAGATTTTTGAAAACCGCCGGTTAATTTGTCGAGTTCATAAAATCCTGAAGCAACGCCTGTAATTCCTTTTTTGTCTTTCTCGAAAAGATTGTCAATGACTGTCATTGTTTGGTGAGCAAGTTCCTTGATTCCCAAATAGCTTTTTTGAAATCTCTTTTGAGCAATCTGGAAAATTTCATTTTCAGCTTTGTCAATTTCTTCCAATGCATCTGTAGTATCGTCATAAGAGTTAGCAAGTATTTGACCTGCAGAGCTAATTAGTAATCTCTTAAGGTATTTTTCCTGAACAATTCTGGTATGTGTTTCTATGTTTGCGGCTGTTGGAGTTCGCGAGTTAATTTCGGTTAAATAAAAAGCTCCCCCAACTGCTTCGAGCATATTCCGTTTATTTAATTCTTCTGCCAAAGAAACCAAATCAACGTATGTACCGGTTTCAAACATATTAACCATAGTAGAATATATGGTTGCATGAGCAGGATTATAGAAACTATTTTCATCCAGTACTTCTATTGCTTTTGCCAATGCAGCCCTGTCAAGCATCATGGAGCCGAGTACTGCTATTTCGGATTCTTCGGTATGAGGAGGAATTTTATTGCCCAATGCTTCCAAGCTTCTCATGCGGTTTTGCATACCTATCACACCTTTTATTTTACTTTCGGAAAAAGTAGATTTGATATTTTTTACTTCGCTGCCCAATTTATTCTCCATGTTTTGAATCTTGAAAAATTTAACTATTCAAAAATAGTAAAATCACTTGTTCAATTTCAAACAAATTACCAACAGTTAAAAATTAACAACTGTGGAAAAATAAATGTAAAAAATAATTTTGTTGTCGGTATGATTTTTGTATATTGTTAAATAAGGGTACTACCAAAGATTCCTATTGCTTGTCTTTGTCTTCTTTTTTAAAATTAATGTATTCCGAAATAGTTTTAATTCTATCCAGACTGCTTTCTAAAGTGGGTCCTATTATTGAATCAATCATAAATCCCATCCATTTTTCGAAAAAAGTAAGCTCGGAGTGAAACTCCAAAATTAATTTTGTTGAATTATGATTTTCAACAAACAAAAAATCAAGAATTCCTTCTTTCTCATTTTGTAATGTTATGATAACTTTTATCCGTTTGAATTGCCTGCTCATTCTCATCTTCAGTTTACCTTCTCCAACACCCGGATTTTCACTTTTCCATTTCATAAAATACGGTAACAAGGAATCTTTTCCTTCATAAATAAACTTCGTGCTGTGGTCCATAGCAAAAATCGGAAACCAATCCTTCCATTGCTTCAAGTCCATTACAATCCCAAAAGGAATTTTCGCAGGAGTGTTTATGAATATATTCCTTCTGATTACTGATTCAGAAGGAAGTGATACTGTTATTATAAGCAACACAACAACGAAAACTACAAAGAAAATAACAGCAATTTTAAATACTTTCACTTCTTAACCAAATTTATTTCAATTTTTAAAATAACTTTTCAACTTCAGCCAATGCTTTTGGAAGTGAAAAAACAACCACTTTGTCTCCCGGTTTTATCAGTGTGCTTCCCAAAGGAATTTCAATTGAACCGTCTTTTCTTATGACGGTTCCAACAATTGCATCTTTTGGAAAATCTGTTTTCATCAATGTTTTACGAATAATTTTAGATTTATCGTTAGCCACAAACTCAACAATTTCGGCATCCATACCTGGAAGTTCAACAAATAATGCATGCTTTTTCTTGCCAATAATTTGTTTAATCGCGTTTACGGTAATCATCTGTTTGTTAACGATTGAATCAATCCCTATTGCATGTGTCATTGATAGATACTCAAACTTTCTTACTAAAGTAATTGTCCTCGGAACTCTCAAATGATGGGCAACAAGAGTTGTTATAATATTTGTTTCGTCATCACCGGAAAGAGCAATAAACTCATCCATATCAGCTAAGCCCTCAAAAGTCAATAGGTCCAAATCTGAGCCATCTCCTTTAATAACTAAAGTTCTTTTTAAGTTTTCTGCAAGAAGTTCAGATTTCCTTTCGTTACTTTCAAAAATTTTAATGTTAATATCATCTTCAAGTTCTTTGGCAACAAACTCTCCAACCAAACCGCCCCCAATAATCATAATATTTTCATTTTTAACATTTGATTTACCAAATAATTCAAGAGCATTCGGTAAGTATTCCTTTTCACAAATAATGTATATCTGGTCTCCTTCGACGAGTACATCTTCACCTTTAGGAATAATAGTAAATTGTTTTCTCTTAATGGCTAGAATTCTAAATGCAGGATTTCCGAATTTTTTACCTAAATCCATAAGTTGTGTTCTTAAAATTTTAGCATTGCTGTCCAATCTGATTCCTGAAAGTTGGATTTTGCCATTTTCGAATTCGACAATATCGGTAGCATTTGCCTGACGAATAAGTTGAACAATTGCATTAGCGGTTTGCAATTCGGGTTGAATAATGTAATCTGCCCCCAATTCTTTGTTAGAAAGGTAATGATTATTGTTAAGGTACTCAGGATTTCTTACTCTTAGTATTGTTGTTGGGACATTAAGTTTTTTTGCAATCTGACAAGCGATAATATTTACTTCATCGTTATTTGTTAGAGCAGCCAATATGTCGGCATTCTCGATATTGGCTTTCCTCAAAATCTTCTTACTGCATCCCGAACCTTCAATAACATTTGCATCAAGATATTCATTTGCATGAGCTATTTTCTGTGCATCGGATTCAATAATTGTAATATTGTTCTTATCTGCTGTCAACCTTTTACACAGATGGAAGCCAATATCTCCGGCTCCTATAATTACTATTTCCATAAAGCCAACTACCTAAAATATAAATATAAACAATCCATAAGGTCATAGTATAATGATATAAGTTTAAAAATAATAAAAAAATATTCAATCCCAAAAAAATAAAAAATTTGCATGTATCAAAAAAATTTATATATTTGTTCTTAGTTCTTTGTATCTAAAAATATTATATATTAGTTACGTGGTTTGTATTTTATAAAAATTTAAACTTAACAAAGTGTTTAAAAAAAATTTGTAGTATCAATTTTGACAATTAAGCCATATTGTAGTTTAATTTTTGACATTTTGAGTTTTTTGTGAAAATTTTCGAGAAAAAATTTACTTGGGTGATAATTTTCTTAAAATTTTTAAAGAAAGCACAAAATGAATTTTGAAGTAATAAATATAAAAACAAGTTTTCCCCAATTTATTATTATGATTAGATTTTAATTTTTTGTGTAAAAAATTGTTTGGATAAATATAATATTTGATATAAATTGTAAAGTCTTAATTCGGTTGTAGATTTAATTTGTATTTAGGAGTTCATAAAATTGAACATTAACAAGAGTTATAAAAAATAACAATTTATTTGCCTCACTAATTCACATGAATTGATTGGGGTTTTATTTTACGTTGAAATAGTTTTTTAATTAAATATTTAAAAGGAAAGAGATATGTCGAGCGATGCCGGTAAAGTATATTTCGTGTTGTATTTAGCAGTTGTTTTGGAATTGCTGATCATAATCGTTGAAAGAGATGAAGCTGAAGAGCATCTGCTAAGAAAGCAAAAAGAAAGCATGAAGATTGTAGAGAGCATTTTATCTCAGCTACAATCGGGTTCGGGAACTGAAGGAATTAATACTCGTCCGCAAGACGAGATAACTCTTCCTCCTCCCGGAGTAAATATTAAGGAAGTAATGGGTGCCGATCTAAAATCATGGAGAAAATATATTGTTGAAGTTGGAGTAACGGATATATCCAACGACCTAAAAAGACATGAGGGAGAGGTCGAAAAAGAGTACAATGAAAGATTAAAGAAATTAGTAGAGTTAGCCAGTGTGGAAGAAATTGAGTATCAGATATTTTTCAGTTCGAGTGAAGACCCTAATAACGCACCTATGTTCCCATCTGATGCACAAATAAAAAAACAGTATAACAGTTTTGTTGATTTTCAACCTGGACAAACAATTGATGTAGGAGATGGTTCATTTTGGGAGTTCTTATCGGTTCGAAGATTAAAATTAGATAAAGACGCTACGTATAATAACTTGGACCTAAATAACCTTACACCTGAATCTGTAAGACCGATTTATCCAAAAGAAAAAATATTTTTCAACGGTCCCTCATTTGTACCTAAAGATGTTCAGGAAGACAGCGTTTTCTTCTACTCAGAAGTCGAGAGTTTGAAAGATGCTAAAAAGGGAAGTGCTACAAATGAATTTAAAAAGAGAGCATTTGTTATCAATTTCCAACCACCGGATAAACAGGGTTGGTATAAGTTAAGATTCAGCTCCCGTACTAATAGAATTCTGGGAGTAAGAGGAGGAACAAAACTATCCCAGATTGATAAAGACACAAAGGTTAATATTGGAACTGTTCAACTATCTGTAGAAGCCCTTGAAAAGGTTAAAAAAGAGTTATCGAGCAAACTTGAGAAGTATTCTTTGCCACCTGCGGAATTATTAATTGAGCAACAGAATCTTGAACTATTCGACCAAAAGCTTAAAGCTGCAAAGGAAGAAGCCAATAAAGATGAAAATGCTACTGAAGTAAGAGGTAAAATTGATTTATTCGGATATATTGTAAAACTTTTAGCACCGGGACAATCTATTAATTTTGAACAAAACAGGGGTGCAATAGAATTTAATGTTCGTGTAATTACTCCGAAACCACCAATAGCAGAACCTGTAATATCTTATCCGACATACACAGCTAATTTCGATAAAATTCCTGCAGTATTTGAATTCACTATTTCACCATGGCAGGGTAAGGGAGCGAATTTTGTCGAAGGAAAAGTAATGGATATGGAAGGCAAAACCGTAGCAAGACTTAGTTGTCAGCCCTTAGACCAAATTGCAGGTTCTTCAGTTACTCCTCCAACTACCGGTGGTAAACAGGAATGGAGGGCTACAGTTGACCAAAACCTCGACCCCGGTAAATATAAAATAGAATTGACTCATAAGTTACATGCTAAATCTAAAGTCGAAACTGCAGACCTTGAAATTTTCAAAACAGGTTTGGCAAATGCAGATGAGCTTGACCGAAATTTGAGCTTCCTTACTGTTTATGGTGGTAGATTAAATATAAATGCTCAACCGACTTCCGGTGGAAAAATCAAGTCAAATCAATTTAGAATTTATTTGAGTACAGACGTTGACGACCAAAGACCTCCTTTCGAGGGTTTGTCAATGGAAGAAGTACTTGAGGTTGGTGCAAGAGCTAATAATGTTACTTTAGAAGTTACTTGGATTCAACCTTATACTAATAAGGAAATAGAACTTTTCCCAAAGAAAAACTATCAAATTAAACAGAAACAACCTACAATAAATGCAAGAAAACAAAGAGCGACACCTGATTCGGAGGATGGCAAAAAGATTAAAGTTATAGTTCAGGAATTGGAAATCTTTTATCCACCTATCGGTTCTGCTGCCGAAAGCGGTTCCAAAAAAGCAGAACTAAAGATTTCTGCAAAAAATGGAACAGTAAATCTCAAAGGTGGTTCTTACGAATTTTCATCAGAACCGCAGGTAGAACAAGAAGTTGAAGAAAATTCCATTAAAGTTAGAATTACAGCCGAACTATCAGGTTCATTAGACAGAGGTCAGGAAAGAATAGACGGAACTATCTCATTGGAATTGACCGCTACTGCTATCAATCCTTTTAATGGAAAAGTATCGGATCCAAAAAAGGAACCGATTACTATACCCATCAAAATTTCGATTGATAAAAGAGGCGGTGGCAGAAGACCGGGTGGCGGCGGTGGACCACCTCCGGGCGGTGGTGGACCTCCAAAAAGATAAGTCTTTAATTAGTTTTAGAAATAAAATAATGTAAAAATATAGTGAATGAGTGAAATATGAAGAAAATTATTTATGCAGCATTGATTTTTGTCCTACTCTTCGGATTGGATTCAGGTGCTTTAGCACAAGAACCCGGTAAAACGGAGATGAAGCAACTGTTGAAAAAGTTCAAAAATTATAGGTTTGGTAGTATTGCTTTATATCAGATTACAAATATTACCGAAATCAGGAAAGCTGTCGAACAAAAAAACCAGGCATCTTCGGGAACCCAACAAGTTAGTGACGAAGCAATAAAAGGAATTGACGATGCCTTGAAGCAACAAGTCCAAAGTGAAGTAAAATTAGGAAGGTCAATGGATGAAATTGCCGCTAATTTTATACAGGCAAACGTTAATTTTAATCAGGCGGATTTGACCAGAGCTTATAATTACTATCTGGCTAAAGAAAGTGTTGCCAGTCAGGAAAAAATCGAAAATATATTTGTTATTACCAGTAAACCTATAAAGGGTGAAATACCCAAAACTATTATAGGAATGATAACATCTACCGATATGTCTGACAAGCTTGAAATTAACTTGAAAAATGTCAGCCCGTCGAATATTTATACTTACGACGAGCTGAGAAATTTCACGCTTGACACAACTAATGCTGCCTATTCATCAACTTCGATGTATGATTTGGTAATGAATTCCTTTATTCAACAAAACTACCGTAACCGTACAATCGAAATGCAGGGAATCGGTAAACCGGGATTTTATGCTAAACGTATTTTTGGTGTTTCCAGTTCATTAGCTACAAATGAAGCGGATTTGACCGATTACGACATTCAATCTTTTTTAAGAATTAGTGAAGAACAACCGGAATTGATGG
This sequence comes from bacterium, assembly GCA_043804925.1. GTDB lineage: Bacteria > Bacteroidota > Ignavibacteria > Kapaibacteriales > UBA2268 > ChocPot-Mid. Next base: position 136,321 of record JAZDIP010000022.1, on the reverse strand, counting down.
GTCTTAAACAACATGAATTGATATTAAGCCCGGATTTATTGAGCTGGAAGATGTATAATCAGCCACAATACTGGGATGGTTCGACAATGATGGTAGATTCATTCGGTCAGTCAAACTCAAATTTACCTTCTATTGGAGTTGAATTAAAATATGGATTGGATGATATTAACTACCAATCATTTTGGAGTGAACGACTTACTGCTTTGGCATTATGGAAAAGCATGAAACTCGGCTTTATCCTTCCTACGGCAGGATGGTCAAATTTATCAACAGATTTGTTCGAACAAAAAAGAAACCTTACTTATGCGAATCTTGGGGTAGCAGGTGAGTTTGATTTTCCAATAAAAGTAATACCAAAAAGCGGGTTATTCAGGTTTGGATTTAGTTATGTTTTCGGAGATGCCGCAGAAAGCGATTACAAAGTTAATAATGTAGACACAAATTACGTTTTTAGAGAAGTTGACAACAATTACCTTGTCAGATATCATGCAAATCTCCTATATACTTTTGGAGTAAAAATAGATGACAATTATAAGTTCAGATTTGGTGTCGGCGGTACGGTATATAGTTTGGAACGATGGTATAATGATGTCAGTACTAATCCTGAGACAGGTCTTAAAGAAGTTAATTTTAAGAGTTACAACAGCGAAACAATCGGCGGATTAACCGGAAGAATAGAATTTATAGTTACTGACGTAACCACCCCTTACGGAGCGACATTGCAATATTTCGACGGAGGATTAAGCGGGAATATCTGGATGCAAATACCTATTGTAAAAAATGCAGTTGCTTTAAGATTGGATGCTAAAGGATTTTCACCTTTATTCAGGGATAATCACAGTTGGGAAGTCGGAGGAGTATTTACCCCGATGATGCGTTTAGTTGTAAATTTTTAAATTGTAAATAATATGATAAAAATAAAAGGTGTAGTAATTATGAAAAAAGTAGTAACTTTATTTTTCATCTTCGTTTTTTGTCTCAGCTTTGAACAGGCACAGGGACAGGAAATCAGCAGAAAAGCAATGGTAGATTCAATCAAGGCGATTGATTCCGAAGTCCAAAAGTATTTCCCAAGATGGAAAATTTGCGAAACGGATTTACAGATTCAAATATACAAAACATTCCAACTGCTCGGTTATCCTGAAAAAGATTTGGATATGACTCAAATTGAAGTTCTGGCTATTCCGAAAACAGTCGATAACCAGTTAGATCCTTATGAAATATTACTTATTAGTTGCGGTCGTGCTTTTATGAATACTTCCGAACTCGAAGCTAATTTAGGAGTATTGCTGGATTATTTAACAGGTTCAATGTCATATCTATACGACTATGCACCCGACTTTCCAAGGAGGGATTATTGTTTTGTGGATATACCGCCAAATGTACCGGTTACTGAAAACCAAGCCGCTGCTATCATGGACTATCTCGAGCCATCAAATGTTATGCATGCTTTTTCGATTTCATTGTTCGAGCAAAGCTTAAAGGTGGGAGAAAGCGGATTTTGGCTTAAATCAATTTTTGGTAACGATGAAATAGGTTATCATTACTGGTCTTCAGGAGAAGCAAAACTACTTCTGAAACGTCCATTATACGTAAATCCTGATGCTAAAACATCATCAAAAATTCCAAATTTAATAAATGCTTATCTTGGTGGAGGTTACAGGATTACATCCGGTCTTGCAAACCAGGATGGTGTATTCGAATTTTTACCTGACAGAGTTTTAAACGGCTCTCCCAACGGTAAGATAATCGCAGGATTCGATTTCCATCTTCCAATGCATCCCCAAGGAGGTGTTCATTTTAATTATGAACCTCAAATAAATTATCAAAGCGAAATGGCAACTGAAATTAAAAATTTCGGCCAATATACGGTACCCGAAATTGACGGTTTGCCTGTAGTAACTCCTACAAGAGATGGAATTCACAGTGAAGATGAATTAAAAGGTATTGTCCCGATTCTTCAAAGCACTGGTCAAATCACTTTGTTTTACAACTGGTGGCTCGACGATTACAATCCTGAGAACTATTTCAGATTTGACTTGGGATTAAGTTATTCCGAAGTTCAGGAATTTGCTTATTTTCAAGTTTACGATAACGACCCTCTCGGACGAAAAGTTGGACATTATCTTACAACTCGGGATATTGACGGATTGACTCTTTATAAACCTAATGAATTTGCCGATTGGATTTATTTCAAAGCTGAATTCAGAAGCCAGGCAGCTTATCCTTTCGGAATGAGTGTTCAGTTTTCCAATCAGATATTATTAGGCAGGCTTTATCTTCCTTTAGTTACTCCATGGTTATATCTGGAAGCGAAATATGCTACACCATTGCGTGATGCCAGGCCTTATGAGATTGATAACTTTTTCATGATTTCACCGGTACTAAGAATAACGATATAATTTTTAGGTTATGTCAGTTGTTTTATATGACAGAATAAATTTGGTTAAAATATGGTAACTATTAAATACCCTCATCAATCATAAATTAATTGTTGAGGGTATTTTTTTAAAAATGTGTATTTTTGTATTAAGAGATTTTGTAATTGGGGGGAAATTATAAGACCATAAACTGCCGATACAGGTATCAATCTGTATCCATCATGTCTTTTAATTTCAAAATAAATAAATATAATGGTTGACTATGTTTAAATATGTGCATTTATTAGTGCTATTGTTTAATTTTTTTGTATTAAACAGTTTTGTATTTGCCGAAGAGCAAATTGAAGCTATTGACACGGTTCAAAAAGCACGAAATTTACTCGAGGAAGCCAAAGTTAAATCCGAACAAACCGGAATTGAAATTATTATTCGTAATGTTGATATAACAAAATACCCAGAAATTAAAATCATAGTCGAGGCATACAATACATTTGGATATCCCATCGATACTTTATATGCTGAAAACTTAACAGTTCTGGAGAATGGAGTTGAGAAAAAGGTTCTTTCTGCCGAAAAATTATCTGTCAACGAGCGTGTCCCGGTTGATTTTCTTTTCATAATTGATAAAACCGGTTCTATGCAAAAATATATCGATGATGTTAAAAAAAACATAAGCGGATTTACTACAAACCTTGTTCGTAGAGGTATTGATTATAATTTGGGACTAATCCTGTTTTCCGATTTTGTCGAGGAACAATACAATCCTACAGATAATGTCCTTACTTTTTTAGGATGGTTGAATTATGTTAAAGCTAAAGGAGGATTTGATGAAAAAGAAAATGCTTTGGAAGCTATAGAAACTGCTTGTAATATGAAATTCAGGCCTTCTGCCAACAAAGTAGCAGTACTGGTTACCGATGCTCCTTTCCATTCCGTTGGTGAAGAAGGAGAAGGAACAACCGACCAAACCATAGAATCAATTATAACAATGATGAAGAAAAATGATGTAAGGTTATTTTCCATTGTTCCTCCTAAATTAAGAAAGTATGAGATTATGTCAAAAAGTACCAGGGGAACTTTTTTCGATATAGATTATCCTTTTTCAACTATATTAGATAACTTCTCAAATCAGTTAACAAGTGTGTATGCTTTAAAGTACCGGAGTGAACAGAAGGTTATCCCTGACTCAATCAATATTGCTTTATTAAACGAGCAAAAACAACAACTTGTCAGGAAAATTATCCCTATTGTTGAATTAGGTAGAAAGTTAATTATAGAGAACCTATTATACAAGGTTGGAAGCTTCGTCTTGCCCGATACAGTTGACGAACTTGAGGTTTTAAAAGAGTTTTTGATTTATAAACCAAACGTTGTTATTTTAGTTGAAGGCCATACCGACAGTGTAGGTAGCCACGCATTGAATGACCGGCTTTCTCTCGCCAGAGCTGAAAGTGTAAAGGAATACTTAATCAAAAAAGGTGTTAATCCAAAGAGAATCCGTACAAAAGGTTATGGCAAAAGAAAGCCTATAGCACCCAATGAAACCGAATTCGGCAGAAAACTGAACAGACGAACCGAAATTGTCATTATCGGGAAATAGACTCTATTGACATACGTGCCTGGCGAAAGATAAAAAAATGACTTTCCTTCCAACCCTAATTCATTACAATGAAGAAAACCGGATCCCTCTCTTGTTTACAATGACAATCAATGGGTATATTCTATTTTAATGTATCAATAAATTCTGCAAATTTTCTTATTGCATTTCCTCTGTGGCTAATCAAATTTTTCTCATCCGCATCCATTTCAGCAAATGTTTTACCGAAACCCACAGGGACAAAAATCGAATCATAACCGAATCCATTTGTTCCTCTTTCTTCGTAAATGATTTTCCCTTTGCAAACTCCTTCAATATATTTTGTCTGTTTGCTGTCAACAAAGCAAATAACTGTCCTGAACTGTGCAGTTCTTTTTCCGTCGGGAATATTCTTTAAAAGTTCCAGTACTTTCTTCCGGTTGTTTTTATCAATGCAATCTTCACCTGCGAATCTTGCGGATTTGACACCCGGAGAACCATTCAAAGCATCAATCTCAAGACCTGTATCATCAGCAAAGCATGGAATATTTGTTATCTGAAAATACTCATTTGCTTTCTTGAAAGCATTTTCTTCGAGAGTATCTCCGTCTTCAACAACATCAAAAAATTCATTAAGAACATCCGATAAGATTTTAACAGAGAAATCCGATGTAGAGTCAGGTCTCAGACCTGTCTCCTCGAAAATCTGTTTAATTTCCGATGCTTTATATTTATTATTTGAACCGAGAAGAAGTATCATATTTTACAAATATTATTATAATTGCTTAGTTTGTAAGTAGGAATTCAAGTTTGTTTTAAACTTATTATATAACTCTTCTACTGTTTTCATCCCAAGTTTTAATCTATCCCAATCAATATCGTAGGCATAACCATGTCTTGTAAAATGCCTGAATCTTCTTAAAATTGAGAATCCATTAATAATATCGTTTGTAAAAAGAATGGGTAAATTCTCAATTGTCCTTTCGTCTGTAAACATTAAAAAAAGTTCGATATGAGAGTTTGCTCCAAAAGGTAAAGGTATTTTTTCGAATTTTAAAATTTGCTTTAATATATTTTCAATACCATTATAAAGCTGGCTGATTAACATTGAGCCGGCGGCAGTATCGTAAATATTAATTTCTCTCTCTTCTGTTTTATTAATCAAACAAATTATATCATCGGATGTTTTGTCCAAATAATTTAATTCAATTTTAACATCGGAAAGAAATTGCTCAACCATACAAAATTTTTCCTCTTGCACTTATTGACCTAATAAAATCGGATTTCTCATCAATTGGGAACACATCAATTGGAATCTTCAATTCATTTTCGAGTGTTCCTGCAAACTCTAATAAATCCAAGCCCTCAATATCACAAGCTATATCTATATCATTATACTGTTTGGGATTCTCAAGAAATGAACCAAAAATGACAACTTTCTTGGCTCCATAAGATTTTGCCTTTATTTCAATAATATTTAATATTTCTTCTTTTGTAAACATAAAATTAAAAATTACTTAAAATACAACAACTGTTTATAGGGACAATTGGGTAACATACCTTGCTAGTTTGTTCAACCTTTGCTTAATAATTTTTGGTTCTTTTTCCTGTTCTAAGCTATCTTTGATTGAATCAATCAGTAATTCAAGATTTAGTTTTTCTTTAGCAAATGCATATTTCACCTGAAATTCAGGTTTACTCATTTTTTCATCTCTATATTTTTCATAATTAGTTTTCATAATCTTTCACAAATTTGATTTTAAAAAATTATCTCTAAGTTTAATGGCTCTTTTAATCTCATTGCCGGGAGTTTTTCTGGTTTTCTTGAAAAAACCATGAGTAAATATAATGGTTTTATCCTTAATATAAAAATAAAAACATCTCGAAGTTCTATATGTATGCGAAACTTTCAACTAAAAAATCCCCTGGACAAGATATTTAGATAACTTCTCGGGTAACCTTAATTTGTTTTCCAACATTTCGCAAAGCTTGTCTATTGAAGCAAAAACATCTGCCTGCTCGTCTTCAGTCAAGCTTTCCAGAAAATCAAAAAAGGGTTTCTTTCCACTTTCGGTAACAACAAAATCTGCCTTATACAATTTTTTTTTTATATATCGTATATCACTACAAACTTATTTAAGCAGTTTTTCTTTTTTCTCTCCTCCCGCTTCCGATTGCGTTGCGAACAGCAGAAGGGCTATTATTAAGAACGTTAATTTTGTTACTGTGTTCATTGTCGTCTCCTTGTTTATCTATTTCATTATGCTTTAAGTTTCTCCAGCAAAATATTCACAGCATTTACCGGAGTAATTTCTCCATTCAGCACTTTTCTGTCTATCCCACTTTTTGATTTTATTATGATTGGATTTTGATAAAAACGGCTCAAGAGGTTTTCTTCAACCATTGTGTAAACCCACTCTAAAAGTTGTTCGTTTCTTCTCTTGTGAAATTGTCCTGAATCTTTTGTGAGCTTTGTGAAATCCAAAATGTTTTTCCAGATTGAGTCAATGCCTTCGTCATTAATTGCAGAGCATAAAATCGCATTTGTCGTCCAACCCTCCGTTGCCGGCTGAAGATAATGCAGTGCATCGGAATAGGCATGTTGTGTAATCTTAGCTCTTTGTAAATTGCCTCCGTCAGCTTTGTTGATAACGAGCATATCTGCCATTTCGACAACTCCTTTTTTGATTCCCTGCAATTCGTCTCCTGCTTCCGGTAATAAAAGAAGCATGAAGAAATCCACCATTGAGCGGACAGTAATTTCGCTTTGCCCGACGCCTATTGTTTCGACTAATATCACATCGAATCCTGCCGCTTCGCAAAGCAGTATTGTCTCTCTCGTTTTTCGCGTAACACCACCTAAGGTTCCACCGGAAGGTGATGGTCTGATAAAAGCATTTTTTTGACGTGAAAGATTTTCCATTCTTGTTTTGTCACCAAGTATCGAACCCTTGCTTCGGGAACTGCTGGGGTCAATGGCAAGAACGGCAACTTTGTGTCCACTTTCGCACAAGTAATTTCCGAAGGATTCGATGAATGTGCTTTTGCCGACACCGGGAGAACCGGTAATACCAATGCGGATTGATTTGCCTGTTTTCGGGAGCAGTTCTTTTAAAATATCCTGTGCATTATTGATATGTTCTGAAGAATTGCTTTCGATAAGAGTAATAGCTCTTGCCAGTATGCTTCTGTTATCTTTTAAAATACCCCGAATAAAATCTTTTATCGTTAAATTAGATTTGACGCTTGTCTTCTGATTTTTGCCAGATAAACGAGAACCGTTAACTCCCGGTAAAACCTGCGTTGCAAATTCATCGCCACTGTTTTCGGGAGCCCATTCAGGTTTTTTTTTCTTCATGATTTAAAAAACCGGAATCAAACTTAATCCAACTGTAATTATAAAAGTACCGATAATACCATTCACAAACTCGATTACTAAAAGCTTAAATGGATAATTCGTTTGGATATACATATTCCAAAACCTTTCATATATCCTGATTCCGCCAAATATTGCACCGAGTATAAATCCTGTTTCAATTGCTGTGAAAGGTAAGTATTGCTTTATAAAAAAGAAACTTGCAGTAATTATCCAGATTTCTATTTGAGTTCCCAAAAATTGTTTAGTCAAATAATTACTTGTTGAATTCCTTATCTTCACAGAAGGATTACTGTTTTGTGCATCATCATAAATTTTAGACACAATAGGATTCATGTATAAAATTCCGATAATGATATAATGTACTACTCCAATGGCAAAGCCATAGAAAAACACGTTCCATAGAAATTCCATAAATCACCTGTTGATTTTAAAAAAAATAAACATAAAATTCAATAAAAAATATTATTTTTCAAAATAAATCTTTATATTATTATAAACATAATGAAAATAATTTTGATAATATAATAAAAAAGTGTGGCAATGTTAAATATATTTAAATATGATTTTTCCAAAGCATTGGCTCTTTCATTTTATCAAAGGAAACCTGAGATTGTTGCAAATGAACTTTTAGGAAAAATTATTGTCAGGAAAGAAGGCAAAATAATTCTCGCCGCAAGGATTGTTGAAACTGAAGCATATTTATCAAAAGACGATTTATCCTGCCACGCCTCTGTTGGAAAAACATTCCGTAATGCACCGATGTTCGAATCCGGAGGTGTTTTGTATGTGTACAAAATCTATGGAGTTCATCATTGCATAAATTTTGTAACCGAAGGCGACAGTATTGGGAGTGCAGTATTAATCAGGGCTGCTGAACCGCTTGCAGGAATCGAAAAAATGATGGAGAATAGAAGTTTGAAAAAAACTGGCAAAGGAGAAGGGAAAAAAGAAAGACTTGATATGAAAATTAATGATTTATGTAAGGGACCTGGGAATCTTGCAAAATCATTTGGATTTACGAAAGAAGATAATTTTAGGAGTTTAATATCACCTGAATTATTCATACAAAATCCGGATAAATCAGATAATATTGAAGTATCGGTATCAAAGAGAATCGGAATAACAAAATCCCCCAATTTGTTTCTGCGTTATTTCATTGAAAATTCTCCTTATGTTTCAGGAAAAAAAATGAAGAAATTGTGATTTTCCTTTTTTTTAAGTAAAGCATTAATATTCAACTAATTAGATTTGATAAAATAAAAAATATGACTAACTTTGTAATATTAAATAAATATATTAATTGATTTTTATAAATGAATTTGATATTTTTATAAGTTTAATAAAACAATTTAAAGAATTAATGTTTTAAAATAAGGTAACATTCGGTGAATTGACGGTATGAGTTTGTTACAAAAAAATTTATTAATGGAACGAGGGGCAAAATATGTTTCGGATTTTTAAGGCATCAATAGGACTTTTATTTGTAGCAATAATGTTTATTTCGGCTCAGGAAACTAAGCAGGAAACAGTTTACGCGCAAGGTCCCTACGAACAAAGACCAAGCTATGGATTATTTTTCGGATTGAATTACAATCAGCATAAAGCAAACTTTACCGGTGCTGAGTGGGAAGGTATTCCTAACTGTTGCCCCCGCTTCGAAGTAGGCGATGGTATTGGGTTTTCAGGGGGATTATTTTATTCATTCCCCATAATGACTGATTTTGATATAAATCTTAGATTGATTTATTCCGATTTAAGTGCTGTATTAAGCAAAGAAGAACCTGTAAAAGTACCGAATAGTAGCGGAGAATCAGAAGACGGAATTTTTGAACATACTGTTGATGCATCAATATCTTCAATAGGAATAATGCCATTACTCAAATTCTACTCAACCGAGCAATTGACTGTTATGGCAGGTTTTCGTGCAGGTGTGATTATGAGTAAAACGTTTTCTCAAAAAGAAGAAATTATTAGTCCTTCATGGGGAGTTTTTGAGGATACTGATAAAAGAACAAGGCATGAAACTTCCGGAGATATACCTAATGCTTCAGCAATTGATTTTGCAGGTGTTTTGGGTATTAGCTATAGTTTCCCAATGGGTTCTTCCTATGAATGGTTTATAGAACCGGAATTGTTTTATATTATGGGCTTTATGCCATTGGCATCAAACCTTAGCTGGACGGCAAATGCTTTGGTCGGTGGAGTTTCGATTAAATATTCACCTCGGACTATTATTCCACCTATCATTCCTCCAAGGGAAGCACCATTGCCGCCTTTGCCTCCTGCTCCACCACCTCCGAAATTCAATGCTTTCATTACTGCAGTATCAGTTGAAGCAGATGGCAGCGAATCACCTGTTTCAAAAATCAGGGTGGAAGAGTTCTTGTCACGTAGAATTCACCCTTTACTAAATTTTATTTTCTTTGACGAAGGTTCATCCGATATACCGGTAAGATACAGCAGAATGACCAAACAGGAAAAAGAAGATTTCAGTCCAAACTTCCTTGCCAATTTGAAAACTATGGAAGTTTACTACCAGGTACTGAATATAGTTGGAAACAGAATGAAAAGATTTCCAAACACGACTATAAATCTGATAGGATGCAATTCGAATCAGGGAGTTGAGGCAGGTAATTTGAATCTTTCGAAAAAGCGTGCTGACAATGCCAGGGATTTTCTTATTAACGAATGGAATATTGACCCTGAAAGAATAAAAGTCGAATCCAGAAACTTGCCTGACGTTCCTTCTAATCCTGCCAGAATAGAAGGTATCGAGGAAAACAGGCGTGTTGAAATGAAATCCGACTTTAATGAAATCTTATTCGAACCTGTTGCAGTACGTGATACTATCAGGAATACCAACCCCCCTATTCTTAGGTTTAAACCCCAAGCAAGTTCAGATGTTGGTATAAAAAACTGGAAGGTTATAACTTATCAAGGTGATAACCTACTGAAAGTTTTCGAAGGAACAGGTCAACCGACACCTGTTTTGGAGCTTAATTTACAGGAAGAACAAGAGTATGTTCCCTTATTGAACGAAGATTACAAATATAAACTCGTAATTGTTGACAATAGTAATAAAACATGGGAATCTGAAATTCAAAGCTTGAAAGTCGAACCATATACGATACAAAATAAATTCCTTGCTTTGATGGATGGCGAAAAAGTTGATGCCCGTGATTTTGACAGATTCAGTTTGATTTCTTTCGAGTTCAACAAATCCGAACTGACAAAAGAACATCAACCAATTTTGAAATTGGCAAAAGGGAGAATTCAAGAAAATTCAAAAATTGACATTGAAGGCCGTACAGATAATACCGGTGAGCAATCAAGAAACATTAAGCTTTCTAAAGAACGCGCAGATGCAACTGCTGCTGCTCTTGGAGTGGAAAGTAAATTTGCTAAAGGTATTGGCTCCGAAAGACCATTTTATTCAAATGAACTGCCTGAGGGTCGCTTTTATAACAGAACAGTTTACATCTCGATTGAGACTGAAATCGAGTTCGAAGATTTTAAATAAATATTTTATCATAGGAGAATTGTTTGAATAAAATAAAAGGATTCTAAGGATTCTTATTTATTGACTCTTTTGTACATGGAGAATTTGGTAATGATAAGAAATCGAAAATTAATTAATGAATATTGACTTATCAATAATAATACCGGCATTTAATGAAGAAACAAGGATTATTAAATCCTTGGATAAAACGATTGAATACTTGGATAGACAAAGTTATAGCTACGAAATAATTGTCGTTGATGACGGGTCAACGGATGGCACAATTAATGTCTTGACAAATTACAATCAGAATGTGAAAGTTTTGTCGCTCGGTAAGAATTTAGGAAAAGGTGCCGCTGTGAGAAAAGGTATGTTATCTGCCAAAGGTAATATCAGATTATTCAGCGACGCAGATTTTTCAACTCCAATATATGAAGTTAATAAGCTGTTGGCTGAAATTAACGCAGGTGCCGATATTTGTATAGGCAGCCGTGCATTGGACAGGAAATTAGTAAAAGAACATCAACCCTTTTACCGTGAATTTATGGGAAAGACTTATAATACATTTGTACAATTTCTTGTATTCAAAGGCATATCAGATACTCAGTGCGGATTTAAAGCTTTTACTAAACAAGCTACGGAAAAAATATTTTCAACTGCAAAAATAAATGGCTTTAGCTTTGATGTCGAAATTTTATTTCTCGCAAAAAAACATGGCTTCAAAGTAGAGCAGGTTCCTGTCGAATGGTATAACGATAAGAGAAGTACAGTCAATCCCATAAAAGATTCAACAATGATGATTTGGGAACTTTTCAAAATCAGAAGACTACATCTTAGAAAATAGATTAATGGATTTAATTTAAATACTTAAATTAATCTATCATGTTTTCAAATCGTCAATCTTCTTTTTCAAACTATAATATACTTCAGGAGATAAAGCAGATCGAATGTTATCGAGGAACACGACCAGCATAGAATATTCTTCATCATCGAGAACTCCATCAGCCATATATTCGCTCAAAATATTTTGAAAATCCTTTGCAACAACTGATGTTTTGTTAATTTCATCTATGGCATTTATCTGTTCGTTTATATACAATAACAAAAAGGTTGATTCCTCGTACTTGATTTTCCGCTTGAGAATTAGTCTTTCAAGCAACGATTTTTTCTTCAAAACATCATTAATTGCTATTTCATGAGTAATTTGTGATTTACGGAATTTGTCAGTTATTTCGAGAACATCAAATTGGAAACGGTTGATAAACTTTCTTTTCTTTAATATAAATATCCAACCGAATAATCCTGAAAAAATTGCGAATGCCATTGCCACTGTTAATTCACTGAATAAACCTGTTTTCAGTAACGCTTCATATAATTGATAAAAAAAGTGAGAATCTTCTATTAATCCATTGTTGTCCAGAGTATAAAGTATCGGTGCAAATTCATCTTCCCTGAGTTCTTCGGAAGGTTTGAAAGCATTAACATGTGTTACAAATTCATCAACAAATGCCTCCCAATCTTCCGGATTAATTTTTTTTCGTATAGTTGCCCACTGGCCTAAAGTATAGCTCATTCCATACTTAGCTGCAATATAATTATTTGCTTTTTTAAAAAAATAAATGACTTTTTTAATATGTCCCGAAGGAATATCCAGATTTTTTTCAGCTATTCTCTCTTTTATACCTAATAATAACTCATTTACATCGGGATTGATTTGTAGTTTATCCCCAAGACGGCGGTAATGCTCGTTATTTAATTCAATGACATTGGCAACTCCAACATGAGTTACGGATATCAAATAAAAATTAGAAGGAATATCAATCACTCCATACCCATCTATAGAATTGTGATAATCAGGATTGTCCATCTCACTCCAAAGTTCGGAACCAAAAAAAGTTGATGGAAAAATTTTATCGAAATCATCCAGTATAAAAATGTACTTTGCATTAGGATTTTGTTTGCATTGCTCGATAAATCTTAATAGTCTGCCTTTGAAATATCCTTTCTCAGTAGGAAAGCCAATCCATGTTTTATGATATTCAACTGCCATTTCTTCAACACATTGAAGATGTAGTATTCTTTGTGGGCTTCCAGAGATAAAACTTGCCAATTTTTCCACCAATGTCGTTTTTCCAGAACCGCTTACTCCTGATAAAACGATTTTCCGCTTATCCAGTAATGGTTTCAAATAACATAGCAGTTTGTTGTACTCCCAATTTGGCAGGAATGGCTTATACATCAAATTATTAAAATTTTCAATATCATTTTCATTTTTATGAAGTTCCAAATAAATTGTTCTTAAATCCTCAAATCTATCTTGAATTGTAATTAATTTATTTTTACTTTTTTGTGTCTGAGATAATTGAACATGACTTTCAAATCCATTTGCTGATAGAAGTGTGTCGAGATACAAACAATATCCATCGGTTTGGTTTTGAAATCCCAGTTTTAATCCATATACGATAAGTATAAGAATAATAATTCCAAAAAGCGTTGTTAAAATTTCCCCGAATAATTTTAAACCTTTAATTTTATGAACCTTCCTACTCATTTTATGACTATTAATGATTGAGATGATAAATATTAATTTTACAAAATACTAAAAGAATTATTTATATCGAAAAAAAAAATTAAATTGAAGTTAAAAAATGTTTCGAGGTTTTTTTTTATTTTTGCAATAATTTATGACAAAACTGATAAAAAATAGTGCCCTGAATGAGCTTTTTGGGGGAGAATTTGAATTGATTGACGATGGATTACTCGAAAGTCAATTCAATATGGATTTTGATTTTAACCGGACAAAGGAAGTATCAAAATCAGCTTCATTGCCTATGCTGCGATTTTATGGTTGGAAACCTTGGACTGTGTCTCTCGGTTACAATCAAAAGTCAGATGATATTGATTTGGATTTGCTAATGGTAAAAGAATTCGGATTTGTTCGCCGACCAACTGGAGGCAGGGCAGTTCTTCATGCTGACGAGTTAACCTATTCAGTTGTCCTGAAGTTGCCGGAAGAAATGACGGTTCATGATGTTTATAGGGATATTCATAAGTTTCTTCTAACGGGTTTAAAAACGCTTAGAGACAGTGATTTGGATTTTGAAAAATCTCAAACAGATATACGCCAATTTTATCAGAAGCAACCCGGAATGTCTGTTTCCTGTTTCGCAAGTGCAGCAAGATTCGAAATTGCACTCAACGGAAAAAAAGTTGTCGGGAGCGCACAACGTTTATTTGGTAAGACTTTATTACAGCATGGCTCAATTCTTTTAGGGAAAGGTCACGAGCAATTAGCCGATGTTATTAAAACAAGCGGTGAAGAAAAACGCAATTCTCTAAGGGAATATATTCTAAGTCATAGTGCAACTTTAGAAGAAGCTTTGATGAGAAAAGTTTCTTTTGAAGAAAGTAAAGCTGCAATCATTAACACTATTATCTGAATATAAATATGCCATTGCAACTTTCTTTAATACAGTTAATGTTGGTTATTACAATTAAAATAATGGAAAAATAAAACTTAATTTGCTTTATTGTTTACTTCGAATCCTCCGAAAATTACGTTATAGTTAATATATAAAGTTTTTGTGTTTTCATTTGGAGCATCCTGCTTTGTTTTGTCTTCAAAACCACCAAAGATGGGAGTTCCTGAAAAAACTAATCTCCATTTTCTTGGAACTGATATTTCCAATCCTCCGAAACTTGCATTTATATTGAGCACAGCACCTTCGGGAGACAATTCCGCATCTGTAAGGTCGAGTTCAATAGCACCAAAAGTAGCCGTAATATTACCTCCCTTGAAGTTTTTGTCATCAACTTTTTTACTTTGTCCGCTAAAAAGTGTTGTTAAATTCAAATCTCCATCTGAGTGAATTTGATTGTTTCTGCTGAAATACTTTCTAACCGGAAAAAGCATACTTAAGCCGATAATAATTATAAGAAGAGGCCAGAAAGCAGACCAAAAACCACCATTCAAATATCCTAACCGGTCAGCTAAAAGCAGTACACCAACACTAATGATAATTAAACCAGAGAAAATTGGAGGATTCTTTCGTGAAATATGGGCAATACCTAAAAGAACTATAAGCAAAGGCCACCAATCGGAAACCGTTTGTGAAAATTCCATATACTCAAAAGAATCAAGCAGAAAACCAACTCCTAAGAGAACCAGAGCAAAAGCAAATACATTTCTTGCAGTCATGATAATTTCCTAAAATTTGTCAAACATTTTTTAGTAATATACGTGAAATTTTGAAATTTGTTAAGTTATTTTGATAATGTTTACGTCAAATTAGCAAATTATACAAAACATGATTATTTTTGTTTTTTATATCTTAATGTAATTTTAGGATTTTAGATATGTCTCAGAAGAAAATAAATATAAATAAACAATACGAATGTCTGGACAAAGGTTTTGTCCGGTTAGTTGACTACATGGGGGATGACTCAGCTATTGTACAAGCAGCAAGAGTATCGTATGGAAAAGGTACAAAGTCAGTAACCATGGATAGGGAGCTTATCCGCTATCTGTTAAGACACAGACATACTTCACCTTTCGAAATGGTGGAATTTAAATTTCACGTAAAACTACCAATTTTTGTTGCAAGGCAATGGATAAGGCACCGAACTGCTAATGTTAATGAATACAGCGGCAGATATTCTGAGATGAAAAATGAATTTTACGTCCCTGAGATTTTTCAATTGCGTCATCAAAGTTCATTGAATAAACAAGCAAGAGGTAACGAGGAACTCCCGAAGAAAACGTCGGGTACGATATTAAAAAAGATGCAAAAAGCACAAAGCACCTTGTATAATGATTATGAATTTTATCTGGCTAAAGATTTGGCAAGAGAGCTTTCAAGAATCAATTTGCCTCTTTCAACATATACTGAATGGTACTGGAAGATTGACTTGCACAATCTTTTGCATTTTTTACGATTGAGAATGGATTGGCATGCACAGTTTGAAATTCGTGTCTATGCCGAAAAGATTGCCGATTTAATTAAACCTATTGTCCCTATGACGTATCAGGCATTTCAGGATTATACCGTTAATTCCCTAACTTTTTCCGGGCAGGAACTTGCGGTTATTAATATGATGTTAAGCAAAGAATTACCCAATGATGAAACGCTTGCAAAGAAAGGTTTTAAAGGATTGGAGTTAAAAGAATTTAAAAAGAAAATTGAAACATTAAAAAATAAATAATCAATTATTAAATTAAATGGAGAAAAACATGTTTATAAGAATTTTAACAATTGTTGTAACTTTTATTGTTACTATTTCACAGGTATTATCTCAAGATGTTGAGGAAATCATTAAAAAGACTCTTGAAGCGAGAGGCGATGTAGCAACTTATAAAGGATTAACTTCATTGATAATGTCCGGCACACAGTTTCAAATGGGAATGAACATTCCTTTTAAACTCTATGTTAAAAAAATAAACGAGAAGAAATCTAAATATGAATTTGAATCAGAGGCAATGGGCAGCAAACAGCAATTAGGTTACAATGGCGATACTATGTGGGTTTATGCAGGTCCCGAAATTCAAATTGTTCCTGATGAATATGTCGAGCAATATCTTCCTCAAATTTCTCAAATTAAAGATTTTGCAGAAACACCGTTGATGAAATACAAAGAGAAAGGACATACACTTGAATTGTCTGGGAGTGTTAATGAAGATGGCAGAGATGCATACACGCTAAAGTTAATTCAAAATGAAGAACGGGAATCCTATCTTTATATTGATAAAAACAATTTTGAATTGTTCAAAATTTTTGCTACAATGCCCGGTCAAGATGGTGAGGATATTGAAATTGAAATGAATTATTCCGACTACAAAGCAGTTAATGGATTTAAATTGCCTTATAAAATGGTATTGAAAATGGGTGAACTCGGGACAATCGAAATGATGCTCGATAAGGTTGAATTCAATCCGGTTATTGATGATTCCATTTTTCAGGTACCTAAAGAACAAAAATGATATTATAAGTGGATTATTGCAAGATGGACTAACGGACAAAAGATTGCAATAATTTCATTTTTTTTTAGTTAATAACAGTTTGATAAATTTATTCAAAAAGGAGATTTTCACATGAAAGTGGAACTTGTAATGCCAAAAATGGGTGAATCCTTACAGGAAGGAACAGTATTAAAATGGCTGAAAAATGAAGGTGATAAAGTCGAACGGGATGAGATGATTCTCGAAATATCAACCGATAAGGTTGATACAGAAGTACCTTCACCAAGTGCAGGCAGATTAGTGCAAATCCTTGCAGAAGTTAATCAGACTGTAGAAGTAGGGAAAGTTATTGCTATTATTGAAACTGAAGAAAGTGATGTTTTAATTGATGATAAGCCACCTAAACATCCGGCTCAACCAAAAGAAGAAGCCCAAACGGTTGAAAAAGAAGAGGTTATAACAACTAAAGATACAAGGACAGAAATCCCAAGAACAAAAGATGGCAGATTCTATTCTCCTCTTGTAAGAACTATCGCAGAACAGGAGAAAGTAACGTTAAGAGAACTTGAGTCAATTCAGGGTACAGGTGTTGATGGAAGAATAACGAAGAAAGATTTACTTTCATACATAGAAACGAGAGGGAAGTCAGAAGTCAGAAGTCAGAAGTCAGAAGAAAGAAAAACTGAAATAATTTCAAAACCTTCTTTTGAACCTGTTCAAGTGCCAAAAAGAGAATACTCTTTAGGTCCTGATGCGGAAATTATTCCGATGAATAGAATCCGTCAGATCACAGCCGACCATATGGTTTATTCAAAAAGGACATCTGCTCACGTTACCAGCGTAGCCGAAGCAGACATTACCGGAATCATGAAATTGAGAGAATCCGAAAAAGCTCCTTTTTTTGCTAAAGAAGGATTCAAACTTACTTTTACTCCTTTCTTTTCAAAAGCTGTTATTGATGGAGTAAAGAAATTTCCAATGGTCAACGTTAGTGTTGACGAGAAGAATATTGTCCGCCACAGGAGAATTAATTTGGGAATAGCTACAGCACTCGATGAGGGAAATTTGATAGTTCCCGTGGTAAGAAATGCCGATGATTTGGGAGTAACCGGACTGGCAAGACAGATATATGACTTGTCAACAAGAGCAAGAACAAAGAAATTGAATCCTGATGATATTCAGGGTGGAACAATTACATTAACGAATGTTGGTACATTCGGTACTCTTTTTGGAACTCCGATTATTAATCAGCCCCAAACAGCAATTATCGGTGTTGGAGCAATTAAGAAAAGACCGGTCGTTATGGAAATTGATGGTGAAGACCATATAGTCATTCGATATATGATGTACACTTCAATAACTTATGACCACAGGGTAATTGACGGAATGCTTGCAGGACAGTGCCTTGCGGCTATTGTTCAAAGTTTGGAAAACATGAACAGGGAAACTGTTAAGTTTTAGTTTTGTAGAGACGGGTTTCAAACCTGTCTGAACAATGTTTAAGTAAATGCCATTCTAATTATTGAAAATTGATGATTGGGATGGCTTTTTTATTAGTGAAAATATGTTAAGTGAATTTGAAATATTAGAGCACCAGGCAGATGTAAGGATATTAGCCAAAGGCAGTGATTACGAAAAATTGTTTCGTGCTGCATTAAATGGACTTTGTAAAGTTATGTTGCACGATGACAAAGTCTGTCAACCTTTAGTTACTAAACAAATTACCGTTGAATCAGTAGATAACACAGGACTTCTAATTGACTTTTTATCTGAAGTTTTGTCTTTGTCACATCAGAACAAAGTATTATTTTGCGAAGTCAAAATTGAAAATTTGACAGAATGTTATTTGAAAGCTGAAATAAAAGGTTATAAAGTTGAAGGATTCAATGAAGATGTTAAGGCAGTTACTTATCATGAAGCAGAGGTTGTTTTTGTTGATGGAGTCTATCAAACTGTGATTGTGCTTGATATTTAAATTAAAAATGAAAATAGGAAATTATTAAATAGAAAATTAATTGAGGATATTATGAAAGTACCATTATTGGACTTGAAATTGCAGTATAATTCTATAAAAGAAGATGTTGAGAAAGCAATGCTGGAGGTTACCCGCTCCCAGATGCTTATTTTAGGTAAAGAAGTAGATAATTTAGAAAAATCATTAGCCGATTATCTGGGTGTTAAGTATGCAATTGGTTGCTCAAGCGGAACTGATGCATTGCTGATGGCTCTGATGGCCCTTGATATTCAACCCGGGGATGAAGTGATATTGCCAACATATTCATTTTTTGCTTCTGCAGGTGTTATATCCAGATTGAATGCAACACCCGTTTTTGTTGACAGTGACCCTGTCACATTTAATATTAATCCTTCACTAATTAAAAATGCAATCACTCCGAAGACCAAAGCAATCATGCCTGTTCATTTGTACGGACAGTGTGCTGAGATGGATGAGATAATGTCAATTTCAAAAGAATTTAATATTCCTGTTATTGAAGACGGAGCGCAAGCAATCGGATGTCAATACAAAGATGGAAAAAGAGCAGGAGCAATTGGATTGATGGGTTGCTTCTCATTTTATCCGACGAAGAATTTAGGCGGTTTTGGTGATGGCGGTTTGGTAGTTACTAATGATGAACAATTGGCTGATAAACTTAAAAAAATGAGAAATCACGGCATGCATCCGAAGTATTATCATGGTTTCATCGGTGGAAATTTCAGGTTGGATGCATTGCAAGCCGCAGTGCTTAATGTTAAGTATCCTCATCTTGAAAGCTGGCATGAAGCCAGAAGAATAAATGCAAATCTTTATACAAAATATTTCATTGAATCCGAATTAGCTGAAGCCGAAGGAGTTTTGAATTTTGATGAGAAAAACAAAGTGCGGCTACCAAAACCCGTTTACAAAGAAACTGAACACAGAAATTATCACATATACAATCAATACGTTATTCATGTTCAAAAACGTGATGAATTAAGGCAATATTTAGGAGAAAAAGAAATTGGTACAGAAGTATATTATCCCGTTCCATTCCACAGACAGGAATGTTTCAAATATTTGAATCCTGTTGATACACAATATCCTGTAGCAAATTCATTATCGGAACAAACAATCGCATTACCGATTTTTCCTGAGTTAACAGATGAACAGATTAGGTATGTTGTGGAGACGATAAAAGAGTTTTATACATGACAATATATTTTGTCATTACCTCAAATGTGTCATTCAGAACGAATCGAAGTAAAGTGAAGAATCCAGAAATCACATGAATACTGGATTCTTCGCTTCGCTCAGAATGACAAACCGTTTTTTTTATCTATAAGAAAATCTATCTTTTATCACACCAAAATAACTACACATGCACCGGAAAAATAATAAATGGAATATTATTGCTGATACATTGCTTTTGAAGCCGGAAAACGAGATTATTATGTAAAAACCTTTTAAATATATTCTCCTTTTCAAATGCTATTCTCCCGCTTACAACAACAACATCCAAGTAATAATGTTGCAGTTCATTGATTATCTTATAAACCTCTTCGATAATATCTGTCCCGATGGAAGTATATGCTTCTGATTCGTAACCTTTGCTGAGCATCAAATCAACATATTTTTGACATTCGGTTTTAATATAAATGTTTAATTTATCAGCATCTCCGCTGCCTTTGAAATTTCCTGTGTCAACAACTCCTACTTGAACAAAAATATACCTGTGATATATATCACCTATTTTTGAAACGGTATTCATCAGTAAATTAATTCCCAAACCATTATATCCGTTAACCAAAATAATTGCCGTTTTTTGCTTTAGAATCTTTTCCCTATGAACATTTTTTAAATCGGAAAATGTCGGTAAATTTGATTTTACTCTATCACTCAGTTCATTTAGTTTTGATAATAAATTGCCAACTTTGGTATAATGTTTTTTTATTTTAACTGCTAAAATTACAACTGAACCTGTCGCAAGAATTGTAACCCAACCACCTTCATTAAATTTAAAAATGATAATAAAGGTTAATATAAATGTATCGAGTAATAGTGCAGTGGCATTAACAGATAGTTTTTTCATCCATTTTTTTTCTGTCTTTCTGACTTGCCACCAATGCCTTACCATACCCGACTCTGTAAGGATAAAAGTTATAAAAACATTTATACTATAAAGCAATACCAAAAGCACTAAACTGCCTTTAGTTATAATCACAATGAGTACTGCAAATAATCCCATTAGCAATATACCATTTCTTGTTACCAAACGGTCACTAAGCATGGCAAATCCCGAAGGCATCCATTTATCTGTAGCCATATTCGAAAGTATTCTTGGTCCATCCAAGAATCCTGCCTGAGCCGCTACAATTAATATAGCGGCTTCGGAGATTAGTGTAATCCAAACAAACAGATTTCCATAAATTCCCCAATTAGCGGACAAGTTTTCAAATAAAACTGCGTTTAGTGTTTTCCCGTGCTGAAACTCAACACCAAATAGAAAATATGCTATCATCAATCCAACTGCCGTGAAAGCCAGAGATGCCGCCATTAATCTCATAGTTCGCTTACCTGTTTGAACACGTGGTTCTCTTAAAACAGGCAAACCGTTACTTACGGCTTCAATTCCAGTAAAAGTTCCTGCTCCCATACTAAATGCCTTCATGATCAAGAAAATCACACCGAATAATCCCAAATTTGTATGAGCATCGTTTATATTTACTGTGGCTTTCGTAATAACATCATTAAAATCGGATGAATGATAGAATATAGAATATAAAATTGCGAAGAGATGTGTTAAAACAAATAATAAAAATATAGGAGCCAAAATTGCAATTGATTCCTTGACACCTCTGAGGTTAATTAAAATCATGAAACCGATTACAAATATCGAAAAATATATTTTTAAATATAGATATTGTGGTGGGAGAAAACTAAATATCGCATCTGCACATCCGGCAATTGACACGCTTATGGTTAAAACATAATCAATCAGCAAAGCAGAACCGGAAACCATTCCAACAAAAGGGGAATGCAATTTACTTGCAACCAAATATCCGCCTCCTCCCGATGGGAAAAGTTCAATCGTTTGGGAATAACTCATACTTATTACGGTAATAGTAATGGCTGTTCCCAAAGCCACAAATAAACCAAGATAATGATAATTACCTAATGCTAAAAAAGCTTCCTGCGGACCGTAGCAGGACGAAGAAAGACCGTCGGCTCCGAGACCGACCCAGGCAAGGATGGCAATTAATGATATTTTATGGAATATCTTGCTATCCTTAACATTCCTTGCGTCGCCAATAAATAATAATTTCAGGCGATGCACAATCGAATGGTTAGAAAACTCACTCATAGTACACCTTTAATATTTTAAAAAAATGTTAAATGAGCAAGATGGAAGGATAGCTCGTAAGTAAACGGGTTGTCTTTCCATTGCTCTCCCAAATTGCCTACGAGGTTAGCTGACGGGCTCGGGCTTGGAAGTGCCCTATCCTTTTTCAAAGGAATACGCCCCAAATTTTGGGTCCCCCGCATTCGTACTTTGGAATCGGTACGAATCTCGGCTGCAATAGATTATTTATAAAATCAACATAATTACGAATACAAAATTATAATGATTTTTATTCTAAACAAAATAAATTTTAGATTATTATTTTACAAATTTGAATAAATCATAGAAATCCCTAAAATTATCAGCAAAATTTCGACAATTATCATGAAAACTATTTTGGGTAATTTCTCTGCAATTTTTCGGGCAATCCAAGTACCTGCAATCATTGTTATTCCGAGTAATAGCCCATAAATTAATACTTTCCCCGAAAGAATCAAAAAATTTCCATAAACAATCATTTTGACTATATGGATTGACAAAGCAGTGAATGCCTCGCTTGCAATGTATGAGACTGCTGATAAATTCAAAGTTAGAAAAAATGCCGCTCCAAGCGGTCCCGCACTACCAACTAAACCTGATAAAAATCCGGTAACTGAACCACCAACAAAAAATAACTTATGATTTATAACCTTATCTTTCAGAAAAAATCTTTTCGACAAAGCGAATATAATCAGAAAGCTACCGACTATGACTTTTATTAAACCTGTATCGGATTTCACCATAAATAAACTTCCAAGAATACATAAAGGAATTGCACCCAATAAAAATATTAGAATTGGTTTCCATTCCAAATCTTTAAATCCAAAAGCAACTCTGGAACAATTCCCAAATATCTGACATATCGTTAGAATTGCAATTGCGGACTGAATATCAATTATTGATGACAACACGGGAAGTAAAAGCAAAGCCCCGCCAAATCCGGCTACACCGGAAATTATGGATGCGAGAAATGCCATTAATATTAATATGATAATATCAATCATTTACTAGCTACTCATCAATAGTTACTTTTTTTATATAATTCTCATACTGAGATAACTCCTCGTCAATAATTGGTATTTCTAATAAATGCTTTGGCAGAAAAAATTTATTGGCTATCAATGTCGGTATAACAGCACTTGCTATTACGACAGCAACTAAATAAGAATATTGCTCACTACTAATTATTCCATGTGAGTAACCATATAGTGCAGATATTGTACCAAATGTTAAACCTGTTGACATTAGCAAGGTGTAATACCATTTCTCATTCGTATCCTCTTTGAAATTTCGAATAACAGGGTAAAGTCCAAAAATTTTTGATATTACCTTACCAAGAAAAAGCAATAGAAAAATTACAGGACCAGAAAGAACGGCAGGTATAGATACTAATGCTCCTGCCCGAAGGAAATAAAAAGGTGTCAAAAAACCAATAGTTAGTGTTCTTAATCTGCGTATAAAAAAGTTATAATTGCTAATCATACCAGCTAATACCATACCTGCTATGTATGCAGGCAATACCGGTTCGCTTCCAGACCAAAGAGCCAATGCTCCCAGTGCGAAAAGCATGAAAACAATCCACTTTGTTCTTATGGCAGCCGTTTTACGGGCATAATGTCTTGTTAGAAAATCAGTGATTATGGGTAAAATAAATATTGATAATACAACAACAGCAACAAATACCAAAGTTTTATAAGTAAACGGTGAAAATATTAAACCTAAGGCAATTACTGTTCCCAAATCATTTATAAAGCATGCACCAAGAACACCTTTTCCGAAACTTGTTTTGTTGAATCCATACTCAAGCATTACTGCATAAACCACAGCCATGGAAGTTGTTGATAATGCAATTCCCGCTAACAAACTTGCTGAAAAACTCCATCCTAATAGATAGTATGCTATTAGAGAACAGCCAATAAATGGAGCAAAAAAACCAATTATCCCAATTACCGATACCTCATTAAATTTCTTTTTTAATGTTGATGGTTCAAGCTCTGCACCTGCTAAAAAAGTTAATAATATAGCACCTGAAGATGCAATAAATTTCAACCAATCGGAATTCATTTGCAAATAATCGAGATATCCCAATTGATATGCAATATATCCGGTAACAGCACCAATAATTATTTCAATAAGAGCAATTGAGATTTTTAAAAAATCGGCAATAATTGCAGAAATTATAGCTAAAAACAGCCAAATTGAAGCGACAAAAAATATTTCCAACATGATAACCTCACTAATTAAAAAAACACATTTAATCAGGAGTTATCAGCCAAATCACGGCGGTTAATGGGAAACTCCATTCCCAAAAACTTTATGACAAAATTGATTAATAATTATTTTATAATTTCTGAATTCTTATGATTAAAAGAAAAATGGTTACCTTTTTAAATGATTCTGTTGTTAAAAGTCTTAGGATTCTATTTATAAATAAAAAAGATTAGGAATTTCTATCTATTGGATTCGAGCATTAAACCAAGGGCATCTAAAACATTTTCACGAGCTTCTTCTTTTGTCTCACCCTCAGAAATAACACCTCGTATCTCCTTTATATAAGCAGTATACCCACCTTCTTCGCAAGGTGTATAAACAATGGTCAATTTTAACTGTTTATCCATGATTAATCTCTTTATTGATATATTTTGTTATAACGTAAATAAAAATAATATATTATTATTTTATTACATAACTCTTCAACTCCCATACTGTAATTTTGTTTGTGTTATTGTCAAGCGTTTCTTTTCTGATTAAACCTACTCCTGCGACGAAAGAAATCCACTCATGCGCTTTTCTGTCCTGAGCATCTGTTATTCTCTCAATTTCATAAACATTGTCAAACTTACCGGCAGGTACTGTTACAGAACCAATTAGAGAACCACCCGAAGATTTGTCATTACCAAATGATTGTTCTAAATTTCTAACATTCCAATCCCCATAATTATTGACCGGTAAAATATAGCTTTTTAGAATTTTTAGCTTGTCAGAAAGCTTGACTATATCAGTAAAGAAGAACACAGAATCGGCTATTATTGCAATATATTGACTGTATTTGTTTCCGGATTCATCGAAATTCCAAACTGATGCTGAATTAGTATCCGGTAATAAAATCCGTCTGTCAATTTTTATTTTTACTGTACCTTTATATTGTGTATCAATAATGATATTATATTCCCACTCGGTTCCCGGAGAATTAGGAAAATAATCTCCCCAGACTGTATCTTTTTCAGTCGGTTTAATAGTAGGAGGTACCCATGGAGTAATATTTGCCTCCTGGCAGGATATTAAAAATAATATTGAGATTATATTTAAAATTACACTTTTCACATTTTAAATTCAATTAAATAAAAATAAAATTAAGGATTTATTTTCAAATAGAATATAAAAAAATAGCAAATAAATATATATGTTTGTAATTTAAATTTTAAAAATAATTAATTGATAAAAATAAATCATTAAAAGAGCTTAGTATATATGACACAGTCACCGAAATCAATGAGAGTGCAAATAGCACTTTTTGGAAGAACAAATGTCGGGAAATCGAGTTTTCTGAATATGATTGCCAATCAGGATGTTGCCATAACATCTGAAGTACCTGGTACTACTACCGATGTTGTCGAAAAATCCATGGAACTCCTCCCAATCGGACCGGTAAATTTTCTGGATACAGGTGGAATTGACGATAAATCCTTGCTTTCTGAAAAACGAATTGAAAGGGCATTGAAAATATTGGATAGGGCAGATGTTGCTGTGTTAATTGTCGAAAACGATATTTGGACTGATTACGAAGAAGACTTAATTAACATTTTTAAAAAAGAAAAAATTAAATTTATTGTTGCCATTAATAAAATTGATAATAATCCACCAACCAATGAATATGTCTCGTTCATTCAAAAAAAATCAACGCGGGTTTTACTATGCTCTTGTTTGAAAATTATTGATAGAGATAAATATGTAATTGACTTTAAGCATCTTTTGTTAGAAATATTACCCGAAGAATTTACAAGTCCATTACCATTAATCCGGGATTTAATTCCTAAAAATGGTACTGCAATTTTGATTATTCCGATTGACAAAGAAGCTCCGAAAGGAAGAATAATTTTACCACAAGTACAAACTATCCGAGATATTTTGGATAATGATTCAATATCGATAATGGTTAAACAGAGTGAATACAATCAGGTTCTATCTTCGTTGAAGAAAAAGCCGGATATCGTTGTTTGCGATTCACAGGTTGTTGACTTCATGGTCGAAAATACTCCTTTTGATATTCCCTGTACAACTTTTTCAATACTATTTTCACGATATAAAGGTGATTTAATAGAAGAAGTAAAAGGTGCTGCCGTTTTTAAGAATCTCAAGAAAGGCGATAAAGTTTTAATAGCTGAGGCATGCAGTCACCACCCCAACGAAGATGATATAGGCAGAGTGAAAATTCCACGATTGCTAAGGCAATACACCGGCTTCGATAATGATATTGATGTTTCATCAGGAAGGGATTATCCTAAAAATATCAGTGATTACAAAGTAATCATTCATTGTGGTGGCTGTATGCTTACCAGAACAGAAAAACTTATACGAATTCAAAAAGCTAAACAGGCAGGAGTTCCAATTACCAATTATGGTATAGCAATATCATTATTCAGAGGAGTGCTTGATAGAGTTCTTTCACCTTTCGAAGATGCGATGAATGTGTTTAGAAAATAAAAAAGGAACCACAATAAACTTATGATTCCTTTTCAACTTTACAAACTTTATGAACTTTATGAACTTTACAAACTTTCTACTGATTTCAATAAGCCAATTTCACTTCCTTTACTCCATCAACCTTCATTTTCAAAATTCTTTCTACCCCTGCCTTTAAAGTCATGGCGGCTCCCGGACATCCGGCACAAGCTCCGGCTAATTGTACATAAACTGTACCGTCTTCCTGAACCTGTTTCAAATGGATTTGACCGCCATCAGCTTCGATAAATGGCCTGATTTCCTTTTCGATTATTCCGGATACTCTTTGATATAGTGCATTTTCTTCATTCATAATTTATCCTTATTTAACATATAATAATTAATTTATCAACTTCTATGATTATAATATACAAAAACGTTTCATAAAAATAATAATTTTATATAAAAACGGCAAGCATTTTACCCCCCAAAAAAGAGGGCGAGCGATGGGGTTCGAACCCACGACCACCAGAGCCACAATCTGGTGCTCTACCAACTGAGCTACGCCCGCCATTTCAAAAGAATTACAAAATTAAGGAAATTAAACTAAATAATCAAATTGATTCAAATCTCATAAAGATAATAAAATTACTCCTTAATAATGAGAAATTTCCACATTATAGTTAATTTTGCTTTATGAATTTTAAAAACAGATTAGTTGAACATGCATTGGAAAATGGCTTTCTTGATTTAAAGATTGCCGGAGCTTTTCCTCTTGATGAAGAATTTGTATATTTCAAGCAATGGCTGGAGAGTGGTTATCATGCTGATATGAGTTATTTGGAACGTAATACAGGAAAGCGTTCTGATGTAGGTAAAGTATTGGAAAAAGCTAAATCTGTTATCGTTCTTTCTCATCCATATTTCCCAGATAATTCGGATTATATTCCAAAGAAACTGAAATACGAAGGAAAGATAGCCCTGTTTGCCAAAGGAAGAGATTACCATAAAGTCATTTATAAAAAACTTTGCAAAGTCGCAAAACTTACTACCGAAATTCACCCTGATAGTCAATACAAATGTTATGTGGATACCGGTCCTATCCTTGAAAAACAATGGGCTGTTCGTTCTGGAATCGGCTGGCAGGGGAAAAACAGTTTGATTAATAACCGAAAATACGGCTCTTACTTTTTTATAGGGATAATTATAACTACTTTGGAGCTTGAACCGGACAAACCAATTAAAGATTATTGCGGTACATGCACAAAATGCCTCGATGCCTGCCCAACAAAAGCAATCGTTGAACCCAAAGTAATTGATGCGAGGAGATGTATATCATATTGGACAATAGAATGCAAATCGGATACAATGCCTGAAGAAATTAGGAAAAACCTTTCCGGCTGGGCTTATGGCTGTGATATTTGCCAGGATGTGTGTCCATGGAATAAAATCAGTAGACAGAAGTCAGAAGACAGAAGACAGAAGTTAGCAAAAAGCAATATTTTGAAAGATTAAAACTTTTGAACTTTCATTTGCAAACTTTCAAACTGATTCCTATTTATCGAAAATCTCTGCGAGAGTATTCAATAAATCATCCTGCCTTATTTTATCCAAATTGATAATCTTGCCTTCCGGATTTATCAAAATTGCTTTTGGAACATAAGATACTTCCATGGTTCTGGCAATTTCACTTTTGAATCCGGCTTCATCGTTCGCATTTAACCAAGGCATTTCCCGTTTGTTCTTCCTGAAAGTTTTTGGTTCACTAATATCATTATCGAGGGATATGCTCAGAATTTCAAAACCTTTGTCCTTGTATTTTTTATATGCTTTATCGAGATAAGGCATCTCTTTAAAGCACCAAGAACACCACATCCCCCAAAATTCTATTAATACGTAATTACCTTGTAACTTTGCTTTAGTTATAATATCGGAAGGATTATCCATATTGACTAATCTGAAATCCGGCAAATCATTTCCTACAACAATTTTTTTATTCCTATTATAATCTATTTTTGCAGACTCAGCCGGTTGGCTATTTGGGAAATTATCAACCAAAAAGTCATAGTATTTGTACAATAAAACAGAATCCTTGACATCATCAGCATATCTCAGAATACTCAAAGTTGTCCATCCTTTTGCATATTCAGATGGATGATTATTGATTACTTCTTGTATATACCATGAATCTGCCGAGTCGGTTAATATTACAGAAGTAGGTACTAATATAGTATAGTAACCGCTTGCCCAATAACCCGAAGTCGGTGCAGCTAAATTGAAAAGGTCTTCGGCTAATTTTTTATCAACAAATTCCTTAGCTTTTCCGATACTGCCACCATCACTCGCAATGCTAAAGTAAATTATCAGGTCAAGTATTTTGGCTTTTGTGTCGTTTTCTTGATGATAAATTGTTTTCATCTCTTCCAAATATTTTTTCTTAATTGGAGCTATCTCTACCTTATATTTCTCATAATCCTTTTGTCTGTCGGATAATTCACTTCTTTCACCTGTGTACCTGCTGCGAATTCTTGAGTTTCTAATAAACACCTCATGTAAAAATTCAAGACTTTTATTTTTGAATTCAACCTTTCTTTCGAATTTTCCTTTTGGGAATTTAATTAAATCCAAAACTACATCCACCGGTTTCTTATTAACAATAAGCCCTGAACGGTAATCTCCTCCGCCATTGTAAACATAAAAATCCGATTGAGTGCCGTTAATGCTTCTGTTTCCTTCAACAGTATCCCGAAAAAATACCTGATACAACAAAGTATCTTTATCAATCGAGATATTTGCAGAGTAAGTATTATCATCTACCTTTGTCATAGTTATTGAAGTACTATCAAACTTATACTTGTTGAATGAACCAAGGATACAAACTTCTGAATAATTTTTTGGAATCGTGTTTGGCTGCAAGGTAACAGTTATCTCAATCGAAGCCAAATCCTGATTAGATAATATATTATAAGAAAAGGACTGATGGTTAACTCCTGAAAAAAACAGATTCGTGAAGAACATCTGATTAGTATTAATCTCAAAACTGCCATCCGGACTTACAGTCAAAGATTTTCTGTCAAAACCCTGATAGTAATAAATTTTTGCAAGTTTCATTGGCTTGCCGTCATAACCCAGCAACTTACCTTTTATTATTTGTTGTCCGAAAGAAATATTTTGCACAAACAAAAACGATAAAACGATGAAAAGTGTTCTCATAAATACCCCATTGATTTATAAGTGATTATTGTTGTTTACAAATATATTAATAACCATAGAAAAAAACAATAGTACTTTGTACTAATTTTGACTGCTATATTATATTAATAAATCCGAAATAATTTTTAAAAACAGACAATTTTAGTAAATTTGTAGTTTATATTTTATTTTGATATAAATAAGGATAAATTGTTTATGAAAATTGAGTTTTCGCAGGAAGAGTTACAAAAGATAGAAGAAATTAAAAAACGCTACCCCGAGCAAAAAGCGGCAATAATGCCTGTTATGTGGATGGCACAAAAAAAATTCGGCTGGATTTCCGATGATGTCAAGCAGTATATAGCCGAACTTCTCGATTTATCCTTTGCTCATGTCCATGGTGTTGCAAGTTTTTATACGATGTATTTCAAAAAGCCGATGGGCAAATATCATGTCCAGGTTTGCACGAATGTTTCCTGTATGTTGCTCGGAGGTGAAGAAATCTATATGCAACTTTGCGAAAAACTTGGAATTAAACACAATGAAACTACTCCCGATGGTAAGTTTTCTATTGAGGAAGTCGAGTGTATGGGTGCCTGCGGTGGTGCACCAATGATTGCAATTAATGAAGACTACTATGAGAATATGGATATTGAAAAAGTTGACCAGTTGTTGGAGTCCTTAGAATAAGTTCAATGAACAAAAAGTCAAGAATATACTATTTTTCACATCTAATCATTTTCGTCACAGGAATTTTTTATTTAATTGATTTATCAACCGGTGGAAGACTTGCTTTGATGCTTGAACTGATACCCGGTAGATTTGTTGAATATTCCCAATGGTGGAGACTTTTTACTTTCCCATTAGCAACAGGATATGCAGAAGGAATTATTTTATTTATTCTTACTTTTATGGTTTTTGCACCTAAGCTTGAAGAAATATACCATACACTGCTCTATCCTATTGTAATTATGTCAATAATTGCGATTCAGGGATTGGTTTTTACTTTAATTCTGAGAAATAGTAATTTTATTTTGTTCGGGACAGAAGGCATTACTTTTTTCGTTCTGACTTTGTTCAGTTTGCTTAATATGAAAATCAAATTAATAGTAGCCAACAGATTTTATGTCCCAACACCTCTGTTTATCTTTGCTCTGAGTTTTATCTGGTTATCCACATTATTTTTCCATTCGGTATGGGCGGAAAATTATTGGATTATTTTTCAGGGCTTGTTTTCTTCAACCTTTGGTTCCAGTCTTGCATTGATTGCATATTTGCACATTAGATATACGAAAATAGTCAATCCAAAAGTTCATTCTGAAATAAATAAAACAAAAAAAGGCAAAGAAATTAGCGACCAGATTCTTTCATTAGCAATGATTGCCAACAAGGAACTGAAAAAAGTTAATAACGAATTAAGACAGAAACTTGGTGAAACCGAGTACGTTAACGGTTCAGGTGAAGATATACTTAATGAGATTTTAGATAAAATTAGTGAAAAAGGTGAAGATTCCCTGACTGATTCAGAAAAATTTTTTTTGGAGGATTATTCTAATCAAATTTAAAATTTTCAATTTAAAATTTAAAATCAATTATTAATATTAAAATTTAAAACTAAAGAACCAAAGAACCAAAGAACTAAAGAACAAAAGAACCAAAACACGGATAACGGATAACGAAAAAATTAAAAAAATTAATACACGAGGAGAAAAAATGACACAGAAATCTAATTTCAAAAAAGGAGATTTTCTTGATAAGAAACAAATTGTAAAACACTTTGATATAAAAAAACATGATGTTAGACCATTGGTTGATTCAATGGGCGATATGGCTTTTCAGGCAAAAAATTTGAACAGAGCGGCTAATATTTATGTTAAAATGCTTAAAGACAAGAATTGTTCAATTTATTTAACATTAGCAGGGTCCCTGTTTAGTGCAGGATTGAAAGACATTGTTGTTGATTTAATTAGGTACAATATGGTTGATGGCATAATTTCAACAGGTGCTATTATTGTTGACCAGGACTTCCTCGAAGCCCTCGGTTTCAAGCATTACAAAGGTTCTCCTTTTGTTGATGACAATGTTTTGCGTAACTTAATGATTGACAGAATTTATGACACTTATATTGACGAAGAGGATTTAAGGGTTTGCGATATGACTGTTGCAGAAATTGCAAACTCACTTGAACCAAGACCATATAGCTCGAGAGAATTTATCCGGGAAATGGGTAAATGGCTCGTATTGAATAAAATGGGCAAGAATTCTGTTATCAGGGCTGCTTTTGAAAAAGATGTACCGATTTTTGTTCCTGCATTCTCGGATTGCTCTGCAGGATTCGGTCTCATTCACCATCAGTTCAACAATAAGGGAGAAAAAGTCTCGCTTGATTCTGCAAAAGACTTTTTGGAGCTTACTCAAACTAAATTAAAATCCAAACAAACAGGTATTTTTATGATTGGCGGCGGTGTCCCGAAGAATTTCACACAAGATGTCGTGGTGGCATGTGATGTTCTCGGAGTTGAAAAAGATATGCACAAGTATGCAATTCAAATAACTGTTGCCGACGAAAGGGACGGCGGACTTTCCGGTTCCACGCTTAAGGAAGCAAGTTCTTGGGGTAAAGTTGAAACGACCTACGAGCAGATGGTCTTCAGCGAAGCAACAATCGCAATGCCTTTGATTACCGGCTATGCCTACCACAGCGGTGCTTGGAAAAACCGTAAAGAAAGAAGATGGAACAAAATTTTTATTTAAATTTCATAATAATTTTTCTAGTCAATATTCGTTTCATATTTTATTATTCAATAATAAAATAGGTAAATATGAAAAGGATTCTAATTGTTTTTTTAATACTATTGGCTTATTCAAATCTAAAAGCTGAAGAAGAATATTATTTCAATAGGTTTAAATACGATAAATTTGTCGAATGGATGCATTCAGTTAAAGTTCCCGGTTTTATTTTGAGCAGAACACAAGTTCAGGGTTCTGAAGAAACTTATAATTTAGAGTACATGGCTGATTTCTCTAATGATTATTATGAATTGTTGACTATCCGAATAGGACATCCAAATGTTTTCTATGGTTACGAAGAATTGAAAACCTATGAGATAGCCGGTCCTTACGATTTGGAAGGGTTTGTTGCTGTTTTTATTTATCACAAGACAATTACCAAGCCATCCAACTTAACATATTTATTAGTTCAAATGCCTGAAATTCAAGCAACATTTTCGATAACTGCTTTAACAAAGGAACGTCTGACGAAAGAAATAATGGAGGAATATTTCAAAAAATTTAATTTGAATTTAATTGATAATGTAAAATCAATTAAATGGCCCGATGAAATACCAATCGCTTTCCGCTTACCTGCCGAATTGGTTGAACTTTCCAAAGACAAAATTAAAGAAGAGTTTGCAAAAAATGTAATTGAGATTAAAATTTCAAAATCGGATGAATTTTTAAGAGGATTACGCAGGTTTTACAAAGAAAAAAAAGGTTGGCTTGATTTGACGACTTTCAACAATATTACACTTATTTGCAAAACGGCACAAGATATAAATGTTCTCGATAATATGAAAGATGGTGAACTAATCGAGTTCGTTTACTATATCAAGTAAATTTTAGTTAACTTAATCCATTGCCGGTTTTCCGTTGCCCATTTTCTGTTAATTGCATAAATTAATTCTATTTGAAGTCTAATAATAATTTGCCCATAAATTACTTTAACGATAAAATAGGAAAATGATAATCGTTCAATAATTTATTTTTTTTAAATTGCATCTTTTTGATAGGAAAATAAATTGGAAAAGGTTAATATTACGATTATTGGTGCCGGAGTTGTGGGACTGTCCATTGCTTCTCACCTTGCAGAAAAGGGAAATAATGTCGTTGTTCTCGAAAGGCATGATTCCTTCGGTCAGGAATGTTCCAGCCGAAATAGTGAAGTAATTCATGCAAGCATTTACTATCCTCAAAACTCTCTGAAAGGTCAGCTTTGCCTTCGGGGAAATGAACTCATGTATGAATACTGCGAAAAACATAAAATCACTCATGCTAATATCAAAAAACTTATTGTTGCCGTTGCAGATGATGAAGTTGAAAAACTGCCTCAACTCCTCGAAAAGGCAAAAAATAACGGTGCTAAAGGAGTGAGGATTATAGACAAAAACGAAATTGAGAAAATAGAGCCGAATGTTACAGCCAAAGCGGCAATATACTGTCCGACATCCGGTATCGTTGATTCTCACAAGCTTATGCAGTTCTTCGAAGCAAACGCAATCAATCATGGAGCAGATATACTTTACAAGTCAGAAGTAATTGCAATCGAGCATTTAACGAATACTTACAAAATCACAGTCAAAGACTTTGAAAATAATTTCTATGACTTTGAAACTGAAATTCTAATAAATTGTGCAGGTCTCGGTTCCGGAAAGATTTCAGAATTAATTGGAATTGACATTGACAAATATAGATACAGAATCGGCTACTCAAAAGGAATATATTTCAGGGTAACAAAACAACTTGAGAAATATCCCAAAATGCTGATATATCCTGTACCAAACAAAGACGGTTCTGTCGGCATCCACACAACACCTGATTTGTATGGAGGCATGCGTCTCGGTCCTCACGATTTCTGGATAGACAAAATTGATTATTCAGTGGATGAAACTTTTAAGGAATATTTCTTTGATTCTGTAAAGGGATACCTGCCTTTCATCAAAATGGAAGACTTTCAACCCGATACATCAGGCATTCATCCTAAAATCCAAAAGCCATGGGAGCCGATGCAGGACTTTGTAATCAGGCACGAATCAGATAAAGGACTCAGGAATTTCATTAATCTGGTAGGCATCGAATCACCTGGACTTACGTCATCACCCGCAATTGGAAGATTAGTAACTAAAATGGTTAAAGAATTATAAATTTGAGGTAAAAAATGCAAACACACATTCCAACTTACGAAGAAGCAAAAGGACTTTTTTTGAAATACAATCAGACACAATCGCTTATTAATCATGGAAAAGCAGTCGAGGGAGTTATGCGATATCTGGCAAAAAAGCATGGTGAAAACGAAGAAAAATGGGGTATAATAGGACTTGTTCACGACCTCGATTATGAGCAATATCCCGAACAACACTGTACTATGACAAAGCAGATTCTTGAAGAAGCCGGCTGGGACGAAGAATACATCAGGGCTATTTTATCACATGGCTGGGGAATTTGTTCAGATGTAGAGCCACAATCAATGCTCGAAAAATCCCTTTATGCAATTGACGAATTAACCGGACTGATAACTGCCTGTGCATTAGTTAGACCATCGAAAAGTGTAATTGATATGGAAGTCAGTTCCGTAAAAAAGAAATGGAAGCAAAAAGCTTTTGCCGCAGGTGCTAACAGGGAAGTTATACTCAAAGGTGCTGAAATGCTCGGAATAACACTCGAAGAATTAATTCAGGATACGATTGATGGGATGAAATCAGTAGAAAGTTTGTAAAGTATAAAGTTTAAAAGTATAAAGTGATTATTGAAATTGCTTAATATTACAAATCTTTATACTCCAGAATATCTCCGGGTTGGCAATCCAAGACATTGCAGATTGCTTCCAAAGTCGAAAAGCGGATTGCTTTGCTCTTACTCTGTTTTAAGATTGACAAATTAACTAATGATATACCAATCTTTTCGGATAATTCGGTAAGATTCATCTTTCTTCTGGCAAGCATTATATCCAAATTTATTATTATTGGCATATTAATCAACTTTTTAAATGATTAGAGATTCCTCAAATTCCTTTATAAATTTCTCATAGTTTCGTTGATTTTTCCCCCATGCATAAATTTGGAAAATACAGGCAGAACAAAAATCAACAATTGTTTTGCCATATTTTTCTTCAAGTGATATGTATATATTTTCACCCCATGATTGCCAACTGATTGAAGAAATTGCAAGGATATCCCCAGTGTTTTTGTCAGTCTGAATAATTTTCAAATCTGAATTTTGTAATACTTCGATAAATTTATCGAATAATAAATCCTTGGGAAAATCATATTCCTGTTTATATCTAACTTTGTTAGTCAAAAAGTTATACTTATTTACAAAATAGGGTTTGAACCAAATAATTCTTCTGACAATAATATTAAATAAAAATAAACATAATATAATTATTGGAATTATAAAAATTGATAATAAAATATAGATTCTAGAATCAAAAAATAAATCTAAAAATGAATTCATTGTGATAAAAGAAATCAAAATTATAATTACAATTGTATTTTTAAATGTTCTATTTTTCATCTCATTTCTATTTATTGTTCAAAATTATGGAACTCTTATATACAATAATACAAAATAAATTTATGATAAACAAGAATTATTTAATGTTTATCATTATATTTTTTATGTATATCGTTATTTTTAAATGATTCTCAGATTTCCTAAATAGATTATTAGATTTAAATTAGTTGAATGCTACCTTCGGTTATCGGCTTACAACAACAAACTTTTTCAAATCCGACTCTACGGTACTCCCATCGGCATTAATCTGTATTACCTTGAAAAGATAAACTCCTGAACCAAGTATATTCCCGTGCTTATCCCTGCCGTCCCACTCCGTACCGCCGTTGCCGTCGTTTTCATAGAGACGTTTCAATTCTTTCATTTCGAGATTGTATATTATTATCTCAGCTTTGGAAGGAAGATTTGCGAACATAATCTCTTTGTTATCGCCTATTTTTACAGGATTTGGGTAAATATATGGGGAATTAACATTTTCTGAATAAAAAACAAATCCAAGAGTATTTCCTGTCCCTTTTGTTATTGGAATTCCTGTTTTTGAAAAGGTATTTTTAACTGTAAGAGTGTAGTTTTTTCCGGTAGCCAGCAAAGGTTTTCTTTCATCCAAATATATATAAACAGATGAGTCATTTTCCGAATCAATATCAATAGAAATTATATTACCGTAGGGATTCAGTAAATAATTTTCTATATTCAGACATGAAATATTGTCAATTTCTTCTGAATATTTGAGATTCAAGGATGTTTTATTTAAAACTGAAATTTGTGATAAATACATTTTGATTTCCGGCTCTTTAGGGAGATATTCAAATGTTAATGTTTTCTCAACTGTAGGCGAGTTATATTTATCTCTAAATGATTTTACCTGTAAATCATATATACCATCTGCCAAAGGTTCAATCAGTGTTAAAACAGCAGAAGTATCATTGGATACAAGAGCAGTTGAGACTGAGGAAAAAGTTTCTGAGTCTTTAATTACTAAGAAACCACCCGGATTCAGAAAGCTATTTGGAATTTTCCCTGAGAAATTTATAGATACCTGATTATCAGAAATTATTTTCACAGCAAGCGGCTCGACGGGACTATGAGTAAAAATATCAATAAAATTTGAAATATTACCATACTTCTCGGGTAAATCATTATTTACCGCTCTTACAACAAATGCATAATGGATATCTTTTTGCAGTGTATCGATTGAAATACTTGTTTCTGTGGTTGTAGCCGCAGTATATCCTGAGTATCCGGTTTCAGTTTTAACCATGTTCAGCAATTCGTATTCTTGTGCATTTTCCACAGCTTGCCACTCAAAATATGCTTTATTTGTGTCAACAGACCAACCGGTAAATCCAAACGGAATATCAGGTTTTTGAACTTTATCAATTTCAAAAAATCGGGTTCCAGAAAAAGTTGAAAATCCAATTTCGTTTATGCCATTCCCGTCAAAATCATATACTATTGCTGAATTACTGTAAGTATAAGGATAAATCCATAATGGTTTAAATTTGCTTCCATCCCATTTAAAAACGTAGAGATTAGGAAATGCAGAGATAATTATTTCATCGGTACCATCATTATCAATATCACCGGCAGTCAATCCGTTTTTATAATCAATTCCTCCCCGGACTCCTAAAATATGAATAGAGTCAAGTATTGTATATTTGTTTGAACCCTGAGATTTAAAAATCCTGTAAGACCAAATGGGCGTGCTTGCATCCTCCTGTCCGAAAGGAACGGTACTCCCAAAATTCCCGATAACTAACTCAGGGATTTTATCTCCATCAATGTCCGCATTCGTGATATATTGCTCACTTGAAGAAATAGTGCTGGAGTCATTATATTCAGGAATAAAATTATCATCAGAAAACTCATAAAGATAAATATTTCCAAAACGGGAACCGAAGCAAATTTCTGTTTTTCCATCATTATCGAAATCACCCGAGGCAAAACCCGGATATGTGTCAAGCTTGATGTTTGGTTTAGCAAAAGCAATTAATTGATATTTTCCATTAAAAAAACTATAAGCATTATAAGATGAATCTGAAAATCCAATTAGTTCAGAAATGCCGTCACCATTGATGTCAAGCATATCAGAAGCCCAAAGTGTCGAATTAACATCAGATGAAAAGATTTTTTTTGTAAAAGGTGACTCCCCTAATTGATTCGCTTGTAAAAGAATACTTTGACCGGAGGATGTTGCCAATATTTCATTTATACCATCACCGTTTGAATCACCTATTCCTTTTGGTATCCATGATTCTTTATATGTATCTTTTGTAAAAAATGTCTTTGTCCTGTATTGATATACTTTTACATCTCCCCAGCTTCCGGAGGACAAATCATTTACAACAACACAAGGTTTACCATCTCCATAAAGGTCTTTCACGTTATTTAAAAGATATGAAAGAGGGAAACCATAATCCTTTTGCTCAAATGAATTTTCCGGAACAAAAAAGGAGGGAGTTACAAATTCAAAATGCAATTCGTTTATTGCTCCGTTAGGAAGTTCAGCTTCGCAGATTGCTTCCATCGTTTCGCTTTGTATGAATTGCTCTTCAATTGTTATAGTGTGGAAATTAGTATATTTCTGAAATTCTGATATAACTCTGTATTCATCGCTACTACCTTTAGGTTTATATTTAATTCTACAATGAGAAGGATAATTAGTAACAGCAAACATCACGGGAATCATTTTTTCATTAAAATACGAAT
The DNA here is from genome assembly GCA_043804925.1 of bacterium. GTDB lineage: Bacteria > Bacteroidota > Ignavibacteria > Kapaibacteriales > UBA2268 > ChocPot-Mid. The sequence continues at coordinate 97,322 of JAZDIP010000022.1, read as the reverse complement.
TAATAACTTTCAATTGTGATATTTTTAAAGATGTCTTAGAGGAATATGTCTGTATATAAAATCTTTTTTCGATTGTATTATCATTTTTTAAATTCACAAGTAAACGAATGGTATAAGTTGTATCTTTTAAAACAGAAGAATTAACTACTGCTAAAGTACTATTGAATATTTGGTTACTATTCTTATTGGATATTCTCTGCCAAAATTTTGGTCGCTCACCTTCACCAAAAAATAATTCAAAGCTTCCAAAAAGAGGAGTAGCCACCGTGCCAATAATTTCAAATTGATTATTATCTCTGTCAATAAATGATTCATTTTTTGGTGAGCTAATTTCTATAGTTGTATTTCCAATAGTATTTACGGCATTCTTGACATTGAGTATTCCGGAAGCAAATTCAAGGTCCCAATTTTTCTCACCAAAATCACTTGCAGATGCCTTTAAAATACCCGAGACTTCGGCAGGAGAAAGTGTGCTGTCAATTTCAAGAAGTAATGCTGAAGCAGCAACAACGTGAGGCGCAGAAAAGGAAGTGCCGTTCTTTGTCGAGTAGCTACTGTCCTTAGTTGTTGTTAACACATTCAAAGCCGGAGCAACTACATCCAAACGATTACCGTAATTACTTAATCCCCAACGATTGTTATCAGATGTAGAACCACCCACCGAAATCACTTCATCATAATCCGAGGGATAATGCCTTAGTGTCCAATTGTTATTTCCGGATGATGCTGCCATCACGACACCTTGTGAATATGCGAATTTGATTGCATCAAAGACTATTGATGAAGAATAAACTTCCCCAAAACTGAAATTCAGTACTTTAGCTCCCTGCAAAGTAGCATATACAATAGATGAAGCTATGTCGTCAGATTCTGCATTACCGGAAAAATCAAATGCCCTTATTGAAATGATTTTTGAATTATATGCGACACCGGTTATTCCTAAACCATTGTTTCCTTCTGCAGCAATTACCCCTGCAACCGAAGTTCCATGCCCGTTTTCGTCTTCTACATCGGCATCAATATATTTGGCATCACCTACATTCATTATCGTTTGGTCAACAAAATCGTAACCGATAACATCATCTACATACCCATTTCCATCATCATCAACACCATTCAAATCACCATAAACACCATTCTTATCAATATCTGAACTCCATGGTTCAAACCTTCCATTTTTGTTCAAATCCTCATTCTCATTTACCCAAAGCCGGTTAATTAAATCAGGATGGTAGTAGTCAATACCGGTATCAATTATTCCAATAATAATTCCCTTCCCGGTAGCTTTCTTCCATGCTTCGAGAGCATTAATATTATTTAAAGCCCATTGACTCTTATATAGAGGGTCATTAGGAACAGCTTCTGTTTTCTCGATTCTATAAATATAATTAGGTTCAATGGATTCTATATATTCACTGCTTTTAAGATTTTCTATTATATTTTTATCTGAAGAGTTAAGTTCAACCATATAATATTTTGCCATTTCATTAAAAGCATTTCTTTGACCTTCAGATAGTGTTTTCTCGCCTTTTTCGTGTAATTTAACCAAGTAGTCGGGTATAAATTGCTTTAAATGAATATTTTGGGATTGGATTTTTTCAGCAAAATCCTTTTTATCAATATCATTTTTAAGTTTAATAATATAACTTGTATTATTGCTTGCTAATAGGAGGTTTGCAAACATTATGAAAAAAATCAAAATTACTTTGTTCATTATCATATCCATTTATTAAACTAAAATTATAATGTATTAACTGATAAATATAGGAATTATTATTTTAAATGAATGTTTTTTCTTTTCATTTTGTAAATGTAACCTCAAAGTGTAAACATCAATTTTAATTATTGGTAGAAAAATGTTAATTTGTAATTTTAATTTTATGATTATAAATTGGAGAATATTATGAGAAACGAAATAAGAACGAATAAAGCACCGCAACCAATAGGACCTTATGCACAGGCAATAAAAGCGGGTTCTAACTTTGTATTCATGTCAGGACAAATACCATTGGATGCAGATGGGAATATGGTTGAAGGAGGTATAGAAAACCAAACAAAGCAGGTTTTGGAAAATATGAAAGCAGTACTGACTGAAGCCGGTCTAACGATGAAAAATGTAGTCAAAACAACAGTTTTTCTTAAAGATATGAATGACTTTGCAATGATGAATGCCATTTACGGTGAATACTTCAATGAAAATCCACCGGCAAGGTCGGCAATCGAAGTAGCAAGACTGCCAAAAGATGTTTCGGTAGAAATCGAATGTATTGCTGTTGTGGAGTAGGAATATCAAACAAATAGTGAAAAGGGGAAGACCGAAGGACGGCAGGACAGAAAGACGGAAGGACGGAAGGACGGCAGACGGAAAGACTATAGAACAATAGAACTAAAGAACTAAAATACTAAAATAAAAGAAGTGAAGAAACCCCGCAAGGTTCTTCACTTCTTTTGTTTTCGGTCTTAGGCAACTCTTGAAATCAAATTTAAAAATTCCAATTTAAAATTTAAAATCAATTTAAAACTTAGAATTTAGAATTTAACACTCAACACCCAACACCCAACACTACCGAAGAATGAGGAACTTCTCCGTTACCACCTGCCCGCCGGCTCTTATTGTTGCAAAATAAATACCCGAAGGCAAATCCGAAACATCAAGTTCTGTTTCGTTTGTCTTTTGTAATTGCTCAGAATTCAAATTATATTCTTTTACAGTATTACCCATGTAATTTGAAAGCGAGATTTTTACATCATTTTCAATAATAGAATGAAAGCGGAACTTAATAATATCTTCAGCAGGATTTGAATAAAAACTGAACCATCCTCTATTACTTTTAGCAGGTTCTTCCACACCAACAACACCACCCTCGCGGAATACGGCAAGACCATTATCCGTACCTATCCATTTATTACCGTATTTGTCGATAACAATACATATAATCCAGTTACTTGGCAAATCCGAGTTATCTGTATTCCAAACAGTCCAGCTTGTGTCGTCAAATTTTGCTAAGCCGCCTCTCGTACCTATCCATTTAACATCGTTTTCGTCTATCGCTATTGCTTCAACACTATTATTTGGCAACCCGGAATTGGATGTATTGAAAACTGTCCATGTTGTGTCGTCGTATTTTACTAAGTCAAACGATGTTCCGATCCACATGATTTGTTCCTTGCCGATAGCAAGTGAGTAAATACCTTGAGATACTGGAAATTCTGAATTAGATGGAGTATAATTAATCCAACTAATACCATCAAATTTTGCTATTATACCAAAACCATCATCCTCTGAATAATCGTCATAATATCCTATCCAAATATTATTGGAATCATCTACTTTTAAAACACCTGAATCCTGCCAAATTGACAAACTATCATTACGATATTTTTGCCATGTTTCTCTATCATACTTTACAATTGTATTATCCCAAAGCCCAAGCCAAATATTATTTTCTTTATCAATTTCCAGAGAATATATTCTGTCATAAGGTAACCCAGAATTTCCTGAATTGAAAAGTTTCCATTCATTTCCATCATATTTTGATAGACCATTTTGACTTCCAATCCATACCATACCTGTTAAATCAGTTTTAATATCGTAGATGATATATTTATTGTCTATTGTATAAAAGTTCCAGTTTGTACCATTAAAAAAATTAATTTCACCACTACTATTTCCAATCCAAATGTGATTTGAACTATCAATTGATATGGCAGTAATTGTATTATCAGTTATATTTGAGTTTGAAGTATTGAATATCCTCCATTCAGGGTTTTGTGAATAACTCAAATTAAAAATACTTAAGATTGTTACTATTATATATATTATTATTTTCATAATTACCTCAATATATTTTTGCATAATTTGTATCAAACATGAAGTTATAATCTAAAGCTATTTTAGGTATTGATGTCCATTGTAAATAACCTATCAAAATCAATTCCCCTGACTTAGGTTGGATAATTAATGAATAAAACAACTCCTTAGATTGGTTATTGATAAATATCCTTCTTAAAAAATATGCTCTGCCTGTTGAAACATAAAAACCTAATACAGTTCTATTACTAAAATCAATTGTCGGTTTGTTATATTTAAATTTTGAAGAATCATAAATAACATTATTTTCGCAATTAATAATATGAACCATATTAAAATTATTTTCTTTAATTTCTATTAATGATTTATTCCAAAGTTCTAAATAATCATTCTCGTACTGCAAAACATTACCCCAATTAATAAATGTTCTAGATAAACATTTGATTTGGTTAGTAACATCAACAGTATCCGTGATCTCAATCCAATTGCTATCGCTAAGAATCTCGTTTAAATCATAATTCTTTTGTATTTGACTTACTGGTTCATAACCGCATGACAAAAATAAAATAATTGATAGGGTTGCTGTTATAAAAATTATCGTCTTCATCTTATACCTCCAGCTTTATTGTTTTCAATATCATTGATTCTGTTGTTTAACTTATTATTCTCCTTCTTTAGCTCAATTACGTATAGCGTAAGTTCTTCTATCTTTTTAAGTAACTTTGCCTGCATATCTCCAACGGCTAATTCATTTTTGATAAAATAATTGTTTCCACCCCCAGCACAACCACCATATTCAACAAATTCATCAATTTTATTGCAGTATGATTCACAATTATCAATAATTTTTGCATGAAAATAAGAGCCATTGTCAGAATGAAAGCCTGGTTTTAAAACTATTTCATGACCTGCTTCCATTACGCACATACCTTCATCTGTAACTTTATATTCACCTGCTAATATTAAAGGAGAAGTTAATCCCCTTTTCCTTTTCCACTATATGCACAAGTATCTCCATTTTGTCTCATCAAATCATATTGAGTCATTTTAAACACAGTATCTCCTTGTGAATTTGTTTCAAAACAAAATGGGCATGGTGTTTTAAATCCAGTTTCTGTACTTATTGTGTCAATCATGAGTTTTAATCCTTTGTGGTTGCAATATGTATATTCTTGTGCTACTTGACCTCTAAAAAAAGCCCATGAACTTACCTTTTCATTGTTTGGTAATATGCAGTAACCACTTTCAGCTCCATTTGAATCTTTTTCAACAATGAATCCATACCCCATAACAACTTCACAATAACAAGCTGATGGATCACCCATATAATTTCTATCGGAATTAGGAGTTGTAACACCATTAGTTGAACATGACATGATAACACCAAGAATTAAAATCGTTATTGATAAAATTAATATTTTCATTGTTGCTCCTAATAAATTTTAAATCATAAATTATACTATCATGCATAAAACCTCGGAACATACCTTTTTTTGAAGGTAATTTTTAACCTTTTTTACCCTGAACACAGCCCCCGTACTATGTTCTTTTTATATTACCCGAAAGCAATATAAACTTATTTACTTCATAGTTTTATAAATTTGAACATCATTTACGATGCTACGTACAAAAAAATGATGACATATGCAAATATTATTTGTGTTTTTCAAAATTTGCACACTTTCTACTTATATAACACATGAGAATCGCAAATGTTACACTTTTTTCTGAAAAAAAGTGATTTATTTTGAAAATAATAAATTACATCTTAGTTTTGAATTCAAAGGCATTGGAAATTAAACGAAAGCTAATGTTCTTAATTTCTTTTAATCTATAATTAATGGTATGATTTTTATGAAATCAATGAAAAATGAGTTTAAAATAGTAATTCCGCTATTTCTCATATTTCTAATAATTTATTTACTGACATGCAATCATTGCCTGACTCTGGTACTTGATTCCGCATGCTATATATCGGATATTGCACGTTCCGATTACGTATTTTCACCTCACCATTTATTATATCATGCAGCTTTCTATCATTGGAATTCCTTTTTAAATATTTTCGGTTCCGGTGATATTGTTGCTAATCTTGGCTCCTTTAATTCAATTTTCGGCTCATTATCGGTTGTTGTCATTTATTTAATTTTAAAAACACGCTTTAATATATCAACATTAAACTCTTTAATTTTTGCCGGTATTCCTGCATTCTCTTATGGTTTCTGGATGGTTTCAACATCTGTAAATGTCTACGCCGTATCTTTGTTTTGCCAATTATTGATTTTCTATTTGTACTTAAACAAAGAAGAAACTTGGAAAAAATGGCTTATAATTGGAATAGTTAATGGAATAGCAATTGTATTCAATCAATGGAATATATTCATTTTCCTCGTTATTACAGTGAACGTTTTGCTGGACAAGCAAAGAAGTTTGCTTTTCAAACGATATTATTGGACTTATTTATTTTCATCAGGTATTTTATCTTTGGGAGCATATCTTTTCATATTAATAAATAATTTTAAATTATACACTTTGAAAAGCATGCTCGAATGGATGACATATTATGAAACTGTATTTGAGTGGACAACATCGATAAGTAAAGCAATAAAAGAAGCAATAATCGGAATCGGACAAACATTCGTTGCCCCGTACTGGCTTTTCAGCTTTCCTGGATTTAATGAATTGATAAAAGACAATCTTCAATCCAATGTTTCCTTTGTTGAAGAAGCATATTTTGCCAATTCAATCAATGCAACCGGCTCTGTGATTCTGACAATTTTAACAATATTTTTGGTAATAGTAATATTTATTATCAGCATAATTTCCCTATCAAATATCAAACATACCTTTGCCCGGCATAGGAAAGAAACATTATATTTGTTTACTTGGATATTGCTTACATCCATTATGCCTTTTTTCTGGAGCGGATACAACCAAAGATATTGGTTTATACAAACGACTGCATTTTATTTATTTGTTTTTTTATCCATATCTGTTATTAGCCGGATGAAATCCAAAATGAAAAATAGTAAAATAATATATATTGTTGCAGCTATTATGTTCACAGTAAACTTTTTCGGAGTGTTTAAGTATAGCGGAGATACTAAAAAAGACCTCACATACTGTGCAGTAAATGAAATTATGAAAAAATCAAAACATGGAGATATGGTCATTTTCAAAAACATTTGGACTACTTCATATTATTTGGATATTTATTCCGGAAATTTAAAATGGTTGAATCTGCATTTTTTTGAAACTCGTGACAAAGAAAAACTTAGAGTAATTATCCGCCAAATTAAAGCTATTGAGAAATTTCAAGAAAATCATGACATTATTTTTACTGCCGATATATTTGAAAATATCAATGATTATCCATATGAGCTAAAGTCTTTACTGAAAGAAATTAGGAAAAAGTATATTTCAAGGATGATATATCACAAAACCGAATTTATTAATTTTTACATTTTATCTACTGAAACCAGACCTTTCAGCATTTCTCAGTAATATTGATTACATAAGAAAATTATTAAATTAACTTTAAGCACTTTTTTAATCGTGTATTGGAACCGAATAATCTGCTTCAACAGAATCAGTTGCAGGTTTATTTGAGTAACTTGGCAGATAAAGAGTATCCATCTTAAAGTAATTCCAAAGCACCTGACGTGCTATCGGTGCGGCAATTTCGTTTCCGTAACCGCCGTTTTCAATCATAACACAAAGAGCAATTTTAGGTTTATCCATTGGTGCGAAACATACAAACCAAGAATGGTCTCTACCAACATTTTGAGCAGTTCCAGTCTTGCCACATACTTTAATCTTAGGTAAACTCGCATTAGTTGCCGTGCCTCCATAAGCAGAGACAACATCGTACATACCTTTGTGAATAATATCGAAAATTCCTTTTTTAATTGGTAGCTTTTTACTATCGTATGCTATAGGTTCAATTTTATTTGTAAAGTTATTATGAACTGCTCTTACGATATGCGGTTGGTACAAAGTCCCCTTGTTAGCTATTGTAGCCGTATATTGAGCCATTTGCATAGGTGTTGCAGATACTTCGCCCTGGCCAATACCGAAGTTCACGAGGTAACCTTTAGGGACATCCGCATCTCCAAATTGTTTTTCAGCCCATTCCATTGTAGGCAATGAACCGGGTTTTTCATCCGGTAAATCAACAAATGTTTTTTGTCCAAAACCAAACATTCTGCCGTATTTTTCTATGTTTTCAAGACCGAGCATCATTCCAAGTTCATAGAAAAAAACGTTACATGAAACTTTTAAAGCGGTTCTAACATTTATTGGTCCATGAGCACCGTGACATTTGAATGTTCTAAAACCTAATTTAATAGAACCTTTACATCTTAATTTTGTGTTTTCATCTATGATACCTTCGTTTAAAGCTGCAATCGCCATCAACATCTTCCATGTTGAACCGGGAGAATATTTTGACATAATAGCCCTGTGGTACATTGGTGCATGTTTGTTTGTAACCAAACTTGTATAAATATCAGTGGGAATTTTTCCGCTAAAATTTCTCGGATTAAAATCGGGAGAACTAGCCATCGCAATTATTTCGCCATTGTTGGGGTCTATTGCGACTATAGCTCCCCGCCACCCTCTTAATAATCTTTCAATTTTATATTGTAAATCAGTATCAATTGACGTGTAAATATCATATCCATTACTGGCAGGAATGTCTCTTCTTCCATTATCAAAGCTGGCAACCTTAACTCCGTATTTATTAACAGCTACGTACTTGACACCTTTATTACCTCTTAATTGTTCCTCGTAAGAGCTTTCCAATCCGATTTGACCAATAATGTCACCCGGTCTGTAATAACTCATATTTTTAAGCTGGAAAGAAGAGATAGGTTTATTGTATCCCAAAACATGAGCTAAATTTGGTTTTAAGTTGTACAGTCTTTTGGACTCCACAATAATTTCTACTCCCGGCAGTATGTCGTTATATTCTTCAATCATGGCAGCTTTTGCAAATTCAACGTCCTTATAAATTTTAATGGGTGTAAACTTGGACACAGTCCGGTATTCAAATAAAATCTGTTTAATTTCATTAGAATCCTTTTCCATAATTTGACAGAGCAAAGGCAATGTTTCCCAGATAAAATCGCTTCTTGTTATTGTAAGAGTGAAAGATGGTTCGTTGTGGACAACAAGTTTACCATTTCTATCGAAAATATTTCCTCTAAATGGTTCGACGATAACTTGCTTAATTGCCTGAGTTTCACTTTCAGCACGATAAATTTCGCCTTGCACCAACTGCAAAATCGCTAATCTACCGATGAAAAGTGCTGCAAATATCAGTATCATAATTCTAAATATTTGCTGTCTTCTTTTTGAATCAAAATTTTCACCACTTAAAGAAATTCTTTCCATATCTACTTTTCAGATTTCCATAATATTTTGCCAGAATAACACTAATTAATATTAATCATTTTGAACTTTTTATACTTCATTTAATTTTTTCTTCTCCATTACAATCCCAATAAAAGCAAAAGACAGGGCAGTAACAAACATGGCTTCTCTTGACGATATTTGAGCTGCTGTAAAGTTGGAAACGAACATCAATATAATTGCCATGAAACTACCCACACACAAAATTCTATAAAATTCATCCGTTTCCTTTCGGGCAAACCTTTCGCCTTTAATAAGAAAATAAACGAAAGGGAAAAAACAAACAAACAAGGCAGGAATTCCCAGTTTGTACATTATATATAAATATCCATTGTGAATAAAACGTACTCGTGTCGTATAAGACTCCAACGAATTCCAATATACAATTACATCCGAAAGTCCGTTACCAGCCATAGGATATTCTTCTATCCCTTTTAAAACTTGCTTATACTCAACAAACCTTGCCTGTACCGATATATCCTTTGTACCTCTTCCGGTAGATACAAATCTGTTCTCAATTAGCTGTAACATAACTTTTGACTTGTCTTCAAAAACATAAAACATAGTTACCAAAATTAATATTGTAGTTAAAGTGGTATAAATTAATAATTTTATTTTTTGTTTTCCCGATAAATAAAAAATAACAATTATAAGTTCTGCTAATAAAATCACCCAGAAAGTGCGTGAAAATGATGTTACCAGTCCTATAATGGCTATACTTGTAAACAAGGTCAAAAGTATTGAAATAAATTTCTTTTGATTATATAGAGCAAAAATAAAACCGAAAACTGCTGCCGCTGTAAACAATGTCTGATTTACTCTTATACCTTTCATCAATTCATAAGCATAATGTATATCTCCCTGTAGTATTCTCGTGTAGGTATAGAAGTGTAAACATGCACTCGTAGTTACTACAATAGAATATATAATGAGTAATGTAATCAAGTGCTTTTTTTCAGAAAAATATTTTCTGACAGGGAAATAAATTGACAATAAAAGCAAATTGAAGGATTCTCTAATCCAATAATACATATCGTTTGAATTAAGATAGCCAATAACACTATTGGCTAAAACAATTATTAGAAAGAATAAAATAAATAAATCAGCTATATTATGTATTATTTTTTCGCGTTTAACAAACACCATCCATAACATCCAAAAACCCACGGAACCAAGATATTGAATTGCCAATATAATCTCCATAAAAGAAACTTCTTTCTCTCTTTCGTAGAAAAAATAAATGTTTGTGAGAGCTATTAAATATATCCAAATCCGGGGATACCTAACCATCAAATACAAGAGAGGAATAACAGCAAATATGGCAAAAGTAATATATGCGTATTCTTTGATTGTTCCGAGAAAAATCAATCCGGATAAAGAGCCAAGAAAAACAATAGTCAAGCCAATAGGTAAATATAACTTACCTACTAAATCCGAAAAATTACCGTTCAATGTTAATGGCTTTGACATTTATATACTTTTAATCAATTTCAAATTAATCACAATTTTTCAATCTTTCTACATCACTGATGAAAAACCTCTTTTTAAAGTTCATAAAGACTATTAGGTTACATGTCACTAATTATCAAAACCTTTGTATTTCTTTTTAAAATTTTTCCAACCATCCAGCATAATAATAAAGATTGTACAGAGTATAAAAGTACCAAAAGCAAATCCAATAACAATCAATGAGCGTTTCGGTTTTGCTTTTTTATCTGCCAATCTCGGTGGGTCAACTATAATTAGAGACTGCGTTTGTTTCGATTCTTCAAGTTTGGCTTCTTCCAACATTGGGAGTAAAATACTTTTTACTTTTGTAAATGTTTCGAACTCAGCTAACAATCTCATATATTCGATGCCGACACCCGTTGCATTTTCTAAGGAAAAGTTTCCGGCAAAGCCGGGTTGTTCTTTTGCTTGGTTTAATTTATTTTTCAAACTTTCAACCAATTCAGCCATCATCTTCGTCTTAGCATCGTTATCGCCCATACGGTTTTTATACATTTCATAAATCGTTTCACGTTTAATCAATTCAGATTTAAGGTCTGCATAAGCTATACTGCTTGCTTTCGCCTGCTCTTCAACAGAAATCAAGAAATTTTTCCTTGAATATATAGTTAGAGAATCAGCAATCGTCTTGACAACCGAATCTGTCTGAACTATTCTGTTTTCCAGGAATCTTCTATTCATTGAAGCATCTTCCCGTGAAACTCTTTGGGCAAGACTATTTACAACTTTGATAAAATAATAAACCATATCTACTGCTTTATATTTATTTTTTGAAAAAATCGAAACAGTATAGTTACCTTCTTTCTCGAAGTTTACCTCCATGTTATTTTCAAGCTCATTGTAAATGTTTGTCCTTTGAGTGTCAGGGATATCATATTCTTTTGCAAGATTAAATTTGTCAATTAGGGAATCCTTAACAGTCCGGCTTTGCATCAATACAATGAAATCATATGCATCAGCACTTCCTGCTCCTCCAAGCTTAGTCATACCAAATTCTTTCAAAGCCGACGATATTCCACCCATCATATTATCAAAGAGAGAACCTTGCGTTTTTGACGGAACGGCATTTATACTTGCTGAATACCAGTTTGGCATATTCAATGAAAGCACAACCGCACCGGCAGTAGCAAGTATTACAATTATGATATAGAACCACTTGTATTTCAGCATCAATGCCAAAAGGTAAGCGCCGTCATACTTTACCTGATATGAATCTTTTGCTTCAGGATTTTTTAAATTATTTGATGAATTTTCCATAAAACTTTCTACTTTTAAACTTTCAATCATTCAACTTTCTTTTTTCTAACTATTTCCCAATAGGATTGGCTATCAGTGGTGGTTTCGGGAAATCATCTTCCATGGGTTTAATTTCCACATCTTCAAAAAGTAAGTCAGGACATATAATAGTAGAACCAACCCATTGACTGCCACCGCTATAATAAGACGAAGTAACAGAAGGAGCAAGATAATTCAATACGAAATTTCCATTACCTACATTTAAAATATCTTTGAAAGTAGAAGTAGCCAATCCTTTAGCTTTAACACCTCTGATTGGCTCTTCTCTACCATCCGGATATACTTTGACAACTTCCAATAATGTTGTTTCTTTATCGCTTCTGCTTACAGGATAACTCCCTGCTGATATTCTGGAAAGAGTTGTATATTGAATGTTTTGGTCTAAGACTTTTCTGACAATTACACCATATTCCAATTCCCTGTCTTTGCAAAGCTGAAGCATCCTTTTTTTAAGTTCATTCCTTGTTTTCTGTTGTTCTTTACTTGCACTTACATAAATCGCACTTAGCATCGGAGCGCCACCTCGTCTGTGTCCATTTGATTCTCTGACCCTTCTAGTTGGAACTCTTGATGATAACAAAGTTTTAAGATAACCTTTATCAACGAGTGCAACACTTTTAGCTTTAACTCCATCATCATCAATTTTAAATGAACCGAAAATTTCATTTCCGTTAAATATTTCTTTATCAGGAAAAGTGTTTACACTCATAAATTCAGGCAAAACTCTTCCACCAATTTTTGTTTGAAAAGCTGTAAATCTGTCGCTTTCCTGCAATCCACGTTCTGTCAAAGGCATTCGTTGCGTAACAAGATTAGGGGCAAAAACCTGTCCGAAAATCTGAGAGGCAGCTTGACCTTCGAATAAAACAGGACCTGAATAAGATTCATCGAGTAATCCTGCTTTTCCGGCTTTTTTCAGATTTTCAGCTAAATCTTTAACTGCATTTGTCATGGAATCAAGCGAAGGTAAGTCTTTCGGATTTTTTACGAAAATAGTATAATAATCTGTTATTAACATTCCATCTTCAGATTGAGTCAACGCAACTACTTCAAGTCCGAGATAATAATCTGTGCGTATATATTCCCTTCCTTCACTATTAATATAAAATGTCCTTTCGGGAATAAATTCAGCACCGGCTGCAGATTGCATTATTTCAGGATATAACTTAAAAACTCCTGAAAGATTTTTGCAAATGTTTTCAATTTTTAATTTATCGAATTTAGGAATTGCAGAAGTATCATAGAGCACTTCCGGGGGAATTTTCAGGAAATCATGAGTTGTATCTTTCCTCATTCTGTTCTTCAAACATGCAATTTTTTTTGAATAAACTTCAGATTCCTGTTTGTATGCCGCATCAGTAGCCAGCCATAATTCCCTACGCAAGGATTTGTAATCCAATTCAAGAGGTAGTTTCCTTCCTCTGAAATTTTCTTCGTCATCTCCGCTTCCGAAAAACCTGAAGCCGAAGTCCAGAAAATTTGAATTATCGAATTTATAATCTCCTACTCTTAAACCTACGTTCAGTAGAACTCTTTTATCTTCTGAGGATTCGGTGAGTTCACCTAAAGTGGCATGAATAGTTGAAACATCAGAAAATGTTAAATTATATTCAACATAATATGGCTTTTCCAATGTTTCGAGATATAACTGATCCTTTGTCCTTTTGATTTCGTCCCTCATTGCTTGACGAACCTCAGTATCAGGATTGGATAATCCTGATGAAGAAATTAAAATAAATAGTGTAAATAACACATTTAAGAATTTATGCTTTAGCATGACATCTCCATAAATTAATTTTCAATTTTAAATACTTTTTCAATAGATATTCGCATTTTTTCCGGTTCTTCGGTTGAAAAAAGAACCTTTTTATCATTTTGCAAAATAAACTGCACACCCGTTTGTCCTGAAACAATATATCCTTTACCTCTTTTTCCAAATCCATATCTGATACCCCAACCTCCAAATTCTCCAAGAGCGCTAAACTTTCTCATAGTTACACTTTTTACATCAGCTTGAGTGATTTTATGAATTGACAAGTGAAATGGAAAGTATTTGTAGTAAAAGCCATCGAAACGAACTTCTATAGTAAGATTGCTGAATTTGAAAAGCATGAAAACAAGAATTGCAAAAACAGCAGAAAGAACTGTGCAAGTAATTAGTGCATTATCGGACATCGGTTTGTTACCAAATTCAATTCCGAATCTTAACTGCATAATTAATCCGATAATAAAAAAAACCAGTGGTGACAAAGAACCAAATGCCACAAGAGCAATAAGGAATTTTTGCCTTATATACTGAACTTCTCTATGTAAAACCTGCATCATATCAAATTATTCCATCATCTAAATTCCGATATTATTGATTTTCATCATCACCTGGTGCCGGTAAAATCGGCAGTTTTGCCTGTGATTTTGATTTTTTCTGTACTTCAATTTTTTGCACGAGCAAGCTTGGAGAAACTGAAGATACAGGTACACCACCGGATTCCGCACCGCAGATACCATTAAAAATTCCGGCATCATCACCGGCTGCAAAAATACTTGAAAAGGTGGTTAAAGGAGTGCCTATTAAATCAACTCCCCTTACCATTTCATCCGGTCTGCCGTCAACATATATTTTATAAACAAGCAGTGGTAAGACATTAAATGAATTTGGAATTGTTCTTCCTGTAAACGTGAAACCACCTTGAACTTTGACAAAATAAAGTCCCCACTCCTTGTCTTGCTTTTTACACTCTTCTCTCAACTTATCTTTGAGTTCAGCAACAGGAATGGTTTTTTGAGCTAAAACCAATAAATTCGATTGTCTTGAAACTGCATCGTATCCGGCTTGTCTCCTACCATGTCCGTTTGATTTATCACAACTTTCGTTCGGAGCTCTCGACATAAGATAATTTTTAAATATTCCATTTTTAACAACATCCACTTTTTGTGCCTGGACACCTTCGTCATCGTATTGATAATAACCTGAAAGCTCGTATCCGCGCAAAGTCTTAATAGTCGGGTCAAAAACCACATCAATAAAATCAGGTAAAACCGGTTTATTCAAAAAACCTTTGAATGTTTGGGCATCATCAGGGTCTTTCAATCTATGACCTTCGACTCTGTGTCCGAAAATTTCATGGAAGAAAACACCTGCGGCTTCGCCTGATAGAAGAGCCGGACCTGTATAAGTGGACATCAGTTCTGCTTTTCGTAATTCATCCAATGTGTTTATAATATTTTGCGCATCTGTTAAAAGCACATTTTCATCTGGCAAATCATTTGGATTAAAAGCAAAGTAGCTTTTATACAAAGGCAAGCTCATTCCATCATCTGCTTTGGTTTTTGCCGATATGAAAATCCTTGCAAAAGGTTCTGTCATAACGATTTCCGTACCTTCGGAATTCACAAAATATTTTTTTACTAATTTGATACTGACACCCACATAACCCGTGAAAAGCCAATCATACTTTGCAAAAAGAGCCGATACTTTTCTCACTTTTTGTTTTAATAGTTCTTTATCAAATTCAAAAGACGCATCATCACCATAGAAAATATATTTATTTTCTTTAGTAAAGTCAGCGGAGGTGTCTTCTTCTCTCACCTTGACAGCCGCATTTGTCATTGCTTTTTCATACCTTTCGATAGCATCTTTATATTTTTTATCTGTAGCATACCAAATCGCATTTCTCAAAGCTTGCTCATCATTTTCTATCGGTAATAAAGTCAATCCTCTCCCATAATAAAAGCCAAAAGATTCACCTCTGATAATATGTGTATTATCAAACTTGTTGTCGCCAACTCTGAGGTCTATATCCAAAACACGTTTGAAATCCTCATTGTCGTTAATTATTTTACCCATTGTAGCGGAAATATCGGTTTCTTTAGTTTCAGTAATTCCGTAACCAATAAAATAAGGTGGGAGCGGTTGTGATTTCAACTCACTCATAAACCTGTTCAATTCTATTTTCGCAGAATTGAGTACCAGTGATTCTTTCGCCGAAACAAGAGTGATGTTTAATGCAAATAGAATTACTATTGCTCTAATAATCTTATGCTTCATAGTACTTCCTTATTAATTTTACAATTTACAATTTACAATTTTACAAATTCTTTACCTTTTGTCTTTGGAGTAGTCATTTGTAACAACTAACATAGCTTATTTATTGCTCTGGCAAATTTCCATCAAGGCACCATTTGTTGATTTCGGATGTAAAAAAGCAATAAGCATCTCATGTGCACCCTGCTGAGCTGTTTCATTAATTAAATTAATTCCTTTGCTTTTCAAACGCAATAACTCTGAATTTACATCATCGCATTCAAAAGCCAAATGATGAATGCCTTCCCCTTTTTTCTCGATAAATTGAGCAATAGGAGAACTTTCGTCAGTTGGTGAAGTCAATTCGACTAAAACATCACCTACTTTAAAAGAAGCTACACAAACCTTTTGCTTCTCTACTATTTCTTTATGAACATCGTCGAAATTAAATATTTTTTTAAAGACTTCTATACTCTTTTCCAAATCTTTAACAGCGATTCCAATATGATTGATTGATTTTAACAATATAACACCATTTTATAATTTTCAATTTTATAATTTTCAATTTTACAATTTTCAATTTTACAATTTTCAATTTTCAATTTTCAATTTTCAATTTTACAATTTTCAATTTTACAATTTTCAATTTTACAATTTTCAAAATATATTTTAAATTTAACTTACTGAAAGTTTAGAACTTTTAGAAAGTTTTAATAAATATTCTTCAGCTTTCTTCAAATCTTCAGGGGAATTGACCCCCTGTAATTCATCAAATTCGGCAACGGCAAAAGCATGAACATTTGCTCCTTCTTTTTCCAATATTTCAATTATGTCTGTTAAATAATATTCTCCCTGTGAATTTGAGTTTGATATTTTTTTTAAAGCGGGGAAAAGTAATTCCGACTTAATAATGTAAACTCCGCTATTTATTTCCTTAACTTGCCTTTCATCAGGATTTGCATCCTTTTCTTCCGTTATTTTCAGAAACCGGTTTTGCTCATTTCTTATAATTCTTCCGTATCCAAAAGTATTATCGCAAACCGTACTCAAAACTGAAACATCAGCATTTGTAGAAATGTGTTTACCAATAAATCTATTCAATGTGTTTAAGCTTAGGTTCGGAACATCACCACAAAGAATAAGAACATCACCTTTAAAATCTTTCAAATATGTTTCAGTTTGTGCTACTGCATGACCTGTGCCTAATTGCTCTTTTTGTTCTACTATTTCAAAGACTGGTTGGCATCCTTTCTCCAACGAGTTAATAAATTTAATAACGCTTTGTTTTTGATAACCAACTATAATATAAATTTTTTTACTCAATTGCAATGCTCTTTCAGCAACATATTCAATCAAGGGCTTTCCTGCAAGATTAACCATGACTTTAGCTTTCGAAGGGTTGAGCATTCTTTTACCCTGTCCTGCAGCTAAGATTATGACAACTAATTTATCTGTGTGGGAATCCATCATAAATTAATTTTTGCTTATCAACTTGTGTGGGGCTGTTTCGTGAGTCGTCTCAACAATATTATTGTTCTTATCAACCAATATTAGTGTAGGTTTATATGTCATCAATTCTTCAGGTTCAAGATGAATATAGCTAATTATAATCACCTCATCTCCGACCGACCCTTTTCTTGCAGCGGCACCGTTTAAACAAAAAGTTTTACTTCCACGTTTGCCGGGGATGGCATAAGTTTCAAATCTCTCGCCATTATTTATATTTACAACCGATACCTTTTCAAAGGGAATAATATCGGCATTATCCATTATATCTTCATCAATCGTAAAGCTGCCTTCATAATAAAGGTTTGCTTCGGTTATCCTTGCCCTGTGTATTTTCGACTTGAGCATTATCCTTTGCATTGTTGCTCTCCAAAGAAAACTTTAATCTAACCAATTATAAAATATGAAAATTAGTAAATTTCTTACAATTATCAAAGTTATTCCTAATTTTTAATTCCCTGAAAATTTTATCACTTTAATTGTCTATTATTTACGAAAACTATATCTTTGTAAAATAATTTATAATAAATTAATGTAAAACAAATAACAGAGTAAATTATGAAAAGGATTATCGCTTTAATTATTGTATTACTGGCAATAAATAATTTTGCAGAAGCTCAAAAATTTTCGAAGATTGCCGAAATAAAAATTAATACTGATGAGCTGTCTAATACCCTGCAATATCAATCTACTCAATTGATATTCCAGTCAAAACAAAAAACAGATTTCCATTACTCCTATGATGTTATGGATATAATTAAACCGCTAATTGACACAATTAAAACAAAAGATAAGCCAAAATTGGTTTTTGTTTTCGAAAATCAATTAGGACAATCTGTTATGGCGGGTTACAGTGAGTTTGATAACCTTATTACTAGCTTACCCGCAGTATTAATGTATGGGAAAGAATTAAAAAAAATTGGAGACAGCTTACTTCTTGGCGATAACAAGGATGGTGATGTTGACATGGGTGAGTTGGAAGAACAATTTGCTCAATACGGTTCAAAAAAAAGATTACATCTTCAGATTAAAACGATTACAGTTGCAGAAAAAGCAAGAATTTTGACTGATGCTACAATTATCTTCCCAAAAGATTTGAGAACTGACCGTTGGATTAGCGGTGTTGACAAAATTACTATTTATAAATTTACTTCAGACAGAGTAGAACAGGAAATTCCCGAAACAGAGAAAACTGAAGAAGCTGTTGAGCAGTCAGAACCAACTAAGAGGGAAAAGCCCGTTCGTCCTGAAAGACCGGCTAAGAAAGAAAGACCTGTTCGTCCTGAAAGACCTCAAAGAAAGTGACAATGACTGAAAGCAGTCATTAATGGATAATTGATAATGGAAAATGGAAAATGAAAGAACTCCGTTCTGTCAGTTGTTACAACTGATAGAAAAATATGATAAAAATATTATTGTATAAAAAATAAAGATACTTATGAGAAAAATAGTTGAATGTGTACCTAATTTTTCAGAAGGCAGAGACAGAAAAATAATTGATGAAATTGCAAAAGCAATTAGTGATACTGCAGGTTGCACCTTGCTAGATGTTGACCCTGGTGCCTCCACAAACAGAACCGTATATACTTTTGTCGGTAATCCTGATTCGGTAGTTAACGGAGCTTTTAATGCCGCAAAAAAAGCCAAAGAATTGATTGATATGCGAAAGCACAAAGGTGAACATCCCCGAATGGGTGCTATGGATGTTTGCCCCTTCGTTCCTGTTGCAAATGTTTCAATGGAAGAATGTGTGGAGTGTGCAAAAAAGTTTGGGAAAAGAGTAGGCGATGAACTTGGTATCCCGATTTATTTATATGAAGAAGCATCGAATATTGAATACCGGAAAAAACTGCCTCAAATCCGCGAAGGCGAATACGAAGGATTTAAAGAGAAGATTTACAAGCCCGAATGGAAGCCGGATTTCGGACCACAGGAATTTGTTCCCGAATGGGGTGCAACTGTAACCGGAGCAAGATTTTTCCTTATTGCATATAATGTTAATATATACGGAACTCACAATCAGGCACACAGGATAGCTCTCGATTTGCGTGAAGCAGGAAGAAACCAGGGTATCCCAGGTATTTTCAGCGAAGTTAAAGCTATGGGTTGGTGGGTTGCCGAATACAACACCGCACAAATAAGTGCCAATCTTACAAATTATATTGTTACACCTCCACACCTGTTTTACGAGGAATGTAAAAGAATAGCCAAAGACATCAAAGTCGGTGTAGGTGGTTCTGAAATAGTAGGTTTGGTTCCTCTTCAAGCAATGCTCACCGCCGCTGACTATTACATCGAGCAGGAAAATCTTTTTATTATTGACGAAAGACAAAAGGTCCAGCTTGTCATTGACCGTCTCGGATTGAATTCAGTTCAGCACTTTGACCCACAAAAGAAAATTATTGAGTACATCGTACAAGAACATCCAAATGAACCATTGGCTAACTTAACAACTCGTGGCTTTGTTGAAGCTGTAGCCGACAGGACATCTGCTCCCGGAGGTGGTTCGGCATCTGCACTTATTGCATCAGTAGGTGTCGGTTTAGCATGCATGGTTTCACGTTTGACACAGGGTGTCAGGAAGTTTGAAGAAGTTGACGACAAAATGCGTCAAATTATTCCGACATTATACCATACTACAAACAAATTAATTCCGATGATAGATGCCGACACAAACGCATTCAACGATTATCTTGAAGCTTTGAGATTACCTAAAGATTCAGATGAACAAAAGGCAATACGTGATGAAAAAATGCAGGAAGGTTTGAAAAAAGCAATTGAAGTTCCGCTAACAACAATGCGGCTCGGCGACTCGGCATGGGATGCAATGCTCGAATGTGCGAGATACGGAAACATAGCATCCAAATCCGATATTGAAGTTGGGGCAAAGGCATTGGAAACAGGCATTTGGGGAGCACACAAAAATGTTTTGATAAATATGCCCGGCATCAAGGACGAGAAATTCAAAAAAGAAAAGCTGGGAGAAGCAGAAACAATCCTGAAAAGAGCTAACGAGAAATGCAATGAAGTGCTGGAGGTTTTGAGGAAGAGGGATTAATTGCAGACAACAGACAGCGGACAGCAGACAGAAAAACGATATTCAAATTTATAATATTTATGGTGAGCAAATTACCGTAGGGGTAATTCATGAATTGCCCCTACGGATTGACGTTTCCCATTTTCCAAATGGAATTTATTTCATCCGAATAGGCAATGAAATTCAAAAATTTGTGGTTTTGAGATAGTAACTAAATATTCCTCCCTAGTGTATTTTATTTTCTTTTTCAAATATTTAAAGTATATTTGCGTATTGATTAATTGAGGTAAATATGAGAACATATATAAATATTGAAGAAAATATCATTAGAGAAGCACAAACAATCTCTAATATAAAAAATAAGCGGGAACTTTTCCTGATAGCACTTAAGGAATTTATTAATTCGAGGAAAGCTCTTAATATAAGGGATTTGAAAGGGAAAATCGAATTCCTTGACAATTATAATTATAAAGCCATGAGAAAGAATGGTTCTAGTTGATACATCGGTTTTGATTGAATATTTTAAAGGAAATTCAAATCAAGAAGTTAGCAAACTTGAGTATTTAATTTCAAACAAACTACCTTTTGGTATTAATACATTTATCTATCAAGAAGTTTTACAAGGAGTCAAATCAGAAAAGCAATTCGATGTGCTAAAGAAATACCTTGATACTTTAGAGTTTTATGAATTATTAAATGGCAAAGAATCGTATGCTAATGCTGCAAGAATGTATTTCAAATGTAGAAAAGCAGGAATTACTGTCAATAGTACAATAGATTTTCTTATCGTCCAGACTATCCTTGAACATAATTTGGTATTATTGCACAATGACAAAGATTACTTTAACATTCAGAAAGTCATACCTTCGTTAAAATTCTTATAAAAAAAAGCCGGCTCACCGAACCGACTTTAAAAATATTCATTCGTAATTCGTAATTGTTAATTTTTAATTGATTTACTCCGGCTTCCAATCAGGTATTCTCCCCGGTGTCCATGGTGCCTTTACGTCCTGCAATTTCTGCTCTAATGTTTTCAAATCAACATCGAGTTTTCGCAATTTGTCAAGTACCGGAACATACTCCTCGCCAATTATTGAATATGCCTGCTTTGCAGTCTGAGTTGGCTCGGATACTGACCAAGCAGTCGAGTAAATAATATGCCACATTCTGTCTTTAATTGATGGCGGCTGGTTTTCGTTACGCTTTGCTTTAGAAGGATTTCCGTTGAGTGTTACTTTTATATCTTCCAGTCTTAATTCAATATCACGTAATTTCCGGAAATTCTCATTAGCGAGTTCAGGAGTATTTTGCAGAGCAATCCTGATAAGTGAAATTCGTTCATTGAACTCGTTGATAGAATTGTCAGTACCCAAAATCGCCTGTTGCATTCTGTTAATTTTATCGTGAAATTCTGCTAATGCTTTTTCATCTTTTGCCGGAAGTACGGAATTCTTCAACCTTTTAACGTTGAATTGAACCGGTTCACTTAGCTTCTCAATTTTCCCATTTATACTCTTAAAAACTGCAACATTATATTTTCCCGGTAAAACAGGGAAATCACTGTGTTTTTCTGTTTTCGTATTTTTACTCACAGGTGCTTTGCTTGCAGAACATAAATCCCAGGATATTCTGTTGATTCCTTTTTTTGGAGTTTCAATTTGTCTTCTGAGTATATTTCCTGCTTCATCCGAGATTTCGAATATAAGATAAGCTCCCTCTTCTAAGTCTTCTTCACGTAGCTCATCGTTGGAGGGATACTTGTATGGCTTTTTATCCTTTTCTATCTTCTCTTCATTTTCTTTTCGTATATCTTTTTTGGATTTGAAAGTTTCTTTCAGATAATATGTGAAAATTGCACCGTATTCAGGATTTTTAGCTCTGAAAAAATCAGAACCGCTTTGTCCCTTATTTCGTGAATCATCCTGATAGAAATGTAAAGCATCCTTAATAGAGAACAGATGAAAATCTTTATCCAATATTTCTTTTGTAACTTCTCTTAAAGGCGTGAAATCATCAAGAATATATATTCCTCTTCCGAAAGTTCCAACGACTAAGTCATTTTCTCTTTTTTGTATTTCCAAATCGCGTACGGCAATCGGAGGCATACCTGAATTAAGTTTCAACCATTTCTTTCCGCCATCCATCGAGAAATATAAAGCGAATTCAGTCCCAGCAAATAAGAGATTCGGATTAATATTATCTTCATAAATTGTCCATATCGGCTCATCCTCAGGTAAATTACCTGATATGGATGTCCAAGTTTTACCTTTATCATTACTTTTGACAACATAAGGTTTGAAGTCATTTCTTTTATGGTTATTAAGTGTAGCATAAATCACATTGGCATCGAGTTGAGATGGGAAAATATCGCTGACATAAGTTGTCTCGGGAACATTTCCAATTTTCTCTGTTTTTCTCCATGTTGTTCCTCCGTCTTCGCTTATTTGAATTAAGCCATCATCAGTACCAACACATAATAATCCTTCAGTGATTGGAGACTCAGAAAGTGCAACGATATTTCCGTAAAATGATGTTGAAGCATTTTTTGCGACAGCTTCAGGATTCCAAACTTTACCCATGATTTCAAGCTGGTTTCTATCAATTTGCCTGGATAAATCCGGACTGACTGCTGTCCATGAATTGCCCATGTCATCGCTTTTGTACAATCTGTTACAAGCAAAATATATTCTCGTATTTTTGTGGGGGCTAATGATTAATGGAGAATCCCAGTTCCAGCGGTGTTCATCACCTTTTTTTGGCTGTGGTTGTATGTAGGTAAGTTCTCCGCTTTTCCTATCGTACCTTAATAAATTTCCGTACTGCCATTGACAATAAATGATATCAGGATTCTTTGGGTCGGAACGTGCCTGATAGCCATCACCACCAACTAATTGGAACCAGTCGTCATTTAATATTCCACCGATGTTTGTAGTTCTCGATGGACCTCCCCATGTATTATTATCTTGTGTACCTCCATAAACGTAATAAAAGGGTTCTGTATTATCAGCAGAAATTCTGTAGAACTGTGTTACGGGAAGGTTCTCAAAATGATGCCAGTTTTCTCCGTCGAATGTTTCGTATAAGCCACCGTCACCGCCAATTCTTATATGATTAGTATTGTTTTTATCTATCCACAAAGCGTGGTCATCCACATGCCTTTTTTTATTACCTAACGACTTAAATGTTTTTCCACCGTCAACAGATACTTGCGTAACAGTTTCAAGAGAGTATATTTTATCTAAATCAACAGGGTCGCATAATAACTCCTGATAATATTGAGCGCTACCCGGATTATAACTGCTGACTTTAAACCATGAAGCTCCTCTGTTTGTTGATTTGTAGCAACCTCCGGATTCGTCGCTTTCAACCAAAGCCCAGATATAATCAGGATTGACAGGAGATATAGCTAAACCAATTCTTCCAAGTTCACCTCCGGGAAAACCATTTCCAACTTTTTCCCATGTTTTACCGGCATCAGTTGAACGATGCAAAGCAGACTCAGGACCGCCATGAATTAATGTAAAAACATGCCTTCTTCTTTGATATGCGGCTGCGAAGATTACATCAGGATTTCGCGGGTCAAGAACAATGTCTGATACTCCTGTGTTTTCGCTTATCTCCAAAACTTTATTCCATGTTTTTCCGCCATCTTCTGTTTTATACAAACCTCTTTCACCACCCGGTCCCCATAAGGGTCCGAATGCCGCGGCATAAACCACATCTGAGTTTCTTGGGTCAACAATAATCTTACCAATATGTTTAGACTCCTTCAATCCCATATTCTTCCAGGATTTTCCTCCATCAAATGATTTATAAATTCCGTCTCCATAAGAAACACTTCTTTGGCTATTGTTTTCTCCGGAACCTACCCAGACAACGTTATAATTATTTGGGTCAATTGTAACACAGCCGATTGAAAATGGTTTTTGTCCGTCAAAAATCGGGTCAAATGTTATTCCTGAATTAGTCGTTTTCCATACACTGCCACAAGCTACGGCTACATAATAAATACTATTATTATCCGGTTGTACTGCAATATCGGAAATTCTTCCGGATGTTATACCGGGTCCGATAGACCTGAACTTCAGTCCGCTGAAAGTAGCTGATGTTAATGTGTCTTTTGATTCTTTGGCATCTTTAGCTTCTTTTTTTTCCGCTGATAACGGAGAAGAAGATAATGCAAGATAAAAAATGCAAATAAATAATGTAAATACTCTCATCATTATTCCTTTAGTATTTTAGATTAATTAGTTTCTTTATAAATTTTATATTTTTGAAACTTATAACTTAGGTAATTTTTTTAAATAACAAAAATATTTTTAGTGTTTATTCCGACAACATACAAAGAAATAAAGCAATTAGGATGGGAAAAACTTGATATCATTCTAATTTCCGGGGATGTTTACCTTGACAGCTATTATGATGGTTCTGCTCTTTTAGGGAAACTTCTGATTTCTAAAGGTTATAAAGTCGGAATTATTTCCCAACCCGATATTTCTAATAGCGAGGATATTACCCGCCTTGGCGAACCATCCTTGTTTTGGGGAGTATCTGCCGGGTGTGTTGATTCTATGGTAGCAAATTATACAGCATTACTAAAGAAAAAGAGAAGCGATGACCTGACTCCCGGTAATATTAACGACCGAAGACCTGACAGGGCTGTAATTAAATATACAAATCTCATCAGGCAGTACTTCAAAAATACCAAACCAATCGTTATTGGCGGTATCGAAGCGAGCTTACGCAGAATTACCCATTATGATTACTGGACTGATTCAATTCGAAAAAGTATTTTATTCGATTCAAAAGCTGATTATCTGATTTATGGTATGGCTGAAAAAACCATTATCGAAGTAGCCGGTAATTTGAAAAATGATAGGAATCTAGAATCAATAAGAGGTTTGTGCTATGTATCGAAAAACAAAGTTGACGATTATCTTGAATTGCCCTCATTCGATGAGGTTAAAAATGATAAGTTAAAGTTTATTGAGATGTTCCATAAATTCTATCAAAATAATGACCCGATTAATGCACTAGGGCTTTGCCAAAAACACGATACAAGATATTTAATTCAAAATCCGCCAAATTATTATTTATCACAAAAAGAGCTTGATAACATTTACGGTCTTGAATTTGAAAGGGATGTCCATCCATTCTACAAAAAGCAGGGCAAGGTCAAAGCACTGGAAACAATTCAGTTCTCTATTAATTCGCATCGCGGATGCTATGGTGAGTGTAACTTCTGTGCTATTGCAGTTCACCAGGGAAGGACGATAAGGAGCAGAAGCAGAAAATCCGTTATAGAAGAAGCTAAAACCATAACCAAACATAAGGATTTCAAGGGAATAATCAGCGATGTTGGCGGACCTACTGCAAACATGTTTGATAACAAATGCAAGTTACAATTAACCAAAGGCAGTTGTAAGGACAGACGATGTATGCTTCCGGAACGATGTACTGCAATGAAAATTAATCATTCAAGCCAGATTGACATATTCGATGAAATCAAGAAAATTCCCGAAGTCAGAAAAGTGTTTATTGGCTCAGGTCTTCGTTATGATTTGATAATTGAAGACAAAAAGGCAGGTGAGAGATATTTGTTTAAACTTGTTAAAGACCATGTATCAGGTCAGTTAAAAATAGCACCGGAACATATTTCATATAATGTTTTGGAATTAATGGGCAAACCATCAAATAAGAAATTGCTGGAGTTTAGGAAGAAGTTTAATGAATTTAGCCAGAATGCGGGGAAGAAGCATTTCTTAACTTATTACTTAATTGCTGCGCACCCGGGTTGTGAGCAGGATGACATGGAAGAACTTAAAAGTTTTGTACGAAAAGAGCTAAAATTAAATCCCGAGCAGATGCAGGTTTTCACACCAACACCTTCGACATACTCAACGTTAATGTATTACACAGAATTAAATCCAAATACACTCAAACCTATTTTTGTAGAAAAAGGGCTTAAGGGAAAGAGGAAACAGTTGTTAATTGTCAATTAAAATTGACAATGAAGGAAACATTAGCCCCGTCTTTTATAGCGGAGATAGAATTTATATCAAATCTTCCGAAAGGTATCCTCATAAAATCCAAATAATTAGACTCAAAAAAAAATTACAGATAAAAAATAATATTTGGTATTTCGGTATTATTTTCTGAATTTTAATATTACATCAATTGAATAATTTAATCCTTAATTATGGGAATGTGTTATGGCAAAGAAAAAAACTAAGGTAGTAAAAGCTAAGCTCACTCAAAAACCGGGGGCTGTGGAAATTAATCCATCTCAATTAAGATGGGAATGCCCGACATCTTTATTTAAATTTAAATCTACTGCATCTGTAAAGCCCTTGGATAAAATCGTTGGTCAACCTCGTGCTATCGAGTCAATACGGCTCGGCGCAGAGTTGTTTTCAAAAGGGTATAACATTTTTGTGAC
Organism: bacterium; assembly: GCA_043804925.1. Taxonomy (GTDB): domain Bacteria; phylum Bacteroidota; class Ignavibacteria; order Kapaibacteriales; family UBA2268; genus ChocPot-Mid. The sequence goes on along the minus strand of JAZDIP010000022.1, from coordinate 70,291 downwards.
GGGTCTTGCCGGAACAGGCAGACTTACAACAGTCAAAAATGTCTTGGAAGATGTAACGACCGTTAAGCCAATAACCTACGATTACTGCTATGTGAATAACTTCAACAATTCCGATGAACCGCGGCTGCTTAAACTCGAAAAAGGGAAAGGGAAGGAACTGTCAAAAATGATGAAGGATACAATCGAGTATTTGAACAGGCGGCTTCCAAAACTTTTTGAAGAAGAATCAATACAAAAGTCCAGACGTGAAATTATTGAAGAATACCAGAAAAAAGAAAAAGATATTTTGGATAGGTTCGATAAAAAAATTAGACCCTTGGGTTTTGTTCGCGGACAATTGGAAGCAGAAAATGGTGCCGTACAACCTGAAGTTTTTCCTTTGGTTGAAGGTCAGCCCGTCAGAATTGACACTCTTGACGAGTTGATTGCCGAAGGTAAAATGAAGAAAAAGGATGCTGATGCAATCAAGAAGAATTATTTAAAATTTCATAATGAGATTTTCAATCTTGCACATGAGGGTTTGAAACTAATGCAGGAATTTAAAAAAGCAATCTACGAAAACGACAAATCTGCTGCTTCATTGAACATCCATTCTGTTTTCGGGCATATCAAAGAAACATTTGTTGACGATAAAGTTGATTTGTATATTGAAGAAGTTAAAAAATATATACTGGAAAATATTAAGTTATTTGTGAATTCACCCAATCCAATAGATACCGATACGGAAAATGAAACCGATTCAGACGAAACAACTGAAGATAAATTCAATGTATTCAGGGTTAATGTAATATTGGATAATTCAAAGACGACATCTGCACCGGTGGTTGTAGAAACAGCACCCACATATACTAATCTTTTTGGTACAATTGAACGTACATTCGATTCAAGAGGTTTTTGGAGGACGGATTTTACAAAAATAAAAGCAGGTTCCATACTCAGAGCCGACCAAGGGTATTTAATAGTAAATGCACTCGATATTTTTTCTGAGCAGGGAGTATGGCCCGTTTTAAAACGTGTTTTACTTTATGATAAATTGGAAATTCAACCTTACGAAGCAGTATTTCAATTATCACAGTTACTTATGAAACCCGAACCGATTGACGTTAAGGTCAAAGTAATAATTATCGGCGGTTCCTCCTTATATTATTATTTATATTATTATGAAAAAGGTTTTAAGAAAATATTTAAGATAAATGCACAATTTGATTATGAGACTGAAAGAACGAAGGAGCTAATAAATAGCTATGCTCAGTTTATAGCAAAAATTTGTAAAGAAGACAAGTTGCCTCCGTGTACACCCGATGCTGTGGCTGCTATAGTTGAATGGGCTGTAGAGCAAGCCGGGCAACAAAACAGAATTTCCTTAAAATTCTCAAATGTTGCCGATGTAGTTCGCGAAGCCGCATTTTATGATGGAAAGCACCGAAAAGAACCTAAAAAATTTATAAGGAGGGAGGATGTCAAAACTGCAATCGAGTACAGAAGATACCGGAATAATTTACTTGACGAGAAAATGAAATTCCAAATTCTTGAAGGAAATACTCTTATTGACACAGATGGAGAACGTGTCGGACAAATCAATGGTCTAACGATTTTGGATACCGGTCTTATTATTTTTGGCAAACCAGCCCGAATCACTGCTACTGTCAGTGCCGGCGATGCAGGTATAATTAATATTGAACGCGAAGTTGATATGAGCGGTTCGATTCATAACAAAGGTGTTCTGATTCTTTCGGGATTTATCAGGGAACGATTTTCGACTGATAAGCCATTTACTCTTACAGCTTCAATCGCATTTGAACAAAACTACGGAGGTATTGACGGAGACAGTGCGACTGCTGCAGAAATATATGCTTTGCTTTCAGCTATAACCAATGTTCCTATTAAACAGAATTTTGCGATTACCGGCTCTGTGAATCAAAAGGGGGATATTCAGCCAATTGGCGGAGTTAATGAGAAAATACGCGGTTTTTTTGAAATCTGTCAGGAAAGAGGTTTAACCGGGGAACATGGAGTCATTATTCCAAAGCAGAATGTTGGGGATTTGATGCTGATTGATGATATTGTTGATGCCGTTAAGCAGGGCAAATTCCATATTTATTCTTACTCGAAAATCGAGGATGGAGTAAAGCTCTTAATGGGTCTGGAAGCAGGTGAAAAGCAAGAAGACGGAAGCTATCCTAAAGGTTCTTTATTCAGGATTGTTATAGACCGGCTTGAGGATTTGAGATTATTCAAGAGAAAACGCTCAGCTTTTAAATCTGATATTCCGCAGAAAAATGCAGTACAGTTGAAACCTCCTACTCTGGAAGAAGTATTAAAATCTGAGGAAAGAAGATGAAAAAACAAATAAAAATCGCACCATCTCTGCTTTCTGCAGATTTTGCCCATCTTTCCGATGACATTAAAAAATGCGAAGATGGTGGAGCAGACATTCTACACGTTGATGTTATGGACGGTCATTTCGTTCCGAATATTACAATTGGTCCTTTAATTGTCGAAGCTATCAGAAGAGTATCAAAAATACCCATTTCATGTCACTTAATGATTAGCAATCCCGACAGATATATTGAAGATTTTGTGAACGCAGGTGCCAACATGGTTTCGGTTCATGTTGAAAGACAGGTACATTTGCACAGAACTCTCGGATTGATACGAAAAATGGGTGCTAAAGCCGGTATGGCACTCAATCCTGCGACTCCTCTCGATTTTGCTTTTGATGCGGCTGAGTACAGTGATTTTATTCTGTTGATGTCGGTCAATCCGGGATTTGGCGGACAAGAGTTTATCCCTACATTTTTGAGAAGAGCCGAATTGCTAAGGAATTATCTTATTAAAAGAAGTATGAAGGAAGTTGAAATAGAAGTTGACGGGGGAGTAAAAATTGAAAATGTTCGCGATATTGTAAGAGCCGGAGCCAATATACTCGTTTGTGGTTCGGGAATTTTTAAAGGTGATGTTGTAGCTAATATTAAAGAACTTAGGAAAAGGGCTGAAAGAGCAAATAAAGTTTAATCAAATTTTTGGAATTTTTCTATCACTGTAATTCCATCAATTGTCGTCGTCAGGAAATATATACCGGTAGCAAGTTGTTCTGTCGTGAAAATTATCCTGTTACCGGTATTAACCGTATTTATGTTATTAATTGGTTTTCCGAGTATGTCATAGATTCTTGTGTCAACTTGAAAGTAATCATTAAGTAATTCCAACTCCAATTTATCATTAGTATAGCTAATATTGTATTCTGGCTTATTAACAATGATTTGCCGAGGTACATCGTTGATATACCACCAAGTTATCATGCTAATATTGCCCTTTACGTCAGCAATGGCATAAAGGTTTTTTGTATTGGATGTAGCTATGGATGTAATCATTGGATTTTCGGGATATGTATGACTGTCAATCCCGATTTTGAATTCAAGATTCCAGAAATTAATCTTTCCATTATTGGTTCCGGATAATATATACTCTCCGTTAAATACAAAGCCAATTGATTGGTCGGCGTAACAACTACATGAAAATATTGAATCCTGTAAAATTTTATTATCAATACTAAATACAAACAAATGATGGTCGTCGGTTGCCAAAGCAATGAATTTTGAATCTTTTGAATAAGCAATTTCGTTAATTACTTCTGTATCTGCGTACTCCATGTTCTCATCATAATCTTCTCTTAAAAGACTAAATTCCGAAAAGCTTGTGTCAGTAGTAAAAAGCTTGGTTTCTTCAATTTCTTTGTAAACCCAGTTTGCTATATACTCTGATGTTCGTTGAATTGTTGAAAATGCGATGCTCTTACCGTCGGGAGATATAACCAAATTATTTACCATACCACCAGAGAAAACTTCCTTAACCCATGCACCTGTGTTTATATCCCATAAGTCGAGCCGCCCTTTATAATAATGGTTTGCGTTAGAATAAGAATAAATGCCTATGCCTGTTAAAATCATGGTTTTGGATATTGGTAAAGCATGAACTTCTATAAATTCCTGATTTTGTACCGATACATTTGAATCCAATAATAATCTCAGGTCAAAACTAATTTGTTCTGATTTTGTTTCCATATTGAAAATACATACCTTGGAATTGGTCCGGTGTTTTTGGGAAACAAGGAGTAAGTTTTCATCGGGTATTAATGCGAGGTCGTATATATTATTTTCAAAAGTGAAATCATTAATTATTTCACCTGTTTGAGAGTTTGTCATTTTTATTGTTTTGTCGGAGCTACATGATATTATCATTTCTTCGGAATTGTTGAAAAGTAACTTATTAATCATGGAACCATGAATCTGGTATTGCCAGAGGATTTCAATGTTAGATGATTTACATAAATTCAGTGATAATAAAAAAAGCAATATATATAATTTTAATTTCATTTGAAGATTCAATAAATAAAATTATCGGGAAATTGTAAATTTTCTCATTAGACGATAATCATAACCCTGCAATACGCAGATATATACACCGTTGGAAAGTTTTTCGATTTCTTTCTTGAAATTTTCGATTTCAATGTCATTTGAACCTGGTGCTGCATTATATACATCCGATACTTTATTTCCAATTAGATTATAAATAGTTATATTTATTTTTTTATCTTTCTCTTTAACCGTTACGTTTAATTTATCAGGTTTACCCAAATCATTACTGTTATAGCTGATTTCCATGTTATTCGATAGGGAATCACTCGATACCGATTGAATTTTCTTTAGTTTCGAATCCTGGTTTTCCGGCTTGGTAACAGTATTTTCAGTAGGTATAGTAAATAAATACTTATAAATTTGAGGTGTATAATCCTTTGCCGGAGCAAGATATGGTTTGCTTATACTTTGGGAAATAAGGATATTTATTGAACTTAAAAATGCAATAATCATCAAAAGAAAAAATTTAGTATTTTTCCCCGAATTTGTAATTTCTTTGTTTAGTTCTGTCATTGCTCTATTGTTGTTTACAGCAACAATTATTAACTATCAATAATTATAAAAACACAATTTACTTTATTCTTGTCAATTATAAAAACAATTGCAAATTTTGTTTATAAACGAATTAACCCATAAAAAAATTATTTTTTTATTTCATTTTGTCAATTATTACTGGTGAAGTGACTTCTTTTAATATTAAAAAAACCTGGTTTTAATTAATGTATAAGCGATAAAATCAAATATACGTCTGAGTAATGATTTTTTTTACACATTTGGCTTTTACAAATATAAAATGTAAACTATTCAACTACTCGACAAGTTCGCTCCATCCGTCTATACCAATTAAAGGAACAAATTTAAATGTGTCTCTTTCGATAATCTTATAATTATTTTTATCTGCTTTTATTATTAAATTCATAGTTTGTAAGTTTTTTTCTCCAATTGGGACGACTAATTTGCCACCTGTTTTCAGCTGTTGAACTAATTGTTGAGGCACCGAAGGGGCTGCTGCTGTAACGATTATTCCATCAAAAGGTGCAAATTGATTAAGTCCTACAGTTCCATCACCCTCGAAGCATTTGATATCGAAATTCAATTTGTCAAATAAATATTTTGCATTATTTAGTAGTTCAGGAATTCTTTCAATTGAGTAGACTCTTGCTCCCATCAAATACAAAATTGCTGCCTGATAACCACTTCCTGTTCCTATTTCTAAAATTTTATTTCCTGGCTCAATCTCAAGCAACTGTGTCATATATGCAACCGTAAATGGTTGTGATATTGTTTGCATACATCGGATTGGCAGGGCTGTGTCATCATAAGCCCTATTAATAAATGCAGGTTCAACAAATAATTCCCTCGGTAATTCCTCGAGAACCGATAAAAGTGCTTCATCAGAAATTCCTTTTCTTCTCAACGATTGAACAAGTTGAAATCTTTTTTCCCGGTAATTATTATCAGAATTTATTTTAACCATTATAAATTTAACAATGTTAGCATTTGAATTGATTTTCTACATTTTATCCATGGGTATCTCCCTATCTGAAAGCTTAGCACTAAGTACCTTATGCAAATTCTCTTTTTTAATATCTAATTCCAATATTCCTCCATCAGCGATTGATATTGCTCCTGTTTCTTCGGATATAATTAAAACAACAACATCCAGTTGTTCCGACAATCCTAATCCTGCCCTATGTCTTGTCCCTAAGTTTTTAGGACCGTACTTGGTTACGGTTGATAGGGGTAAAACGCACCTTGCCGCTATTATTATTTGATTTTCAATGACAACGGCTCCATCATGCAAAGGTGATTTTGTATTGAATATTGAAGCTAACAGTTCATTGGAAACTATTGCATGTAAAGGAATACCTGTGTCAACCGTAATTTCTACATTTTGTGAACGAGTAAATACAATTAGGGCTCCTATATGTTTTTCTGAAAAACCAATAGCCGAATCAACAACCACATCAATTGTTTGTATAATCCTCGATTTAACGAACATTTTGAAAATAGGACTACGAGTTATCATTAAAAGCAGTCTTCGCAATTCTGGTTGAAAAAGAATAATAAAAGCAAGAAGCCAGATATCCGTCAAGGTTCTTAAAAGCCAATTTAATGATTTTAAACTAATCGCTTCGGTTATAAATTGCAAACCAATTAAAATCATTAAGCCAAATAATATCTGAACGGCGACGGTTCCTCTTAATGCTCTATATATCCAAAAAACAAGTATTGATATTATCCCGATATCAATAAGGTCAATAATTGTTACATTTAAGAATCCTATTTTAAATATTTCCAGCATATCTTGTTTAGTTTAATAAATTATAATATATATCAAATCAATTTATTTCATAACATCTTCTATTTTCCCAACTTAACTATGTTGATAGCTTCAGTTTTGATAGCCATCCTCGGCTAGTTTTTCCTCAAATTACTTGAGTTATCAGGTCAAAATTTACCTTCTGTCAATTTGCCATTTTCCGATTTTTCATAAGCATTTATGATTTTAGTAACAAGTTTGTGCCTGACAACATCGTTTTTTGTAAAGTAAATAAATTTTATCCCTTCGATTTTCTTTAAAATTTTAATAGCATCAATAAGACCGGAATTGTTTTTTTCCTTTAAATCAATTTGGGTAATATCACCGGTTACTATTGCCTTGGAATTATTCCCCATTCTTGTTAAAAACATTTTCATTTGAGTAATTGTTGTGTTTTGAGCTTCATCGAGAATAATGAATGCATTATTCAAAGTTCTACCCCTCATATATGCTAAAGGTGTTATCTCGATTATATTTTTTTCAAACATCGATTTAAGTTTATCCGGACCAATCATTAAATATAAGGCATCCGTTAAAGGTCTCAGATATGGGTCTAATTTTTCAGTCAAATCACCCGGTAAAAAACCAAGTGATTCGCCTGCTTCGACAGCCGGTCTCGATATTATTATTTTGCTAACTAAATTTTCTTTTAAAGCATCCAAAGCCATTGCTACTGCAAGAAATGTCTTGCCCGTACCGGCTGGTCCTACTGCAAAAACAAGGTCACTGCTCTTCACTTTTTTATAATAGTCAAGCTGTTTTGGATTTCTAACTTTAACAGTGTCTTTTATTCCATAATAAATTATATCCTGTTTACCGGAACCGCTTTGTTTTGCGGATTGCTTGGTTTTCTCAATCCTCTCTGAATCTATTATTTCAATAACTGATAATACATCTTCAATTTTTAATTCACCATTTCGGTTCAATATATATGACATCTCCTTAAAAACAGATTCTATCAGTCTGATTTCTGCAGAACCGCCTCTAACGAAAAGATTATTTCCCCGAACGGTTACCACTGATTGAAACTTATTGTCAATCAACCGTAAAAATTCATCATTAAATCCCAAAACCTGTACGAGTCCGGTATTTTCTATTTTTATCTTCTTTTCGTGTATTTCCATATACAAATATAATTACTTATTTTTTAAATTTCTTATCATATAATTCATTTTTTTCCTCATTCGCTTCTTCGTAAATTTCATTAAGTTCATCCGGAGAATATAACAATTCTTTGTTTACTTTTTGATTGGAGTCTAAAGCCATTGTTTCTTTTTGGAGTTCAAAAAATTCATCGGAGAGAGTATCTGTTTTTTGCTTTTTCAAATTTAGGGTGGAAATTTCCATTATAACTTGGTTCATTTTATTAATACGGTTTGACATCCATGTTAAAAAACTCTTATAATCAGTGCCATATTCTTCAGGAATCTCTTTTTGTTTAGTCCAGTAGAAAAAATTATATTTGGAATATTTTAATGCAGTTATACTATCCAATTTTTCAATTCGTGAATAATATATTTCAACTGTTTTATTGTATTGGTTTATTTTGTTGATAACCTTGTCTTCATAATAATCAAATTTGAAAATAAGATAGACAATAACTAAGGATAAAATTATTAATAATCCAATTAAAAATTTATACAATGGTTTTAAGGGAAACATATTTTTCTTTAGAAAATGTGCTTTCAAAATTTAGACTTTTATGTTAAAGCCCCGACCATATTAAAATATAGCGGGGCTTAAGCTTATTCACAGCTACAAGTTATGGAGCCGTTCCATCATATTTCGATATTCTATTGTCCTTTAGTACCTTCAGTTTGAGTCTCCATAGCTTCACGTTTTTCCCGCCAATATTTTCTTTCAGCTTTGATTTCATCATCTGTTTTTGGTCCTGCAGGAGGAAGAGTTAATACTTGTCCCGGATGAATTATATCGGGATTTCTTATAATTGAAGCATTCGCCTGCCAAACTTTAGGCCACTGTAATGGGTCACCGTATATTTCTACATTACCGGCTATATTCCATAAGCAATCCCTGTTTTCAAACCATGATTTTACGATATATTCTCTTACCTTCTTTTCACGTAATAATCCGGGATTGATTTCCTTGGCTAATTTGATTATTTTGGGATAAAATTCAGGTAATAACGATACTTTTACCTTTCTTAGTTCATTGAGTTCTGCTTCCAAAGCGAACACATCTGCTTGTTTGTCTGCAAGTACGTCGTCAGGTAGTCTTTGCATTTCCCGTATCTTACCTTCGATTACGCCAAGTTGCTGTCTAAATGCGTTTACATCTGCCATTGTGGCTCCAATCATGCTGTAAAGATTGTCATTACAATCCTTGATAGAAGTTTTTGTATCTTCAAGTTTTTTCTCTAAACCTGCCATATCAACTTTAAGTGCCTGTAATTGCTCTTCCAATCCGGCAATCTTCGTTTTGAACTCTTGGATTCTTATTACAGCTTGGTCTTCATACAACTGATGGTCAGGACAGCTTGGATTACCTTTGATGTCACTCGGACATTGGGAATACGCTGTTGTTACAAGGCAACCAAGCAAGATAGTAAACAATATAAAACTGAATATTTTTTTCATTTTTTTCTCCGTTTTTTAGTTATTAAAGTTTGCTAATAGTTAAAAAATTATACACAATTATTTCTTCTTTTTCTTTTCCGGTTCAACAGGTACCGGTGGCGGCTCAGGTGGCCAATCAGGCCATACGTTGGGCCATTGTGATAATTTTTGTTTAACAAAATCGGATTTATCAGTGCAATCCTTTAATTCAGATTCGCGGGAACCAATCTCAGTCTTGATTTTACCGATGTCATCTTTTTGAGTTTGAATTTGCTCGGTAAGACTTTTCTCTTTTGCTCTCAAATCCTTCAGTTCTTCCAACTGCTGGGGAGTAACCATAGGTCTGCAACTGCTGGCAATAATCATCGTACAGACAGCTATTACCGGAAGTGCTGAATTAGAGATTAACTTCCGAAATTTCATAATACCTCCACTTAAATTAATTAATAAATCACTATTTTTCATTTTTTTCTTGTTAATCATTAAACATTACACAATATAATAAGTTCAAATATATTATAAATATTTTTTATTCGCAAATTTCATTAAAAATATTAAAGAAACCAATTAAATTTTCGATAATTAGTAAAATTTAATTTTTCGGAGTATAACCGGTTTTAGTTTATTATTCTCAAAATATTAATTTTGTACAATTGATAATATTCTTAATTTGAAAAAATTATAATAATCATATTGAAAGGATAATGAAATGAAAAACAGACTTATTTTGTTTTTAATGGTTCTTGCATTGTTAATCGGCTGTACATCGGAAGAGTTGACTCCAAAAAGAGACAAGACTTTTTTCATCAAAGGAAAAATTTTGGGTTATGATGGAAAAACTTTAGAATTAGCGCATGTTCATGTCCGAATTACCGGCAAAAAGTCTTACTCCGAAAGTTTTCAAGCTGACGAAAAAGGAGAATTTTCAATACCTGTTAATCATGCCGATTTGATAAACCTGCAATTTACGGGAGTCAATCATTTGTTGTATTCAGTTGAAATATTAAATCCGGGTTTTGATAAGGATATTGAACTTCAGGTGAAATTGAAACCGTATCAAGTCAAAACGGAAATAAATGAGTTGAATGTTATGGGTAATTTCAATAAATACTCTTTCACAGATGGTTTGATAAAAATGGATAAAAATGCAGATGGTAGCTTTTCGGCTGTTATTCCCAATAAAGCCGATACATTATTTTATCAGGTTTTAGGTGCTTTGGAAGAACAAAGAAGCATTAATGGGACAATGTATGATGGACTGGTTTACGACGGCGGAGGTGATTACAGGTCATATTTAATTACAAAAGACAGCTTGGTAAAAATCCAGTTCAGTCCTGTAAAAATGCAATTTCCGGAGCAGGAAGCCGAAGTTACTTCAAAGCATAAGAGTATGCAAGCATATTTCGAAATTCTTAAGAAAATTTCCGGATTTTCAAAAACAGCAATGGAAGATTATAAAACTTCAAAAAATGTTAAAAAATATTATAGTTATATGTGTAAAGAGCTGGCAAAATTGTGGATGACTGAGAAATATGATCGAAGTAAACTTATGATAGCGAAAAATTATATGTTTTCTGTTTTTCAAAGTGATACTCCTAATGAATTATTATTGAAGGATTTTTTCAACAGAGTTGGAGTGAAATCCTATTTATGGGAAACTTCATATTATTATATGGTACCAGCTTTAACTGTTATCAAGGATACAAAGTTCAAAGAAAAGTACATTAAGCTGTTAACAGAGGAACATCCCTCCAAATTTGTCAGGATGTGGGTATTATACGAATTAGTCGGAAGTTATATGAATAAAAATAATAAGGAGGTAGGATTGAAATATTATGATTTACTTATCAAGAAATATCCCGAATCTCCGGCAGCTAAAATGGCTAAGAAGGAATACTCTCCTGATAAGAAAATTATGTTAAATAAAATTGTACCTGACTTTTCGATTGAAAACTTTGACAAACCAGGGACTATGATTTCAACTAAGGATTTGAGAGGAAAATTTGTTTTAATTGATATGTGGGCTTCATGGTGCGGTCCTTGTGTTGGTGAGATGGAAAATCTTCACAAAGCATTTGATAAATTCAAAAATAAAAATTTCATTATTCTAAGTATTTCAATTGACCAAAAGAAAGAAGATATAATTAAATTCAGGTCTGGTAAGTGGAAAATGCCATGGTTGCACTCATTTTCCGAAGGTGTTTGGAAGAGCAAAATGGTCGAATTTTTTGAAGTAACCGGTGTTCCAAAACCAATGCTTATCGGACCTGACGGGAAAATACTCGAAATGGAAGGAAATTTGAGGGGTGAGGATTTGGAGAAAACGCTTGAGAAATATTTGTAGAGACAGGTTTCAAACCTGTCTGAAGAATTTATAAGTTTAATAAGTTTAATAAGTTGATAAGTTTAATGAGTTGATAAGGTTTTTAATATTGTGAGGAATTAATGAGAGAAGCATTACTGTAATTTGAATACAATTGTTCAATTTATATAAATAAATAGGTGATACTATGAAAACACTTATTAAATCTGTTCTTCTGTTTATTGTCGTATTATTTTTTATCTCCTGCTCCAAAGCAGGAAAAGAGCAACCTGTTGCTAAAAACGGAGTCCTCGACCTTCGCAGTTGGGATTTTGAAAAGGACGGAACTGTCGAACTCAAAGGTGAATGGGAGTTTTATTGGGATAAGCATCTCAAATATGAAGATTTCCATTCAGATAAAAATCCGGATTTATCCTGTTATATGAAAATACCCGGTTATTGGGATGAAGCGGCAAGTGATGGTAAGAAATATCCTTCTCAAGGAGATGCAACATACCGGTTAAAGATTTTAACCAAATCCAATCAAAAGAACTTTGGTATATGGTATAAGAACAGTCAGTTCAATTCAGCCATCACAATGTATTGTGGACGGGAAACAATCCTTACCAACGGTTCTCAAGGAAGAACTAAAAATCACTTCTTTCCGGGAGGCAGTGTAAATAATTTTGATAAAATCACAATTGACGAGCAAGTTACTGAACTGATAATTAATGCTTCCTATCAATGGGAATATACTCTCAAGGGGGGATTCCATTTCAATAATTTTGTTATTGGTCCCTTGCAAACCGTTCAGGGAAGTTATGATATCGAGCTAATAGTACAGTTGCTCATTTTTGGAAGTATAATGATGTCCGGATTTTATTTTTTTTGGGTATATCTTCTCAGAAAAACTGAAAAAGTTTCTTTATACTTTAGCATCTTTTGTTTTTTTCAGTTTCTATGCTTTTTTTCAATAGAGGGATATGAATACAAAATATATTATGCTTTAACAAACAGTCTCATGAATCATGAATATTATCAAATATCTTTTTTTAAGATGTGGTTTTCGGGTTTTGCTTATGCTTTGTTTTGTTTGCTCTTTATTTATAAATTGTACCAAGAAGAATACAGTCGAACTATAATTCAAATTCAAACAATATTGACAGTACTTTTATATATTCCAATTTTCTTTTCACTTGATTTTTTTCATATAATGGCTCAATTATGGAGAACCTTTGCGTTATTATCTACTTTTTATTCTTTATATATTATTTTTAGAGCTATAAAAAGAAAGAGAGTAGGAGCTGTTATAATGTTTGTAGCTATAATTATTTGGATGTTTGCAACTATAAATGATGTTTTGTATTTTGCCGGATTATTACCTAATACAATTGCTGTAAATATCTATGCAAATTTTTTTCTAATATTGACACAAACCATTGTTTTATCAAAACGATATGCCCTTGCATTTAAAACAGTTGAAATTCAATCTATCGAATTAACGAAACATAAAGAGCATTTAGAGGAACTTGTCGATGAACGTACTAATGAACTAAAAATCGAAAAAGAAAAAGCAGAAGCTGCCAACAAAGCAAAATCGGAATTCCTTGCTAATATGTCTCATGAAATACGTACACCTATGAATGCAGTCCTCGGTTTCAGTGAACTTCTTAAAAATAGGATTACTGATTTAAAAAATAAGGAATATTTGAAAGCGATTAGTACCGGAGGCAAAAATTTATTGACACTGATTAATGATATTCTTGATTTATCAAAGATAGAAGCAGGGAAATTAGAACTTGAATATGATTCGGTTAACGTGAAGCAAGTTGTGAAAGAAGTGAAGCAAATTTTCTCTCTTAAATTACAGGAAAAAGGATTACAATTTAATATTAATATTGATGAAAATATACCCGATACCTTATTGACTGATGAAGCACGGTTAAGGCAGATACTCGTTAACCTGACAGGCAATGCAATTAAATTTACTGACTTCGGTTCGGTGGATATTAATGTCAAGAGAAAAAACGGAGATGGAAATAATGAAATCGATATATTATTTGAAGTAAAAGATACAGGAATAGGAATACCTTTCGACCAACAGCAATTAATCTTTGAGGCATTCCAACAGCAGAAAGGACAAAAAATAAAGGAATATGGTGGTACAGGATTAGGATTGAGTATAACAAAACGCCTTGTTGAAGCAATGGGTGGCACGATTTCACTCAAAAGCAAGCAAGGAAAAGGAAGTACTTTCAGCGTACTATTACCTAATGTGAAAATATCCGATAAACCAGCCGAACAAATAATTGAAATGTCCGATGATGAAACTGAAACAATAGAATTCAAATCAGCTACATTGCTTCTTGTAGATGATAACGATTTGAACCGTAATCTCATCCTTGAATATTTTGTAAATTCAAACATACATATCATCGAAGCGACGAACGGCAGGGAAGCGATAGAAACTGCCGAAGAATATAAACCCGATATAATTTTGATGGATTTGAAAATGCCGGAGATGGATGGCTACGAAGCAACGAAGAGATTAAGGGAAAAGGAAGAATTCAAAGATACGCCAATAATTGCAGTAACGGCTTCGGCGATGAAAAGCGACGAGAAGAAGATTAAAGATTATGGTTTTCAGGATTATATACGGAAACCGGTTAGGAAGGGAATGCTTTATAAGAAGCTGATGGGATATTTGGAATATGAAGTAAGTATAAAGAAGACAGAAGACAGAAGTCAGAAGTCAGAAGGAAAAATTGAAATGACGGCTGAAGCAATTGAAAGACTTCCTGAATTATTGCCAAAACTGGAAGGGGAATTTAAGGACAGGTGCGATGAATTGAAAGATACATTAACTATTGGGGATATAAAGGAATTTTCTAATGATTTAAAATCTTTGGATGAAAATAATCCGATAATTGTCAATTATGCAGAAGGATTATATAACAATTGCGAAACATTGGCTCTTGATAAAATCGTGAAATCATTGGATGAATATGATGAATTGGTTAACAAATTGAAAAATATTAATCTATAGGAGAATTTATGGATTCAAATGGTAAAATGAAGAAAACATTAATCCTTGTTGTTGATGACATAACAGAGAATCTTCAATTAATCGGTAATGTTCTAGTTGAAGAAGGTTATGAAATTTCCATGGCAAATTCAGGGACACAAGCTCTCAGAATGATTGATAAGATTTCACCCGATTTAATTTTACTTGATATTATGATGCCTGATATTAATGGATTTGAAGTTTGTGGAAAAATCAAACAGATGGAAAATAAGAAAAATATTCCCATTATTTTCCTGACAGCTCAAACTGACACTACTGATGTAGTCAGGGGATTTGAACTTGGTGGAGTTGATTATATAATAAAACCTTTTAAGCGGGAAGAATTGTTAGTCAGAATAAATACTCATCTCGAACTTAAATTAGCCAGGGAAACAATTGAGAAACAAGTCAGGGATTTAGAAATTTCTGAAGCAAATCTAATGGAACTGAACCAAAAGCTGGATGAGAAAGTACGACAGAGAACTGCCGAATTAATTAAAGCCAATGAAAGTCTTAAGGAACTGGATAAAGCAAAGAATTATTTTATATCATTATTATCACATGAGCTTAATACTCCGCTTTCGGGTATTCACGGTTTCACGCAAATCCTGAAATCAGAACTGGTTAATGAGGAACATATTGAGAATTGTAATCTTATACTGAATTCGGTTAAACGTTTAAAGAAATTTGCGGAGATATCAAAATTAATTACAGAATTACAAACAAAAACATATCACTTAAATATTGAAGAACATATTCTCAAAGATGTTATATTATCAATGCTATCTGGTTTTGATAATATAATTAATGAAAAGCAAATGGAAATTGATATTAATATCAATCCTGTAAGTTTAACCTTAAAATTTGACGAATATTTGATAAATAAAGTTATTGAAATTGTAATTGATAATTCAATAAAATTCTCTAAAGCAAATAGTAAAATCCAAATTAAAGGAGAGGAAGAAGGAACTTTTTATAAATTACGTTTTATTGATGAAGGTCCAGGTTTCAAGCAAGATTTATTAAAATCTGTTTTTGAGATGTTCCAATCTGATGAAATAATGCATCATAGTGAAGGATTCGGATTAGGACTTTCTACTGCAAAATTAATAATGGACATACATCATGGATACATTAAAGCTGAAAATGGGAGCAATGGCGGTGCAATTGTAGCATTATATTTTGAAAAATAATTTGTATAATATTATTAAGGAGAGGAATCATGAAATCATTAGAGTATTTAACAGTAATCTTAGCAGCCCTATTTCTTTTACATTGCAAGACTTGTGAGATAAAAGACAATTCAACAACAATTTTCAGTTATCCCAATTCTACATCATTTGAAATGACTGAGGAAATTAAATTATTTGTTGATAAAGCCGCAAAATGTCTGGAGGAAAACCCTGAAATGAATATTGTAATTACCGGTCATTCAGATGATCAGGGAACATATGAACAAAACGATGAAAGAGCGAAAGCCAGGGCTAATACTATTGCAGATTATCTGGTTGGAAGAGGCATTGAAAAAAGAAGAGTTATGGCTCTCAGCAAGGGTTCAATAGAACCGATTGCAAGCAATCAAACTGAAGCAGGAAAAAGAAAAAATAGAAGAGTGGAAATAAAAATAATTTCAGAAAAGATATAACTTAATAATTATGAGAGTCATTTTAATGAAATCTAAATTATCTTAACTTTTTCCGATTATTAAAACTTGATATGTTTTATACAGTTTCCCGGAATTTATATCTGTTGAAATAATGCCTTGACCGAAGGATTCGGATTAGGTTTATCAACGGCTAAAATAATAATGGATATACATCATGGATTTATCTAAGATGAAAATGGGAGTAATGGAGGTGCAATCGTATCAATATATTTTGAAAAATAAATAAATAATTTGTATATTTCTTTCATACAAGAATTTATTTTTTTTGGACAGCAGAAAATAATTATGCAATTTACATAGTTTGATTTTCTGATATTTTGAGGAATTAATGAGAGATAATAAAGCTGTTTTTACGAAAGAGGAATTAGCTGCTAATTTAGGAGATAGTGCTGTCCAATTTATATCTGATAATTGGTCATGCAAAGGAGTTAGGTCTGACAGCAGAGAAATCAAAGCAGATAACTTATTTGTTGCATTGAATGGTGAAACTACAGATGGACATACTTATATTCAGAATGCATTTAAATTAGGTGCTTCAGCGGCTTTGGTTAATCAAAATTGGTATAAAGATGTCTTCCTGAGCCTGACGAAGGATGAAATTATCAAATTTAATTCTAAACTTATTATCGTTAAAGACACTTTAAAAGCACTTGGCAAACTAGCAAATATTCACAGAAGAAGATTCAATATTCCGATAATTGCCATAGCAGGTTCAAATGGCAAGACAACAACCAAGGACTTGACAGCATCAGTGTTATCCCAAAAATTCAAAGTATTAACCACATACAGGAATTTTAATAACCAAATCGGCCTTCCATTCATGCTTTTTCAGCTTGATACTTCTCATGAAATTGCAGTTTTGGAAATTGGGACAAATGAACCCGGGGAGATAGCGATTTTATCAAATATTTTGGAACCGACACATGGCTTAATTACAAACATTGGCAAAGAACATCTGGAAAAACTAATTGACCTTGATGGTGTTGAAATGGAGGAAACCTTTCTATTTGGCTTTTTGCACAAAACCGGAGGTATTTGTTTTGTTAATCTTGATGATGAACGACTGAGTAAATATAGAATCATTCTTGAGGATGAAGTTTCTTTTTCGTCAACTGACAAAGATGCAATGATAAAAGCAAAAATTTCAATGAATGAAAATCTTAATCCAGTGTTATCATTTAATGCAGCTCAAAGGCAGTTCGAAGTTCAAATGAAGACTACTGGTTTTGCATGCGGATTAAATGCTTTAGCTGCCGCATCTATTGGTTTTCATTTTGGTCTGACTAATGATGAAATTAAATCAGGTCTCGAAGCGTATATTCAAGAAGGTGGGCATGGTTATGCCAGAATGATTGTTGAAAATATTGGGAATTTTAAAATATTAAATGACTGCTATAACGCTAATCCGGATTCGATGAAAATGGCTTTTGATTCATTAAAAATGATTTCCGGAACAGGAAGGAGATTAGCGGTTATTGGCGATATGAGAGAACTAGGCGAAGCATCTTTTGAAGAACATAAAAAAATCTTAGAGAAAGCTTCAGAAATTGCAGATTTGATTTTTATTTATGGAGTAGAGATGAACAAAGCAGCTAACGCTATTAACAATTCATCCAAAATACTTCAGTTTGATACTAAGGAAGAATTAATTGAAAGTCTCGAATCGAAAATTGAAGAAAATGATGTAATTTTGGTTAAGGGTTCTCGTGGTATGGCAATGGAAAAAATTATTATTGAAATAAAGAATAGAAATATAAATTAGTTAGGAAAAAAAATGTTTTATTTTCTTTCACAATGGTTAAAAACCATGTATGATATTCCGGGAATAGGTGTATTCCAATATATCACATTCAGAGCAGCTGCTTCAGCAATCACGGCTTTACTTATCAGTTTTTATATTGGACCCAAAATAATTGCATATTTAAAGAGAAAACAAATCGGCGAGCAGGCAAAGGAAGAATTGCAGGCAGTAGGACAGCATTCAACAAAAGCAGGAACACCGACTATGGGTGGATTAATCGTGCTTCTTGCACTCCTGTTGCCGACACTCATGTGGGCTAATATGTTAAATATGTTTGTTATCCTGATTTTCATTACAACTGCATGGATGGGATTCGTAGGTTTTATTGATGATTATCTTAAGGTCGTTAAAAAGTTTCCACAAGGTTTAATAGGAAGATATAAAATTGTCGGTCAAATTACGATAGGTTTAGCTATCGGTATTGTAATTTATTTTTTCCCTGAAACATTTTCATCATCATTTAGTCAGTTCAATACTTTAACAACAGTACCTTTTGAAAAGAATGTAAATTTGGATTTTGGGATTCTATATATACCATTAGTTATTTTCATCATAACAGCGACATCCAATGCGGTTAATTTGACAGACGGACTTGACGGGCTGTCTATCGGGACAGTAGGTATCTCGGTTCTTGCTTTAGCAATAATCAGCTACATAACAGGCAATGTAAAATTTGCAGAGTATTTAAATATCATGTACCTCGAAGGTTCATCTGAACTGGTTATTTTTTGTGCAGCATTAATTGGAGCAGCTTTGGGTTTTCTTTGGTATAATTCTTATCCTGCTCAAATATTTATGGGAGATACCGGTTCGCTCGCTTTGGGTGGTGCTATCGGTGCATTGTGCATCCTGATTAAAAAAGAATTTTTACTCCCAATCGTTGGGGGAGTATTCTTTGCCGAAACAGTGTCAGTTATAATTCAGGTTACATACTTTAAATATACCAGAAAAAAATACGGAGAAGGCAAACGTGTTTTCAAAATGGCTCCATTGCATCATCATTTTGAAAAATCGGGACTTCACGAGTCAAAAATTGTTCTACGCTTTTATATTGTAGCTGTAATGCTTGCGATAATTGTCATGGCGACATTCAAAGTAAGATAAATTTTGATAATTAATATAAATAATGTATTTTAGAATCTGAATTATTTTTTTCTGAACCATAAATTTGGAGGAAGCCATGAAAACGTTCATTCTAATGACAAAATTATCGCCCGAAATTTCTATGCACATGAAAGAAAGGCAGACTCTCGGCAGGAATTGGCTAAAGGAAGTAAAAAGCAAATGTCCTGAAGTCAAATTTATTGCACATTATGCTTTGTTGGGGCTTTATGATTTTATGGATATATACGAAGCTCCTGATGATGAAACTGCTGCTTTAGTTTCTTTAATCAGCAGGGAAAATGGAGCTTTTGAAGCCCAGAGCTTGACAGCTATTCCTTATAAGGATTTTTTGAAAATTACGAAGAAACTATAAGAAGCAGACGGCAGACGGCAGACTGGATTTTCGTGAACTGTTGCACGAGAACAGTAAGCCAAGTATAAGGAATACTCATCCTTCTACAAGCTCAAGATGACGATAAAAGAAAAATGAAATTAATATATTTTTAATATTTTACGGAGTGCAAAATGAAACATTTTCCGGTTATAATTATTTTAATTGCTTTGGCATTTCTAATCCAGCCAATTAAAACCATCGCTCAAGAAGCTGATGCTGTCCTTGGAGTCTGGCTGACTCAAGATAAAGATTCAAAAGTTGAAATTTACAAAAAGAATAATGAGTATCATGGTAAGATTGTATGGTTGAAAGAACCAAATAAAAATGGCAAACCAAAAGTTGATGATAAAAATCCTGACGAGAAAAAGCAGGATAGACCAATTATGGGACTTGTTATTATGACACATTTTGAATATGACGAGGATTTTGTCTGGGAAGATGGTAGTATATATGACCCGAAAAATGGCAAAACTTATAGCTGTAAAATGACATTAAGAAAGGACAAGAACACACTGGATGTTCGTGGGTATATTGGTTTTTCTTTAATTGGCAGAACTGCTGTCTGGACGAGAAGCAGTATGGAATAAGAATGAAACCCAAAAAATATTTTGAGCCCCTTGAGACAGCTTTTAAAAGTAAGGCAGACTCAAAGAATGCTGTTTTCATGAAAAAATACATGAGGGAGCAGTTTGATTATTTTGGTATGAAGTCACAGATACGGAGTGATCTGTATAAATCGTTTCTTAAGGAATACGGTTTGCCTCCTTTGGAAAATCTCAATGAATATGTACGTTACCTTTGGGAAAAATCCGAAAGGGATTTCCAATATACAGCAATGTTTATTGTAACCAGATTATTTAAAAAAGCAGATGAAAATCTAATTGACCTCCTTGAATATATGATAACTAATAAATCCTGGTGGGATACTGTTGACTATATTGCCGCAAGATTGGTGGGAGATTATTTCATCAAATATCCCGAACAAATAATACCTGTAACCGAAAAATGGATGGCATCAGGCAACATGTGGCTTCAGCGTAGTGCCTTGCTGTTTCAATTAAAATACAAGAAAAACACAGACGAAAAATTGCTTTATAATTACATTGAACGATTAGCAGAACACAAGGACTTTTTCATTCGAAAAGCAATCGGCTGGGCTTTGAGGGAATATTCTAAAACAAATCCCAAATCAGTCGAGAAGTTCATTAAATCTCATACTCTCTCGCCTTTGTCAGTGAAGGAGGGGTTGAGGAGAATTTTGAAGGGATAAGGGGAAATGGAAAATGGGATAATTAGAAGATATTATAATTGGATTCAACATATTCTATGTAGCTCAAATAGATATATCATATATCTTATCTTTCAAAGTCTATTGATTTTGTCTGGAATATTTTTTGTTGTTTTGCAATGGTGGTATCCATTCTACTTTTTATTTATGCTCAGCCTATTTCTTCTTTTGTTCTGGATATATAACATTGGTCGAATAAGTTTTAACTTAAGATTAAAATTATTTCAAAATCCCAACATAACTTATTTCAAATTATTTAAAGCAATTCTTGTTTATATCTATTTTCACTTTATTATTTTTCTGTTCATTCTAATTTTAATTTTATCCGACAAGGATTCGGGTGGAGAAATAATGAAATATTTTAAAAGTAATACTTATTATTTAACATATCTATACTCGATTCTTTCATATCAAGTTGTATTTTTAATTTCTTCAATAACAATTGGATTTTATTTAGGAATCAATATTGCAAAGGCAGAAAGCAATGGACCCATTAGGCCCAAAAACTATATTGATGTTTTTTTTGAAATCAATTTTATTATACTCAGCTTTGTTTTAACAACAATTGGTGTTTTTATGTTAGTGCCATTTGGATTTTGGTTTATTCAACCCAGAGTAAATAAAATTTATGGACAATATATTTCCTTAACTGATAATAATATTAAAATTACAAATTTTGCATCTACAAAATATGCTGAAGTCTTTGTTCAGATTAAGAATAAAATATTGGGAGCATTTTCGGGGAATAATCAGAAATATCAAGAATATTTGAAAACAGGAAGCAAGTTATATATTTTTAAATATTTTTGTACATTCAAACATTATATAATCTTTATACCTTTTCCCATAATGTTGATCTTACAAATCATATTTTTCAAGTCAGATTACTTTGCTTCACAATTTGTGATTTATTATATCACGCTTCTTTTTTTTGGTATTTGGATATTCAATTTGAACCGTGTTTGTTTTTTTTCAAGAATATCTAAAGGGCAGCAACCAAATCAATTTTACCAGAAACTTTTTATAATCTTTCTTATTGTAATATATTTATTTTTTATTTTCATGAGTTATCAGACTTATTACGTTATTTCTAATTTCGAGAAAGGGCTTCATCCTAGTGAATTTATGGGGAATTCCCTTATATTTGGAAAATATAAATTTCTTTTTGATCTTTTGAGTTTATTTTTTAACTTAATGGCGTTATATGTTATAATCTATACTATAAGGAATTTTGCTAGAGTAGAAAAAGGCATTAATACTACTTTTGATGATTATTTTGGTGTTATGCTTAAAATATTGTTTATACCAATTGGAGTATGGTTCTTACAACCTAAGATAAATTTATATTATGAAAAATATATCAAGGGGAAAAGTGAAGAATTAAGAGAAACTTAATAAATCATCAAAGTTAATATCTTTTAGAATAACTATCATTAATACCTTAGTAACACAATAATGAACAACACTTCCAAAGCATATTACCTTATTCATTCAGAATCAATATCGAGAATATGCTAATAAGGTTTTTATTATTCTACTATTACTCCTTACTAAGGTTGATTGGATAATATAAGGTTTGAATCACTCATTTATCGGTTTCCCATAGAGCTTAATCAGAAATTCATAAACTGCTGAGGGTAATATTTTTACAATGTACGTGAGAAAGACCATTGGCAAAGGGAACGCAATCCGCTTTTTCCCTGATAAAATTCCACTAACTATGATTTTTGCTGCTTTATCTGCTTCCATCAGCAATGGCATATAGAATGTGTTTTTGGCAATAAGGTCCGTTTTCACAAAACCGGGTTTAATTGTTACTACATTAATTCCAAATCTTGCTAATTCAACTCTTGCAGATTCCAAAATGAAAGATGCTGAACTTTTGCTGGCACTGTAAGCAGCATTACCCGGGAATCCACGGGCATCGGCAAGAGAACTTACTCCGGCTATTGTTCCTGAACCCTGCTTTTTCATGATTGGTATTAAAAATTCCATACCATATAACAGACCAAATACATTTACATTGAAGATTCTTTTGAAATTATCACTATCAAAATTTTCAAAGTAACCTGAACCTGCAATACCGGAATTTAATATCGCTATATCAATACCACCCATTTTCTGAATTGCGTAATTAACTGAATCGTTCATCTGATTTTTGTAGGTTACATCACAAACCTTGTAAAATACTTTTTTGTTCAGTTCCTTAAGTGATTTACAAATTCCAGCCAATCTATCTTCATCTCTAGCTAACAGTACTAATTGGTGACCTAGCTTTGCAAACTCGATAGCTACTTCTTTACCGATGCCTCGTGAAGCACCGGTTATGATGATTTTCTTAACCATGGTTTAATTATTCCGAAATTTTTAAAAGAAACAAATTTACAAAATAATAATATAATCGTTATTCTATTTAGAAACCGTTGGATTATCTTTATCTGTGTTCTTTGTGTTAAAATGCTTTCAAAGAATTTTTTAACACAAAGGTCTCAAAGATATTTCACAAAGGACACAAAGTCTATTTTCTTGTTAGCTTAATAATCGGAACAATCATTTCCTCCATCGAGATTCCTCCGTGCTGGAATGAATCCTTATACTTTTGCAGGTACTGATTAAAGTCCGTCGGGTAAACAAAATAATAATCTTCTTTGGCAATAATATTGTTAATCGTCAAGCCGTGACTTGGTAACTTATAATCCATAGGGTCTTTTACCTGCATTGCATGACGTTGCTCAGCTTTTACGTTTTTGCCGAATTTGTACCTGAGATTTGTTGAAGTATCCCTGTCGCCTAAAACCTTGACACCACGCATACATCTGATTGAACCATGGTCAGTGGTTATTAAAATATTAACATCCATTTCTGCGAGTGCTTTCAACATTCCGAACAAACTCGAGTGCTGAAACCATGAATTTGTAAGAGAACGATAAGCAGATTCGTCGGGAGCTATCTCCTTGAGAATTGCAAAATCCGAACGGGAATGTGCTATCATATCAACAGCATTAATTACTATAGCCGTAAGATGACTTTTTGTCAGATTAGCTATATCTTTTTCGATTTTTCTACCGAATTCGGTTTCATGAATTTTGATATAATTAAAATTGCTGTTCAGTTTTATTCTTTTGCGGTTTAGCTGTTCATTGAGCAGTTGCTCTTCGTAAGCATTTGCCTTATGGTCTTCAGTATTGGATTCTTTGAACCAATATTGCGGATAATGCTGCTGAATTTCTGAAGGATACATCCCTGCAAAAATTGCATTTCTTGCATAAGGAGTGGCTGTAGGCAATAATGCTGCGTAATAATTCTTTTCAAAATAGTAATACTGTCTCAAATGTTCTTCCATTAATAACCATTGGTCGAGTCTCATGCAATCAATAACAAAGAATATGGTAGGTTTTCCGGATTTGAGCAACGGGAATAAATACTGTTTTGTAATTTCCGCAGATGTCAAAGGCAAAGTATCATCTTTATCTGTTCTTAACCATCTCTTATAATTAGTTTCAACAAACTTGCAAAATTCCGAATTGCATTCTCTCCATTGGTCTCTTAATGTTTGGTCAAAGCCGAGTTCAGGATTTCTGTCGAGTTGCATGGACCATGAAACAAGTTTTTGATAGACATCTATCCAATCGTTCCATTCCATTGGTTCGAATAACCGGCGTGAAATCTCATTGAATCCTTTCAAATATTCAGATGCAAGTTTGGAACTTCTTAATCTTTTAGAATCGAGAAATTTTTTGCATGCCGCAATAATTTGTGCCGGATTTAAAGGTTTTGTGAGGTAATCGTCAATTTTTGAGCCGATGGCTTCTTCCATAACGCTTTCAGCTTCATTCTTTGTAGCCATTATTATTGGAGTGGAGGAGTCAATTTCCTTCAGAACTGGTAGAACGTCAAGTCCACTAAGCCCTACCATTGATTCATCGAGGAATACCAAATCGAAATGTTTATGCCTGGCTAATTCAATACCGTCTTCTCCATTGGTTGCGGTTTCTACATCATAACCGCTTTTTTCGAGTAACATAATATGTGGACGAAGCATTTCGATTTCATCGTCAATCCAAAGTATTCTTGCTTTTTGTTCCATTGCTTACCTTTCCATTACGCAAATTAAAAAACCATATCCTTTGACGGACAGTGTTCCAATTTATCATTGTCAAACAAAATTATTTATTTAAAAAATGGTATAAAGTTAATATAAGCAATTATTTTTATTCATAAATCATTAAATCCAAAGAAGGAATAAAGCTGTTTTTATTGTTTTCTGAAATAAATTTCAAGCAAATGTCTGAATCACAGATTGAAACTGATTAAACTGATTTCGCAGAAATTTTATTTGCTTTGTCGTTGATTCACGTCAAGAGGAAAATGTGTTGCGACATGGCAGAAAGTTGGTAAATTAATTTGTTTCAATCGCTTGTATATATTGATTTTGCATTTGTCGTATTTTGCGTATAATTTTTTAATTATTTATTTTCCTGCCTTTTTCTATTATTTCTGAACGAAAGAGAATAAAATATTTAATTTGCAAAGAACAATCTGAACAAAATTATACAGGGAAAAGCAAACGTAATGGAAATTATTTTAAAAGGATTTCAATTTCGTTGTCTGTTATCAGTTATCTGTTGTCTGAAAGAATGAAGGTCGGCAGACGGCAGACAGGGGAAAGGAAAAGGGAGATGGGGGAGGGGAAAAGGAAAGAAAGAAGGAAATATGGAAAATGTCTGAACCGGTGATTGAACTGATTAAACTGAATTTTGTCGGAACAGGGATTTTTTGGATTATTAGGATGGACAGGAAAATAATATAATCCCGTTGGGATATTGATTTGTTTATGTTTTCTGTGTTACCATAATTCAATCCTTATCGGGATAATTTCGTACTTCTGTCTTTTGGTGTTTCTGTCTTTCGCTCATTCAGTTCTTCTGTCTTCTGACTTCTGACTTCAGTCTTCTGAATCCCGTTTGCCGTCTGCCGTCTCCCTTTTCCCCACTTCCCTACTTCAACAACTCTTCCATCTTGTCTAACAACTCATCCATTTTTTTAGCTACGGCAATTATTGGTTCAGGGCTTGTCATATCAACACCGTTTTTCTTCAAAGTTGGTATCGGATATTCCGATTCTCCGGATTTCAGAAAAGCCAAATGCCGGTCAATTGCCGTTTGACCCTGCTTTTTTATATTCTCTGCTATAAGTTGCGCAGCGGCAAAACTCGTGGCATAAGAGTACACATAATAATCATAAAAGAAATGATGTATCCTTGACCATGAGTATTTTTCTTCATCGTCAACATTCATATCAGGTCCCCAATACTTTTGATACAAATCCCCGAAAATTTTAGCCATGACATCGGGAGTAAGGGGTTCACCTTTTTCGACCATTTCCTGAATAACCATCTCGTACTCAGCAAATCTTGTTTGCCTGAAGAAAGTACCACGCATATTATTCAGATACTTTTCAATCAGCATTAGTTTTTCTTCTTTGCTTTGTGAATTCTCGATTAAGTAATCCAGTAAAAGCATCTCGTTTGTAATCGAAGCAACTTCTGCAAGAAATATAGGGTAGTCTGCATAAGGATAGGGCTGAGTTTGAGCAGAGTATAAAGAATGCATATTGTGTCCCATCTCGTGAGCCAAAGTAAAAATATCATCCAATTCACCACCCCAATTCAGCAAAACATAAGGATGAGAACCTTTGACTGAGCCGGTGGAGTATGCTCCTGAACGCTTACTTTTTGTTTCGTAAACATCAACCCATCTGTTATCGAATGCCTGTTTTAAGTTCTTATGATAATCTTCGCCAAGCGGTTTGAGTGCCTTCAAAACCAAATCAACAGCTTCGTCATAACCGTATTTTTTCTTGGTCGCAGGAAAAAGAGTTACGTAAGTGTCAAAAGCATGCATTTGAACAATTTTCAATCCTTTTTTCTTTAAAGAACACCATCTGTGCAAAGGTTTTAAATTATCATTTACAGATTTAATTAAATTCTTATAGACTTCAACCGGTACATTTACCTGGTTCAAAGACCATTCCAGTGTTGAGTTATATTTCCTTGATTTTGCCTGAAAGATGTTTGACTTTATACTACCGTAATATAGGGATGTCAGGGTATTCTTATAATCCATAAATGGGATATGGTAATTTTTATAGACTCTCTCCCTGTATTCTCTGTTTGATGAATACATACCTGCATAATATCTCGCTGGTGATAAACGAATGTCATTTCCATTTTCATCCTTAATAACAGGATACTGAACATCTGCATTAGCCCACAATCTGTAAGTAGCCATAAAACTTTCGTCAACAGGTCCGGCTAAAGATAAAATTTCTTCTTCGTTTTTTGTAAGAGTATGAGGTTTCATTCTGAGGATATTGTCTAACTTATGCTCGTAAATTTTCAAATCCTTATTTTCATTTAGAAATTTCTGCAATTTGTCATTGGGAATTGTCAATATTTCAGGTCTGATAAATGACATTGCCGTTGAAACATTATTAACTAAAGACATCGCTTTGGAATACATTGCCTGATATTTAGCATTACTCAAATCAATATCTTTTGACATGCTGGCATATTGCATTAAAAGTTGTACATCAGCCCAAAATTTATCGGCAAATTCCAGTGCTTCATGCAAAACAACAGCGGAATTATTGAGTTTTCCTTCGAAGGATTTAATTTTTAAAGTTAAAGATTCCAGTCTTAGGAATTCCTTTTCCCAATCTTCATCAGATTTGAACATGTGAGTCAAATCCCATTTGTATTTATTATCAATATTTTCACGTTTGACTAACTCACTGCTGGTTTCGTCAGGAGTTTCATTAATAATCATTCCGGTTTGAGAGAATGTTAAAGTACTCATTAGTATCACTCCCATCACAATTATAAAAATGTTATTCATTTTTTATCCTTTTATATCATTAAATATTTTATCTCTTAATACTTTATGCTCACCTTTTAACCTTGCTCCAAACTGCGAAACTACTTTAGCCGCTGAGATTGATGCAAGATGTCCGGCTTTTAAAGGCGATTCAGTTGCTATTATGCCATATAAAAAAGCACCTGCGAACATATCACCGGCACCTGTGCTGTCTTTAGGTTCAGAAGTATAAGGAGGTATGGTATAATTCATGTTATTCCATTTTACAACAGAGCCGGTTGCTCCTTTTGTTATTACGTAGTTTTTGAAGTTTTCATTGAAATACCTCATAGTATGTGTAATATTATCAATTTTCGCATAATTCATGGCTTCTTTTTCATTACAAAATATCAAATCGGAATTATCTGCAACATGCTTAACTTTATCATAAAATAAATCAATGATAAAACTATCAGAAAAAGTAAGGGCTATGTTCGTATAATGCTTTTTAGCAAGCTCAATAGCTTTAAATACAGCATTTGTACTATCTTCCTGTGTAAATTCATATCCTTCGATATAAAGCCACTTTGCTCTTTTAATAATTCCTTCTTTCAAATCATTTTTTGTAAACAAGGCACTTGCCCCAAGTGCAGTAACCATCGTTCGCTGTGAATCAGGTGTAATCAGGACAAGACATGTACCGGTTGGATAATTATCATCGGTTTTACCGACAAGCTCGATTCCCAAATCAGTAAATTCCTTTGCATAAAACCTCCCTAATTCATCATTCCCTAAAACAGTTTGATACGCAGACTTACCGCCAAATTCAGAGAAAGCAATAATCGTATTTGCGGCAGAGCCACCGCTACTTCTGTATTGCTTTTTATCCGATAGAGTCCTAATCATCTCAGCTTGCTGTTCAGCTTCGGCAAGCTGCATTCCTCCTTTAATCAGATTAAATTTCTCGATAACAGAATCATCAACTTCAATCTGAATATCAACCAAACCGTTACCGATTCCGCATAAATCAAATACTTTTATCATGGTTTTCCATTGTTGTTTTCAATAGCTAAATTAATTATCTTTTCGCAAAGTTCGGGGAATTCAATTCCAATTTGCTTTGCCGCTTTAGGCACCAAACTTGTTTCAGTGAAACCGGGTATAGTATTCATCTCGAGACAAAACGGCTGACCGTCATCATCCAATCTAAAATCAGCTCTCGCAAAACCTGAGCATCCCAATACTTGAAAAGCAAGAAAAGACATGTCCTGTGTAAATCCTTCAATGTCTTCCGTAATATCGGCAGGACAGATGTATTCTGTTTTTCCTTTGGTATATTTGTGTTCATAATCGTAAAAACCGGCTTGTGGAATGATTTCGATTACTGGTAAAATATCATCACCAACAATACCCACAGTCAATTCTCTGCCTTCAATAAATTTTTCAATCAAGACGCTATTTGAATATTGTGCGGCATACAAAACCGCATTTTTAATATCATCGAGGTTACCGCTTTCAACAACAGTTATACCAATAGTTGAGCCCTGGTCATTTGGTTTGACAACAAGATGGTTTCCTAATTCATTCCGAATATCTTCGTAGTTGTCATAATTCTCATAATCCTTTTTTCTTACGGGAGTCCATGGTGGCGTAAGTATTCCAGCGGCTGAGAACATCATCTTAGTTGCAATTTTATCAATGCTTAAAGCGCTTGATTTGATACCACTGCCGGTATAAGTTATACCTCGAAGTTGAAGCAAAGACTGTATTGTTCCATCTTCGCTGTTTTGTCCGTGAACCACGAGAAAAGCCAAATCAACGTTATCAAAAATCTCAGAATTTATACATTCAATCATTTTTTTTGTGCTGAAACTTTTATATAAATCTATTGGAGGCAGGGAGTCCGATTCGATTAGTTCCAATCCAAGTTTTGCCCCATCAATACCGTATGCGGGGTCAACGGGAATAACATTATAACCTTTTTCCTTCAATGCTTTGCAAACTGCTCTGCCACCGGAAATTGAAACATTCCTTTCCGGCGAAATACCTCCAAAAATCACAGCTATATTCATAAATTTCCTTTATTGTGTTAACGATTTGCTAAATATTCATCATATAATTTTCTTAATAATTTGACATCCTCCCAAACTAATGGCTTCCAGTTTGGATTTCTCAAAAGTGCTGCAGGATGGTAAGTAACAAGCATTTTAATTCCGTGATATTCCAAAACAGAACCGCGAATATCTCCCATTTTATGTTTTTTCTTGAGAAGACAGTCAACTGAAGTAAGCCCTAAAGCAAGTATAAATGCGGGCTTAATAAGTTCAATCTGCTTTTTCAAATATGGTTCACACTCATCTTCTTCACTTGACAATGGTTTTCTGTTGTTCGGTGGGCGGCATTTTAAAATGTTAGCGATAAAAACTTCATCACGTGATAGCTTGATAGCCGCAAGAATCTTTGTCAGTAGTTGCCCTGCTCTACCGACAAATGGTTTCCCCTGTTCGTCTTCATCAGCTCCTGGGGCTTCACCGATTATCATTATATCTGCATTTGGATTACCTGTCCCAAAAACAAAATTTGTACGGGTGGCTCCAAGCGGGCAGTTTTGACAATTATGTATTTTCTCAAAAAGTTCTTCCATTGTATTCGATAATATCCAATTATCATTTTGTTCTTTATTTAAATTTTGAATTATAATGTTGTTTTCTGAGATTAGTTCAATGTTATCGGATTTTTTTGTGTCAGTTATTTTATTATCTTCATCAGTTTTTAGTCTGTTGTTTGATACTTCAATTGCAAGCTTTTTTACTGCTTTTTGAGTTTTACTTTTACTCTCTCCTGATTTCTGTCTGTCTGTTTTATTCTTCTTCTTTGAAACCTCCATAAAAAGTGTATCTCCGAATTGTTCTTTAACAGATTCAAAGTATCCCTCTATATTATCAATTATATTCTTTTCAGTCATTAACATTAAATAAATTTATAAAGATACAAAATTAAACTTATGAAGTCAGATAACAAAATTTTTGTATGGATTAGGAAAAATGAGTTACCCAAAACATGATAAACTCTTTAAAATTGGATAACTGATTTTATTAATATATATTTTAGATAATAGTAATCAACAGAATGTAAACTCAAAATAATTGGTAGTACTGATAATAGCTTTTCTTCAATCCAAATAAACCAATAATTTCCCGGGCATATCTTTCAAAAGACATTTTAGTCATCATCACATAGCCATTACGGACATCTCCAATTTCTCTAATGAAATCACCCGGTAGTGATTCTTTATGGAACTGATAAACTTCTTTTGTACCGGGTATTGAAAATTTAAAATCAAAATCTATTGCAATTCCCATTAAATAAGCAATAAATTTATTATATTTCCAATATTCCCACAAACTTGGTGTTTTGACATTTCTTATTACAGATTCCTCATTTTTAATATTGTAATAAATATCTATTCTCAAATCAGCATTTTTACTTGAATCATTTGCAACTATCTGTATAAAATTCGCACTAAGAATATTTTCAAAACTCTTTTTAATGGCTTTACGGATGATTTCTTCCAGATTTTTAATGTGACCGGTTTTATATACAGATTCCAATGCTATCAAGTTGGGCTGCAAAGGAGCTGAGTCCGGAGTTCTTTTTATATCGTTTAAAAGAACCTTTTGTGATTCTTTATTATAATTTTTAAACTCCTTTAAATTCACAGTTCCACGAAGGTTAAGATTCACTGTTTTTGTATAGTTATCCCTTAAGTAATACATGAGTGCAGTAAAAAACTTAACTGCAGCCGGATCGGCTCCTGCAGTTTGTTTGATATGCCTGATATACTTTTCAATTTCTTTAAACCAAATAAGGTCATACTTTTTCTTAACTTCATCTATATATTTACTGTTTTTATACTTATTGATGAAATCCCTTGCATTTTCTATGTCATTGGTTATTGATAATTCAATAAACTCAACATCTTCTTTAAAGAAACCGTTAGGATATTTCTTATAATATTCGGAAATAAGTGTTAAATCTTTACTGTTTTTTATTATTAGATATTCTATATATTCTTCAAAAAAAAAGAAATATGAAAAACCAAGAATTAAAGCAACTATAATTATATAAAATATTTTTTTCATTGACTGATACGTTTTAAATAACAAAATATTCATTAAAATGTAATTTAATTTTTACATTTAACGTTAAAAGCAACCTTCTATTTTACTTTAATAAAAGTAATTAAACATAAAAAAAAATGTATTCAATAATTAAAATTACTTTCTTGAATAATTTTACGAGTAAATTTTGTGCCAGTTTCAGTTGAAAAAATTTATTTTGAGATGAGAAATTTTTGAGTTTCTATATAATTTCCTCCTTTAAGAGTGCAAAAATATACACCGGAAGAGAATTCGCCAGTATCAAAAGTAATTTTGTTAATTCCCTGCTCAATGAAAACATTGTCAATCAGTCTTTTAACTTCAATTCCAAGATTATTTGAAATTGAAAGTGTTATTCTTGTAGGTTTTTCTATTGTATATTGTATTTCAGTAGTATTAATCAGGGGATTGGGAAAACATGATAAAAACCTACTATTGGAAAAATATTCTTTGGTTTCTGTTATAATAGGACCGTTATAGTTATTTGAAACAACAACATCGTCAAACCACACAGTATCTCTTTGCCCGGTTGTACCTCCTGTCATATAATACAATAACCAGAAAAAGTTAAGTTTCAGATTTTCATCATTTCTCCATTGAAAACCTTCGAATGGTAAGCTATCATTGTTTGGATGGAAGCTGTCCCATATCCAGTAGCCATAAGGAAAGCCCTGTCCAAGATGATGAATTTTGTTCCCATTTATCCAGAAAGCTTGTTCCCCACTGATTGAACTTACGGGATTATTAATCTTCATCATAAGTTCAACGCAAATCCACTCTCCCCTTATAACCAATTCCGGTGGTACAGGATTGAAATCATTTCCCCAATAAGTTCCTACTTGTGGGTTGCCACGCATGTGCATCCAATAAGAGTAAAAATCCCATCGCCAGTTTGAGCCCATCGGTTCAATTCCGGTAGAAAACCGTTCATTGCCGATTGGCTTTGAACCGGCACCGCCTTGAGGCCATCTTGTTGGGGGATTATACCCGCCCAAATGAACAAAATGATGAACGGGATGATGTGTTTGAGCGAATTTTACATAAAATCTTGCATAGAGGGAATCGAAACCCTGAGGGAACATTTTGTAAAGATGCCCACCCGTATTATTTTCAGCTTCATAAGTCATCATCAAGGATTTCTTCCCGATGCTTTCCGGAGGAACGTCACTGGAAAATGACATGCCATTTAAGTTGACTGCTTCTTCCCATTTGCCTGACATTTGCTGTAAAGTAGATTCTTCAAAATCTTCAATGAATATAATATTATCTTGCTGGGCATAACAATAGCATGCCAGAAAAAAGAAAGCGTAGATTATTGAAATAAAAAATCTCATAGTCTATAGAGTTTTTTTTATAAATTTTAAAAAACCTTTTTTAATTTTTTATAAACTTTAAGGAGTATTTAACTCCTCAACACAATCTTTATTTTTGTTTTATAAATTTCTTTGTTATTATTTCATTATTAACTTGTATTTTCAGATAATAAACTCCATCAGACAAAAATCCGGTATTAATTTTAATTATATTGATACCTTCATTAATCTGTTGAGTTAATGTAGATAATTCACTACCGGGATTATTAAAAATACTTATATTAGCTAAACTTTGTTTGTTGGAATTTAGTTTAATGCTAAATTCATCCTTACACGGATTGGGTAATGGTTCTTCCAGGGAAAATAATTTTTGAATAGAATTTTCAACTGAAACAGGAGGAATAGCAACACCACGAATAGTAATGGTTGTATCTGCATCTTCCATCGAAATTTCTAAATTTGCTTCATGCAATCCAATCTGTGTCGGAGTAAAAGTAATACTTACATCTGAAACTGAATTTGGAAATAATTCAATTGGTTTAAAATCATCAATGTAAAATTCAGCAATGGATGCCGTTGGTATTATGTCTATTTCATTAACATTAAAAACTACATTTCCCGAATTTTTAAATTCAAAAATATGTGATACTGACGTACCAACTTCAATTGTATCAAAATCAACAATCGAATCGTTTGCAAAAGACAATTCTCTTATTGGATTAATACCCGTTCCTGTTAGATTTAATTTGTTTACTTTTTTGTCAGCATTGCTATATACGATAAATTCTGCTTGCCTTAATCCTTCTTTAAGCGGATTAAATTTTATTCTTGTTGTTTTGGTTTCATTTACTCCAATTTTATCGGATAATGGAAATGTGATTTTAAATTCATCACTGTAAACACTATCCGGAATAATTATTATTGTACTGTCAATCCTGATATTCATATTACCCGTATTTTTTATGGATATAGTAATATTCTTCGATTTATTTGCTTCGACATCGCCAAATGCAATTGTCGGCGTAGGACTTATTTCCAGAGTTTTTCGAGGATTATCAGGCAAATATTCAAAATCGAGATATGTCAACTCGGTTTCTCCACTCCACATTCTACATTCGCCGTTAGCACCATAAGCGGCACCAAAGGAAGCAGTAGCAAATTTATAGGATAGAACAGGCAACCAAGTTTTTCCATAATCTTTAGTATAATATATTTCTCCACCGGCACAGAGAGCCATCACAGAACTTGAACCAACCGGAGAATAAATATATATTGGATTAACACCAAGAGTAGTTGAGAAATTATATTTATCAGTTTCCCAAGTAAATCCGCCATCCCAGGTAATAGCAAGTTTTTTCTCCGAATCAGTCTGACTGTTTGTGTAAATTGCAAATCCAATCAATCCATCCAAAAACAATAACTTGTGAATAAAGCCATTGGATTTGATAGTTACCGATTGCCAGTTTTTACCCCTGTCACGAGTTAAAATCACTCTGCCTTTATTTGTTCCGAACCAGAAATTATTTCCAATTCCTGAAGCACAACCCGCAAAGCCGGCTTCACCAGTCAGAACACTTGGCGTTTTTTGAGAACGTGTCCAACTTTGGCCGGCATTGGAGGTAATCCCTACACCCCATGCACCCGATACAGGGTCCCCGGCAAATACTCCTTCCATATCATCGAAGAAATAAATTGCATTTATAAAATTTGTAATAGTGCTGACGTTTTGTGAAGTCCAGCTTGAGCCACCATTTTCGGATTTTATTATTTCAGTTGTTGAACCACCCGAACCGGCATAAAGCAAATTGTCATCGTAAGCATAAATACAATACAAAGGCGAAGTAGTTAATTGTACCGGATTGTATGCGAAAGTATTTTTATAAAAAATACCATAACCCGTCATCTGTCTTGCACCAACCATCATTATATTATTGGTATTTGTCGAAACTGCGGAATACCATAAGGGTAAATCCGATTCAGGAAAAATGTAGCTTAAAGAAAATTTATTTTCCGTTTCAAGTTTTAATGGTAATTGAATAATTTCATAATCAACATAAGAATCACTTGTGTATTCCAAAAGGATATCAACTTTCCCTTCATACCAGGGGGTAGATTCGAGTAAACGGACAACAAGTGAAAAAGTATCGCTTGCCATTGCGTCCATTGTACCAATATCTACTTTGTCTTTAGAAACGGAGAGATATTTTTGCAATGGTGTGATTTTAATTTTTGTTCTATATCCTTTTGACAAATAATTTGTTATTTTTATTCTAAATGTTGCCGGATTATAATCTGTTAAAACTTCTACTCCTTCAGATAAAATTTCAGACACAGAAATACCGGGAATTTTTTCATAAGCACCTAAATTAGGATTGTTATACGATAAAGCATTATATGCATTCACCCTCCCATAATACATTGGTCTAAGTGCGGCATTTGTTGTAATGACATTTTCTGAAGTACTGCGAATTTGATGCATAATTTGTTTTGGAGTCCAATCGGGATGTAATGCTTTTAATTGTCCGCATACTCCTGCAACAACAGGAGAAGACATTGAAGTCCCGCTTTGATACCCATATTTATTTAAGCCAGGCATAGTGGCATATACGTTATCCCCGGGACCGTAAACATCAACCAGGTGACCGTAATTGGAGAACCATGCTCTTTGGTCATTTGAACGGGTAGCACCTACACACAGCACATTATCATACCCTGCAGGATAACTGTTTCCATAATCAATATTTTTAAAAGAATTACCTGCTGATACAACAATCACTGAACCAAGATTGAAAGAAGTATTTATCATTTCCTGTTCGACAGGACTTCCCCCGGGACCTCCCCAACTGCAATTAATAATTTGAGCTCCCATTTGTGCTGCATATAAAATTGCATCATATCCCTTGAAAATACTTCTTGTATTAGTAGCATCAGTACCGCATTTTAAAGCCATAATTTTACATAAGAATCCGGGACCTACAACTCCTTTTCCGTTATTACCGGCAGCTGCAGCACATCCTGCGACATGAGTTCCATGAAAATACCCAGGTTTCGGATTATTGTCAGGTTTGTATGTTCCTTGTGCTGCCTGAGTTTCAGTTACGTTACCAACAAAATCCCATCCAAGATAATCATCAATATAACCATTCGAATCATTGTCAATACTATCATTTGGAATTTCATTATTATTAACCCACATATTAGGAGCAAGGTCTTCGTGCAAATACTCTACACCCGAATCAGTAATTGCTATAATAATTGAACTATCACCTTTGGAAATATCCCATGATTTGAAAGATTGCATTTTAGATAGAGCCCATTGTTTACTCATTTCAGGGTCATTTGGTGTGAAATCATAACAATATCTCCTAAAAACGGGTACAGCATATTCAATATCCGGGTTTTCCATCAATTCCTTACACAAATCGTATGGATTTTTGCCGGACGAATATGTCATTTCATATATCCTGCTGATTCCTTCGGTATCGAAAACCTTTAAAGGAACTGAAGCAAATCTGTCGTATGGTGCATTTATTTTTACAATATTATTGCCGCTTAATGATTTGCTCAATATTTTTTTAATTGCATTATTCCTTGCAATAAAAGAATAATATGTTTTTGTTTTGATGTGTATTGTATTTGATAAATATTCACCCTCCGGAAGTACCGGGATAGAGTAGACTTTACCAACAGACTTGAATCCACTATTGGTTTCTTTACCGGGAACATATATTTTATATGCAATTTCCCGTCCAAAATTATCGGTTATTTTTTGTTCTTGTGTAGTTTGATTTTGACATTGGTTTGAAATAGAATAAACCGGGTACACCAAAACCAACATTAATATAGTATAAACAATAAATTTCATAAACTCTCCAATAAAAAAATAATTTAGACTTGTAAGCTAAGAAATAAATAAGTATTAACAAAATATTTTGTTTTAGGTGTCTTCCCAAATCATATCAAAAACTATATAAGAAACAGGTATTAATACACCACTATAAGCGATTAATATTTGAAAATTGGAATTCAAACCGGAAAAAGGGGAACCTTCAAATGTCATAGTAGTTCCTTCAATTCCAATTATAATCAAGGGAAGCAGGACAGGAAAAGACAAAACGGTAAAGAGTGAATTTTTTATTCCAGCTTTTGATATTATAGCAGCTATAATAGTTGTTGCGGAACCAATCCCTATGCTACCTAAAATAATAAGAACCATAAAAGGAATTGGGCTATTGATAGTGATTCCATCGAAAAAAAGGAGAAAAAGCAAGACTGCCAACAAATTGAGTGCTAAAGAAAAGACCATATTGTATAATAACTTTCCAAAATAAATATGGCTTGGTCTTGAAGTAAGTTTCAGAAGCAATGAAGTTTGCCTTTCCTCTTCTCTGACAAATCCTTTCGACAAGCCGGTCATCGAACTAAAAAACATAATTACCCATAGTAAACCGGAGTATAAGGATTTTTCAATTGTTTCGCTTCCGGTACCAAAAAGTAACATTGTAACCGAAGTTAAAATAAAAAGACTTATGGCTGAAATTCCGTAGCGTGTACGAAATTCACTTTTCAAATCTTTTAAAAAGACTGCATTAATTCTATTTAAATTGTTATTTTTCATAATATTAAATATTCGCTATATTTACTTTTGTGTAAATAATAAAAAAATCCTTTTTTTAAATTCATTTTAAATGCAAAATAATAAACTTATTCCAATTTCGATTATATATTATTCGATAATGATGTTTTTAAATTATTTGGGATATAATGAAAAATATTTTATACTATTTAACATTTCTGATAATTTGGTTAACTGCCTTTACTGCTTCAAAATCCCAGCTTCTGTTTCAGCTGGGTAATCAGGGTGATACTTATGGCAGGGCAGTCACTATAGACAAAGATAGTAATTTTATTGTTGCAGGTACATTTCAGGGTGCATTGAATTTCAATCCGAAAGGTACTAATATAATTAGCAGTAATGTTGGTAGTATAGACATATTCGTAGCAAAATATGATAAAAGAGGTAATTATCTTTGGGTAAAAAATATAGGTACTACGGGAATTGATATGCCAACTGCGGTTGAAGTTGATTTTTCAGGGAATGTCTTTTTAACCGGATATTTTGGTTCGGAAAACGTACCGGGAAGATTTATTGACCTCGACCCAAGTTCTAAAGAAGCTAACTTTTACGGTGAAGGAGGTATTGACTGTTTTTTAATAAAGCTCAACTCATTCGGTGATTACCAGTGGGGTTTTGTGCTGACCAACAAAGATAATTTTGGCAGTGAAATTATTTGGGATATGGCAATCAATAAAGCCGGACAAATTTATTTGTCCGGAATCTTTTCAGCAACTGTTGATTTTAATCCGAAGGGAAATAGAAAACGAATAACCTGTCCTACTTTGAATCATGGATATTTCACTGCAAAATATGACCGTTCGGGAGAGAACTTATGGGTATCCGTAATTGGTGCGAATATCACAAATCCATTAAATGAAGGTTTTGCTTCAATTGACATTGATGGTAATGACGGATGTATAATTGGGGGCAATTTTCGTGATTCAGCAAAATTTGAACCGGATATTGATACACCATTCCCAATGGTGTGTGCCGGAAATTCGGATATGTTTTTGGCAAGATATTCATCTCTTGGTAAAATTACC
The DNA here is from genome assembly GCA_043804925.1 of bacterium. Taxonomy (GTDB): domain Bacteria; phylum Bacteroidota; class Ignavibacteria; order Kapaibacteriales; family UBA2268; genus ChocPot-Mid. The sequence goes on along the minus strand of JAZDIP010000022.1, from coordinate 31,367 downwards.
ATGCGGGGTGGTTTTGGGGGAAATGATGCAGACAGGATTTTCCCCAGATGTACTAAAATCGGAACTGATGGAAATATTTATATTACGGGTAATTTTCTTGGAAAAGCTGATTTTTACCCCGGAGTAGGTACTATCGAGATTGAGAATAAAGGCAGTGAACCACAAATATTTTTAGCATCCTACACTCTTTCCGGCTCAATGCGTTGGGCTTATTCTTTGGATTCCGATGCCGGAGAAGATGCGGCATATGCCCTTGATTTCGATGGAGACGGAAATGTTTGTTTGTCAGGTTATTTCACAGGTACTACAAATTTTGAACCTAAAGGAGAAAAGTTTTTGACATCGAATGCTTCTCTTGGTGCGGCTGATGCCTTTTTTGCAAAATATGACAACTCGGGAAATTTGATTTGGGCGAATAATTTTGGAGACAATATTTCCGGTACGGATAAATACAACAGACCGCAGTTAACAAACATCAATGCATTTAAAATTGACCCGGAAGATAATGCCATTGTAACAGGGAAATTTTACGGAACTGTTGATTTCGACCCTGCTTCTGAAAGAACAATATTTACGGCAAATAACATTTTCGATTTGTTTGTGGTCAAATATGATTATGATGGTTTTCTTTGGTTTGAAGGTGGAACAAGGCCAAAACTTAGATTAATATCCCCAAATGGCGGGGAAGTCTGGAATGTTGACTCAACAAGAGTTATTTCATGGAGCAGTAAAAGTATCGATTATATACGTATTGATTATTCTATTGACGATGGAAACACATGGATGCTTATATCAGATTCCGTTTCAGCATCGAGTAGTTCATATTCATGGATTGTTGAAAATACTCCATCAGAAGATTGTAAAGTAAAAATAACAAATTTGACTGATAAAAATTTATTTGACATCAGCAATGGAACTTTTGAGATAACATCTGATGTGAAGCCATCGAGGGTAATATTCAGTTGGGGAAATCCGGGACCTGTATCGGGAAAATCCGTAGCTGTTGACAGTAAAAACAACATTGTTGTCGCAGGTGCTTTTCAAGGTACAATTAATTGTGACCAGGGAAATGGAATTGCAAATCTAACTGCAAAAGGTAATCAAGATATGGTCTTGGCAAAATACAATACTTTTGGTGATTTGATTTGGGCATATAATATAGGGACACTGGGTATAACTTGTGAGCCGAATGTAATTGCTCTTGACGGCTCGGATAATATATATGTTGCAGGGTACTTCGGAAAAAGCGGTGAAACAGGGGCATTGCTCGATTTCAGTGCTGAGGCGAAAGTTGATACTTTAAAATCACTTGGCGGCTATGATGCCTTTATAGCAAAATATACCAAGGATGGGAAATTTCTATGGGCAAATACATTCGGTAACAGTTCGGGTATTTCAAAAGAAGTTATCAATGATTTATCCGTTGAAAATAACGGAACGATATATGTTACCGGAGTTTTTTACGGAACTGTTGATTTCAATCCCTCAAAGTCAGTTAATACGCTCCAAACAAAGGAAGATGAGCCGGAACTGTTCATTGCAAAATACGGTACTGACGGTAAGTACGGTTGGGCAATCAATATAGCAACGAAGATGACAGAACCCGAAACTGAAGGTATGGCTTCGATTCAACCGGATGGTTCGGGCGGATGCTTTGTTAGCGGCAATTTTCGAGACAGTATTAATTTTCATCCCCAGAGCACTTCAGGTTACTGGATGAAAAGCAAAGCTGAAAATGACATCTTTCTTGCCCGTTACAAAGTCAATGGTTATTTGGATTGGGCAATTCAAATTGAAGGAACAGGTAATGATTTGACCCACAGCAATTGTCTGAGTGTGGGTGCAGGTGGTAATTTATATCTCGCAGGAATATTTAACGGAAAAGCCGACTTCTTCCCGGGATTACCAAAATACGAGATTACTTCAATGGGTGGGAACGAAGATATTTTTATCGCTTCATACAGTACAGGCGGTAATTATAATTGGGCGAAACAACTCCCTTCAAACAATGGTATAGATTTTCCCAAAGCATTAGCAATAGATACTTCCGGGAATATACTTCTTACAGGATATTTCAGCGAAAGTATAAATTTTGATGTTGAGCAATCTTCGGTAACATTCACATCTAATGGGAAAAATGGTGCGACTGACATATTCCTTGCTAAGTTTACTCAAACAGGAAATGCGATTTGGGCGACTCATTTCGGTGCCGATACATCAGGTACTGACAATAATTCCCGTGCAAATAGTATGGCTATTGACTATGATAATAACTCCATAATAACCGGAGATTTCTTTGGAGAAAATGTGGACTTTGACGGAGCCGAAACTGCTTTTTTCATGAGTAGTCAAGGCAGAAACGATGCTTTTATTGCAAAATATATTGAGGATGGGAACCTTTGGATTCAAGCTCCCGATACTTCACAACTTTTTTTGACGGCACCAAACGGCGGCGAAAAAATACATGCTAATTCCATATATAACATTACCTGGCAGAGTAAGTATATTGATTATGTAACATTAAAATATTCAATAGACGGAGGTATAAACTGGATTACAATAAATGAATCAGTACCGGCAGGAGTAGGAATTTATTCATGGATAGTTCCGAATATTTCTTCGGACAACTGTAAAATTTTAATTTATAATCCTGGTAACACCAGAAAAATGGATATAAGTAACGGTTCATTTATTATAACCGATAAATATCTGGATTTGATTTCTCCAAATGGAGGAGAACAGCTTATCGCAAATACAGTTCAGGAAATCAAATGGAGCAGTAATAAAGTTAACCATATAAATATTTATTTTTCGAGTGATGCCGGTACAACTTGGAAACCTATTGCTTCATATTATAATTCAACTCTATCTTCAATGACATGGTCAGGTCTTGAGATTAATTCAAATCAGTGCCTAATTAAAATTATTGATATAACTGATGATGAAGTATTTGATATTTCCGACAAAACTTTTTCTATGAAAAAATCAACGTTAAACGATATAAAAGTTTTCTCACCTAACGGCGGTGAGCAATGGCATATAAACACTCATTACAATATTGCCTGGACATCTTTTGCTGTTGATACTCTTAAAATTGAACTTTCGACAAATGCGGGGACCAGTTGGATTACTATTAATGAACAAATACTTGCTACATCTTTTATATACAATTGGCTAATTGAAAGTAATGCCTACATATCTGATTCATGCTTGATTAGAATCTCAGACAAGAACGATAATTCTGTTTATGATATCAGTGATTCCTTATTTACAATTGATATCGAGGACAATGTAAAAGAAAAAAATAATTTTCATTATTTGGAAATTTATCCACAACCTGCCGAAGATAAAATTATCCTGAATTTCAGTTTATTCAATAATTCGGAATTTGAATTTGAGATTTTTAATTCATTGTTAGAACTTGTTTATAAATCGCAAAAAGATTTTTTAACTGCTGGAGAGCATAGTATAATTATTGACTCTTCTAAATTAATATCAGGAAATTATTTTTTAAAGATACTATCTTCAGGACAAAAATCGTATGTTAAGTTTATAATATTAAAATAATTGCAGCTTAAGAAAAATATTTTTTTTAATTTTGATGTCATCTTAAAATTGTAGAAGCATGAAACATTATTTAGAATTGTAAACGAGTGTCATCCTGAAACCGATTTATTTGGAGTCGAAGGATGTTTGAAATAAAAAAAAATGAAATTTTAAATTAAGTTATTTTAAATTGATTTTAAATTTTAAACTTTAAATTTTAAATTGAAGAGTCATCCTGAGCTTATTATGGATGAAATTTATTAACTCATTAATGATTTTGAGGTAAAAAAATGAGAAAATGGCGGGTAGAAGATTCTGTTGAAATATATAATGTTAAGGGTTGGGGACTTGATTATTTCAGCATTAACGATAAGGGTAATGTAACGGTAAGCCCAAAAAAAGGCAGTGTTGCAATAGATTTAAAGGAACTTGTTGACCAACTTGAATTAAGAGATGTGAGTTTCCCTGTTCTGTTACGCTTTCCTGATATACTCGATGACAGGATTGTCAGTTTGACCAATTGTTTTGAAAATGCATCCAAAGAATATGAATTTAAAGGACAGTATTATGCTATCTTTCCAATCAAGGTAAATCAGGTAAAACCTGTTGTCGAAGAAATAATTAAACATGGCAGCAAATATAATATTGGACTTGAAGCCGGCTCAAAGTCCGAACTTCATGCGGTATTGGCAACCACTGCGGCTATTGATGCACTCATCGTTTGTAATGGTTACAAAGACGAGACATTTATCGAACTTGCTCTGTTAGCTCAAAAAATGGGCAGGAAAATATTCATTGTCGTTGAAAAATTGAATGAACTCAAGCTAATCATTTCCGTAGCAAAAAGATTAAAGGTTAAACCCAATATAGGAATCAGAATAAAGCTTGCAAGTGGTGGCAGCGGAAAATGGGAAGATTCAGGTGGTGACCAAAGCAAATTCGGTCTTAACGCAAGCGAACTTCTTGAAGCTGTTTCAATTGCCCAGGAAAAAAACATGCTCGACCAGATTAAGTTGATACATTTTCATATCGGCAGTCAGGTAACCAAAATCAGGATGATTAAAAACGCTCTAAGAGAAGCTTCGCAATTTTATGTTGAATTGAAAAAAATGGGTTGTGCTATTGATTTTGTGGATATAGGAGGTGGTTTAGGTGTTGATTATGACGGCTCAAAATCTTCAAACCAGAGCAGTATTAACTACTCGATACAGGAATATGCAAATGATTCAATATTTATGTTTATGGATGCTTCGGATAAAAACAATCTGCCACATCCAAATATAATAACCGAATCAGGAAGGTCAATAACTGCTCATCATTCAGTTCTTGTTTTCAACGTTTTGGAAACTACTTCTCTTCCTGATTGGGATGATGAAGAAATTACCGAGAATAATCATGAATTAGTTCAGGAGCTTTACAATATTTATGATAAATTAACTAATACTAATATGCTTGAGTCATGGCATGACGCTCAACAAATTCGGGAAGAAGCTCTTGATTTATTCAGTTTGGGTATGATGGAGTTGAGAACAAGGGCTGTTATAGAGAGATTATTCTGGTCAATTTGCAGAGAGATTAATATTTTATGTAAAGACATAAAGCATATTCCTGAAGAACTGAGAAATCTTCCCAAAATGCTTTCTGACAAATATTTCTGTAATTTTTCCCTATTCCAATCTTTACCCGATTCATGGGCTATAGATCAGGTATTTCCTATAATACCGATACACAGACATCATGAAAGACCTTCCAGAAATGCAACTATTCAGGATATTACTTGTGATTCTGATGGTAAAATAGACAATTTTATCGGCCAAAGAAATTCATCGCATTATCTTCCCCTTCATTCATTCAAAGATAATGAACCATATTATATAGGTGTATTCCTGATTGGAGCATATCAGGAAATACTCGGAGATATGCATAACCTTTTTGGTGATACTAATGCCGTTCATGTTGTATTGAAGAAAAACGGATATGAAATCGACCAGATTATTGACGGGGAAAGCGTATCGGAAGTTCTTGGATACGTTCAATATAATTCCAAGAAAATGGTTAGGGATATGGAAATTTGGGTATCAGCATCTGTTAAAGCAGGAAAAATCACGGCAAAAGAAGGAAAAGAATTTCTGGAAAATTATCGTTCAGGTCTATACGGCTACACATATTTAATATGATTATCTTCCTAGTTCTTTCCTTGCAATAGCAAGTAGAATCCTTAATGAAGCGAAATCTACATTTTTACTTATTTTCGTTTGTACTTCCCGGAGTGTGATATTCCGTTTTTTTGCCACCATAGCTTTTACTTCTGAAAAAATATCCATATTTACCAATTGTGTTATCTTCACATCTATACCTGATTCAATTGCTATCTGAATATGCCTTGCAACGTCAACTTTTGGGATTTTTATTTTTGATGAAATCGTTTCCAAATCATATCCCTTGGCGGCAAGTTCAATTATTTTTTTAGTTTCTTTTGATAGTTTTTGTTCTTCGGCAAGCTCAGGATGACTTGTTTCGTTAAGATTATGTTTACTTTTATATTTTAGTATTAAGTTCAAAAAGCTGAGAGCAAAGTTTTTCATAAAAACCTGGCCTATTCCTGAGATTTGTTCAAATTTGCTTAATATATCAGGTTTTTCCCGGGCAATTTTTCTTAAGGCAACATCTGAAATGATTGCTCGTTCAACAACTTTATTTTTTATTGCCAAATCGGAACGTAATTCTTTTAACATTTTTAATAATACGACATCTGTAGATTTCTCCGTTCTTGTAATTTTGAAGTGCTTTATACCACGGAGCCGGCTTTGAACCTCATCTGACGGAATGATTGTAGGATATAAATCTCCGGATGAAATCAAATTCCCATTATAAACTTCCTGTTCGATGCATTGTTTTATTTCGTCAAGAGAATATTCCTTACAGCATGCAAAATAATTTCCTTTTTCTAAAAAATATTTTTGAATCTGAGGATTTATTGAACCTTTTAGATACAAGCCAAGAGTGGTTTTACCGAACATACCTGACAATTCCTGTGCCGCTTCCAATATCTTTGTCTGTAAGTATTTTTGCTTTGAACTGATTTTTTTGTCCTTAGGATATAAATTCAAACAAGAACTGCAAATACCACATACTCCTGCAATCTCATTGTCCCGAAAATAATTCAGTATGAAATTTCTTTTACATTCAGAAGACTCTGCATATTGTTGAACAAAATTCAATTTCTTGATTGCATTCAATCTCCTGGTTTTAAAAGCATCGAAATCAAATGGTAATTCATTTGGATTCATCCTTTCAGAAAGAAGCGATATACCTTTGGCAAATCCCGGGAAATGAAATCTGAGCAAATCGGCAAATTCAAAAGCTCTGATTGAATTTTTCATCTCATCAAAATTTATATCATACTTTTTCATGAAATGCTGAATATCGAATTGAACCGGCTGAGTAAAAATTTCAGAACTAATGCCACGTAAAAGTGCTTCAAATACTTTTCGCTTTACATCATCAACATTATCATAATATTCTATAATTCTCTCTTCCGAAGTTGTTATCTGAACAGAAGCCAAACCCTGTGTTGAGCCGCGCCTCAGAATTTTCTGCCTTTCCAGTAAATTGATAACGGAATGAACAGCAATCGAAGGTAAATTAATTGAATTTCCAATTTCTGATTCACTAAGATAAATCGAATCAAAGCTCTTGCAACCCAATGATGTCGAATTAATATCAAAAAGATAATTGTAAACAGTTGCTATATTCTCAAACGATGGGAAAGTTGATTTAATGAAAAACTCCTGTAATTTTCTATCGGATGGATGATACAGCATCAAACAATTTGACGGATTCCCATCCCTTCCTGCTCTTCCTGCTTCCTGATAATAGGATTCGATTGTCGAAGGTAAATCCACATGGATAACATTGCGAACATCTGCTTTGTCAATACCCATCCCAAAAGCATTAGTTGCCACAATAATTTTCGTTTCGCCGTCAATAAATTTTTCTTGTGCATATTTTCTGAAATTGTCAGCCAAACCGGCATGATATGATATAACTTTCAATCCATATTGCATCAATCCTTCGGTGAATGATTCCACCCTTTTCCTTGAACCGCAATAAATAATAGTCGAACCTTCCTTCGTTTCTTTGCAAATATCAACAACTCTGTTAATTTTTTCAGTCGTAGTTTCCGTTATATAGCTCAGGTTTGGTCTGTCGAATCCCCTGACAAATCTTTTTGCCTCATTCATGTTTAGAGATGAAACTATATCATCCTGAACCTCCGGTGTTGCTGTAGCTGTTAATGCTATTACAGGGATTTTACCGAGAGAATCCAATGCTTCGGTTATATGAAGATATGCCGGACGAAAGTCATGTCCCCATTCGGAAATACAATGTGCTTCATCAATAGCAAGAAAGGAAATATCGAATGAACTCAATGCATTTCTGAAACTCTTGTTTTTCAAACGTTCGGGAGCAATGTACAACAGCTTGAAATCTCCGTTTGCAGTCTTTTCAAGCCGGTGTGATGTTTCTTCGGACGAAAGCGAGCTATTGATAAATGTTGAAGAAATCCCCCTTTTACTAAGAGCATCAACCTGGTCTTTCATCAATGCAATTAATGGGGATACGACCAAAGCAGTGCCGTTCATCAATAGAGCAGGAAGCTGATAGCATAAGGATTTGCCGCCACCCGTTGGCATAATCGAAAGAGTATCATTCCCGTAAAGAATACTCGATATTATTTCTTCCTGTCCATTACGAAACTGAGCAAAACCAAAGTACTTATGTAGTGTAGAATAAATTAATGCTCTGTCCATAATATAATATCAAATATTTTGTGTCAGCTAAAGGATGATTGGGAATAACTGCCTGCTCTGCGGCTCCTTATTATTACTCTGATGATATAAACAATTAAACCGAATACTATCAGGGTAAAAAATAATTTCGACCAGGAAAATGTCGGTGGATAAACGCTCACAGTTCCATCGGGATTATCTGCATAATATGGACGTGAATAATAAAAAGCAGGATGGAAAGGCATCATCCAAAGCCAGCTTGTCGTTCCCATCATATAACCCATCATTAAACCACTTCCGTATCCGCCGTAGCTGTGCATAACATAATTTTGGGAAACACCATTTCTTGTTATTGACTGGGTAGTGGATTTCCTTGGAGTTCCATATTTACTTGTATAAGCTTTTGGTGAAGACATTCTTTTTCCTCCAAAACTCGATGCCGACCTTTGAGATGCTGTCATCCTTTGAGGTGCAGTTCTTCTGTTTCCAAACGATGACCTCGGTTGAGTTCTCGGTGTCCTTTGTGGAGTTCTGTAGCTTCGTGACCCGCCAAAACTCTTACGGCTAAAACTTCTGCCAAAACCTCCAAATCCACGACGGGCTTCTGCCATATCGGGAGCTATAAACAAAGTAAGCAATGTCAATAAAAATATTATTCCAAATGCTTTATAAATTTTATTCCTCTTATCCATAATATCTAATCCTTATTAAAAACTCATTAAACTTATTTACACACCCCTTTGTCCCCTCTTGATAGGGGGGAATTTAAGAACACACCTATATCCCTATTGATAGAGAGGAAACTTTTGAACACGCTCCTACACCTTTCGATAGAGGATTTTTATCATATTAAAAGAACTCACAAAATTAACTCTCAACTCTCAACTCATAACTTTTTAAAAAACATTTTCTGTCTCAATCGAATCATCTTCATTTCTGAATGTGATTTCTGCCTTGAAGACGGGTTTATCTGACAAATCATTTTGAATAAATAATGATTTCAATCCGCTGACTTTATTGGTCCCTTTTATATGAATTTCCAAACTGACGACACCATCCTGTTCCTCATCATTCAATAATAAAATTGAATTTTCGATTTTACCATCACTGTTAATCGTCAGCAATTGCAATTCCTCTGCTTCTTCTTCAGTAAAAGTTGGTTCGACTACTTTTACATTATCAAAATAATCAGTAAAAATCTGTTTTGTATATAAATTTTTATCGGAACCTTCATATTGTATAAATGCGTCGAAAGTTCCTTCCTCATCAATATTAATCAAAATCTCTTTAATCCCGCCCAACTGTTCCCCATTATAATAAACAGCAGTTTTTTCTAATCTTCCATTACTTTCAATACTAAATGCCGGCATTTTTTACTTTATTAATTAAACAAATATTATTGAACAAAATTACGAAAAGTAGGGCGAATTTAAAATTTAAATTCCAATTGTCTAAACTTTGATTTATTTGATTTCTTTGAATACATGATTTTAATTTATCATAAAAAATCACTCAAATCACAAAAATCACAGTTAGGACAATTGATGCAAACGTCGGAACTGCTGTACCTGTTTTTCATAGGAATGACATTATTGCAGCTGATTAATGGATTTAGGTGATTTTTCTGTCAGATGTAACATCTGACAGAACGGGAAATAATCTTAAAATTATATTATTTTTTAAAAGTATTTTTATTATTTTAGATGTATATATTTATGCTTAAACAATTTTAGAAAGAATAAACGTCTTTTTTAAAAAGTTAGAGAAATAATAAAATTAATTGAAAATGACGGATGTATCTTGAGCGAACAAGAGGTAGATATCGGCATTATTCATATCCGCTTAAAAAGGGGATTGTTACAGTACCCGGAAAATTAAGTGCTGATTTGGCTCCGGGAACTCAAAATAGTATTTTAAAACAAGCAGGATTGAAATAATGAATAAATACTTGATTATATTTGAGAAGACCAACACCGGATATTCTGCCTATTCTCCGGATTTTGATGGTTGTGTTGCGGCTGGTTCAACCAAAAAAGAATGTGAAAAAAACATGAAAGAAGCAATACAATTTCATATTGAATCCATGATTGAAAAAGGATATGAAGTACCCCAATCAAGTTCTTTTGCAGCCGAGTTTATTAATTTAACAATAAAGAAAGCGACTAAGGCAGTTGCCGTTTTTTAGTTATTTATTATTTGTCGAATTTCTAATTTATTATAATGAAAATGGATCGGATATTTGGTAATAAGAACTATGTTAAGATATTATACACCAATACTATTATTTTTCAGTTAATTAGTATTACTCTTATTCTTATTTTATTTGGTTCTTTAATTTACTCATATTTTCTATATAGATATGACGAATTTTTTGATTCATACAATTATGAGGGTATTCTTCAATTTATAGATTTAATAAAGTTTATCAAAATATCAGTATTTATATCTTGTATTGTAGTATCATTATATTCCTATCAATATCTTCTAAAAAGGTTTCAGAAAAAAACTATTTATCATAAATTACTATTCAAGCAAAAAATTATTGAAATGATATTAGTTCTATATAACCCAATAATTGAGTTTTTAACGTTAGATACCACAATTTTAATTCATATAATTCCAGTCTGTATTTTTATTTATAATATTTCTGAATCAAATTCCATTTATTATAATTTCAAATCCAATATACCAGACATGACAGATTTTAAACAGTTAAACATTTCAAAACCATTACGTAGTTTAATCTTAAGCACGTACAATTATATATATATTTTTGATTTATATACCTTTGATTTAATAGGAAAATTCTCTTTTGATGCAAGAATATTCTGCCAAATACTTACTAGTTCAACGATGGGAAAATTCATTCATTTTAAAGGTTTTAAGACCATAACAGTTTGGAAACATGAAGATTCACCAGATGATTATGATAAAAAATATGAACTAATAATTAACCTGAATACCTGCGAGGTTTTTGAAGATTGTAATAAAATTCTATGGGATAATCTACTAAAATATGATGATTTTATAAGTGATGATAAATTAATAAACATGTACCACTTCATACAATTTTATCAAAATAAAATTTCAGTGTCATGCCCCGAAGAAAACTCAGTTCAGCTTATTAACAATGAAAACAATAATATTTTAATATTAGAAAACCCAGTAGCAATTGATAATAATGTTCGTCCTGAATTATTAAAGTATGAAGAACATTTTTTTATTGATGAAGTTGTTTGTGTTATATATCTTGATAGAAGAAAAGAATCAAGATATCGTGGTAATCCTTATACTGTAAAATACTATAACATTCCTAAAGATTTTTTTTAAATGAGCACATTTTTTACAATTGCTGTTAATTTTTATAACTAATTCGCGGCTCAATGAAAAAATAATTCCTTCAAACATATAACTGCCATTTGTTAAATTTTCCTCCTCTTTCTCACAACCTCAATTGCAAGTTCAATTGCATGCAAAGTACTTCTGCAATCTGCCTTGTTCTGTCCAGCTATTCCGAAAGCCGTGCCGTGGTCGGGTGAGGTTCTGACAATAGGTAAACCTGCTGTGAAGTTTACTCCGCTTCCTTTTGCAAGGAGTTTCAAAGGTATTAACCCTTGGTCGTGATACATAGCTAAAATTCCGTGGAATTGTTTGTATTCGCCATGTGCGAAAAAGCCGTCTGCAGGAAATGGTCCGAATGTTTTTATTCCCTGTTTGTTCAATTCATTGATTGCAGGTATGATGATTTTGATTTCTTCTTTTCCTATGTCTCCGCTTTCTCCGGCATGCGGATTTAATCCTAATAATGCAATTTTAGGTGCTTTTATTCCGAAATCTTGTTTGAGTGATAAATTGAATTTTTGTGCTGTTTCAATTAAACCGGATTTTGTTATTGATTTGTGAACCTTACTAAGCGGAATATGAATCGTTGCAAGTCCAACCCTGATTTTGTCTGTGCAAAGTAGCATCAATGGATTTTTTACATTGCAAACATCTGCTAACATTTCCGTATGTCCGGGATATTTCCAACCTGCTTTATACAAAACTGATTTCGATACAGGCATTGTTATCATTGCATCGTATTGATTTTTCAGTGTGAGAGCCAATGCTTTTTCAATTGACTTGGCAGCTAAACGCCCGGCGGATTTTGTTTCTTTTCCAAATTGTACCGGTGAATAAGCTGCTGACTTTATTATTAGTATTTTTCTGTTATTTAGTTCTATTGTATTATTGTTAACTGTTATAGGAAAATTGAAATAACTTAAATATTCTTTTATAGTTTTCTCATTTCCTACAATTGAAAAATCAACTTGTGAATTTGTCATCCTGAGCTTGTCGAAAGATGATGATTTTGAGAAATCATCAAATTTTATAAGAGCTTTGATTAATACTTCAAGTCCGATACCATTACAATCTCCAATCGTAAATATTATTTTCATTAAATCATCCTTTCTTCTTTTGCAAACCATATGCTTTGAGCAGTAATCCTATCATTGCCATATTAACAATTAAAGCTGTCCCGCCATAACTCATTAACGGCAATGTAATACCCATAATCGGCATTATACCTATAACCATACCAATATTAACTGTTACATGGTATAGAAAAACAGAACCAATACCAAATGAGATGATACTAAAAAATTTGTCGGTGCTTTCACTTGCAACAGATAATATCCTGACAAAGAGTAATCCAAATAGAATAATAATTATTGAACCTCCTATAAATCCAAATTCTTCTGTTGGTACGCAAAAGATAAAGTCTGTTCTTTGTTCGGGAATATAACGGAGTTGTGTTTGTGAACCATGCTTATATCCTTTGCCGGTAAAACCGCCGCTCCCTACCGCCATAATTGATTGCAATACATTATACCCTTTGTTCAAAGGGTCTTTTTCGGGATTAAGAAATATATCTATTCTGTCCTGGGTATTTTGTGGTAATGTTTGAATTATGTTTTGAGAAAAGTATCCAACCACGAAGACTAATGAAATCAAGATAACTGTTTTAAAAAGTTTCTTTTTAAAAAATATGGATGATATGGAAAAAAAGACTAATGAACCAATAAAATATTCAAGTCCAATCAACGATAAAATTAATACGAAAGGAGCAAAAGCAATAAAATATAAAATCAATAAATCAAATCCAACCCAAAATAATATACCTAACATTAAGACGACAACCACAGATGCGGAACCAATATCAGGTTGAATGACGATAAGAGCAACAGGGAGTGCAAATAAACCTAAAACGGATAGTAAATCGCGTAGGTTTTTTATATCAATACCTTTTTGTGAAAGAAATCTTGAAACAAGTAATAGGACAGCGAGTTTTGCAAACTCTGCCGGCTGAAAGCTAAAGCCGGATAATTGGAACCAACCTTTTGTTCCGGAAATGGTTTTACCGAAAATTAGAACAGCAATGAGTAATGCTAAACTAATTAAATAAATAAAAATACTGTTAAATTTTATCCAATTGTCTGGGACAAAAACAATAAATAACATGACTCCAAAGCCGATAGCAACAAACATCACTTGTTTGTAAAAATATATTTCAAAACCGGGTTCCGAGGATGCACTGTAAATAGATAATAGCCCTGCAAACATCAAAAGTGCAACCAACCCGATTGTTTTGAAATCAACAAAATCCAATATATTCCTTTTAAAATTCTTATTAGGAAGTATTTCCAGCTTCTTAAAAATATTAAGCATTTTCATTATATAATTTCTATATTATTCGTTTTAAGATTATTAAATTAATACTTCTTTTTACTTTATACAAAAACAAAGTGAAGAATTCCCAATTTACCGATTTGGCAATTCTCCACTTTTTTTAGATAAATTTGAGTAAAATATAATCGTTAATATAACTCAAATTACATTTTTAGTTTTTAATTAAATTTTTATTTTAACAATACAATCTTTCCCGTTTCAACTTTATTACCCAGGGATAAATTATAAAAGTAAAGTCCCTGAAATAAACCGGACAAATTTACAGGAATTGAATAGCAATTCGGTGAATAAACCTGAATGCTTGCAGAAAATACTTCGACACCCAACTCATTGTAAATTTTCAATACAATAGGGCATGGATATTCAGCTTTAAAGTTAATATTAAAATTACCATTTGCCGGATTGGGAGACACGTAGCTGCCGAAAGTCAGCATTTCTTCATCGTCAATTCCAACCATGATTTCCAAATCAATATCCTGTATTACTTCTTTGTTTTCTTCGCTGGTTGCAATTGCTCTTGAGTATGGTTCAAATCCAAGTTTGGAAGCAATTAGCTCATAATTACCGTAAGGTAAATTATCGAAATCGTAACTACCGCCGTTTTTGGCTAATATGTAATCAACAACCTGGTAAACAGGTTCGTCGAGCAAACCTAACATTTCTTTCTTCAGGTAGAGAATATAATTGTCAATTTTTTTGGAAGTGTCAATATCATTAATCATACTGCTTTCTTCGCTCAAATCACCTAAAATTTTTGATTCTCCGTCACCTTTTCCTGAAATTTCTTCCAATATAATTTCCAGTTCAATATCGGTTTGCTGTTCTTTCATGTTAAACTTTCTTGCTTCCGACCAATTGTATACAAGTTTGCCATCTTCACCGACATACCCCGGTACAAAAGATTGAGTTAAAGGATTATACTCCGGATAAAGGAAAATAATGTCATCTTCAGAGCATTCTGAAGAATATGGTATCTCAAAATTGCCAAAGGGGTCGGACTCAAAATTTCTGAAAAATCCGCGGCTGACAGCAATATCATCATGGTCTTCTGCCCATCGGGTGATTACAGATACATAGACTTTTTGCGGTCTGATTCCTTCTTTCAAATGTCCGGTTATTTTTGGTCCGGTATCTATCGAAACTTTTGTCAGGTAAAAGTTAATATCACTCTTGTCCGAATCGAGAATTAATATATCCGCATCAGTTCTAATATCCTTTTTGTTATACCATTGAGGAGAAAAAACTCCCTTGTCGCTTGTGGCAGTAGCTTTTATTATATAGTTATACTTTGCATCCAAACTTGCGGTGTACTCAAGGGGCTTATTGTCCGGTACATCTTTTACTGCCGTTCTTTTAATTGTAGCATCGAGTGGTGTCCCGGTGATTTTGTCAACAGGTGTGAATTTAACTTCGATTTCTGAAAAGGGTGTTGTACCGTCTGAACATACGACCTGCCCTGTTACCGTATAGAATGTACCCTGAGTATTTTCCTTAACTTCTATTTCCCATGTTTGGTCTGCATGAACCGAACTGTTGAGTTTTTCAACCCTGACGGTAACTGAAAATTTGCCTAATTCTTTAGGTATCCAGGCAATCATACCGGATGCTTCATTGATTGACATACAAATCGGCGGTTCTACCAAAGTATATTTAAGAATGCTATTGTCTTCGGTCTTTGCTTTTACCTGATAAGTGTAAAGTTCGTAGAGAATAACTTCTGTTTCAGGTTCCGAAATAATTTCTATACTGCCTCCGCTTCCACCATCGGTAACTTCAATAGTCCAATCAAAAACCTTTTGTATGTTTTTCCCATTTACTGCGACTGCCAATGAGACAGCGAAAGAACCTGTTTGTTCCGGTGTCCATGTGATTCTTGCAGAAGTAGGATTACTTTGAATTTTCATTCCCTGTGGACTTTTAAGCAGATTGAATGTGAATGTCGTACCGCTGTCAAGTATTGCCGATCCATCTTTTTTAAGAAGAATTACTCCCGAATAAGATATTTCAATATCATATACATATTCTTCACCGACAACTGCAGAATCCGGTGGAGGAATTGTAAGGGTAAAAGTTGAGTCTGAACCGCCGCCAATTGTGATATTCCATGATTGGTCTGCATGTAATCCGGCTACTGAGTCAGTTGCCCTTACGGTAACAGGAAATACTCCTGTTTCTCTTGGTATCCACCTTATAAGTCCTGAACCTGCACTAATATCCATACCCGAAGGAGCTTCGACCAGTGAATATAATATATGATAATCAGGATAATTCCCGACAGCAACAGCATAATAGGTGAGTTCCATGTCAATCTCTGCAGTAGACGGCGGCGTTGAAGTGAAAGTTATTTCGGGTTCACCTTCGGTTACAACAATAGTCCAGGTTTGTGTGTCAAATATACTGTGATTGGTTCTGAGCATAGCTTTTAACGTAACATCGAAGCTGCCTTCTTCCGTAGGTGTCCAGTTAATTTCACCATAAGTGTTTACTGTCATACCGTCAGGTCCGCTAACTAATTCCCAATCAATTTGCGCCGAATCTGTGCCATGGGCAATTGCATGATAATAATAATTTACTCCAATATCGGCGGTAGTTTCCGGTTCGGATACAATTTCAACAGTTGGAGACGTTACGATGATTGTCCAACTTTGAGTAGCCGAAAGCGATGCTGATTCATCCGTGGCTAATAGTTCAACGGAAACATTTGCTGTGCCGGGTGTCCATGTTACCTGACCGGTTGAAGCATTAACATTCATATCCGGAGGAGCCGTTACCAGCGAATATGTGATTGTATAGCCGGAATAATTTCCAACAGCTATGGCGTTGTATAAATATTCCTCACCATAATATCCGGTTGTTGGAGGGGATGTAGTGAAATGAATTTCAGGTACAGACTCTGTTACCGTTATTACCCATGATTGTGTTGTTGATACATCAGGGTCATCATTTAGTTCAGCTTTCAGGGTAACATCAAAATTTCCTGTTTCTGTTGGTGTCCAAAGAACATGACCGTTTGATTCGACAGTCATCCCTTCGGGTGCAACTGTAAGGGAGTAATTTATAACTCCAAGTGTATCCTCTGTCCTTGCTCTTGCATAATAAGAGTATTCATCACCAACAGTTGCCTCTGTTGGTGGTGTTGTGAAAAACCAGATTGTACTTGCTTCAGCTAAGGAAAAAGATAAAACAAACAAAAAAAAGTAAAATAATCTTTTCATAGTAACTCCATTGAATAATTTAAACAAAACACTATTTATATTATGAATTAAATAATTTCAATTTTTTGAGTTCAAAATTTATAAAATATTAATCATCAAAAACAATATTTTCCTAATAAAGAACAAAACAGAACACCAATTTATTTCATAAAGTTTCTTAGCCGATTCTCAGATGAACAAGTGACATTATTTTTAAGCAATCAGCCATAAATAAGCCATATTTACCCTTTAAAGAAAAGCCCTTCTTCATTTTTCTAAACATTGGAAATTCCTTTAAAACTTTAATTCTATCATCCCATTTTTCCATATCTTTAGCTTTTTTTATTCCCCATTTAAGAACCGAAGAATCGTCCATTCCACTACTTTTTAATACTTTTTCATTGGATACTTTTACCCCGAGAGGTGAAGCAATATCAAATAATAGCTCACTTGATAAAAACTTGTCTGATATCCGGATAAAAAAATTCTTAATTTGATTTTCCTCGAAATAATAAAAAACTCCACCTGCTATTAACAAAGGATAATCATTTTTTTTGAATTCGTTTAGCCAATCCTTTTCCAAAAATGATGTTATAATCGAACGTTGCCTATTCGTTGTTTGTATAAATTTTTTTCTAAGTTCCATAACATCAGGCAGGTCAATATCAAACCATTGAACTGAACCATTGTCAATCCGGCTAAAAGTTGTATCGAGCCCACAACCGATGTTTATTATGATACCGAAAGGATTATTTTTCAGATATTCCTTAATGGTATTATCAATATGCAATGCACGAGCAATCCATGTGTACTGGATAATAAAACTAAGATTTTTTTCAAAAATTGAAAAGTCATAATCAATTTTATTGAGAATTTCAAGTGCTGTTGTATCTGTTAATCTTGGGTTTTCTTTCTGAGTTTCCACAGCTCTTCCCCATAAGGGTAGCAGGAGTGTTTCCTGAACTTTTCCAAGTTCTATTTGTATTTTTTCCGGCATAATCTTTTCTTCTTATTAGAAGAACCAATAATCAAATAGTTTTAAAATTTAAATTTAATATAATTATATAAAAATTCAAAATAAAAATCTCATTTGAGATAAAATATTTCAAAAAATAAAATTTTTATTAATTATTTTTGTTTATGGGAACATCTGATATATCATGGATAAATCTCGGAATTGGTTCAATTATAATGATTGTGCCGGTCATTATCTTTTATTACTACCGTACCGGACTTGTGAAACCAATGCTCATCGCATTTGCAAGGATGACTGTACAATTATTTCTTGTTGGGATTTATCTTAAGTACATTTTTGAATTTAATGCTCTTTGGTTGAACCTGCTTTGGGTAGTGGTAATGGCATTTGTAGCGGCTTATACAGTCGTGAAAAGAAGTAACCTTATTCAAAAAAAATTTTATATTCCCGTTTTTTCAGGGATAGGAGCCAATATAATTATTAATGGTATTCTTGTGGCTTATATAGTTGTTGGAGTTGACAGTTTCTTCAATGCACGTTATATCATCCCGATAATGGGTATGTTTATTGGTAATTCATTAAATAGTGCAATAATTGGTTTAAGGTCATTTTACAAATCATTATCTCATGATGAAGAAAGATATAGATATTACTTGATGTGCGGTGCTGATAAAAATGAAGCTTTGTTTCCGTTTATATCCGATGCAATGAAAGATGCATTCAGTCCTACCATTGCATCAACTGCAACAATTGGATTAATTTGGTTACCCGGTATGATGACCGGACAAATTCTTGGTGGAAGCGACCCTTTGACTTCCATTAAATATCAGATAATGATTATCATCGGAATTTTTGCAGGTTCGGTTATTTCCGTTTTTGTCAGTTTGACCATGTCGAAAAGATTTGTTTTTAATAAATTTGATTTATTCGATAAGACTGTTTTAATATCAAATTCTAAACATTGACTTGAATTATTGATAAGTTAGTTGTTAGAAATAAAAAAAATGTTATGAAAAGATAATATTTTTTGGTAATATAACTAATTAAATTATTGTTAAAATTGAAAATAAATTGGAGTTTCTTCTTATGAAGAAAATATTGTATATCTGCGTAGCTGTAATGTGGTGGGTCTCGCAAGTGAACGCACAACCGCAAATATCTTATATTATTCCTGATATTGGAGCACCGGGAATGTCAACATACATGGAAATCATCGGACCTTTCGACCCGAACAATCCGGGAAATTCGAGAGGTAATTTCCGTTTTGACGGATTAATCTCTCAATCTGTCGGTGAGGTTAGGTGTTTGAGAGCATCGGATAAATGGAAACTGACTTTTAGTCCTATGGTTGTAAGTTGGGATGGCAGGATGGTGTCGGTTCAGGTATTCATCAATCCAATTTTAACTCCTAACTCTGATGACTGGGAAGTCTTAATCCCTGAGTATAGAATTCCAATAGTTGTGCAAACACTTGATGGAGTTTCGAATGTTGACACATTCTACATAGTTCAACCATGGCAATTAGGAAATATCAGTGCAAATTCAGAACGAATTTTCGGAGTTGGAACTTTAGGAAAACGTTCCCGCCGTGGTGCTATGTTGGTTGATTCATTAATACTAGCTAATGCAGAGTATTCGCTTGCTTTAAATGGAGTAGCTATTAAGGATTGTGACCCTGGTACCGTAGGTAATCAAGGATATTTACCTTTTACTTTAATATCGAAAGGAAAAATAACCGGCTCACCAAATACTTCAATTAATGTCAGTGGACAAAAGCCATCCGGTGGAAATGCAGGGAATGGCGGACCCGGTGGCGGCGGCGGGGGAGGTAGATTTTGCGATATTATGGACAATGGGGATGTTGGTGGTAATGGCTTTGTCAGCGGTGGTAAAGGCGGAACAAACCTTGCTATGTTTGGTGGAAGTTTAAAATCTTATGGTCAGGGAACAGGAACAGGTGGATATAGTTTAAACGGTGCTTATCCTCCTAAAAACTCTACCAATAATTGGGAAGCTTCAGGTGGAGGAACAGGGCATCCATTTGGGATGTCAGGTATTGGGACTTATGATGGGAACACTGATAATCCTGTTGGAGGATTTGGCGGAGGGAGCGGATTCAGGCAAAATAAGAATGGAGGTTCGGGTGGTTTTGCAACTTCGGGAGCCAATAGTAACAGGGATGGAAGTACTTTTTCGCTCTCAGGTGGTTGGATAAACGGGAATGATATGGGTGTACCTATCGCCGGCGGTTCGGGTGGTGGTAGTGGAAATCCTAATTCGGTGAATCAATGTTCAGGTAGTGGCGGTGGTGGGGGAGGAGCCATTTCAATATATGCTCCTTATATAAATAATATAGCACTGATTTCAAATGGTGCTTATGGTGGCAGTGGAACCGATGGAGATGTTACAAGAGGTGGAAGTGGTTCGGGTGGTTTTGTCAGTATTAATACAAAATTGGCTTTAAATCAATTAACACTTACTGCTGAAGGTGGCAGAGACCAGGGCAACACAGTTACAGGTGGTGCCGGTAGAATGAGGTATGATGTTCCTTCATGGATTGTTGATAATACTAATATTCCTGCCAATGCCTCGAAGTTCAGAGGACCTACTACTGATTCTTTATCATACGTAAAAAGAAATTTCACACTGAATGGTACTCGAGGTACTGACAGAGTGCTTTATTGTTATGTTAAACCCGAATCAAAAGCATGGGTTCAGGTTACAGGTATAAATTATTCAGGTAATGATTGGAGTGTTCCTATAGATTTATCAGGGAAAAGTTTGAACGATGATTTTTGTAGTGATTCATTATTTTATTTTGTCGTCTTTCAGGAAGAAAGTGTTACCGGAACCATTGATGTTCACAACATAACAGTTCCTTTTGTTCTTTCACAAGCGGCTACAAATATATTTAAGGTTATCCCTGACATACAAGGCGATGATAATGCTCAAATGCATATTACGGTTTGTGCTCAAACAGAAAGCGATACTGTTGAATTCGTTATAAAAAATGCAGGTGGACCGACATTGAGTTTGAATCTCAATGCTCCCGCTCCCGGAGCATATTTCGATACTCCTGCAAACGGAACAACTTATAATGGATTTAAAATGATAAGTCCTAATACTAATATTTTGTTGAGTTCCTGCGAATCACAAACATTTACCGTTAGCTATACCTATCAACCGGGTCATTCGGGAATTGTTTCCACAACACTCTTTATTCCGCATAATGATAAGGACCCTGCAAGAAAAAATCCATGGGAAGTAGATATAACTGTTGTCCTTGACTCTTTCGTTGTCGCTTCATATGATGAAAATGATGTTGAATTGACTGATATAAATGTTTTAGATTTAGGACAGATTTGCCTGGGAGACAGCATTACAAAAAATTTCAAAATAAAAAATCACTCATCGTTCGATATAAATTTAATGGATTTTGAATTTTCTGATGAGGTTGATAAATTCTCAGGGCAAACAATTTCTTCGAATTTCATTACTGTTGACGGAGAAACAGATGCTTATATTAAATTTTCTAATCCTGATGCTGTCCGGCAATATAGAACACGTGTTTATATCAAACCAATCGAGTGTGAATTTGCAGTAGATTCTTTCGATGTGTATGTTGAAATAGTTGAAAATAAATTACAGTTTTCTCAAAATTTTGTTATTGTAGATACTGTTCATTTTGGCCAGGTAAAAATTGGATATAGTAAAAGGGAATCTGTAGATGTAACAAATGATGGGACAGGGCAGGCGTTGATTAGTACTATACCTGTAATAATTCCTCCAACCCAAACAGAATTTTCGGTAGCCGGTGTTGCACCTGTTTTACCGGTTTTATTGACACCCATGGATGGTTCGAAAATGACAATTGATGTTGACTTTTTGCCTTTAACGGAAGGATATCACAGTGCAACTCTTACGGTTATTTCTGATGATTCGGATTCTCCGGTTTCCTGCCCGTCTGATGGATATGTGATTTTATTCGCAGAAGGAATCAAATCCGAAGTAATGGCTTATCCTATAGACTTTGGATTGCTCGCATATTGCGAAGGTTTGCAATACGATACAATTTTTGTAACAAATACTGGACAAGCATCTGTTGATGTTATTTCATCGGCAGAGATATTGGGGGCAGACAGTCCATGTTTCAGGTTAATAAATCCTCCGCAGCCGCCCTTTACTATTGGAATTGGAGACACTGCTTTTTATTTAGTGGAATTTGACCCCTCGATTCCTATGATAGGTAGTAAGTCTGCAACTTTTCACCTTGTTACAAATGATACATTTGAACCTGATATTTATACTGTTATTACTGCTGAGACAGACAGTATATACGTAGATGTCAATCCTTCGTTATTAAATTTTAGCAAAGTAGCTATCCCTGAGGATAGGTCAGTTACTGTGGTAATTACAAATAATGGGAGATTTCTGGTTCAAATTGACAAAGTGGTTATAAATTATCAATTCGTAAAATTCAGTTCCGACCCTTCCGGCAGTATATTAGCTCCCAATGGAGGTTTTGTGAGTTTCGACGTATTGGTAACTTTAAGTGAATACAGGGATATTGTTGCCAATATAAGAGTATTTTTAACTCAACCATGCTATAATCCCGCTCTTTCGGCAACTGTTTGGCTACCCTATTTACTTGTTGAACCTACGGCAAGGGACATGAAAATTCCGGTTTACATGCGTTTGGACGAATCCGGAAAAGAAATTTCAGGTTTATCAATTACGGCAAAATTAGAGTTTAACAGTGCTGTATTTATCCCGAGAAGATTAAGTACAGAAGGTAATGTTATAAGTAATACTGTTGACAATAATGGGAACAGAATATTCGAATTTGATGCTCAGAATTTGCACATATCAGATACTGATTCGATTCTGACTGAAATTGTAGGTGATGCATTGCTTGGGGATATTGAAAGCTCTCCGCTGGTTTTGAGTGAATTTAATTTTGCACCGGATACAATTTTTGCTCCAATTTTTCCTGAAGATGGTGAGCTTAGGTTGAAAATATGCAAGGAAGGCGGCAACAGACTTCTTTTAAGAGGTATGCCTCTCGATTTATTTGCAAATCCAAATCCGGCAAATTCGGAAATTAATATTACCGGGAATGTTCTTGAATCAGGTATTCACTCTATTGAATTGATGAATGTCAGAGGAAATTCAAAGGTTCTCGAATCATGGAACTCGGATACTAACAAAGAATTTGATTTTACTATTGATATAAGCGGTTATTCGAGTGGTATGTACTATTTGATTTTGAGAACTCCTGCAAGGATTTCTGTTAGACCGGTATTTATTATAAATTAAGTTTAATGAATTTAATAAGTTAAGATTTTTAATATGAAAAAATTAGTAATTGTTTTTTGCTTTATTCAGTTTGTTCTTTTTCCTTTGCGAGGTCAGGAAAAACCATTGTATTATCTCGGTGCTTATGCCGGATATAATTATAATGTTCATTTTGCAGATTTCCAAAAGCTTGGAGATATTCCCAATTGTTGTCCGATTTTTGAATCAGGAACAGGAAGTGGTTTTGCTGTCGGTGGCTTGTTCGAATATCCTTTGAGAGATGAAATTTTATTGGGAGCAAGAATTGGTGTTTCTACAATAGGGGCTTTGCTCGAAAAAGAAGAAAAGATAGGAAATACTAATAGAACAATATTTAGTGATTCAACTTTAGATTATGGTATTGTAAACCATATTGTTGATTCGAAGATTATGATATTTGGAATTGAACCATATATCAATTATAAATTTTTTGGTTTGATTAACAGCTATATTGGTGCTAAGTTTTCATATATGTTGTCTGGTAAAATGAACCAAAAGGAAGAGTTGATTGAACCAGATTATGCTACTTTTATTGATACTACTTTAACACGAAATGAGTACAATAATATAGATATTCCTAATAAAAATCCATTATTAATCTTTGGTTTCTTTGGTTTGGGATGTGATTTAAATGTAACAAAAACAATTTTATTAACACCTGAAGTTATTTACTATCTTCCCATAAATAATATCTATGAATCAAATTGGAAAGCTTCGACGTGGCAAATCGGTGCGGCACTTAAAATCCCGATATTTCCTCCAAAAGTGCTTCCGATTCAATATGACACTCTCTATGTCAGGGATACTACTGTTGTTGCCGATATGAATATTAATGAAGAAAACATTAGATTGATTGACAGAAATTACGATACTGATGAACTCGAAAAAGAAGATGTGATAGTATATCTAACAACGATTAAAGAGAAATACGAGAAAAGAATTCCTAAATCGTCGAAACTTGAAGCTACAATAACTGCAGTAGGTATAAAAGCAGATGGAACACGAGTCGATAAACCTGCAATCGTAATTGAGGAGATTGAAGTTGAAGAAGGTTTCCCATTGCTACCGCATGTTTACTTCCGTGAATCCAGCAGTAATTTGGATGAAACTTTTATGAAATTTTTAACAAAAGAGGAAACAAAGAATTTTTCGGAGGATTCTCTCGAGTGGAATACATTTGAAATTTATTCAAATTTATTGAATATAATCGGTCAAAGATTAAGCAAAACACCTAACAAGACAATAACAATCGTAGGATGCAACAATAATCTTGGCAATGAGAAAAATAATCTGCAACTTTCAAAAGACAGGGCTTTTACTGTCGAAAAATATTTAATTGATGTTTGGAATATAAAGCCCGGTCAAATTAAAACGAAATGGCAAAACCTGCCGGATAATCCCGGTAATATTAATGATGTTGACGGTATTATGGAAAATCAAAGGGTAGAATTAAAATTTACTGATATTGATTTAAATAAACCGGTATATCTGAAAGATGTCGAGAAAGCTGTTAATCCACCTATTGTTGCGTTATATCCCAAGGTCGAATCAGAAGCGAATATTAAGAATTGGGACATTAAGGTTTCGCAGAATACACAAGAGCTTAGGAAATTTAGCGGTACCGGTCTTCCACCGGAAATTATCTGGCAGTTGGATGACGAGCCGATGCCTCAAGTCGAAGCTCCGGTTAATATCGAATTCAATGTTCAGGATGATTTGGGGCAGAAAACCAAAGCCGGAGAAACACTTGCCTTGCAACAGTTGACAATTAAGAAAAAGCGTTTTGAATTGAAGGATGATAAAAAGCTCGAGAGATTTTTCCTAATAGTTTTTGATTATAACAGTGCCGAAATTAAGCAGCATCATATTCCGATTTTGAATGACATCAAAAAGAGAATAATGCCTGATTCGAAGGTTACAATTTCCGGTTTTACCGACAGAATCGGTAATCCCGATTACAATCTCGATTTGGCGAAAAGACGTTGCATGGAAGTTCAGAAATACCTGAAGGTTAATGAACAGAATCTGGTTATTAATCCTGTGGGGAACCGGACTTTGCTGTATAATAATGATTTACCACAGGGCAGAAGCTATTGTAGAACTGTTCAGATAATTATTGAAACACCGGTGATTTCCAATTGACAATTGGGGAGAAGGGAACAGGGAGAAGGGAGAAGGGACAAGGAAGAATGTAAAATGTAAAATGTAGAATGTAGAATGTAAAAACAGTTAACGGAAAACGGATTACTTGTTCAACTAATTAAACTGAGAGAGATATGTTTACAGGAATAATAGAAGAAATAGGAATAGTAAAAGCCATAAGACCGATTGGCAGAGCAAAGAGAATTACTGTTCAGACAAATAAAATCATTGATGACTTAAAAGTTGATGATTCTGTTGCTCTGAATGGTGTATGCCAGACTGTCGTTGGTTTAACAAGCAACACATTCGATGTAGAAGCAGTTGAAGAAACATTGAGAAAGACCACACTCGGCAAATTTATCAACGGAAAGAAAATTAATCTTGAAAGAGCCGCTAAGCTTGGCGACAGAATGGGTGGTCATCTCGTTCAAGGTCATGTAGATTGTGTGGGTCATGTTCTGACAATAATACCCGAAAGTGCCGGAAAACTGCTTTGGATTAGCTTCCCTTCTCAATTCAGAAAATACATTGTTCCTGTCGGTTCGATTTGCATTGACGGTGTCAGCTTAACGGTTGCAAAGGTCGAAACTGATAAATTCATGGTTGCAGTTATTCCTCATACATGGGATGTAACAATGTTCAATGAATTGAAAACAGGAATCGAAGTCAACCTCGAATTCGACATAATCGGGAAGTATGTCGAGAATATGACAAATCCGCATTTGAATAGATCAAAACAAAGTCCAAACATTGAAAATTTATAATTTAAACGGGCAAAAGAATTTCTTTGTCATTTCTAGTTAAAATTTCAGCAAAATGTTTAAAAGAACCTTCTTTTACAGCGTTGTTAAAATATGCTATCTCATCTTTAGGACTAAGATTTTTTATTTCATTATAAATTTTTTCCTGAATCTCATATTTGAATTTCAAGCAATCAAAATTATCTAATTTATTTTCATTCATAATAAACCTCCTTTGGAGAAATTATTGTTATAATACCATAACCGTTAATTAAATTAACTTGATTAAACATTTTTATTTTATCAAGACGAACAATATGTTTAAAATTCCATGAAACAATCGCATCGGCTCTGTAAATGGTAGCTAATGCAACATGTGTGGCATCATCAATCCATTTCTTTGTTAATATGCCATTTTTCAAGTATTGATCTCTCAAAAATAGTGCATCATTGTTGATTTCTAAATATTCAATTTTATCATTGGATATCTTAGCTAATTTTTCTTTAACTTTTTGTGGAGCAAACTCCATTTCTTTCAATAAAATTGGGCTAACTAAGATTTTAAAATAGTCATGTTCATGCATTTCGAAGAATCTAAGAGAATCAAATTCAAATTCTTTATCAAAGCATCCTCCTACTACTGAGGTATCAATATAAATTCTTGGCTTCATATTAGTGAAAAATAATAAATTTTATTTAAAACATTATAGACTTTAAACGTATAGAATCCAAATATATTTAATCAATCTTCACAAACTTCATCCTCTCAACCTTATCACCAATCATAACATTCACAAAATAAACTCCCAGCGGAAGCGAAGAAACATCTATTCTATTTTGTTGTTTTGAAGTTTTCAGCACTCTCCTTCCGAACACATCAATAACCTCAATCTCATCTATTATTTTGTCAGTATTTATTTCTATATAATCTGTTGCTGGGTTTGGTGAGATGTACATATTATTTTTGAATTCTGATTCTTCCCTCATATCCATATTTTGTTCTTGGAATTTAACAATATAGGTGTACGGGATATCCTGATAATCTATATCTCCAGTTAAAAGGAAACCGCCATCAGGTGTTTTTACAATATCTCTAAAACTACCAAATTTTTCTTCAATCAGAAAATGCTCGCTCTTGTTTCCCAGAGAATCAAATATTTGGTAGCCAAGTTGTTGTTCCCAATTACCAAAAACAACATATTTGTTATTTGCTAATTTCTCAATAAAAGAATATGTCGTATTATCATCTTCAGAAGAACTTGACCAACTTAACTTTTTAGTATAAGGATTCATTTTTTTAATAAATCCATATTTACTATTATTAATTTCAGAGTAGCCACAAATGATCATTGTGGTGTCATTCAATTCAAGAACATCCTCAACTACACAATCATAAAATGTTAACCAGTATTTATGAAAGAATGAATCAGATAATTTTATAACTGTAGAGACATTATTTGAGTCTGCTTTTGATATGTGAATTAAATCTGAATCATAAGAATTTTTTATTTTGTATGAGTCAATTCTATCAATGCCATAAGTTTGTGTTACCAATACAGTATCTTTGAGTAGTTCAAATTTGTTATTATATGTTTCAACATGAATGAAATAGAGAAATAATGAATCATAAATATGAACTGATTCTTGTTTCACAGCTATGAATTCTCTATTGTTCATAATTTTGTGAAATAAGTATTTGCCTTCACTAACAAATTTATTTTCAGAAGTAACTTCAAAGTTTTCATCATACTCTGTTATCTTAAAAACTCCCATTGAACCTGTCAATGTAATAAAATGATTATTATCTTCAACAAAAATGTCATTGCGTTCCGCACCACCACCATAGATATCACTACTTTTCAATAATTTTCCATCTGAATCTAATCTATGAATTTTATGATAGGAAAAAGTGTATGTAGATGTATCTACTTGTTCGAAATTTTTTGATAAAGATATCAAAATTGTTTCGTTATTAGAATTAACATCCAAAGCTAATCCTAAATTAAACGTATTGGCATCAGCAAAATAATTATTATAAACGAATATTAGGTCATCCGAGAATAAGAAATTTTGCGAAAAAAACAGAAGCGAAATAAAAACTACAATCCTAAACATTTTAATCTCCTCTATTTTGCACAAGTTAATTATATGCATTCCATAATTAGGCTAATCTGAAATCTTTATCCTTCATAATTACCCTTCACCATAAAGATAATCATCTACTTTTTCTGACCAATCTTCAGGAGCAGTAAATTTCTGACTCATAGCCGTATCTAAAAATGTTTTATTTTTTTCAATATCAGGTAACTCAACTTTGATACGAACTCTGCTTAATGGTTTAACGGGTAAATCATTATCCAGAATTAACGTTCCTTCTTTATAAGTTGCTATGTATGTACTTTCCATTTTCAGCCCATATTATATATAATTTACAAATATATTAAAATTAACGATAATGATATTTTAATATTTTTAAATGTCAATCATCAATTCTCACAAACTTCATCCTCTCAACCTTATCTCCAATCATCACATTCACAAAATATACTCCCTGCGAAAGCGAGGAAACATCGAATTCGATATTATTCTCTGAAATATTTTTCACATTAAATTGTATTTCATTTCCATAAATCGAATAAATTTTGATATTTGATAAATCAATGTTTGAGATATTGTCAAAATGTAAATTCAAAATGTTTGATGATGGATTTGGAAAAATTCTATATTCGTAATGAACGTTTTCTTCAGATTCAACACCAACCATTTCGGATAATGTAACTTTGAACATACCGTCCGAAGTGCCTGCAAATATGTAATTCTCGTTAATGATTATTGAATTGACAGCAGTAATAGTAGAAAACCCTGAATTTTTTTCAGCCCAGCTGTCACCATTATTTGTTGATAAAAATACACCACCGCTATAAGTACCTGCAAATACATTATTACCGATTATGGCTAATGAATAGATATAAGGATCATTTAGCCCTGAATTTTTTTCAGTCCAGCTATTTCCATTATCGGTTGATAAAAATACACCACCACCATAAGTTCCTGCAAATATATTATTGCCGTTTATGGCTAATGAGTAAACAACATTATTTGTTAGCCCGTTTCCTTTCCACTCCCATTCATCACCGTTATCTGTTGATAAATATACACCGTTATCAGTACCTGCAAATATGTCATTGCCACTTATGGCTAATGACCTGATGTTTTTCGAATTAAGTCCTGAATTTTTTTCAGTCCAGCTATCACCGTTATCAGTTGATAAAAACACGCCACCGTAATAAGTTCCAGCAAATATGTTATTACCGATTATAGCCATAGACAAACCCAAGGTATTCTTTAGCCATGATTTTTTTTGAGTCCAGCTATTGCCGTTGTCTGAAGACAAAGATACACCTGCCCATGTGCATGCAAATAAATTATCACCGCTTATGGCCAATGAGTAAATAGGAGTAATCAGCAGTCCTGAATTTTTTTCAGTCCAGCTGTCTCCGCTATCAATAGACAAAAATATACTACTTCCTGTCGCCGCGAATATGCTATTTTCCTTTATAGCAAGTGATTTGACACCAACTTTTGTAGTAGTAGTTAATCCTTTGTATTTTTTAGAAAAGTTGTTACCGTTATCCGTTGATAAAAACAATCCGGCGCCACCGCTACCGGAACCACCAGCAACGGCAAATATATTATCACCGCTAAATGCAAATGCGTTGATAGTAATATTTGATAATATATTTATTTTTTCAGTCCAGCTTTCACCGTAATCTGTAGAAAGAAAAATACCACCACTCCATACTCCTACAAACAAATTATTACCGCTTATGGCTAATGAATTGACCCAAGTATTCGTTAACCCTGCATTTTTTTCAGTCCAGCTATCACCGTTATCTGTAGATAAAAACACACCACCGCTAAAATAAAGACCTACAAATATATTATTACCGCTTATGGCTAATGAACGCATATTTGATAACCCTGTTTCTTTTAATGTCCAGTTATCACCGCTATTTGTTGATAAATACAAGCCGCTATTACCCAAAGAAAATATATTATTGCCACTTATGGCTATTGCCCAGACAAAAGGATCCGTTATACCTGAATTTTTTTGAGTCCAGCTATCTCCGTTATCCGTTGATAAAAATATGCCCACCTTTGTAGCTGCAAATATATTATTACCGCTTATAGCTAATGCATATATAGTGTCATTTGTAATACCTGAACTTTTTTGAGTCCAGCTATCACCGTTGTTTGAGGATAAAAATACACCGCCACTAGCAGTACCTGCAAATATATCAGTACCGCTTATTGCTAATGAACTAATAGAAGTATTTGGTAACCCTGAATTTTTTTCAATCCAACTGTCACCGTTATCTGTTGATAAAAAGACACTATTATTAGTGCCTGCAAAAATATTATTGCCGTTTATGACTATAGTTGAAAATTTGTCAGTATTTGCATAGATTCCTTCACTACAAGCTTCCCATTGTGAATAGGAATTTTGTGTGTTGGTTAATATACAGAAAAGACAAACCGATAAAGCTATTACAATTTTTTTCATAAGGATACTTGATAATAAGTTTTTAATCTATTTATTTAATTGATATTCTTTAATATTAATGAAAGCAAATTAAATAAATAATATAGATAAAAATTAAAATAATTTAAATTGTGTATTAAATGTTGCTAATTCCCAATTCTCACAAACTTCATCCTCTCAACCTTCTCTCCAATCATCACATTCACAAAATATACTCCCTGCGGAAGTGAGGAAACATCAAACTGAATATTATTTTCCGAAATACTTTTAACATTCAATTGTATTTTATTTCCATAAATCGAATAAATTTTGATATTTGATATATCAATGTTTGAGATATTATCAAAATGAAAATTCAAAATGTTTGAT
>JAZDIP010000021.1:0-2323 GCA_043804925.1 bacterium | reverse complement strand
GCTGCACTTTGGGGCCATATAACATCGTCGGTTAATTTCCGTTTTGGATTGAATATTAATATTGGCTGCAGACAAAAATCAAAAGATAAAGACATTCCATTATTAAGAAGAGGCTTTTTCTAGAAAATACTAAACAGAATTATTAAACTCTCACTTTATAAAAAGTGGGAGTTTTTTGTTCTCCCCCTTTGGAAAAGGGGGATTAAGGGGGATTTGATATTCGTTTTACTAAGAAATTAGAACTATTCTTTCTATTAGTTATTAAATCCCCCCTGCCCCCATAGCCGTCAACCTAAGAGGTTAATTAACTGATAATATGGTTAATAAGATATTAAAGAAATTACATGTATAATATAGGGGGGTATATGAACCCATCCTACCCAATCTTCAGATAAACTTTAAAGAAGTCTTTTCCGAAGATTATCTTACAGAAATAGGTATTCAAACTGGTTTCTGTAAACGAGGATCAAAAGTTACACCATTTATGTTCATTGACATTTTGTTATACAATTCATCATCCGATGCCAATAAAAGTTTAAATCAACTTACAATAGAAGCATTATCTGTGCATGGTGTTTTAATTAGTAAACAGGGCATAGATAAGCGGTTTAATGAACAAGCCGTTGAATTTATCAAAACCGTATTTGAGTCGCAATTGGCAAAACAAATACAAAAGGAAAACATTGATGCCGGCTGGTTGAGCCATTTTGGACAAGTTCGTATCAAAGATGGAACAAGGTTCGATATCCCCGAAGAATTCTATAAATTACTCCCAGGTTCAGGCGGAAGCGCCTCTAAAGCAGGCGTATGTATTCAGTATGAATTTGATATTAAGAGTGGTAAAATATTAGATTTTACTCTTACACCAGCAAATCGGCCAGATGTTAGAGATGCCAAAGAAACAAAGTTAAATGTAGAGAAAGAAGACTTGGTAATACGAGATCTCGGGTATTTCATACTTGAGGGGCTATCGCATATCATTAATAGCGAAGCTTATTTTATTTCACGATTGGATTCAAAAACAAACGTTTATCACCAGAAAAATGGAATTCGCAAGTTGCTTGATTTTGCTGCAATTAACAAGTACATGAAAAAATACAAGCTTCTGCGCATGGAGTTGGAAGTATTTATTGGCAAACAAGCTCAACTTCCGGTAAGGCTGGTCATAGAATTAATGCCAGAGGAGATTTATTCAAAAAGAATGCAAGCAGTAAATAAAGGCAATAAAAAGAAAGGCTATCATACAAGCGATGAGTATTCCAAACGAGCAAGATTCAATCTATTTGTTACAAATATCACACAAGAGAAGTTACCCGCCGAAGCAATATCCGCTTTATATAAAATTCGGTGGCAAATTGAACTTGTATTTAAAGTTTGGAAATCAACATTTGGCATTAACAATACAAGAAAGATGAAATATAACCGATGGCTATGCCTGTTATATGCTAAATTACTGGTAATAATAATCAATTGGACAATAATAATGGCGCACCGCATAGCAATATATAATCAATACGGAAAAATGCTCAGTGTGGACAAATGCTATAAAACACTTCGAGATAATTTCGATAAAATTAGAACAGCAATACGAGAAGGGGCTGATGCAATAAGTCAAATCATGAATTGGATAACAAAGATGTTTTTTCAGAAACATAGTTTAGAAAGGAAGAAAAAAAGAACAAATTTTGAAGAAATAATATACTTAATGTTTTGTAAATCAGGAATATATGTCTATATTTAATAAAAAATCAGCGAGTAAACGAATAAAGCATATCTCGCTGATTATTAATAAACTAAAGTTCTTTAACATGTGCAAAATTAACACTAAGAACCCTATTCTCCAAAGGAATGGGGCGAAAAATAGTTGCATCATTTGATAATCAACAACATAACTCTTAGGTTGACGGCTATGGGGTCAGGGGGGATTTCGATGAATTGCTTACAAATATAAAATCCCTCTTTTCAAAAGGGGGAAATAAATACACGCCCCTTTTTTTTATTAAATATTGTCCCCTGCTAGCGGGTGATTCAGGGTGTGGATTATGTTAATAGTATTCAACCCTTTTGGATTTTAATAAGAATGTTCGCCTTCCCTTTTAGGGATAAAAGGCAAGAATGGGTATGTCTTTTAAACCAAACCTTTTACTAACACAACTTGCATAAGTAATTCAAGTAGTGTATTTTTGTTTAAAATATTGATATGCAAAGATTACTGTTAGATAATATTGATAAAATTAAATCATTATGCGTGGAACATAATGTTAAGTCATTATTTGCTTTTGGATCTGTTTGTACCAATAAATTCAATGATAAAAGTGATATA
>JAZDIP010000020.1:0-7781 GCA_043804925.1 bacterium | reverse complement strand
AATTTAAAAAAATTAAAATAATTTATTTTATTTATATTAAATGATTTCTTATTTTATTAGCATCATATTCTTGAATTTTAAAATTTATTGGAGGATTTATGCGTTTTGAAACACTTCCTGCTATGTATAATGAACTTGCCAACAAGTATGGTAATTCAAAAGCGGCTATAATGTACAAATTTCAGGGTGAATATAAAAGCATCAACCATGAAGAGGTCAGAGAGATGGTCGAATGCTTTGCATTGGGTTTAATGGAACTTGGTATCAGAGAAAGAGACCGGGTTGGAATTGTTTCTGAAAATCGTGTTAAATGGATTATATCAGACCTCGGCATACTTAGTGTTGGTGCTGTCGATGTACCGATTTTCCCGACTTTATCCTCAAAACAGGAACAATATATTTTTGGTAATTGCACAGCAACTGCTGTAGTAGTTTCAAATAACTTTCAACTTCAAAAGATTCTTGAATTTAAAAAAGACCTGCCTTCATTACGACATGTAATCGTAATGAATAATGATTTTAAGACTACAGATGTATCCGTAAAATCTATGGCTGAAGTTATGCAAAGAGGCAGGGAATTACGTAGCTCCGAAGAAAGGAAATTGCTTCTTCGCGAAAGAATGAGCAGAATTAACACCGATGACCTTGCGACAATTATATATACAAGCGGCACAACTGGCGACCCCAAAGGTGTTATGCTCACACATAAAAATATCTTATCGAATATCGAAGGAGTCTTTGATGCTATCCCGCTTAGCGATAAAGATATTTTCTTGTCATTTCTGCCAATGTGCCATTCTTATGAAAGAACAACCGGATATTATTCTGCATTAGCTACAGGCGGTACTGTTGCTTTAGCCGAATCGCTCGAGACAGTAGCTGTAAACTTACAGGAAGTAAAACCTACTATGATGACTACAGTTCCGAGATTACTGGAAATTGTTAAAAAGAAGATATACAGCAAAATGGAATCAGAATCCCCTGCTAAAAGAAAAATATTTGAAATGGCTGTTGAAACAGGGAAAAATTATGTTAGAAGAAATTTGAATAAAGAAAGAATTCCTATAACTTTAAAATTAAAATATTCATTAGCCGATAAACTTGTATTTTCAAAAATTCGCGAGACTTTCGGCGGGAATTTAAGAATGTTTGTTTCCGGTGGAGCAGCTCTCAGAGACCACGTATGCGAGTTCTTTCTTGCATCCGGTATGACGGTTATTGAAGGATACGGTTTGACTGAAGCATCACCGGTAATTAGTGCGAACCGGCTCGATAGCATTGAAATTGGGTCTATAGGAAAGCCATTTTTTAATGTAGAAGTAAAATTTCTTGAAGATGGCGAACTATTAGCCAGAGGACCTAATGTTATGAAGGGGTACTGGGGAGATAAAGTTGCTACAGACGAAGCCATTGACGAAGATGGCTGGCTTTATACCGGTGATATTGGCAAATTTACAGAGAAAGGAAATATTAAAATTACAGGAAGGAAAAAGGATATACTTGTCAGTAGCGGAGGAAAAAACATAGCTCCACAGCCAATTGAGAGTCTTTTAACCCAAAGTCCCTATATTGAACAATGTATTTTAATTGGAGACAGGAGGGAATATTGCACTGCACTTATTACTCCTGATTTCGAACAATTACAAAAACTGGCTAAAACCTTTGACATAAAATATGACAATGTGACGGAACTTATTTCTAATGAAAAGATAATCAGGACTGTTAAACAGGATATTGACCGGCTTCAAAGTGATTTGGCAAAATACGAGCGGGTTAGAAAATTTTCAATGCTGTCTCAACTATTTTCTGTTGAAAACGGAGAGTTAACACCCAAAATGGATGTTAAGCGATTTGTTGTAGAAAGAAAGTTTGCACAACTGATTGACTCGATGTATGGATTTGAAGGGGAAAGTTAGGGCTTATCACAAAATGCCATTTTGGGCGAGAGCGAAGAATTCATAATAATTTTCTATCTTCTTTTTCTATTTTCCAAGACAGGGTATATTATTTTAGTATCCCTACTAATTAGAAAGAATAAAGGAGTGTGTGAAAATTCATCGAAATCTTTGGCATTACATTCAGTACTGGTTCTATGATTCGGTTAACTTTTAGATTTTTTAACAACACTAAAATAATCAAAAGTCAAATTCTTTATTCATTATCCTTTTTTTTTGTTAATTTTGACAGAATTAGTGTTTTTACAATTAATTGAAGATTTGACATGGATTTAAAGACGATAATTTTTGGAGCAGTGTTGCTATTTTCCGCTGTAATGCTGTATATCAATCTTAAAAGAATGTTTTCATATCTAAAAGTAGCCAAAGAAGATAACAGAACCGATAATCCCGCGAAAAGAATTAAACACACGCTCAAGGTCGCTTTTGGGCAAACCAAGATTTTACGAGAGGGTTTCGCAGGTTTAGTACATGTTGGGATTTACTGGGGCTTCCTTGTACTTTTATTATCAGCGGCAGAAGCAGTATTTCAGGGATTTCGCCATGAATTCAATTGGAGTTTTCTCGGTCCTCTTTATCCTGTTATTACTATCGGTACGGATTTGTTCAGTCTTGTGGTTATAATAGCAGTAATATTCTCACTTATCAGGAGATTTGTTTTCAAAGTAAAGCGTTTGCAGGGAGACAAGAGTGAAATAATAGATGCTTCCATTGTTCTTGGTTCAATATTTATAATTGTCAGTTCACTGATGATAGAGAAGGCAGCTTGTCATGTTTTAGGTACTTTACCCGAATCGAGTGTATGCCCTGTAACTTTTGCTATCACTAACTGGATTCCATTTCAATCGGCTAATATCATTTACGAAATTTCCTGGTGGATTCACATTTTAGTTATACTGCTTTTTGCCAACTATTTGCCATTTTCAAAACATTTTCATGTTTATACTTCTATACCTAATGTATATTTTTCACCTGAGAGAATTCCGAATAAGCTGGAAAAAATCAACTTCGAAGAAGAAGGTATCGAAAAATTCGGAGTTGTTGATTTGGATGACATGAGTTGGAAAAGCTTGTTTGATTCTTACTCATGTACTCATTGTGGAAGATGTACATCTGTTTGTCCTGCAAATTTAACCGGAAAAGAATTAAGCCCAAGGGAGATTATTGTTCAGATAAGGGAAAGAGTTAAGGAAGCCGCGCCCATAATGCTCAAAATGAAAGAAGCCAAGGATTCAGGGAAAGAGTACTCAGCAATAGAAGATGAACAAAAAATCCTTGATAAAAAATTCGTTGGTGAATACGAAAGCATCGAAGCTCTTTGGCAATGTACAACCTGTGGGGCATGTATGCAGGAATGTCCGATTACAATCGAGCATGTTCCGGTAATCGTGGGAATGCGACGAAGTCTTGTGATGATGGAAGCAAATTTCCCGCCGGAAATACAACCTGCCTTCAGCGATTTGGAAAACAACGGTTCACCATGGTCTTTTTCACCAAGCGAAAGAACTGACTGGGCGGTAGGGACAGGAATAAAAACTTGTGCTGAAGATTCTGATTTCGATATTCTATTTTGGGTAGGTTGTGCCGGTAGCTTTGATGACCGTGCTAAGAAAATATCGGTTGCGTTTGCAAAACTGATGCAGAAAGCAAATATTAATTTCCGTATACTCGGACAGGAGGAACGTTGTAACGGTGACTTGGCTCGCCGTGCAGGGAATGAATATCTCGCAGATATGCTCGTAAAAATGAACATAGAAACTTTAAATGGTTACTACGTGAAAAAGATTGTTACTATTTGTCCTCATTGCTTCAATACATTTAAAAATGAATATCCTGATTTTGGAGGCAATTATGAAGTGCTTCATCATACCCAATTTATTCAGCAATTATTGGATGAAGGTAGATTGAAACTTAAACAAAATGGACTAAGCAAAAAGATTGCTTACCATGATTCATGTTATCTTGGAAGGTATAATCAGATATATGATGCTCCAAGAAATAATCTGAAGAAATTATCCGGTATCGAGGTACTGGAACCTGAGAGAACAGGCGACAGAGGTTTTTGTTGTGGTGCCGGTGGCGCACAAATGTTTTTGGAAGAAACTAAAGGAAAAAGAGTAAACATCGAAAGGACTGAACAATTACTCGATACGGGTGCTGATTGTATAGCAGTAAACTGTCCATTTTGTATGACAATGATTACTGATGGAGTCAAAGCAAAAGACAAAGTCGAAGAAATCGAGGTCAAAGACATTGCTGAAATTATCTTGGATAATCTCGAAGAATAGAAAATATTCAAATTTCCGTACTGTCAGGAATAACACCTGACAGCGAATAGTGATTTCAAGAAAAGTCAGTTGTAAAAACTGACTTAACGTGAAAAATTATATAGCTTTTATAGGGGAACTATCTCGTTCTTTTTCGCATCCAACGCCAATGAAATAGGAATAGGATGGCTGACATAATTATAAGTATTATACTTACGTATAGCTCTCTGTATGCTCTGTGGCTTTCTAATGCAATTTTATCTTTAACCGCTGCTTTGTACATTTTGTGTAATGTTCTGTTATCAGGTACATATTTTTCGGAACTCTGTAACTTAGCATTCCCTGACTCGAGAATATCGGCTTTATAGTTTTCAAAGGATGCTAAACTTGGCGAATCGGATGAATTCCAGCCCGAATGTATAGGGTCATTCAAATTCATCACTGCAAATATGAATTGACTTATACATATTATGAAAACAATTATGGCTGTCAAACATACAGCATAACCGTAGATGTTTGTAATGATTTTTGATTTTTTCATTATATTTAACCTCAAGTTTGAAAAAATATTGCATCTAAAATTAAGAAATTATTTCATAATATCAAATTATTAATACGTTTTGTTTAGGGATAAATATCTAATAATACTAAACCGACAGCAAGAATACCAATATAGCCAACTAAAATTACACATGGATTTTATTATAACTTATTCATTTCCAATTTGATGTAATGCATCAGCAATCGTATATATAACATCATCAATACTATCTTTATTTATTATTGAGGCTAAAACCATTTTGGGTGCTTTGGTGCATACCCGGAAAGCTTTTGATGAATTGGAGAAACAAAAATTGATACAACCGTTGTCAACTATTACCAAAGTAAGAAATCTAAGTCAGGAACAATTCTTTGCTATAACCAGACTTGGTGCAAAGTATGTTGACAGGACACCGGAGCATGTTTGGAGAGGAGGACCAAAAAGTCCTTACAATATTATGCATGAAAGCATGGTAAGGGATGTGGCTTTGTCTTTTTTAAGGAATTTCCCTGATTATATTTTTGAAATTAAATACAATGAGAGATATTCTATATTGAGACCTGATCTGGTTGTAAAAATGACAGATAAATTATCTTTGAAACAGCATATATTTTTAATTGAAGTTGAAAGGAAGAAAACTGTTGATAGGGTAGTTAAAGAGAAACTGCAAAAGTATGAAAAGGTATTGGCTAATTTTAATTTCAAAAATCATAATCTTAATGCACCGGTCAAAGTATTAATAGTTTATTCTAATCATGACTACAATTGTTTTTTGGTGACACTATTCTATATCATGAAAAAATGGTTGATGAATTTTATTATTTTGATTCAACAGGTAAAGAAATTGTTCCGCCATTTGAAAATCATGGTTGGGCATTACCACCGAAATGTTATATAAAAATTGGAGAACCTTCTTTTGAGCCAAATGATTTATGGGATTTGTATTACGGACAAATGTTAGTTAAAGTGGTAGTAACAGAATTTAAAGATAATATTGAAATCAAAACTTATGATACAGTATATTCAAAATTTAGTGTTGTTGGATATTTAAAAGAACTACCTTGGAACCATTTTAAAACATATTTAGATACTTCAGATGTTTATGATAAACTTAAAAGCACATTTCCTGACGATAAGAATTGGGGTAGTTCCGGTGTAGAAGTTGTTGATGGTACAAAACTTTGCCATAATACAAATCTTGGATTGACTGTTAAAGAAGTTGATTCAAAGTGGGATACAAATTATTCAGGTTATGGAGGTATTGAAGGTCTATGGCATTATTACAAGGATTCAATAATATCAAATCTGCGACCTGTTTTTCGGCTTAATAGAGTTGATGAAAAAAGAAATGAATACGGCACTAATGGCAGATTTGGTGATACACTGATATCAGGTGTTATTGACTTAAGAGACAAATCCTTTGCTAAAATAATCATTGAATGTCAAAGAACAGGCAAATTACCAATTTCATTCGATAGAGGTTGGGCTGATAAAACACTTTATGGTCCTGAGCATAGAGTTATTCTTAACGGAGACTGCAATTCAGAATACAGGGAACCTGATAAGTTAATAGTTGATTTAGCTTTTTCAAATAATATCTATGAACTCATGAATCCTTCAGATACAATTTGGAACAGATTGATGGATTCGAAAAGCGGTAAATATTATAAAGGTGAACCTGCTTTGATATTATTCGGTGGTGGTGGGAGCTATTACGGTTTACCTGATAAGGACAATCCAGACAGCATTCCCGGATTAAATTGTGATATATATGACTACGGCAAAGATATTGAGTTCAAAAATTACTATCTAAATCTTCAGAATTATATGCTTAGCAAAAAAACTGGTGGATTTGTAAGAATAAGATTTAGGGTTGATGCAAAAAGAAACTGGAATGGATTTGTACATGATGACTATGATGATTTTTTTATACAAAATGTCTATACTTTTTTAGAAAAAGATTATAAAAATCCGGATTTATCCATTAGTAAAGTACATTTATTAAATCCTTACTCTATTATTCATAATTTAAGATATATTAGTTTTCCGGTAGTTTTAAATTTGTGCCATGGACGAGACACAAATTATAGTTTTGAAATGTTTATTAAAATTAAAAATAATAATCAAATATCAATTGATAATTATGAATGGTATCCATGGTATGACCCAGGATATTTATTTGGTACTAATTATTTTTATCGAGATAGAGGAACTGTCCCAATGTATAATGTATTTTATGGATTAATAGCAATGCCGGATATGAGTATGCACAGTTTTGAAGATTATCCATTTAAAGGTAATAATCTATTTTTAATTCATGGAGCTGCATATAGATTAGCAAAAAATGTACATAAGAGGGAAGATGATTATTATGAAAATAATGATATTTACTCACTCGAATATTTAAATTTCGGTGAAGTATTTGCATACGACAAACCGGAACCACAAAATGATGTAGAGATTGAATCGGAAGGAGAAGTATTAGGTTTGAGTCTTCCCGGCAATACAGATGGATTTGCTTCATGGGAGAATTCTTATGGTGCACAAAGCGGTAGCGGGCAGATAGCTATAAGGTTTGAATCTTACAGTTCCCCTGATACAATTTATGGTTTTCAGGCATATTTTCCCGATGTTTATCAATCTCCAAATACAATCGGATTTTCAATATATATGAATAATGCAAAT
This sequence comes from bacterium, assembly GCA_043804925.1. Classification (GTDB taxonomy): domain Bacteria; phylum Bacteroidota; class Ignavibacteria; order Kapaibacteriales; family UBA2268; genus ChocPot-Mid. The sequence goes on along the minus strand of JAZDIP010000020.1, from coordinate 333 downwards.
AATCTTCCGGGAGAATTAATTACTTCATCTGTTATGATAAGAAATACTGCATATGATGAACTATCAAAAGAAAATAAAAACAGTGGATATATAACATATCTTTACGGTTCAGATTATGATACATTGCAGGAACCGTTACAACTTGACCACGGAATATATTGGCTGGCTATTTCACAATTTGATGAGACAGCATTGAATCTTGGTGCTTCAGGTTATCGAATGGGTATGATTACGACAAATTATGACATGGAAAGTAATGGAGCAAATGGAACAAATATATTAATCGAGGATTGTTGGAAATTACTGTTAAAAGATGATAACCGGTTAATTCAA
>JAZDIP010000019.1:0-29721 GCA_043804925.1 bacterium | reverse complement strand
AAGATTGTAAAACCTTTTTACTGCTTTCTGCCGGTTAACGACTGTCAACTAATTCCCAAATTAAAATTTAAAACTTAACATTGTACTGACACATTGCAATGTGTCCCTACACTCAACACTTAGCACTCAACACTTAACACTACCGAAGATTTTCTTCAAGAGCTGTTCTTGCATCTGTCTTTTCGTCCCTGTATTTGATGATTACAGGTGAAGCAATTGATAAACCATGCTCCCTGCTGAAATCGGATTTGACTTGTCTTGAACCGGGGATTAAAACTGCTCCTTCAGGAATTTCGAGGGGACTATCTTTCGTTGATTGAATTATTCTTTCGTTCACCAAATCGAATACTTTTGTTGATGCCGTAAGAATGACTCCTGAACCCAAAACTGCTCTTTTACGAATCAATGTACCTTCATAAACTCCGCAGTTGCCGCCAATCATTACATCATCCTCAACGACAACAGGTCTGGCACCGGCAGGTTCGAGCACACCGCCTATTTGCGATGCGGCACTTAAGTGAATTCTTTTTCCTAACTGGGCACATGTTCCTACAAGTGCATGTGAATCTATCATTGTTCCTTCGTCAACATAAGAACCAATATTGATATACATAGGAGGCATACAGATAACTCCCGGAGCTACGTAACAGCCGGTCCTGATGGATGAGCCACCCGGGACAATGCGGATATTATCATTTAAACTGACAGGATGTAGGGGTAAAGTGTCTTTGTCGAAATATCGGAAAGAGTCATCAATTGACATTTCACTTAACCTTCCGTATTTGAAAAGTAATAAAATCCCTTGTTTTACCCAAACATTAGCATTCCAAGTACCTGAACTGTCCCTTTCTGCAGAGCGGATTATTCCTGAATTTAGTCCATCAATTAACTGATTTGAAATTTTAAGAAATTCTGAATCAGTTATTGTTTCATTCTTTTCATATATTTCTGTAATTCTATTTTTTAATTCTTCCATAGTTATATGTTATTTGTTGTAAAATGCAAAATTAAGAATTTTGTAAATAAGTCTTGCTGTTGTAATATCAGGATGATGAACTCCTTTTGCCGGTGCAAGTTCGACAACATCCAAACCGATTATTTGCTTTTTTGCTTTGATTAATTCTCTAAAAATATCGAGCGTTTCAGAGTATAAGAATCCATCGGGTTCAGGTGTTCCTGTAGAGGGCATAATTGAAGGGTCGAAATAGTCAACATCGAAAGTGATATAGACTTTCTTACCTAAAGTATCAACAATTTTCTTCTGCCAGTTTTTTCCATGCAGACCCCGTCTGATTGTAGAAGCATAGAAAGTATTAATTTTCTTTTTCTTAATTAATTGTGCTTCTTCAATACATTGAGCTCTTATTCCTACCTGAGTTATTTTATCAGCAGGGAAAAATTCAATTACCCTTGACATAAAACAGGCATGTGAATAAGGAGTTTCTTCGTAAGTTTCCCTTAAATCAGAATGGGCATCGAAATGCAAAATTGACATATCAGGATGTTTTTTAAAATGAGAAAGGATAGGTGCAGTCGAAATTGTATGCTCACCACCTAAAGTAACCACAAATTTATTTATTTCGAGTAGTTCTGTTACATGTTTCTCAATTAAATTTAAAGCCGTTTTACCTGATTTATTCTTGAAATCTAAAGGTGTAATAGTTGCAATACCCTTATCAAAGCAGATTTCTCTATCAAATTCGTCATCATAAAATTCCACGAAAGCACTTGCATCTAAAATTCCTTTAGGACCTAATTTAGTGCCTTTACCGTAACTCGTTGTAGATTCGTATGGAACAGGTAAAATTACTATTTTCGAATCTTTTAGATTAGAATATTGTTTTTCTATAGCTAGAAAATTATTTTTTATTCCTAATGTTTTAAGCATGATATTTTCACAAATAAATTAATCGGTTTAACAAAAAATTTTTTTTATAAATACATATCAATAATTGACGTCTATACAAAATTAGAAATATTTTGTTTAAAAATAAATATAAAGATGAAGAAATGCTCGATAAAATTTTAAAGACAATTTTTGGTTCTAAGCACGAAAAAGATAGAAAACGGCTTCTGCCTTATGTAGTAGAAATTAATCAATATTTTGAAGAATTTGAGTCTCTGTCTGACGATGAGATAAAAGCGAAAACGGCTGAGTTTCGTGATATAATCAAAGAACAAACAAAAGAGCTTGAAGATGAACGAGATTTGCTTTTAAAGAAATTCAGAACTGAAGCACTTGATGCGGCAGAAACATCCGATATTAAAGATAAGCTAAAAGTTCTGGAAAAACAAATTCATGAAACTACTGAAGAAATCTTAAATGATATTATGACTCAAGCATTTGCTGTTGTAAAGCAAGCTTGCAAACGTCTTGCCGAATCAATGCACAGATACGAATATGCCGGTCAGGGTGCTGTTTGGGAAATGGTACCTTTTGATGTTCAGCTAATGGGAGGGGTAATACTTCATGAAGGCAAAATTGCTGAAATGGCTACAGGTGAAGGTAAAACATTGGTTGCTGTACTCCCAATGTATTTAAATGCTTTACCCGGTAAAGGAGCACATCTTGTAACGGTCAATGATTATCTTGCAAAACGGGATGCAGACTGGATGAGACCTGTTTATGAATTTTTGGATTTAACGGTAGGTGCCATTCAATCAAACATGGAGCCGAATGAGAGAAAGAAAATCTATGACATGGATATTACCTACGGAACTAATAATGAGTTCGGTTTTGATTATTTAAGAGATAACATGGTGGTCGAAGCCGAGCAAATGGTTCAAAGAGAACATTGGTTTTCAATTGTTGATGAGGTTGACTCAGTTTTAATTGATGAAGCCCGTACACCATTAATAATTTCAGGACCAGTAGGACAGACTGACCAGAAATTCGATGAGATGAATCCTCGAGTTAGAAGACTTGTGGAAGCTCAGACAAAACTTGTTAATAAATTAACATCGGAAGCAGAGGAATATTTAAAATCAGACAAAAAGGAAGATAGGGAAAAAGCCGGAGTTAATCTGTTAAAAGCAAACAGAGCTTTGCCAAAACATAAAAGATTAAAGAAACTCTTTCAAGAGCCGGAATATTTGAAATTAATGCGTGAAACTGAGCTTTTCTTCCTACGTGACCAGGGTCGGGCAATGCACGAACTTGATGAAGAACTTTATTATACTATTGATGAGAAAAACCATAACATTGATATTGCCGAAAAAGGGAGAGAACTTTTAGCAACTGCACAGGAAGAATCAGAAATGTTTGTTATACCCGATGTTGCTACTGAAATGAGTGCAATAGAAGGAGATAAAACTCTAACAGGTTCTACAAAGCAGAAGAAGATAGATACTTTAAATTTGCTCTATGCAGAAAGAAGTGACAGGATTCATACTATCAATCAGCTATTAAGGGCACATTCTCTTTATGAGAAAGATGTTGATTACGTCATTCAGGATAAAAAAATTATGATTGTTGATGAACATACCGGCAGGATTCTTGATGGAAGAAGATATTCTGAAGGTCTTCATCAGGCAATCGAAGCTAAAGAAAGTGTTAAGGTAGAGCGTGACACACAAACATTAGCGACCATTACCCTTCAAAATTATTTCCGTCTTTACAAAAAGCTCGCAGGAATGACAGGTACTGCAGAAACTGAAGCAATGGAATTTGAAAAAATTTATAAACTTGAAGTTGTTGTTGCTCCTACTAACAGAGATATTGTCCGGGATGATAAGGATGATTTAATATTTAAAACGCAAAGAGAAAAATATAATGCTGTTGCAGATGAAGTAGAAAAGATTTTGAAAGAGGGGAGGGCAATACTTGTCGGAACGGCATCTGTCGAGGTTTCAGAGTTGTTAAGTAAGATGCTCAAGAGAAAAAAAATAAATCATAATGTTTTAAATGCAAAGCAACATGCCCGTGAAGCGGATATAATTGCAAATGCAGGGAAAAAAGGTGCTGTTACGATTGCAACAAATATGGCAGGTAGAGGAACTGATATTAAACTTGACCATGAAGTTAAAAAGAATGGCGGCTTGGCAATTATAGGTTCGGAACGACATGATGCAAGAAGAATTGACAGGCAGCTAAGAGGTAGGGCAGGAAGGCAGGGAGACCCCGGTAGTTCACAGTTTTTTATCTCTCTTGAAGATAACTTAATGCGTTTGTTCGGAGGAGAGAGAATAGCAAATGTGATGCAACGGCTGAAAATTCCGGAAGGAGAAGCAATTCAGCATAGTATGATTTCAAAATCTGTCGAAAATGCTCAAAAGAAAGTTGAAGAGAACAACTTTGCAATAAGGAAAAGACTGATTGATTACGACGATGTTATGAATCAGCAAAGGGAAGTTATTTACACCAGAAGAAAGCAGGCATTAAAGGGTGAAAGATTAAAAGGCGAAATCTTTGAGTACGTTGATGATATAGCTGTCGGCTGGTTTGAACAGTTCTCTGATAATAAGGATGTTGATGGTTTCAGAAATCTTGTAAGGTCAAATTTGCTTTGTGATATAACGCTTGAACCTGAAGAACTTGAGAATTCAAAGATGGAACAAACTGTTCAAAAAGTTATTGATGCCGCAAATGAATTTTATAAACGTAAAGAAGAAATGTTAGGTCCTGAGTTTATGGGACGGCTCGAAAGAATTGCGGTTCTTCAAACGATTGACGAGAAATGGCGTGAGCATCTTAGAATTATGGATGATATAAAGGAAGGTATTCACTTACGTTCATATGGGCAGAAAAATCCAATACTTGAATATAAACGTGAAGCTTACGAGCATTTTCTTGAATTAATTGAAGAGATAAATACAGGAGCCGTCAATCTTGCATTTAAATATTTCCCGCAGGTAACACAAAGAGATACACGGCGGACAGCAACAGAAGTAGGTGAAGATGGTTTGCCGAGAATGAAAAGGTCTTCAATATTTAATCAGGGAGCAGTTCAATATGAACACCCAAGCGAAGCACCTGAGTTTGTCAGACAGGGAGGACCATCTCCTCAAGCCGAACAACAGGCAGGAGACCGAAGGCAAAAGGTAGCGACTTATAAAAGGACAGAAGAAAAAGTTTCAAGGAATGCACCGTGCCCTTGCGGCAGCGGTAAAAAATACAAGAACTGTCATGGCAGGGGAACTGTTTAATCCGAAAGGTTTCTAATGATTGATTTGAATCTTGAAGATTATAATTACTCTTTGCCACAAGAGAAAATTGCATTGTTTCCTCTTGAGGACAGAGCAAAAAGTAAGTTACTTTTGGTTAATAAGGAAAAGCAGAAAATTACACATCATATTTTCAAAGAAATTTCCGATTTACTACCTAAAAACTCTGTGATTTTTGTTAACAAAACAAAAGTTATTTCTGCAAGGTTGCTTATGAAAAAACCAACCGGCGGACTTGTAGAAATTTTATGTGTTGAGCCGATTTTACCTTCAACTGACCCACAAATAACAATGTCAGCAAAAGAAAAATGCACTTGGAAATGTATAGTCGGCGGAAAAAGAATTAATCCGGGAATGCTTTTAAGTACTGATATTGATAATGACAAAAACATTAAACTAACAGCACAAATTATTGAAAAATCAGGACAAGATGCAATTGTTGAGTTTAGGTGGGATAATATCATTCGACAAGCTCAAAGTAATAGCAGACGGCAGACAGCAGACGGCAGACAGGAATCAATTACGAATTACGAATTACGAATTACGAATGAAAAAAAACAATATCACTTTACTGACAACGGACAACTGACAACGGATAACGGATTTAGTTTTGCTGATGTCCTTGAAAAGCTCGGTAAAGTTCCTTTGCCTCCCTATATCAAGCGGGAAGTAGATGAAGAAGATAAAAATCGCTATCAGACAGTATATGCAAAAAATGATGGCTCTGTTGCGGCTCCGACAGCTGGTTTGCATTTTACAGATGAAGTTATTGATAAAATAAAAAACAGAGGGATTTATATTGAAGAACTGACTTTGCATGTTGGACCGGGTACTTTTAAGCCCATTGATACAGAGAATATTTCTGAACACAAGATGCACAGCGAACTGATTATTGTTAAGAAGAGTTTACTGGAAAATCTGTTGAAATCAATAACTGATAATAAATACATCATAGCAACAGGAACTACTTCTTTAAGAACATTGGAAACTTTGTATTGGGTTGGTGTTAAAATATTAAGTGATAAATTAATTATGAACAATGATGAATTCGAACTTGGTCAATGGGATGCTTATAAATTTAAACAAAATATTTCAGCACTTGATTCAATTTCGGCTATTATTCAATATCTTGATAAACAAAACAAAACTGAACTTCGGGGAAGAACAGAGTTACTCATCTTTCCCGGATACGAATTTAAAATTGTGAAAGGATTAATCACAAACTATCATCTTCCGAAAAGCACTCTCATTCTGCTTGTTGCGGCTTTTCTCGGCAAAGAGCTTTGGAGTAAAGCATATGACGAGGCTCTGAATAACAACTATCGTTTCTTAAGTTATGGGGATTCCTCTCTTCTTCTTAGTTGAATATGTATTTTAGTTCTTTAGTTTCTTAGTGCTATAGTTCTTCAGTCCTTCGGTCTTTCTGTCATTCCGTCTTCGTTTCACGTTACACGAAAAATTTTCACTTTTCATTATTCATTGAGGAATAGCATCAATCCTAACGCCTGTTCCATTCCCAAATATTTTTTGAATATATTTATGAATATCAGATTTGCTGAATTTTGAGTAAATGTCTAAGTTGGTAAATATTTTTTCCGGGTCATCCATGAATACAGCAAATTGCGCAATTGTTTCGGCTAAACCTGAGAATGATTCAATTTCAAATGCCATTTGTGATGATAACTGATTAATTGATTTTTGCATTTCGTCATCTGTGATTGAATTTGATTTAATCTCTTGAATGGTAGAATTTATCTCATCATAGAGTTGGTTGCAACTTATATTAGGAGTATTTGCGAATGCATAAATAATTAGTAAGGAAGAGTGCTCACGCTTGTCAATATAAGCTCCAACTTCATTAGCAATCTGTTTGTCAATTACTAATTTCTTCCAAAGCCGGGAACTTTTTCCGACGCCTAAAATATTTGCAACTATGTCTCCGGCATAACTTTTTTCATTTGTGAATCCTTCGATATGATATGCAAGGAATACTGCGGGAGTTGGTACATCATCTTCAAAACTTTGATAGCCCTCATGAATTAAATGTTTAGGAAGAAATATATTCCTTTTAATTTCTCGAACAGGTTTAATCAATTCCGAAAAGTGTTTGTTAATTAATTCCTTAGCAATATCCAACCCGAAATCTCCAACAACGAGTAAACAAGCATTGTCCGGTTGATAATACAATTTTCTAAATGCTTCGGCATCTTCCAAAGAAACTTTAGCAACATGTTCTTTTGAACCATAAACTTCCCATGAATAAGAACTTTTGGGAGAATAAGCATTTTCTGACATTAAATCTCTCCATAGTCCATATGGTTGGTCTTCAACAGTCTGGTTTATTTCTTCGATAACGACATTCTGCTGATTTTGCAGAGCTTCCTGTGTTATTTGAAAATTTTTCAGTCTGTCAGCTTCAAGCCACAAACCAAGTTCAAGTTGATTTGCAGGCAGGGACATGTAATAGTTTGTTAAATCAAAACTTGTGTATGCATTATTTGTACCTCCGGCAAGAGAGCACAATTTATCAAATTCGCCTTTTGGATTTTTGCTTGTGCCTTCAAACATGAGATGTTCAAATAAATGAGCCATTCCTGTTCTGTCAAAACGTTCATCTTTAGAACCGACTCTATAAGCCATATTGACGCAAACAACAGGAGATTTATTGATTGGAACTAAGACAATATCCAGACCATTATTCAGTTTTTCTCTGAAAATATTAAAGGAATTTCTAAGATTTATTAATTTCATCGAGGATCTAAATTAGCACAAAAACTTATTAAACTCAAAAATAGACTCCAAGTGATAATGTGAAATAAGATTTTGTCGCTTCGTTACTGACTTTACCAATGAAATTTGATATATTATATTTTGCTTCAAGATTCAGCATTAGTAGTTTTAAATCAATGTCAAGTCCTGCTCCTAAACCAAAGCCGACTCTACTGTCTGTTGGAGATTCCTCTATTGAAATAGGTAAACCCTGATAATCAACGTCAACAGAATTATAGATGTAATTATATGCAAGTTCCCCAGTCCCATAAACACCTATTGTTGAATTAATAATATAAAAATTCATACCAGCTGTAATGGGAATGATGTTTTGTGAAGAATTCAAGACAGCCAAGGTTGTATCTGAAATCGGGTCTTTCACATCTATTGATGACTGAGGGAATTTATGCCATGCAGCACTCCCTGTAAATGAAAAATCATCAGTCAAAGAAAATCGTATTTTAGCGCCGACATGGTAACCGGATGAAGCAGCTTCCCTGATTAATTTCCCTGATTTCACATCCCCTAAATCAATTTTGCTGCTATTATAAACATTATTCATCTCATCATTTGGAGTTGACAAACCGGCAAACAATCCTATGTTTGTTCCTGCACTAACAATTTGTGCAGAGAAAAATAAAGTAACACTTATAAAGAGTAAACTAACAATTTTTTTCATAATTTCTCCAAAGCTAAATTTTCAATAAAGGTTAAAACGTTGATTTATAAAATAAATTGTGAGCAAAAACGATTTGATTACTAATATTAATTTATTATTTTTGTAGATATAATTTATTCATTGGGGGGAAAAAATGAAAAAAACAATTTATCTTATTATAGTAATTACTATTTTATCTGTAATTAACTTATCTGCACAGACCGAAAGAATCGTTCCAACATCTCTTGGAATCTATGCCGGAATGAATGTGAATATGCACTCACCTAATTTTGTCTATCCATTAGAACAGAATAATGTGGGTTTCAATAACAGTGCTACCGGTTTTGGCGGTGCTTTAGGTTTTACCGGTTTAATTCCGATTAATAATATGTTTGTTATATCAGGAAAAATCGGGTACAATGGTTTGGGTGCAACACTCGAAAAAGATGATTATAAGCTGGATGCAAGTTTGAACTATATCGAAATCACACCTGAACTTCAGATTCACAATTTGCTTCCTTTTGACGATTTTTATTTGATTGGTGGCTTGGAAACGGGCATTCCGTTATCTCCAAAATATACAATTTCCGGTACAACTATTGAAAATGAAGATATTCCCGATGCAACATTCAGGATGGCGGCTTCATTGGGTATAGGATATTTCATTGAATTATCCAATGGTGTTAATCTTACACCTGAATTAACATACAGACTTCCGTTTTCAGATGTTTCGAGTAATAATGATTTTACAACATGGAATGTACCTCAAATCAGATTAAGCGTTTCTTTAACATTTGCATTGACAGCTCCACCTGAAAAGATTGTTACACCTGAGTCTTATTTTAATCTTGGCTTTAAGGAAGTTAGGTATTACGATAATGAAGGCAATACAAAACCCTTAGACAGGATAAAAGTGGAAGATGTAAAATATACGGAGCAATTTCCTTTAGTTGCAAGTATATTTAATGATGAGAATACAGCAAAACCATCTAATAGTTCTCAGTTTTTGTATGCTAAATCTGATGCAGGTGAATTTTCCATCGGTTCTTTAATACCCGACGCTTTAAGAATCAATCAAAGTACATTGGATATCATCGGGACAAGGTTGCTTGAAAATCCTGATGCAGAACTCACGGTAACCGGAACAATAGATAATAAGGGTGAACTGAATAAAAATGATTTGGCAATGCAAAGAGCTCAGTTTGTTAAAGATTATCTTGTTGGCAATTATAAAATCGAACAAGAGAAAATTAATGTCAGGGCGGTCGGATTACCTGAAAAACCATCGTCACAAAAAGACCCTGATGGGATTGCTGAAAACAGAAGAGTGGAACTAAGCAGTTCTAATCCGAAAATTTTAGCTCCGATATTAATACAGAAAGACAATCAAACTTATGCAGAACCGAATGTCATTGAATTTGTTCCTTATGCCGAATCTTCTGATTCCGTATTGGAATGGAAATTATCCGTAACCCAAAAAGGCAGTGAGATAAGGTCTTTTGCAGGAGTTGGGAATCCGGAAATAGTTGACTGGATAATAATTCCAAACGAATTGGTGAAAAGTGAAATTCCGATTGAGTATGTTTTATGGGCAAAGAACAGTAAAGAAGACGAGAAGGAAGCTGCAGGAACGATTCCTGTTGATTACTATTCTTCGACTAAAAAGAAAACTGAAGAGTTGCCTGACAAGACAATTGCAAAATTCAGTTTGATACTGTTTAATTTCGATGATGATAAAATTTCACAAAAAGATTTGGATATAATAAATAAGGATATTTTACCTTTGATTAAGTTCAATTCCGCCGTAAAAATCTTTGGCTATACAGATAGAATAGGTGACGAGAACTACAACAAAGGTCTTGCACAACGCAGAGCCACTGCTGTAAAAAGATACCTCGAATCGAAAGTCAAAACTGCAAAGTATGAATCTTTCGGTATAGCAGAAAGTTCGGCACCATTTGATAATGATTTGCCTGTTGGCAGACAATTATCGAGAACAGTTCAGATACATATTATTTCGCCAAGATAAAAACAGTAGAAAGTTTGTAAAGTTTGTAAGGTTTGTAAAGAATTAGAAATTAATTCTTCACTTTTCACTAAAATGTTGTCCTTAGGGAGGACGGAAAGACAGAAGGACGAAAAAACTGAAAGTCAGAAGACAGAAGACAGAAGTCAGAAGACAGAAGTCAGAAGACAGAAGACAGAAGTCAGAAGTCAGAAGATGGGAATACAGAAGGACGGAAGAAGAATTTAAACGCAAAGGTCGCAATGTTTTCGCAAAGTTATTTAGTTGGGGAGTGTGATTTTTGGGGAATTATGTATTGAGTTTTGTTGACTGCTGTTGTTTTATTACTATGGGTGGATGTGTTAACCGGATAAAATAATTTTTAGTATTTATTGTCAATATTATTGATAATTATTGATATTAATTTATTGAGTTATGTCATGAAAAATCTTGTATTGTTCCTTTTCTCATTAATGTTATTATTTTCCTGTAAAGATGATATCACATCACCGGCAGTTATTAAGTTAGATTCTCTTTCAGGAACTGAATGGTCATTTGATTCATTTGTAGATAATAATGGTACAAAACATTTATTATCGAATTATACAAATATGGGATTCACTTTGAATTTTGCGAGTGATTATGCATCCGGAATATCAGGATGCAATAATTATTCTATAGATTACAAGATATTAAAAGATAATATTGAAGTTGAGTGTAGAGGAACAACGAAGGTATATTGTACCCTCACAGGAGAGTATTTCTCTTCGCTTTTAAAATCTAATAAATTCTATGCAACAAAAACTGAATTGACCTTATATACTAAAGATACAATGATGGTGAGGATGTATTTCAAGAGTAAATAATTGTTAATTTCGAAACAGAATCGAAGAATCCATAAACACAAAGCAATGGATTCTTCGCTACATTCAAATAGTTTTGGATTCCTGCATTCGCAGGAATGACAGCCATCATTCAGGATGATGGGGAGGAGCTAAAGAAAATAGAAAATAGTTTTGGATTCCTGCATTCGCAGGAATGACAGCCATTACTCAGGATGACGTCGGTCTTGGAAAATAGAAAATAGAAAATAGTTTTAGATTCCTGCATTCGCAGGAATGACAGCTATCAACGAACAACTCACAACCCTAAACTCAAAACTCTGAACTCACAACTATTAAACATTCGGTTCTCTTTCAATTTCGTATTTTCTCTTCCATGCAAATAAATAATAGAATGCAGGGATAATAAATAGAGTCAGAGCAGTTGAGCTAATCAAACCGCCTATACTGACGATACCTAATGCTTGTCTCATTTCAACACCTGCATCACCAATACCCAAAGCCATAGGCATCATACCGAGAATTAAAGCGGCAGTTGACATAACAATTGGTTTCAGCTTTGTCGGGCATGCTTGAAGTAATGCTTCGCGTGGTTTCATTTTTTCTTCACGCCTCAATTGATTAGTGTAATCGAGCATTAAAATTGCATTATTAACGACAATACCTATAAGCATAATGATAGCCATCAATGTAACGATATTGAAATTTAGGTCGAAATAATAGAGTGATAATATAACGCCTATCAATGCTAATAAAACAGTAACCAAAATGAAAATAGGTTGCAAAAAGCTTTCAAGCAGAGCGGCAAGCAACATGTATGTCAGCAATACTGCAAGTAAAAATGTAAAAATCATATCGGCAAACATATCGTTCATCATTTTTGTAGAGCCACCCCATTTCCAGCCATATCCGGGAGGGAATTTCATATCATCCATCCTTTTTGTGATTTCTCCCGTAACATTCGCAAGTGATACTTCCGGTGTGTTGCCTCCTGTGAATTTTATAGCCGTATATTTATCTCTGTGCAAGATTGTACTGAAACTTTTGGAAAATTTAACATCTGCTACCTGAGATAATTTGTAAGTACCCATTTGTGAAACCAAAGTAATATTCCCGATTTTCTCGGGTGTATTTACAGATTCGTCATTAAGAGTAACCAGGACATCGTATTCTTCATTAGCTTCTTCATATTTTGTTGAAACGAGACCTTCGATTGATGCCCTGATTGTCATAGCCAAGTCCATTGTAGTCAATCCGGTCTCGGCAAGTTTTTCGCGATAAGGTGTAACCGTGATTTCAGGTTTACCTTCCCGGGAAGAGTTATCGAAATTAATTAAACCTTCGACACCACTAAGTTTTCTTATTACTTCATTCTTTATTTTTTCGATAGCAAACAAATCCTGACCTTGAATATAGAATTCTATTGGGTCCCCACCACCCATATCGTTGGGAATTTGAACAAGAATTTTGGAATTGGGTATATCTGCAAGTTCCTTAGTAAAAATTGGAATCATATCGGTTAAACCGATATTTCTTTTCTTGACATCACAAAGCTGTATAGTCATTGATGCAGTATTGGTACCTTTGTCAACATCACTTTTTTTCCCCAAATTTGTTAAAATATATTCAACTTCTTTGTGATTTTTAATTCTTTCTTCGATTGTATTAATTACTTTAGCAGTTTCATCAAGATTATATCCTCCGGGTAATTCAACCGTAATCCCTAATTTTCCATTGTCGAATGTGGACATAAACTCACCACCTAAATGTGGAGCATAAATCACAATCACAGCAATTAATAATCCAAAAGAAAGAATGATGAATATAAAACTGAAAAGACGGCTTTTTAAAGTGAAAGCTAAAATTGTTTTATAAAAACCGGATATTGTCTGTTCAAAAGAATCCACCCACTGGCCAAATTTGCCTCGTTTGTTGTCTTTTTGCAAAAGTCGTGAAGCTAACAAAGGTGTGAGAGTGAATGACATAAGAATAGACATAATCGTAGCAAAGGATGCCGCCAATGCTAACTCAGCAAGGAATAATCCGACCATGGAAGACATATTGGCTATTGGGAGGAATACAACCATATTTGTTAATGAAGCGGCAAGTACAGCGACAGTTACTTCGCTAGTACCGTCGAAGGAAGCTCTCTTGTTGAGTTTACCCATGTTTTTATGCCTGAATATATTTTCAAGAACAACAACGGAGTTCGCTACTAAAACACCCACCGACACAGACAGTCCCATTAATGACATCATATTTAATGACATATCAAACATTGAGAACATTAAAAATGATGAAATGATTGATGTCGGCATTGAAAGAACAATTATGATTGTTGACCTTATATCACCAATGAAAATTAATAGGATTATGGATGTAAAAATTACACCCAAAACAATATTATTTAATGTGTCTTTAATCGATGCCTCAATATAAATAGAATCATCATTAATAAGTTCAAGACTGCAACCTTCCGGCAAAGTTTTATTTATATCCGGTAAAGCGGCTTTGATTTTTTTGGATATTTCAACGATGTTTCCTTCCGGACTTTTTATTATACCGAGGTTGACAATGTTATCATCTTTTACTTTTGTCTTGTTGTTGTAGTAGATTGCTCTTTCCCTGATTGTTTTGGCACCGTCCACAACGTTGGATATTTCACTTAATTTTTTGTATCCAAAGAAAGTAGGAATCTGAACATCTTTCAATGTTTCCACATCAGGGAATTTTCCTTCGAGACGAACGGCAAATTCCTGGTCGCTTAACTTAAAAAATCCACCGGGAATATCTCTGTTTTGAACGTTTAGAATTTGCATTAATTGAGGTAGTGAAATTGAGTTTTCAAAAACCGTTTTGTTTTCCAAATTAACTTGTATCTCCCTTTCTTCACCTCCAACTATATTTACTTTTGCAACACCGGCAATTTGAGAAAATCTGTCTTTCAATTGTTTGTTTGCAATTCTGTGCAATTCCCTTGGGTCAATTTCACCTCTAAGGACTATATTCATAAATGGAAATGCTGCAAAGTCAACTTTTTGTATCAAAGGATTTTCTGCATCGTCAGGTAATTGATTTAAAATTGCATCTATTTTATCTTTTACTTCCTGATTTGCCACGTTTACATCTTTGCTAAGTTGAAATTCCATAATAATAATGGAGACGCTTTCCATCGAATATGACTCTATTCTTTCGATTTGACTTATTGTTGATATTTCGTCTTCAATTTTTTTTGTTATCTGGGTTTCAATATCTTTTGGTCCGGCCCCCGGGTATACAGTTGAGATGGAAATAAATGGGATTTGTATATCGGGCATTTGATTCAAATTCAAATTTAGGTAGCTTAAAGCACCAAACAATAATAAGACAAGCAATACCATTGTTGTAAGAATGGGACGATTTATTGATAATTTCGCTAAAAACATTTTTTCCTCCTTTGACGAGTGCAGTCCATAACAATTTAGGATGACAGGTCAACTTTTAAAAATTAATTATTTGATAATGTTTATCTTTATGCCATCACTCAACTGAGTTTTGCAACAGTTAATGATATTTTCACCTTCATTTAAGCCCTTAAGTACTTCAACATTTATACCATCTTCCATACCTAATTCGATTTCACGCTTTTCAGCGATTCCATTTTTTTCAACGAAAATGTAGCTTTTAGAATCCTCGATTGTTATCAGGTTTCGTGGAACAACAATTGCATTTGGATTAGTATAAACTTTAATAAACAAATCAGCCGTTACTCCGCTTTTTAATTTCCTGTGTCCGTTTGTAAAATGAACTTCAACGGGGAATGAATGAGTTTTAGAATCAAATGCGGGTGATATTTCAGCAATTCTGCCGGTGAATTCTTCTCCGTTATAAATAATAGTTGCAGGCATTCCCAATTTAACAAAATTGATTTCCTTTTCGCTAACGTTGATAGTAGCTTTTATGACATCAAGTTGTGCCACAGTAAATAGAGGTCTTGGTTGACCCGGATTAGCTACGGGAGGAATTTCCCCATCTTTCACATAAAGATTGATTAGTGTACCGCTGAATGGTGCTTCTACTTTAATCATCTGTTTCATTGCTTCGAAATTTCTTTGGCTTACGTCGTAATTCAGCTTAGCATTGTCGAGATTTTGCTGAGCTGTTTCTCCGGCATCCATGAGTTCTTTCATTCTTTTGTATAACTTTTCAGCATTATCTAATGCCGATTTTGTTTGTGCATATTGCAGAGTAGGTATATCGGTCGGGAACTCGATAATTGTTTTTCCTTCCTTAACGAAATCCCCGACTTTTGCATGGACTTTTTTAACGTAGTCACTCAAGTTTGTTCCTTGTGTAGATTCTTTTATACCAGATAATTTGGCAAAGAAAGTCAATTTTGTTTCAAATTCTGCCAATGCTATCTTTTTAATTCTAATAGGTAATCCTTTTTCACTTTGCAATTCTTCCATACTCTTTGATTTTACTTTTTCTTCTTTCATACAAGCTGAAGGCAGCAAACAGCAGACAGCAAACAGCAGACAGCAATAGGTTGTTATCGTCAATATTCTTTTTATGATGCCGGTTCTTGCAACTGGCATATCGGTTCTTTTAGCAAACATTTTTTGAACTCCCATTTTATAATTATAATTTTTTGTTTTCGTTTTTTGTAATGCAATGTATTATGTCTTTCCGTTTTTAGACATATAGCATTGTGTCTTTACGGTTTTACATTTTTGAAATAATTACTGTTTATTTCACCGGTTAACTGGTCAATATCCAGTATGGCGGAAATGTATTCGTAAACAGCTTGCAATTTGTTAGTCTTTGCCTGCCGCAATGCCATTTCAGCATTTTGAATATCCAGTTGTGTACCTGTGCCTTCACGATATTTTACATTTGAAATATCGTAAGCTTTTTGGGCTAAGTTTATCGTTTTTTCATGAATATCAATTTGTGCTTCAACTTTTTTAATATTCAATAATTTCGATTTTAATTGAGAAACTAAAAACTCTTTCAACTGTATTAACTGTTCATCAGTTTGTAAAGCAGCTATAGTTGATTGTTGAACTTTTTCACTTGTTCTCAAGCCGTTGAATAAATTAATGGAAAAATTAAGTCCGACAATACCGGTATTGTATTTCATAAAATCCCATGTATCGGATTGTCCGCTCATCGAGTAGCTCCCGAACGCCGCTAATGTAGGCCAGTATTCGGCTCTGTCGATGTTTATCATTTCTTCCTGTACCTGTCTTTTAGTTTCAAATGTTCTTAAATCGAAATTTTTCTTTAGAGCTTTGTCTATAAGTTCACCTTCAGAAGCGAGAGTAGCTTTTTCATAAATAATATCTCCTACAACATCTATCTCCTCGCTTTGCTGTAATCCCATTACAATTTTCAAACCATTTTTAGTATCATCCAATCCGTTTTCCATTTGAACGACCATGGGTCGTAAATTTTCAACCTGAACTTCAGCTCTAAGCATATCAAATTCTGAGACAATTCCCTGTTGGTTATATGCCCGGACATTTTTTAAATTATTTTCAGCATTAATTAAACTTTCTCTTAATATCTCGAGCATTTTTTGAGTCAGTAATACTCCATAGAATGCCTTACTCACATTTGTTACGGTTTTTGCTACCGTACCTGACAAAGCTTCCTGAGAGAGGTTTAGAAATATTTTAGATGCTCCTATGCCTTTCAGCACGGCAGAGTTGAACAGTATTTGACTTACCTGTAATCTTGCCTCATAAGAATTTGCCAAAGTCATTGAGAGCAAACTATATTTTTCTTTATACGGCTCATTGTAACTGAAGGGAATGGGCTCGCCACCATCAGGGTCAGGAATCAACACGCCAATTTGGGACATTGTCATTAAAGTCGAATATGACAGTAAACTTTGGAAGTCAATGAAAGGAATTTTCGGTTTTTCCAAATAGTGCATAAAGTTAGCCGAAAAATCTACTGTGGGCAATGCATATCCAAAAGCTTCATCAACTTTCGCATTTGCTTTTCTTACCTCCATTAATGCAATTTTAGTATCAGTGTTATTTTCCAAAGCTATTTCAATCGCTTGTTCCAAAGTTAACTGTTTTGCTTCTGATTTTATAGTATTGAATTGAACCATGCAAGCAAACATCAGTAAAATTAAAGTTGCTGTTTTTATTTTTTTATTCATAACTAAATTTTTATAATTATTTATAAATTTGTTTTCAAAAAAATCTTTAACATATCTTCGAGTAATCGGTTCTTCCTTTTTCAGTCAAAGAACCTGTCAATAAAACATCAATAATATTTTTTAGGGCATCCTGGTTGGTAACGGGCAATTCGGATAAAACTTCAGGAACCAGGATAAAGTGCAGGGAATAATAATAAATCAGGTAAAAAACATCCTTATTAATGTTTGATTTAATAATCCCTCTTTTAACGCCAATTGAATGTAACTTGGTAAAATTACTTTTTATTTGCTTTGCTCTGAAACTCTCAATTTTTTTCCATTGTCCTGGCGCATATTTTCTCAGGTCCTCAAAAAATTCCTTTGAAAAAGTATATGATGTTTTTGACATGATATTCCAAAGTCTGTTGAGATTATAAAGGAAATCCGAATCGGTTTTTTTTATTTCTTTCACGATGTTATCTAAATGCAATTTAATTTCTTTTAAATCGCGGTCAATAATTTCTTCGAGCAAACGTTCTTTTGACGGGAAATGTTCGTACAAAGTTCTTTTGCTTATACCTAATTCATTAGCGAGGAATTGTGTATTTACTTTACTGTAACCATTTTTCGCAAAAGCTGATTTTGCTTCGGCTACTATTCTGTTCTTAATATCAAATTTTGTTTTTTCCATTTAATAAACCAATAAAACTAAAATAATTTTTTTAGTACCTTCAAAATTAAGGAGAATTATTTAATTAATAAGAAAAAAATAATATTATAAGACGCATTTTCTTTCTAAAAGTTTCATTAATATATCTGGAAATTTAGGATTGTAAAGTTAATGTGTCTAATAAATATCAATAATATTAATATAAATTAATTAAATGGAACAAAAATTTTCTTTAATTTCAAAATTTAATTATGGTTAAACTTTCATTAAAAAGTTAGTAATAGCTAAATAATTAATGCTGTTTATTAATAAAATTTTTATTGAATTAAAAATAATGGTACTGATTTTGTTAGTTTTTTGATTCTATTTTGAAAATAATATAATAATATAAATGAGGTGAAATTATGAAAAAAATATTCTTCATTACTTTAGTAGTAATACTTTTATTACGAACATTTATTGAATGTTTTTCAGATGAATTTTGGATGCCGACCGATGGACCATACGCAAGTAAAATCAGCAAAATTGTGATTGATACAAACAAAAATGTTATTTATCTTGCAACTAAAACTGATGGCATTTACAAAAGCTCGAATAATGGTATTAGCTGGTCATCAACAAAAGATGCAACCATGGGATTACATACAATGGTAAGTGATTTAGTAGTAGGACCTACCGGGACATTGTATGCCGCAACTGATTCTTTAGGTGTTTTTAGGAAGATTTCCAACCAGAGCTGGGTGAAAAAAACCGTTACAAACAATCCTGTTCTACATTGTATTTATCTTCTGAAAAATGGAGATTTACTTGCCGGAACAAATATTTCTGCAGTTGCAAAATCCCAGAACGACGGAAATAACTGGAATTTGAGTATCAACGGCTTAAGTAGTATTATTGATGTTTATGCAATTATACAGGCGAATAATGATAATGTTTTAATTGGTACTGACAAAGGAATATATAAAAGTTCCGACAATGGTCAAAACTGGACAAGTGCCGATAATAATCCCGGTAAAGTGAATTGTTTTGCAAAATCATCAGATGGATTGGTAATATTAGCAGGCTCCGATAATGGAATTTGGGGGAGCACAAATAACGGGGACACATGGGTATCCCAATCCAGTGGTATGCCTGCCAATACAAAAGTTATATCTTTAGCATATCACAAAGACGGGTATTTTATTGCCGGTACTGAAACCGCCGGTTTGTTCCAGAGCCATCCTTCCACTAAAATATGGTCTGCTTATAATACCGGTTTGGAGGCGATGAAAATAAGGGCTGTAGCTACAAGCCAACTCGGAGAATTTTATTGCGGAACGAACTTCGCTTTTTATAAAAGTCCTGACAATTCCAGCGGATGGACTTCGTATAATAGCGGATTGGGTCTGAGAACCATTAACCGTTTTGCATCCCTTGCAAACAGGGCGGATGTCTTAGCGGCTACCGATTTGGGAATATACAGGACAACAAACAGCGGAGACAGTTGGAACCAATTGAACCAGGGTTTAGGAGATTTTTTGGATGTTGCGGCAATAGTGGCGGCAAGAAACGGGACTTTATTTGCAGGCACAAAAGGTGATGGTTTGTATTTTTCGACAAATCTTGGTGACAGTTGGAGTAAATTGAACGACCCCGATTTTACAGCAACTTGGGTAACTACGCTCGATACTAATTCTAAAGGTATTTTATGGGCTGGTACAAAAACCAAGGGTGTTTATAAAAGTGATGATATGACAGGTATGACATGGAGTTCCCAGAACGGCGATGGTATTGAAACAAAGGAAATCTTGTCATTTGTTGTAGCCGCTAATGATGTAACATACGCAGGAACCGCAAATGACGGGCTTTACAGGAAAGCCGATGCTGTTAATTTTTGGTCCAAAGTTGACCCTGGCCAATTTGGTATTGGATTAAATACTATTCATGCACTATCCTATACCTCAGTAGGAGCCAATGGTATTATTTATGCTGCAACAAATAGCGGTATAAGAAGGTCAACTGACAATTCTTTGGGACCATGGTATTCTCCATCTGGTTCTTTACCCGGAGCTGCAATAGCTATAACCTCATGTGAGAATGGTTGGGTGCTTGTTGGCGTAAAAAATGCTACTGGTGTTTTCATTGATGATTCAACGATGAATGGAGATAAATGGAGACTGATACCAGCTACAGGATTAAACAGCGTTCAGACACAAACTTTAGCAGTAAGCGGTAGGGGATATATTTTTGCAGGTACCATAGGCGGCGGTTGTTATAGAAGTGTGGAATCCACGAGCGGGAAAATTCTTAAGATAAGTACAAATCAAGATGATACAGTTCATGTACAACAGGGAGACAATATTGATTTTAGTATTACAGTAGTTGATGGTGGTGGCAATCTGATTCCCAATGTGACATTGACAGTAGAAAATGACATGGGATTAACGATAGGAGATTTAACTACTGATGCTTCAGGTGTAGCAACAACCCAAATTACTATACCTTCAGATTTGCCTGATAGTCCTAAAAATACATATTACAGGATAACTTTTGTCGGGTCAAAAATAAATTACCTGGAAAGTGAGTACAAAATTGTTTATCTCGATGTCCACAGAAAAAAGATTATTCTTGATATTGAGCCAAAAACGGAACAGGACAGGGATTGGGAACAGGTATATGAATATAACATTATTGCCATGAACGATTCGAATCAAGTCCTGCCAAACATGACGATAAATGTCTTTGACAGTTTGCTAAATTCTCCTGCGACATTGACAACGGATGCCGAAGGAAAAGCCGAATACAAAAAGACGGTTCCAGATAATCATCCGGAGAAAAAATATGGGATTACATTTGTTGGTGAAGACCCGACTGCATACTATTTCAGCAGCGATACTGCTAAAAGGACTGTAAATGTTAAAAATAATCCAATAAAAATAATAGGTGAGAAGATTGTTTGTGTGAAAAATGATTATACTTATGCTACCGAACCTCTTGCCAACACTACTTATATTTGGAAAGATATTAACGGAGGAAGCTTTTTGTCTCCTACGAGCAATACTTATGTCGATATAAGGTGGGATACAACTGGTCAAGGTGGATTTACTCTGGAACAAAAAGTTGGCAATAATGTTCCAACAACGAGGCAATATTTAGTAACAATTTCCGATTTGCCGGTCGTAACTATGGATGATTTTACAGACCCTGTTTGTCCAAACGAACCATTTGACCTAAGTACAGTTACTGTTTCTCCACCCGGAGGTGTTTTCTCTGGACCCGGAGTAACTAATGGCATTTTCTCCGGAGAGGATGCCGGCAGTGCTGGGCCTCATCCAATTACATATACATATACAAGCGACGTTGAACCGTATTGCACTGATTCTGTGACTAAAGACATCATTGTGAACCCTTTGCCTAACGTTACATTGAATTTGCCTTCAACAGATGTTTGTCTAAGTGATTTTCCGTTTCTGCTTACCGGAAGTAACCAGGATGCAACGGGAAAATATTCCGGGAAGGGTGTGTCGGATGATAATATGTTTGACCCCGCTGTAGCAGGTGTAGGCACATGGGAAATTACAATAACATATACTGACGAAACTACCGGCTGTACTAATACGGCTAAGCAGGATATTACTGTGAACGATGCACCATCAACGAGCTTTGACATTGCATATACCAATATTTGCGAAAGCGAAACAGCATTTGATTTGTCTGATAAAATAAATCCTATTGAACCGGGAACTTTTTCAGGTCCGGGTGTAGATAATGCAAAAAAAATATTTAATGCACAAGCCGCCGGACTTGGAACACACAGAATTGTTTTTGTTACAGACCGGGTAGACGGTAGTTGTCCGGGAAGAACATATATTGATTTAGAGGTGGTTCCGGTACCGGGAACACCTACTTTAAGTTGGGGTGGACCTTCGGGAAAAGTTGTATGGTTGGCTTCAAATGTAAAATCAGGAAATTACTGGTACCGTTGGGATGCTAATACACAGAAAGATACTCTGATAAGTATTGATGAAGGAAGAAATAACGATACAATACGCCCGGAAATATCAGGTTTATATACTGTAACTGTAAATAATGGAACTTGCGAATCATTCCATTCAAACTCATATGATTTCAAAGTTTCAACTGCATCAGGTTCATTTACAACAAAATCATCGGAATCCGGAGAAATCAAACCTGGAAAAAGTTTCAATGTTGCTATAATGATTGGCGATGTAACGGATATTTTTTCGAAGAAAATTAATAAAGTAACAACTGAATTGGTTTATAATGCTTCTGTTCTTTATCCTGAAGATTCCAATAAGGGTACAATAATCAATGGCTGGAGGCATATTCCTTTGACAATTACATTTAATCCTGATAGTATATCTCAAGGAGATGAAATGACCAAGTTGACATTTACAGCATTGGTCGGTAGTGAAGAAAGTACCAATCTGAGATTTGATAGCGTTTTAGCATGGAAGGATAACAAAAAAAAATTATCAAATATTGGTATAAACACGATTGAAATTAAAATCAAGGTTAACAGAAATGGCGGTAAGCCGCGGCTTTACGGACAGCCACCTGTAGATGGAGGATTTTTATATTCATCAATAATGCCGAATCCTGCCGGTGAGACATTTCGACTTGATTATTCTACTGAAAAAGGAAATTGGATAAATATTTACATCACTAATGTTAATGGGCAAATTCTTAAGACAATATATGAAGGTGAAGCTAAAGAAGAAAATTCTATTGACATAGATGCTTCAGAATTACAAACAGGAGTTTATTATTTGATAATGCAGACTCCTTATGTTAAAGAAGCGAAATTGTTGCAAATTATCAGATAATTGTTAATTGTTAATGAAAAAACAGTCGTAAATAGATTTGAATTTAGTTTTAAGTTTTAAAATTGATTGAAAATTGCAAAATTGAAATTTGAATATTTTTTAGAAATGGGAACATAAAATATTACGGGAAGTATAGATGAGAAAACTTTTATTGATTAGTTTATTTTTTGTTTTATTAAATATAAGTTTGGATGCTCAATCGGTTTATGAGGTTCAAAGAAGGCAGGATTCATTAGGATTGTATTCATGGAAATATGGACTATTTGTAGATGGTGGAATTAACCTGCATAGCTCGACCAAATTTTTTGGTTCACCTGTATTAGGGCTTCAAAATGAAATCGGAAGTTTCTCAGGATTTGGGATAAATGTTGGAGGTTTTTTGGAATATCCCTTTAGCAAGAACCTGAGTCTGATGACAAGATTAGGGTATTACAGTTTATCAGGTAGTTTTCTTAAAACTGAAACAGCAGTTGAACCGGTATTATCAGAACTGGAAGATAAACTTGTCTGGCCAAAATTAGAATTTACTTTCGATGCAAGTCTTTCTACGATTTCAATAGAACCATTATTTTCTTATCAAATCACAAAGGGAATTAATTTACTTGCAGGTTTCAATGCCGGCTATTTAATGACTTCATATAGTCAAAATGAAGTAGTAACAAATGGAGAAGAAGGAATACCAAAATTTCAGGAAACCGGCACATGGGAAAGAAACACAGTATCGGACACTACTTTTCCGAATGCATCTTCATTACAGATTGGTTTAGTGATTGGTGCAAGTTATGATTTAGCCATTTCTCAAAGAATTCTTCTTAGCCCTGAAGTTTATTTTCAGTATGGGGCTTTGGGAATTTGGAATAATGGAGATTCTTCATGGTCTGCTAATTCGATAAGGTTTGGTGTTTCAGCAAAATACATAGGGGACAGACCCTGTCCTCCCGGTATGACCAGAAATGCCCAGGGGAATTGCGAAGAACTGCCCTGTGCACCCGGACAAATCCGCAACGAAGACGGAGAATGTGAGTGCCGTAAAGGAATGTTTGTCAACAAAAAAGGTGATTGTGAATGGCCCCCTTGTCCCGAAAGAAACCTAAGAAGAAATGAAATCGGCGAATGTATTCAATTTTTGTATGCTGAAGTAAAAGCGGAACCGATTTTAACTTCCGGATTACCTGCTGAAAACACTGATGTGGAACTCAAAGAAGCTGAATCAATAACGGAACAAGCTATTTTGAATTATGTATTCTTTGACGAAAAGAATGCATCTATACCTTCGAGATATGTGAAATATACAAATGATAATCAGGTTGTTAACTATTCCGAAGAAAAGATAGGAGATGCAAATAATATTTTAAATACGTATTATAATGTTTTGAATATTCTCGGTTACCGTCTGTCTGTCAATCCATTCGCAAATGTGATATTACAAAGTTACAATATGGGAGGCAGCGAATCGAATAAGCCGGAATTACCTGACATGAGAATCGATTCAGTAGCTACATATTTGAAGGATGTATGGAAAATTCCGGAATTCAGGATTAAAAAACAGGTATATAACTTGGCTCCGGAAGTTGCCCGCTCAGGCGATAAACTTTTACTCGATGAGTACCGGAGAGTTGAATTTGTGATTGACACTGCGAATTTAAAAATCCTTCAACCGGTTAAGATTAAAAATCTTGTTTTACGTTTGAACCGCCCGAGAATTGATTTTCTGTTTGATGCTATGCCGTTAACTAAAATAGAGTCATGGGAATTAAAAGTTTCGCAGGAAGATAAAATTTTATATGAGGTCGCGGACGTAGTGCCGAAAGACAAAGACAGGATGCCGGAATTTACAAGTTGGTTTGCAGGAGCTACTGCTAACCAGATAAATCCGGATATAAAAACACTGAACTATATCTTGAATATAACAGACAGAAATGGCGAAACTGTCAAAAGTGAAAAAACTCTTCAGTTCAATTACATAAAATTTGACCCTGAAAGAAAACCTGAAGATATTGATTCAACCTTCAGGATGTATTATTATGTATTTAATGATAACGACGTAAACAGGGATATAACGAAGATATCCAAATATTTACTCGATGTTGAGTATGACCCATTCAACTCAAAAATATCCATAACCGGATATACCGATAAGAAAGGTGATTTAAATACTAATAGGTTATTGAGTGATGCAAGGGCAAGAGAAGTGGCGAATTTCCTGAAGGATAAGAAGAAATTAAACCTGGCAAGAACTTCGGCGACAGGCCGTGGCTTTGTTGAACTATTTGATAATTCACTGCCCGAAGGAAGATTATATAACAGACTGGTTATCGTTGAAATATCCACTCCAATGAAAGAAAAAGAAAAAGTTGAGGATTTGGTCGAAGGTTGTTTCGTATTGATTTATTCCGATGAAAATGAATTGAAATCCAAATCTGTGTTGGATTACCTAACTCAAAGAGGTGCAAAGGATGTTTTCATTGAAAAGTATTACATGTCGGCTTTGGATAAGAACTATTACAGGGTTAGGTCCAAATCATACGATGATGTTCGTGAGGCAGTTACTATCAGGGCAAAGTTAAGTATATATTTAAGACAATTAAATTTGGATAAACCGCCAACTATCGAATGTTCGAAGAAAGACGAAAAATAGTTATATTAATAAATAATAATTAACGCAAAAATATATTAAATTGAAAATAATAAGTTAAACATATATTAGTAGAGATTGATATGAGGAAACAGTTTAAAATTTTGTTGATGATAGCTGTGATGATTCAATTTTCAAATTATATTGAGTTGAAATGTCAGGCAGACGAAGCGAAAGCTTATGTACCTGATAGAATTATCATGTGGGATAAAGTCGGTCAAAGAGAAGTATTAAAAAAATGTGAAGAACATCTGATAATATATGTTGGTGCAGAATCCGAATTGACTTATATGAGATATATCGAGTCGAGAATCGAAGATGAGTATATTTTGGAATTGGCATCACATGCGACACAGGCAAAACCAAAGCCGATTGATGTAACTCAAAGTATTATTATTCCTGCCGATGGTTCATCGCCTATAGCATTGAAGAGAACTTCCGATAAAGCCGCCCGGGAAATTGTCTTTTCCAAAATGGGACAAAAGGAGCAGGTATTGAGTGGTGAAACTGTTAACATCAAGTACGAAGGTGTGAATCCTGATAAAGTTTACATTGCCTATGAATCTTTTGAAGATGGCTATTATCTTGAACTTTCATCGCTTATGGAGCAAAAAGTAGTAAATTTTGCTAAGAGATGCCAATCTTTTATTGTTGCTTCTCCGGCAACGACAACAATCAGGATTGACGAAGCTGTGCGGTACGAGCAGATAGTTTGGACACCTAGGGAGGATAATTCATGGGAAGTTCGTATTGGAACTGTTGAGCAGGGATGTAGGAGTGTGGCACTTGATGCTATAAAAAAGTTAAGAACACGTGAGTATGAAACTTCAGTTCCTGTTGAGAAAAAAGGAACAAAGGGAAGGTAATCAATTATTAATTACGAATTATTAATTGAGAGAATTGACATATTTGATAACTGACAAAAAAGTTGCTCTTATGGAATTTTATTGCATAGGTTTATTTATTAACTATTTGAAGATTTCAGATGAATAAGAAAATATTATTATTAGCTGTATGTTTTATACAATTTTTTGTTTTCTCTAATATTCTGTTTGCCCAGGAAACATGGGAAACTTTAAATGAGAAAACGAACAGCTATTATCAACAGGGTAAATACGAAATAGCTATTGAATATGCTCAAAAAGCAATCAAACAGGCAGAAAAGGATTTCGGGAAGGAGAGCAAATACTATGCGGCTTCTCAAAATTTTTTGGCATTGCTTTACCAACAGATGGAGGAATATCTTAAAGCAGAACCGCTATATTTGGAATCTTCCAAAGCTTTAAAAAAGTTTTTTGGTGATGGTCATCCATTATATGGTCAGTCCGTTCAAAATATAGGAAGTTTATATCATCAGATGAACCGCTATAAAGATGCCGAAGAATACCTGAAACTTGCCAGAGATATATTTGGTCAAAATTATGGTATTGCGAGCAAAGAATATGCTCATCCGACATATAGTTTAGCGAAGTTGTATTACGATGAAGGTAAGTTTAAGGATGCTGAGAGATATTTTTTAGAAGTATTACCCATTTATAAAAAAGAATTTGATACAAGTAATATTAATTCAGTAATGAGTTATATTACTCCATTATTTGAATTGGCAACATTATATAAGGTACAAAGACAATTTAAAAAATCCGAACCATTATATGCTGAAATTTTAGATATTTACAGAGAACTTTATACGGAAAACTCTGCGGAATATGCACATTCTCTTAGCAATTTAGCCGATATAAAGGATATATTGGGTGAGCAAAATCTTGCAGAGAAGATGCTGGATACAGCATTAATTCTTTACGACCGTTATTATGGGCCCAAACATCAAAACTATACTAAAACCTTGCAAAGATTGTCAAGAGTATATGATAATCAAGGCAAATACGAAAAAGCCAAAAATAACTGGAATAATATTTTAGATGAATATCTAAATCAAATAAATAACTATTTTCCTGCATTAAGCGATTATGAGAAAGGCAGGATTTACAGCAATATAAGTCCTAATTTCGAGGAATTTAATTCGTTTGTAATAAAATGGATGGATAAGGATAAGTCTCTAATAGGTAAAATGTATGATAATCAGTTAGCTACAAAAGCATTATTATTAAACGCCTCAACCAAAGTCAGGAGAAGGATCCTAAATAGTGGTGACAGACAGCTTATCGAGAAATTTGAAAGTTGGCGTTCAATCAAGGAAAAATTAGCAACGTTTTATTCTCTACCAAAAGAAAGATTGGAAAAGGGAAAAATTGATATTGGGATGTTCGAGAAAAAAGCTAACCTAATCGAACGTGAATTGAGCAGGGAATCCGAAATATTTGCCCAGGAATACACAAAGAAATCCGTATCTTGGAAAGAAATTCAAAACCGTTTACAACCCGGCGAAGCGGCTATTGAAATCGTACGTTTTCGTCATTATAGCAAACACTGGCTTGATTCGATTTATTATGCCGCATTAATTATTGACAGTAAGACATCAGAAAGCCCCAGAATTGTCTTATTGTCTAATGGAAAGCAACTTGAAGATGAGTATTTAAAATGTTATAAGAACATGATTAAGCATCAGTTGTTGGACAGGGATTCTTATTGGGCATATTGGGAAAAAATAGAAGAGAAGCTCGGAACTGATATCAAATCTGCTTATGTCTCATTGGATGCAGTTTATAACCAAATCAATCTTTCAAGTTTGCAATTACCTAATTATAAATATCTGTTAGATACACTTGAAGTGCATTTGGTTCATAATACGAGATATATTGTTGACAGAGAAAAAAATACAGAAACCCCTGCCGAGAATTATGCCGAACTTTTTGGATATCCTGATTTTAATTATGACAAATCCAAAGAAAAACTTGCTATGGTTGACAATACTGCTAAAACTTCAGAAATGATGAATCTGGATTTAGCGAGCAACAAACCATGGGACAGTTTTAAAATTGCCAAAGCAAAGCAGGAAATAAAATTATTGAAGGTAACCGAATTACCGGGTACTGAACAGGAAATCAATGAAATATATCAATTATTAAATGCTAAGAACTGGCAATTACAAGAATCATTAAGGGAAAAAGCAAGTGAAGGTGCTGTTAAGAAAATTAAAAATCCTAAGATTTTGCATATAGCAACTCATGGATTTTTCTTGAAAGATATTGATGAAAGTCCTGATTCAAAAACATTCGGTGTTGACAAACAATCTGCCATTGAAAATCCTCTGCTTCGTTCCGGTCTTCTTTTTGCCGGGGCAACGTTGGAGATATCAGGCGCAGGTAATTTCGATGTTGACGATAACGATAATGGAATATTAACAGCTTTTGAAGCAATGAATCTTGATTTGGATAAAACCGAATTAGTTGTGCTGTCGGCTTGCGAAACAGGTTTAGGTGAGGTCAAAAATGGAGAAGGTGTTTACGGTTTGCAAAGAGCTTTCGAGGTTGCCGGAGCCAAAGCTATCATAATGAGTTTGTGGACGGTTGACGACTACGCTACAAGAGAATTAATGACTACGTTTTATTCCAATTGGTTAGCATCCGGTAATAAGCGGGATGCATTTAAGGAAGCTCAATTGTTTATGAAAAATAAGTATCGTTGGCCCTATTATTGGGGTGCATTTGTGATGGTAGGTGAGTAAATGTTATTCACCCGGTTCAAAGATATGAGAGTGTAACTAATAGATAGAAAAAGCAATTTTTTGAAAATATTTATAACCGGTTCCTTCATTTAGATACCACAGTATCTTTGGAGTCATATCTGCCATTTCTAATGATTTGGACACAACTTTTGTTCTTCAGGTTTTCCTTGCCGGATAATGATGTTGCCCCGATAATGGAAACAGCAGAAAAGGGATTAAAAAAATCTGATATTTTTGGCAATTATTTTAAAAAACTATCTCTATGTTTTTTTAACAATTTATATATTGTTAATTCTGAATATGTACAAATACTCTCTTTTTCTACAGTGTGTCCTTATAGGGGAATATTAGTTTTTTTAAAAAAATAATTTATATATTATTTTTAAAATAGTATA
>JAZDIP010000018.1:0-2507 GCA_043804925.1 bacterium | reverse complement strand
TGACAATAATTTTCTTAAATTTGGTCAAATAAATTGATTTATTCTGAGTGTGGAGAAAATTTTATGAAAAAATTAGTAGTCATATTGTCATTATTCCTTCTTAATAATGTTGCTTCATATTCACAAAATCCTGAGTGGATTAATTTTAAGGCACTCTATGTAACTGACATTGCGGATGACGGTGAATACCTCTGGCTAACCGGTAAAAATACAATTAAATTTAACAAAACCACCCGTGAAAAAATCATCCTCGATAAGTTCCAAAAAACCATTACCAGGAAAGTCTTCGTTGATGGAAATCATGCAGTTTGGATAACAACTGATGATAAGCTATACAAATACTACCAGGATAATTGGACGTCCTTTAACAAGGATAATTCATTACTTCCATCGTTCAATATTACCTCATTTGCTCTCGATAGTAATAACAATACATGGTTTTCTTTAAATAATCATATCGTTAAAATTCTTGAGAATGATTTTGAAATTATTGACATGTATAATGAACATATTTCAAGTAGTATCAACCGTATGTTATTCGATAAAAACAATAATATGTGGTTATGTATTGGTGATGGTTTCGCTATGTATAATAACGACACTATCATAACTTATCGTCTTGGTTGGACGGACGATTCCGTATTAGATATTGCTATAATTGACACAAATGAATTTCTCGTTGCAACCGGTTGGGGATTTTATAAATATAAAAATGAGCAATTTGATACTCTCGTTGATGTCGTTACTTGTTATGATATTGAAATGGACGATAAAGGAACATACTGGATTTCTTCACATAAAGGTTTATACAATTTTGACGGAACAAATATTAAAAATTATAATTCTCCAAATTGTAGAATAGCTCATCAACCAATTTCTAAAATAATTATAGATAATAATCTCAAATGGATGATAATAAACAATAAACTTGTTAAATATGATAATGATGAATGGACTTCTATCGAATTCAATGAATTTAAATTACCGGGGAATTCTATCGGTGAAATTAATAAAGACAATAATGGTTATTATTGGGTATCAACTTCTGACGGTTTAGTGGTAATGAAAGATAATAATTGGAATCCTGATTTTTATTTTGATTCTCCTTTGAAATGTGTAGAAGTAAATTCAATTGCTCTAGATAGTGAGAATAATTTATGGCTGGGTTCTCAAGATAAAATAATTAAAATAAATATGACACAAACTGAATATTTCTCCATGTATCCAACTGGAGAAATCGGCACATTTTATAAAACTTTTTGCGATTTGGACGGAAGTATTTGGATTGAACAATATGTTCTAACCGGAGAATTGGAATCTGGATTATTTGGCATATATAAATTTAACGATACTGGATTTACCAAAATTGAAGATTATCATGGTAAAAAACTAAAGGGTATTATTTATGATAATATCGGAAATTTGTGGTTCAATTCAGGAGATGATATCGAACAGTTTGATGGAGAAACATGGATTGGATTAAATTTTAATGATACAGGCATTGAACTTAAAAGAGTAAAAAAAATAGTTTTCCAAAATGACTCCGTATGGGTAGCAACTTCATCCAATGGATTATACCTTTTTAACTGCTCAACTTGGATAAATTTCTTAAATAAAGATTTTGGTATAGAGGAACCCTTGTTTCCAATGACTATTATTCAGGACATAACAATTAATAACAATATTATATGGATAGCAACATTAGAGGGATTGGTTAGATTTGAAAATAACAAATTTTTTGTATTTAACACAGAAAATTCAGAGTTAATGAGTAACTTTATTTCAGAATTATTTGTTGATGATTTTGACAATTTATGGATTGGTAATCATGGTATAACTGTTTATCGCGAAGGTGGAGTAATATTAAAAACTGAAGATAATATCCAGAAAAAATCTGAAACTGTTCAATGTTTTCCTAATCCATTCTCTGAAACAACAACAATAAAATATTATCTTGATAAATCTGCTTTTGTAACGCTAAAAGTTTATGATGCCTTAGGTCAGGAAGTCTCTGTGCTTGTTGACTCATTTATAAACGAAGGTGAACATCAGGTGAGATTCGAAGCAGGTAATTTGACTGATGGAATTTATTATTATAAGCTGATTATTGCTGATAGAGTTGAATTTGGAAAAATGATAAGGATAAAGTAATAATCAACAAGCTGTTTTTTTTATTATAATGACTAAAGGTTTAAAATATTATATTGAAGACGATAAAATTCGTGAATACATGAAGCTATCCACTGAAGAAAAGCTAAAGTGGCTCGATGAAATTCAGAAATTCAGCGAGCTCGCCATGACTGAAAAGGACAAGGAAATTAGAGAAAAATTTCGAAAGAGAGAGATTTAGTTAGTGTTAAGTGTTAAGTGTTAAGTGTTGAGTGCTAAGTGTTGAGTGTAGGGACACATTGCAATGTGTCAGTACAATGTTAAGTTTTAAATTTTAATTTGGGAATTAGTTGACAGTCGTTAACCGGCAGAAAGCAGTAAAAAGGTTTTACAATCTT
>JAZDIP010000017.1:0-76686 GCA_043804925.1 bacterium | reverse complement strand
ATAGTAGGTTGAGACACTTTTGTGCTAGATTGAGAAGAAGAAGTAAATGTTATACAAAATCAATTGAGATGTTAAAATATACTTTGATATTAGCAATGTGGTATTTAAATAATAATATGTCTATACTATGTTAGCAATGCCATATTTTTTTGTTGAGCTTTTTTAATAGATGTAAATAATTGTTTTTTCTTTAAATATTTTTGTTAAAAAATTCGGGAGGCATTATGAAAAACATTGAAAGTTATAATGGTTTCTTATTCAAAGATTGGGTAAATGAAGTTGCCAAAAAATTTCAAAAGCCAATACTGGAATCAACTCGGTTAGCTGATGTTCGTCATTTTTCTGCGAACTATTCAGAAAAACATGTTAGTGATTTTTTAAAAGGAAAAGATTATCTAA
Source organism: bacterium (assembly GCA_043804925.1). GTDB lineage: Bacteria > Bacteroidota > Ignavibacteria > Kapaibacteriales > UBA2268 > ChocPot-Mid. The sequence continues at coordinate 76,287 of JAZDIP010000017.1, read as the reverse complement.
CTGCATCATATCATTCAAAAACACCAGCTGATATCTGGGGTATAAGAAATTATAAACAGTTCTACCATATAATTTTAATTCAGGTAAAAAGTTCTACTGTTAATCTTGATGTTATAGTTGATATTAATAATTCAGAGGAGGATGTAAATAAATTAAATAAGCTGGCTAAATTTGTAAAAAAAGAATTCTGTGAGCAAAATATTTTCCGAATGCCACCAAGGGCTATTATTACTACCGGGTATACTGGAATTTTTGTTGAGTTAAATAAAAATATTAATTCAAATAAATTGGTTGTGATAAAATCAAATTTTATTAATGCATTTTATAATGGTTTTAGTTCTGAAAATGATGATTTAAAAAGAATAGCAATTAAAAAAGTAAAAAAAATCCACTATTCTATAAAATGAAAATAAAACAAAAACCTTTTTAAAATAAAATAAATTATATTTCGCATCAATCTCGTAATTTCGTCCATCTCGTTCTTTGCAAAATGATAGGTCGGTAAATTCTCCGTTTAGCTCTGTGAATTCTCAGAGTATCTCTGTGTAATTGTCTTTCGTTTTACGTTTCACGTTTTACGTTTCACGTTTTCACGAAAAAGTCATATAAATCTCAAAATCCCAGTTCAGACAACCGAAAACGGATAACCGAAAACAAAAGCTCAAAACTGCGGTGAATTTGGTGAAACTAACTTTTTCAAACCCGATAATTACTTGAATGATAACGAATTACAAAATCAATGAATTTCACCCCTGATTTCACCTATTTTCTCCCTTCTCCCTTCTCCCGAAATTTAATTTCTTACTTTCTCCGCCGCCTTCAGTTTATTTTCAAGTTCGAGCACAGCCATCTCAAACTCGGCTGTTTTATTGTTGTGATATAGTTCTTTTGCATTTGCCAATTCAGTTTTGATTTCTTCCAGGTCTAATTCTGCAGAATCAAAAGCACTTTCTACAAGTATTGATATTTTGTTGCGGTGTACTTCAGTAAATCCGGTTCCGGTTGCAAACAAATGAAGATTGCTGTTGTCGTCAACAATCCTTGTCAATCCGACATCGAGAGTGGAAACAATTGGAGCGTGCATATTTAATATCTGAAATGGACCTTTACTCCCCGGCACTGTAACCGATTGAGCTTTGCCTTCATAAATTACCATTTGTGGTGTTACAATTTCAACATCTAATATCTTTTCCTGCTCCATTTATTCCTCAGTTAATAATTTAAAAACTTCAATTTAAAATTTAAAATCAATTTAAAATACCAATTTACTATTCTTCATTCCTTCATTTCACTTAGGACCAACAGCCTTCTCTTCTGTCGAGACTGAAGCCCTAAAACTATTAGGAGCTCTTAAATCCACGAGTAAAAACTCATGGCTATTTATCCTTTTCAATTAACAATTGACAATTAACAATTATCAATTAATTTCCTTCTTTCTTTGCCCTATCTATAACTTCGTCAATTGTTCCTGCATAGCTGAAGAGTGATTCCGAAATTTCATCGCACTCACCGCTGATAATTGCCTTAAATCCGGCGATAGTATCTTCGATTTTCACGTATCTGCCCTGGTAACCGGTAAACTGTTCTGCAACTGCAAATGGTTGTGAGAAGAATTTTTGAACCTTCCTTGCACGGTAAACAGATTGTTTATCTTCTTCCGATAACTCATCCATACCAAGTATATTAATAATATCTTGGAGGTCTTTGTACTTTTGAAGTACTAACCTGACGTTCATAGCTGTATTGTAATGTTCATGACCAATTGCATGCGGGTCCATAATTCTTGAAGTCGAATCCAAGGGGTCAACTGCCGGATAAAGACCCAAGGTTGCAATATCACGCGAAAGAACAGTTATTGCGTCAAGGTGCGAGAAAGTATTTGCCGGAGCAGGGTCTGTTAAGTCGTCGGCAGGAACGTAAATTGCCTGTACAGATGTAATTGAGCCCTTCTTTGTTGAAGCAATTCTTTCTTCCAAAGCACCAAGTTCGCTTGCAAGGGTTGGTTGATAACCAACAGCTGAAGGCATTCTTCCGAGTAAAGCGGATACTTCTGAACCTGCCTGTATAAAACGGAAAATATTGTCAATGAAAAGCAATACGTCTTTACCTTCTGTGTCGCGGAAATATTCAGCAATAGTCAAAGCAGTCAAAGCGACTCTTGAACGTGCACCCGGAGGTTCGTTCATCTGTCCGAATACAAGTGCAGTCTTGTCAATAACTCCTGATTCCTGCATTTCGAGGTAAAGGTCATTTCCTTCACGTGTTCTTTCGCCGACACCGGCGAAACATGAATAACCGCCGTGATGCTTGGCAATATTATGGATTAACTCCTGGATAATAACGGTTTTACCAACACCTGCTCCACCGAATAAACCTGTTTTCCCTCCTTTGGTAAACGGTTCGATTAAGTCAATAACTTTAATTCCTGTTTCGAACATTTCGGTTGAAGTACTTAGGTCTTCAAACTTGGGTGAGGGTCTATGCAACGAGTATTTTTCTTTTGTGATGACTGGTCCTTTTTCGTCAATTGGGTCCCCTGTGATATTAATCAAGCGGCCTAAAACTTCAGGACCAACGGGTATCATAATCGTTCCACCTGTATCAATTACTTCCATACCCCGAACAAGACCGTCAGTGGAATCCATTGCAACCGAGCGAACTCTATCTTCTCCAAGGTGCTGTTGTACTTCGCAAACAAGTTTTTGTTCTTCACCTGTATCGACATTTTTTCTCATAATGTAAAGAGCGTTCAACACTGCCGGTATATTTCCCTCGGTAAATTCGACGTCAACTACCGGACCTATGACCTGGACAATTTTTCCTGTATTCATGTACTAATCCTTATTTAATATTAAAATTTATGCTAATCTATATATTTTCTATTTTAAAAAGCTATTTCTTCAAAATTGAGCAACAAATTTAATGAAATAATTCATATTAGACAATAAATAGTACCCAAACAATCCAATTTTCTGTTAAATGATTTAGTTTTTGTAATCAAAGGGTAGTGGGAATGGAGAAATTAGAAAGATAGAAATTTAGAAATTATTCTGTTCTGTCAGTTGTTACAACTGACAGTAAAAAATCAGTGAAATCCAATAATCAGCTACAATCGGGGTTTCTTGCTATGCTTTGTGCCCTTTATGTAATAACTTTGTGCCCTTTTTGGTTAAATTCTTCCGTCTCAAGTTTCACGTTTCACTTTTTCACGACTATGAAAATAATCAGTTAAATCAGTTTAATCAGCGGTTCAGACATTTGTCTTTCTCAGTGGCTCTCTGTGCCTCCTTGGCGAAACTCTGTGTAACTAACTCTTTGAGTTCATAGAGTTATTATATTTAAGTAGCACTTGTTTTCCGCTTCTTATTAAAATAAGCATACAGCGGAATTCCCGTTGCGACAAGTATCAAACCAAAAACTGAATTGATTATTTCGCTATGCCCATTAGCGTAATTTACAATGTCGTTATACAGTGTGAAGAACACAAAGACAGCGGCAAAGGCAACAAATATTGCAGGTATCCACGGATATCCGATTACTTTGTAAGGTCTGTGAGTATCGGGCAATTTCTTCCTCAAAACAAAAACACCATACGCACCCATACCGTAGAAAATCCAACTGATGAATATCAGCATATCGGTTAAAATGTCAAATGTACCGCTGAGAATAAGCAGTGCAGTCCAAACCGCTTGTATCAAAAGAGCATTTGCCGGAGTGCTGAATCTTGGGTGAGTCTCACCTATTTTCTTAAAGAATAAATTTTCCCGCGACATTGCAAAGTAAACCCTTGCACTCACCATGATTGTCCCGTTTGCAGTACCGAATGTAGAAATCATCACTGCCGCGGCAATCAAACCTCCGCCGATAGGACCAAGTACTGCAGAAGCCATATCCGAAGCTACCAGTTTTGAACCTGCCATCTGTTCAACCGGTAAGATATAAAGATAAGCAAGGTTTATTAGTAAATAGACTGCTATGATTATTACAGTTCCAATGATAAGAGCCAATGGAATATTCCTTTGCGAATTTTTTACCTCTCCTGCAATATATGTAATATTATTCCAACCGTCGTAAGCCCAAAAAGCACCTGAAAGAGCAATCATAATCCCGCTGAAAAGTCCTGCATTAATAGCAAAGCCGGGTGTATCTGTGGCAAAATTTGCAAAAGAACCGTCACCAAGAGAAAACCCAAGAACAACAATAATCAGAATTGCCGCAACTTTCATTACTGTAAAAAATGCAGACAAACTTCCACCGAAAATCACTCCGAGATAATTAACGATTGTCAGAAAAAATAATACTCCGATTGCAATTAGCTTTTCTCCTATTTCCCGCAAAGGAAAAATGGTACCGATAAAAGGAATATGAATTATAAAATTGTTTTCAATATCCGGTGAAAATCTTGGTAATGCGAAAAAGTAACCGGTGTAATGAGCAAAAATATATATGATTGAAGCAATGGAACCGGTCTGAATAACAACAAGTACAGCCCAGCCGTAAAGATATGCATAAAAATCGCCATACATTTCACGGAAATAAATATACTGACCTCCGGTAACAGGTATAATGCTTGCAATTTCTGCATTCGTTAATGCTCCGAAAAGAGTAATTACACCTGCAATTACCCATATAGCAAGCAACAACTCGGGAGAACCCAACTGTTCTGCCATCAAAGCCGGCTTTTTGAAAATACCCGAACCTATCACGGCACCGATTACAATCGCAGTTGTAAGGAATAGTCCCAGTTTTGGTATAAGCCCGCTTTTATCTTTTAATTCCATGTTTTTTTGTTATCGGTTTTCTGTTGTTAGTCATTATGAGCGATAGCGAAGAATCCAGATATTAAATTCAAACTTTGAATCCTTTTCCTCAAAACTCCAATTAAATTTTAAAAGTCATTTTAACACTAAGTTCACAAAGTATTTTCACAAGGAACACAAAGCAATAAATAAGGTTTAAATTGAAAATTATAATTCTTTTTTTCTTCTCTGTGAAACTCTGTACAATTATTTCTTTCAGGCATTCTATTTTTCAGTTATTCGATTATTCAATTCCTCAATCGCTTTCGCCAAATTTTTCCACGAGCATATTTCTTTAAATACCTTTATGTTTTCCTTTAACTTTTCTGATTTATCACCAATAAAATATTCCTTTATTGCATTTGTCAGCAAATCAACATCCGGTTTATCAACGATAATACCTGTTCCGTATGGTTCAATCATTTCCTTCAAACCACCCACATTTGTCGCAATCATTGGCAAATCGAAATGATAGGATATTCCTGCGATTCCGCTCTGTGTAGCAGATTTATACGGCTGAACGCAAACATCTGCCGCTGAGAAAAATAACGGAACTTCATCGTCATTAATGTACCTCACAAATTTTTTGACTTTATCAGCAATTTCCAAAGATTTGATTTGCTCATCATATTCATCGAACTTCCCATAAACTTCACCGGCAATAACAAGTAAATAATCGTCGGGTAATTTACTGACAGATCCCAGAAGTAAATCCAAACCCTTATACTCTCTTATGAAACCGAAAAAGAGAAGAATCTTCTTGTCTTCAGGTAAATTCAAAAATCGTCTTGCTTCGGTTTTATCTTTCTTTTCCCCAAAATGGTCGTACAAAGGGTGTGGTTGCTGAGTAAATAATGCATCAGGTTTAATGCTCAGCAAATCATTTTTCACAGCATCACACATAACTATAAAAGCATGATTTTGATTCAAATAAAATTTAATCAAAGCCATATCCCCCGGTCTGCGTTCATGAGGAATCACATTGTCAAGAATACTGATTATCTTCACGCCTCTTTTCTTCAAAGTTCTTGCTGTCCAGCCAAGCGAAGGAGAAAAAAAAGGCATCCAGAATTTCATAAGAAGCATATCAGGTTTGAATTGACTGATTACTCTCGGAGCTGACAGATATGTTAAAGGATTAATTGTATCTAATACTCTTTCCGATTCAATAATATCCGGTTTGTCTGTTTCAGTAACAAACTGGCTTTGTCCCGGGAATAATATATTCGGATACTGCCGTTTGAAAGTAAATGCTTTTATGTCGTGATTTTTTTCAAATTCACGATAAAGTGAAGCATTGAACTGTGCAATGCCACCCCTGAAAGGATAAAACGTTGATAAATATGCTATTCTCATAATGTCAAATTTAATGCTTATTGACGAATTAGCAATTATTATAAATATAACTATATTTTTTAGTTGAGAGTTGAGAGTTGAGAGTTTGGAGTTAAGTGTTGAGAGTTATCTGAAAACTAAAAAATTTTTTATTGCAACTTCATTGTCATGAATTACCTTCAAATAATAATTGCCAATTTGTAATCCGCTAATGTTAATTTTAATTGTTTGTGAGCCGTTATCATTTACAAATAACAAGACTTTTTCTCCAAGTAAATTAAAAATCTCGATTTTCTTTATTTGACTTTCACTATTATTTTCAATACACAAAAAATCAGTTGCGGGATTTGGGTAGATTGAAATTAAATCATTATCAGCTTTTTTCCCATTTTCTTCAACAGAAACAATTGGAAATCCTTGAAGGTATGGATAGCCGTCATTAGTATTAGGGTCAATAGCCCAGATATTTTCGAAGTCCCAGTTAACAAATGTATTTTGTGTTTTCATTTCGGTTGTGGTTTTTCCTTCGCCGCCATCACTTATTAATATGTTTGAAGTTTCTAAATCCCAATATGAATCATCAATCACAGAGTAAACTGAACTATTTATACTACAAAAAGCACCAACCGAAGAATCGCCTTGGATAGTACATTCTGAATAACATTTTGAGATTTCGCTACTTCTGTTTATTGCAACGAATCCCCCAACAAATATTTTACCTTTAACATTTTCCCTAGAAAAACAATTACTAATGATAGTCCGATCATTATTACCGCAAAAACCACCAGCATATTGACCTCCATTAACTTTTCCTAAGGAAAAACACTTTGAGATGATACTGAGTTGATTACTCCCACAAAAACCTCCTGCCTGCCAGAAACAACTATCAATAGTACTTAACGAGCTGGATTGAATGATATAACCAAAATCATTACTCCCACAAAAACCTCCGACATTGGATTCTCCAATAATTTTACATTCTGAAGAACAGTTGACAATAATTCCAATATCTTTATAACAATTCAAACCGACAAAGCCACCTATACCCCAACTTCCTTTAATATTTCCACTTGTAGAAGAATTTAATAATCTCCCATTATTATTCTGACCACAAAAAGCACCTACATGGTTATTGCCAGTAATCTCAACTGATAAAGTATTCAAACTTTCAACTATACCTTCACGAACAGTTCCAAAAACTCCAATATCACTTTCATTTGGTCTGTTTATATATAAATTCCTTATAAAATGACCATTACCATTTAATTTCCCGGTAAATCCAGAATACTGGCATACAGGATAATATCCTTTACCGGTATTCCATTTTTTTGTTTCTGATGCATCCATATCTTGAGTTATAATGTAGCTTGCAGAAGGATTATAAAATATTTCCTGAAACTGTTGTATATTTGTAATTTGATAGGGTTCTTCATTAGTTCCAGAACCACTCCCGGAAAATTCATTTGTAAAAGTTTTTAGCGTTGGATATTCAGACTCTTTTATATTCCATACACTTGTGGAATCCCAATTATCATATGTATTTGGTGTTTTCATTTCTAATGTTGTTTTACCAGTGCCTCCACGGCTTGTACTTTTTTTTGATTTATCAATGTCCCAAAAACAATTACTTATACTATTATAATCAGTACCTCCACAAAATCCACCAACATCTCCTCCTGAACAGACAACTTCACCAATTGAGAAACAATTTGTTACCTCATATTTATCATAACTACTCATCATCCCAATAAACCCACCAACTTCAGACGAACCTTTTACTTCAACTAAGGAATAACAATTCGTGATAATATTATCATTATATCCACAAAATCCACCAACATACTTATTCCCGGAAATAATTCCAGATGAATAGCAATTAGTAATAATGCCATAATACTTATTTCCACCACAAAATCCACCAACATAAGAACCATTTCCTTTAACATTGCAGATTGAATAACAATTTGTAATTGAACCTCTTACTTCTGTATTATAGTTATCACCACAAAATCCACCTAAATATTCACCAATTCCATGGACTTCACAGATTGAATGACAATTGTTGATAATCCCATTATCGTTTGTTCCACAAAATCCGCCAACATATTTATTTCCTCCGACTTTACCAGTACTATAAGAGTAGCTTATTCTTGCACTTTTAGAGCTTAAATAAGAATTTAATGAACCACATATTATTCCAACATCCATATTTCCATGAATTTCTGCATTTATTATTCCTAAGAAATCAACTAAACCACTATCATTTACACATCCAAAAAAACCGACACCACGCTCTTTAGAGCGATAGATAAATAAATTGCTAATCAAAAAATTAGCACCCTTAAATTTACCGGTGAATCCGAACGGTGTACCATCACTTTCTCGCCATCCTATTGGTTTAAATCCCATTGCCGAATCAGGTGTATCTGGATTATTATCATGGTCGCCGATATTCCAATTCCTCGTGTCGCTTGCGTCAATGTCATTGTCAAGCTCGAAATTCCAGGACCAACTGCTGTCGTTTTCGCTAATCCAGCGGAGGTGGTCTAAAGTAGATATATTGCGGTAGCCATTACCGTCAGTGTCAGGTGGCTCTACCTGTGCCCGAAGGTAAAGGCATCCAAAGAATATTATTACAAGATATGAAATTATTCTTCTCATAAAAAACCTAGTAAAGTTAATTGAATAAAAATTTTAATAGTTTCTTCGCTTTTGTTCACGAATATACTTATATAACACATGAAAATGCAAAATGTTACACTTTTTTTGAAAAAAGTGAAAATAAATATAAAAAAAGTAATTCAGAGCAAAGTGAAGAATCCAGAAATTTGAATACGGGATTTCTCACTTTGCCCGGAATGACTTTTAAAAACCTCATCCTTCGACAAGTTCATTCTTCGACAGACACAGGAAGATAAATCAAAATAATTTAAAACTTAAAATTCAAAATTCCACTCAACACCTAACATTTAACACTTAACACAAAAAAAGCAATTATTCCCTAATTATTTTTGTTGTATACTCTTTTCCGTTAGCTTTAAATACTATGAAATATGTTCCTGCACCTACTCTTTTACCTGAGAAGTCAAAACCGTTCCACTCGATTTTGTGTTTTCCTTCGGAGTAATTATTTTCGGATATTTTTGCAATTTCATTTCCATTTATATCAAATACAATAATCTTCAAATTATAGTTCTCAGTAATTTCAAATGAAATATTAACAGCTTTATCAACCGAACTTGGATTTTCCCAAACACTAACATTAAATATGTTTTCACTTCTATCTAAAACTGCTCCGGCTTCAAAAGTAACTGTTGAATCATAGCTTTCGGAAACCACGCTTTCAGCCCAGCAATAACTGTTCGGTCCCCTGAATCCCGCAAGACGTGACCAACCGCCGGTGCCGGCAACCCAGTTAACAAACATTTCTCTTCTTCCTGAATCAGCACCCTGAAGTAAGTCATCCTTAAAGTAAAGACCCTTGTAATTTCCAACTTCGCTTAAACCGGTTACAGTTACCCAGTGCCCTCCATGTCTTGTTCCTGTGCTGTCATACCAGCCAAAGAGAATTTCGATATCCTCCCCATTCTTAAATTCACTTAAAAGCCAATCCCATTTCGGTGGTTTCCTCGCAGAATCGCTCTTGTTCTTTGCATAATGCCCAAACTCACCATTAGGTGATTGTATCGTATCGGCACTTATAAAATGGCTTTGGTATTTAACCGATATTGGCAATTTGTATTTATCAATAAATGCCAGCTTTGCTTTTACTATTTGTGCTGTATTCACTCCCTCATTATTTGCCCTGTTCATCATTTTGCTGAGTTCAACCATTTTTTCCCTGTGAGACTGCCCGTTGTCATCGAGATTCGGATGTTTTTCCAAAAGCCATTGCATACTGTTTGAAGCGGCGGCAGGTCCGCATGCATTCAGGTCTCCCGCATAAGTAGCACTCGAGGGACTTCTGGTATAATCTAACTCAATGTTTGGTACGTTGCAACCCCGATACTCCCATGTTTTATATGGTGTAAATTCAAAAGCCGGTTCACTTAATTCAAAAATAATACTTGGCTCGCTGTCAGGTGGATTATCAATTCCTACATCATAATTAATAACATTTACCATTGTTTTAAACCAGTAATCGGTCTCAAAATAGTTGTCAATAATTGAATCGCCATACATTAAGCCAATATCAATCGTTTCGATTTTTTCACCGTCCAAATAATTCAGTTTTCCAAAATCAAAACAATATGAAATTTTTTGTTCTACATCGAATGGCAGTAATGCTAAATTTTTTACTATCCAATCAACAGTATTTGTTTTTTCATTTTTTCCAACTACATTGACATATTTCACATCTTCAAGCGGACCATATTTAAAATTAATAAGTCCTACCAAAGAAAAAGGGTGGTCCCAGTTTATTTTAAAGCTGAGTTGTTCCACATCAAACTCAAGGGCAGGTTCCGGCGGCTCTTTAACTTCAAACTCCATTTCCATGCTATTATTTGAGGGATTAATGTCAACTTCCGAGAAACACTGCAAGTATAATGTATAAATCCCCGGTTCTTCCTCCAGCCATGAATGCGGACTTGATGACAATGTCAAAAAAGAATGAGGTTCCAATACGGCTAATGTCGTATCCCAGCCATAAACATCTTCTTCGTTTGCATTTTTGATTGTACTTGAAACCATTAAATCGGTAACCGGATAAGACTCGATATTCTCGATTTCAAATACTACTGATAGTGTACTGCCAATATATACAAAATTCCCGGGGCTGATAATATTTTTAAATTTTGCATCTCCGGCAATAGCTATATTGTTTATTGGCAACAATAAAGCAATAAAATATAATAGTAGCAACGTGCAGAATTGCAATTTGGTAATGCTCTTTTTCATTTTTACCTCCATTTTTTGAGAAAAATATTTTTTACAATGATATTATTTTCTTTTCCGGTTTAAAACGAAACAGCAAACAAAGAGTAATATTATTAACACTATAGTATAACAATATTTTACAATTATAAGTTATTTTTATTATTTAAACAAATTTTTTTAAGCAGAGTTTTTTTTAACTAAATTTGTATAATATTTGAATTATTTATTTCCTGTATTTATTAAATGAGAAAATAATATTGAAATTTACATCATAAAGAAAATGAAAGGGCAAAAAACATGAAAATAATTTCAATGTCTTTAATAGTTGATAACAGCATTAAAGTAATAAAGAGATTTCCCCTTCTTATCTTGATTGCTTTTTTGGGGAGTATCGCATTCAGCATGACTGTTCAAATGCATCCCAAGGATACATCTTTGGAATTATTCAATAAAATCGGCTTAATGTGCCTTATTGGTGTTTTCATATCGGGTGCCTTGTATTTGTTTACCGAAAGAAAAAACTTCAGTACAATAAAAAAACATTTATTTGTTGGCTTGATAACAGTTCCAATTCTAATTCTTTATTTTTACAACTTCAGTTTGGCAACGGAAGACGGGATACGGCTTGTCTTTTTAATTTTTACAACTATTCTGATAATAACTCTATCTTATCCTTATGGTGCAAGTACTCAAAATGATTTTTGGCATTTCAATAAGGTCTTGTTCTTAAGAGTGCTTGTTTCCGGTTTATTCACTTTTGCATTATTTCTTGGATTATCTTTAGCTCTTTTAGCAGTTGACAAATTATTTGGAGTAGAAATTTCAGGAAAAGCATATCAGCATTTGTTCATCTGGTTAATCGGGATTTTTAGTATTTTCTTTTTCCTTGCGGGAGTGCCTGCCGATTTGGGAACGTTTTCAGGAAAAAAAGATTACCCCAAAAGTCTGAAGATTTTTACACAATACATATTAATTCCAATAGCTTTTATTTATATGGTTATTCTTTATGTCTACGCAATTACCATTCTTTTCAAATGGGAACTGCCACGCGGAATGGTAACGAGCTTAACTCTTACTTTTTCTGCTATCGGAATTCTGTCAGTACTTTTTGTTTTTCCACTTATCGAGTCAAGTTCAAATCGTTGGATGAAATTGTTTAGAAATTGGTTTTACCGGTTGATATTTCCTTTGCTTTTTCTAATGGGATTCGCCATTTACCAAAGGGTGAGCGACTACGGCATAACAATAGACCGTTATTTAAGTATTGTTGCAACTTTATGGCTGTTTTGCATGGCTTTGTATTTTACTTTCTCCGGTAAAAAGAATATAAAAATAATTCCGGTAAGTCTAATAATTGTCGGATTTCTGATATCTTTTGGTCCTCAAAGTGCATTTAATATATCAGAGAACAGTCAGCTCAACCGTTTAAATAATTATATAGCAAAATATGGCTTACTTAAAAAGGAGAATATAAATAAAACGGTAATAGTTTCGGAGAAAGATTTATATAGTATTGAATCAATTATCGAATATTTAATTAACTTTCACAAATCTGAAAAATTATTTGTGATTTTACATAGAAGAACTAATCTGGCTATTGATTCAGTAAGGAAAAAGGGCTCTTACTCTGCATTTAAGCTTATGAAATTGAAAAACACCGAAAAGAAAAATGATTATTATGGTTTTTACGATGTTCAAAATGAAAGCACTTGCAGACCATTCTCAATTACAGATTACGATTATTTTTGCGTCTATGAGTTTTTTGAAAATAGTATACCGGCTTATGGTGAATTATCCACAAGTGAGTTTTATACGAAAATTGATGTGAAGAAACCTGCTCTATATTTCATATTAAAAACAGGAAGTTTGGATACTTTGCAAATAAACTTCTCAGAACTGGTTGGTATTGCAAAGAAAAAAGAGAAATTTAATTTTGAGGATATTCAGTCTTTTTCTGCAGAAAATAATGTAGTTAAAATTAAATTTATTCCAATAAGCTGTGGTGGGAATTCAAAAAGAATTGACCAATTGAAAGGATATATATTTTATAGTATAAAGAAGTAATTTTTTTTTTCAGTTTATATATTGATGCTTTTGTTAGAAAAGCTGAATTTCAAAGTTGATATTTGGTGATATGTTGATAATTATTTAATATAAAATAGATTTTGTGCAATTTCTTTTTTTTCGTATTTTGAATTGATTTTCTAATTAATGAAATTAAATTATGGCTATAACTCAAAGAAATATTGACAGAATCGTCGAAATAGCAAAAGACTATGGCGCTACTCAGGTGATTTTATTCGGTAGTGCCCTCGAAAATTATGATAAGGCAAATGATATTGATATCGCCGTTTCCGGTATAGCCGATAATAAATTTCTCGAATTCGGTTCTACCTTAGACATTGAATTAGGTATTCTTGTAGATGTCGTACCATTGAATCAAAAATCACCATTCATTGATTATATCAGAAAAAAAGGACGATATATCTATGACTCCTGATGAATTAAAAGAATTGATTAACATTGAATTCGCCTACATTGATTTGACTAATGAATCTATCGCTGAACTGAATTCTATCATAGGTGCAGGACAACCCGACAAATTCCAGTTAGCAGCCATGTCAAAATTGCTCAGCGACATTTATAATGGGACTGAAAACATTTTAAAACGGATTTTCAAATACCTTGATATTCAAATACCAAGCGGAGGTTTTTATCACACAGAGTTGTTTTTAATGTGAATTCTATTTTTCCAATTTTAATGATTGAATTAATGATTTTTATTTTTATAAAAGGACTATCATGAAACAAACTATTGTTCAAAAAATTTTAGCAAGGGCTAGCGGATTACCTCATGTCAATGTCGGCGACATCGTCGAGCCAAAGGTTGACCTTGCCATGTCGCATGAAAATGCCGCTCTTGTGATAAATCAGTTTCTTGAAATTTACAAGGGGACAGGATTGGAACCAAAGGTATGGAATCCGAATAACATCGCAGTTATTTTCGACCACCGCGTTCCGGCAGAAAGCAGAAAGACTGCAACAAACCAGAAAAAAATCAGAAATTTTATTGCAGAGCAAGGTATTTCCAAGTTCCACGACATTCGCGGTGATGAAATGGGTATTTGCCATCAGATACTTCCGCAATACGGCTATGTCAGACCGGGTTATGTCGTTCTTGGGACCGACAGCCATACTACGACACACGGTGCTTTAGGTGCTTTTTCATTTGGCATCGGTGCTACCGAAATGGCTTCTGTCTGGACTTTAGGAGTTATGCTCAATGTTCCTGTCCCTCCGACAATTAAAGTAATTGTTAATGGAGAACTGAAGAAATATGTTCAGCCAAAAGATTTAATTTTGCATTTAATCGGAAAGATTTCGGCAGAAGGTGCCAATTTCAAGGTCATTGAATTTCATGGTGAAACAATTAAAAACATGAGTACATCGGGACGCTTGACAATTTGTAATATGAGTGTCGAAGCCGGTGCAACTTCGGGAATTGTTCCGGGTGACGAAGAAACAATTAAGTATCTGAGAGAAGCAGGGGTAACTGAAGAAATTCCATTAGTCAATTCAGATGAAGATGCAGTATTCGACAAGGTGATTGAGATTGATGCTTCAAAGCTCGAACCGCAGATTGCTTGTCCGCATACTGTTGACAACGTCAAACCTGTTGGACAGGTAGCAGGCACAAAAATTGACCAGATTGTAATTGGCTCTTGCACAAACGGACGGCTTGACGACCTCGAAGTTGCCGCAGAAATCATCAAGGGACATAAAGTTGCAAAAGGAACAAGAATGTTGGTATTTCCCGCTTCCGGAAAAATATACAGACAAGCAATGGAAAAAGGAATTTTTGAAGTTCTTATGAATGCCGGTGCCGTTATTGCCAATCCCGGATGCGGTCCATGTCTCGGTGTCCATCAGGGAGCATTGGGTGACGGAGAAAAAGCACTTTCAACGACCAATAGGAATTTCAAAGGCAGAATGGGCAATCCCGATGCAGAAGTTTACTTGTGTTCTGCCGCGGTAGCCGCCGCAAGTGCAATCACAGGTGTAATCACTGACCCAACGAAACAAAAATTTTAAATTTTTAATTTTAAATTTTAAGTGAAATGTGATAATGAAGAATTAATTGAAAATTGAAAATTCTTTGCGGCTTTGCGAACTTAGCGTGAAATAAGTTTTGAAAATTTGGTATTAAAAAAATGATTGAAAATTTAGAATTTAGAATTTAAAATTTAGAATTAAAAAGGAGGTTTTTTTATGAGTAAAGTAATTTATAAATTTGGAGATGATATATCAACTGATATTATTTATCCCGGTCGTTTCATGGCTACAGTACTGCCAACCGAGACACCCGAATATGCTTTTGCAGACGAAAAGGAATTAAACAAACTGTTAAACAGCAGAACCGTACCGGCAAACAGTATTCTCATTGGCGGAAAAAACTTCGGTTGCGGTTCCTCCCGTGAGCAGGCATGCTCAACCTTGAAAGGACATGAACTAATAATTATAGCAAGAAATTTCGCAAGAATATTTTTGCAAAACAGCATCAATCTCGGCTTAAAAACAGTAATCTGTCCCGGCATTGACGCAGACCTAAACGACGAACTCGAGTTAACAGAAGAAAAAGTCATCAACAAGACAAAGGGCAAGGAATACGCAATCATTCCTCACACAAAAACACAGCAGGAGATAATCGAAGCCGGTGGCTTAATTGCATATTCAAGAAAGAAGTTGCTGGAGAGGGTATAGTTATTTTTGTTAAAACTTATTATCGAATAATATCGTCATTTAAAAATATTAGTCTTTATCTTTGAGGTGATAAAATGGAAAAAAGAGCATATTACGAAAATGAAATAATGAGTAATATCAGGGAAATACCCGAAAGTTTTCTGCCTGAAGTTTATAATTTGTTTCAGTCAATTAGAAATAAATACCATAAAAATGATAATAAGAAATTAGATTCAACAGGATTATGTGGTATTTGGCAGGATGACCGGGATATAAAAGAAATTATAGCTGAAATGGAATCAGGTCGTAATTATTTCGCAAATAGATAAACCATGAAATACTTACTCGACACAAATATTATTGCTTATTGGTTAAATGGCAATAAAAAAATTGAAAATAAAATCTGCAAAATTGGTTTAGATTCAGTCTGTATTTCTTTTATAACTCTTTGTGAACTCTATTTTGGTGCATTCAAATCATCAAGATTAAAAGAAAACATCAAAAGCATTGAGATATTATTATCAAAAGTCCCAATCATACATTCAAACAACGAAACTGCTAAAAATTTTGGAGAAATAAAATCAAAGTGTGTTAAAACCGGAAAAAATGTTGATGGAGCAGATTTATTGCTTGCTTCTTTTGCTTTAGAAAAGAAATTGATTTTTGTAACTAACAATGTAAAACATTTTAAAGAAATCGAAAATCTAAAATTGGAGAATTGGGTAGAATAACCAAAGGAGATAATCGAAACCGGCGGTTTAATTGCTTACTCGAGAAAGATGCTGGTGGAGAGAGGGTAGGATCAGAAATTTCTGAAAGTTTGAATATTTTTTGCATTTTTTCTGAGACGTTTTGGCTGTTTATGTGTCTTTATATATATGATTGATAACAAATTTGGTTATTGTTATGAAAAAATGTTTAATTTTGGGAACGGTTATAATTTATACCTACTAGTTATAAAGTTTGAAAAAATAAAAAATTACCGGGGTACAGTTATGAAAAAGCTCAATTTTGTATATCGTATAATTATATTAATCCAATTAATATTTATAATTCTTCCATTATACAATCTTAATGCTGAATTAAAGCTGATTTATCCAAATGGCAAAGAAAAATTTCCTGCCGGAACCAAAGTAGATATTCAATGGGATGGTATTTTACCTATGGATTCAGTTAATCTTTATTACTCAATTGATTCAGGTAGTAACTGGAATCAAATTACAGATGCTGCTACTGGATTGTCCTACGAATGGACTACTCCCGATACAGTTTCCGATAAATGCCTAATAAAAGTAAAATCAAAAACATTTAAAAATAAGTTATTGGGGCTTGGGAGATTATTGGCTGCCGAGTTAAGTCCGGATGGGACAAAAATCGCAAGCGCTGGTAGTACAGGATTAATTTATATCTGGGATGTTGAATCCGGAGAAATAATCAGGACTATACCCGGACATAACGGAGCTATCCGATGTATGTCCTGGAGTCCCGATGGTAATAAAATAGTAACGGGTGGATTGGATAGTTTAATAAAAATAATAGACCTCAAATCAGGTAAACCAATAAAAATAATTAAGCACAACGATTGCATGGATATTGTAAAATGGAGTCCTGAAGGTTCGAAAATTGCCAGTCAATCAGGAGGAGTCCATAGTGGTGTAATTACTATTTGGTATGCTGAAACTATGATAAAAATAAAATCTTTTAGTGGTGGGGCGTACTTTTTATCTTGGAATCCTCAGGGAACTATGATTGCAGGTGGTGGTGGATTTATGTACTTTAGCTTATGGAGTGTTAATGGGGAACTTATTAAGGAATTTCAGATTGCAGATGACCCTATATATACAGCAGAGTGGAATAGTGATGGCTCCATTCTTATGAGTGGAAATGAAACAGGTGGTGTCATTTTTTGGGAAACAAATACATGGAATAAAATAAAATCAATATGGGTACCAAATTGTTATTCAGTTTTACGATTGAAATGGAATTCCGATGACTCTAAAATTGCAGTATTAGGTTCATATCCTTCCTTGAATATAGTAGATTATGACACAGGAACTTTGATAAAAACTTTTCAGGGTTATGAAAAAACGGTATTGACATTATTTTGGATACAAAATGTCTCAAAAGTTATAAGTACTAATGAATATGGTGGAATTAAAATATGGGATGTTGAATCTGGAACATTAGAAAAAGATTTTCATGGACACTATAGCTCAATTCCTTCGATAGATTGGAATCCATATAATTCAATTATAGCAGCAGGAAATATAGATGGAACAATAGCTCTTTGGGATGAGAAAATAAATAAAAATATCAACACATTGAATAGTTTTTCAGGCGTTAATTCAATTGACTGGAACCCGGACGGAAAATTAATAGCGAGTGCTTGTCAAAATGGTGAAATCAATATTTACAATGCCGAATCAAGCTGCATAACTAAAATCCTTAAAGGACATAATAAGGAAGTAAATTCTGTTTCATGGAGCCCCGATGGTTCAAAAATTGCAAGTTCTGGTAATGATAAAACAATCAGAATTTGGAATACTTACAATGGAACTGAATTCAGGGTACTTACAGGTCATACTGAGAGAATAAATTCTTTATGTTGGAGTAAGGATGGATTATATGTCTTGAGCGGCAGTGATGATGGTACAGTTAAAATATGGGATATTGAAAGAGGTAATGCAATCAACACATTTATGAATTACAACGTTAATGTTAAGTCTGTTTCATTGAGCTTTGATGATTCCTTACTTGCATGTGGAAACAGTGATGGGAAAATAGTAATATGGGATGTTAATAGCGTGACTAAAATAAACTCAATTAACGGGCATAAAGGCGGTGTAACAATAGTATCATGGCATCCTGATTCTCTAATATTAGCAAGTTATGGTTTTGATTTTAGTGTCAAATTTTGGAATATTTCACAAATTGATAATATTATATCTTTCAATAATATTAACGTAAAAATGGTCTATTCAATTGATTGGAGTAAAGATGGTTCAGAGCTGGCCATAGGTTTAAATAGTTCTTTGGATATATGGGATATAAATTCTTTTACACTATTAAACCATCTTAGTTTAGATGATTATAATGTCTCATCAATATCTTGGAATCCTACTGGTCTAAAGATTGTAGCTGGAGATGTTATTGGAAATATTAAGATTTTTAATTTAGAAAATACAGAAGTAATACAACAGTTGTCCAAAAAGCAAGAATCTGTGACATCAGTTAAATGGTGTCCCGATGGTTATAAGTTAGCTGCCGGTTGGCGAAATGTTTCAATCAAAGCTTGGAATACAGTTGACAATAGTGAATTACTATATTATCCTGGAGTTAAATGGAGTTTTGGATTTTGTGCCAATCCTACAGCTTGGAATCCAAACTGTTCATTATTGGCAAACGGTTTTGGGAACGGAGGTACATTGACTTTTTGGGACATTGAAAAAAGAGAAATACAAAGTACTTATAATATTAGTAAATATGAAATTAATGATATTGCATGGCAACCATTTGGCTCTAAAATATTAATAGCAGACTTGACATCATTTGGAAAGATATATGATGTGGATAGCGGTAAAGTAACAAATGAACTAATTGGACATAGAGCAAGTATACTTGAAACATCCTGGAAACCTGATGGTTCAGAAGTTTCAACTTGTAGCAGAGATAGCTCAATTATCATATGGGATGCCAACACTTTTAAAGAAAAGTTTAGATTTAATGGAAATACCGGTTTTATAAACTCAATAGCTTGGGCGCCTGATGGTATTAAATTAGCTAGTGGGAGCTATGATAAAAAAGTCAAAATATGGAATACTGAAACAGGGGAATTAATGCAAACATTATATGGTCATAACTTTCCAATACATTCTATCGACTGGAATCAAGACGGTTCAAAATTAGCTACAACAGGTGAAGATGGTTTTATTCGGATTTGGTCTTTTAATGAGCCAATACCTGAAGACAGTTCAGATTCATTTTGGTCAATTACATCACCAAGCTATGTTAATGAAAATCACTTGTCATTAACAAAATGTACAATTTTCCCCAATCCATTTTCAGAAAGCACAAAATTTAAATTTTATCTCGAAAAACCTGCTAATGTGAATTTGACGATATATAATTCTCTAGGGCAGGAAATTGCAGTGCTTTGCGATGAATGGAAACCTGAAGGAGAGTATGATATAATTTTCAATGGGAACAATTTGAATTCAGGAGTGTATTATTACAAATTCTCTGTTGGCTCAGAAAATCATTTTGGGAAAATAGCATTAATCAGATAAATCATTTAATCAGCTTCAATCGCAGGTTCAGAATCCTACTCTGTGGCTCTCCGTGGAACTCTGTGTAATTGCCTTCCATTTTACATTTTACATTCTACATTTTACATTCTACATTTTCCCAACTTCCGTCTGCCGTCTGCCGTCTCCTAAAACTTCCCCAAATGCTCCGACAAACTTTTTATAAATTCCTCTTCTCCGGTAAGAGGCATCAAAAGACGGATTGTACGGTTTCCGAGCGAACCTTTCATCGTAAATTGCCCGCGGACAATAACACGGAAAAAAGGTTTTTCAAGGTCGTCAGTGAAAATTAATTTTCCTAACTGACCAAGATGCAGGACTAACTCTTTTGTGATTTTCCCGTCCAGTTTAATATCTTTAACATTAGCCCCTTCGAGGCAACCTTCTATCTTTTTTTGTTTTATTATCTTCATATAATGTTATATTTGTTAGCACACAACCTAAATTTTCGTATAACAATCTTTGTAATAACTGACAGAA
Organism: bacterium; assembly: GCA_043804925.1. GTDB lineage: Bacteria > Bacteroidota > Ignavibacteria > Kapaibacteriales > UBA2268 > ChocPot-Mid. The sequence continues at coordinate 55,751 of JAZDIP010000017.1, read as the reverse complement.
AAAAATAACAATAGACAGAGTAAAATGTTTTATAGATAATTCAAAGCAATCGCAAATATCTCTTCGGAAACCTGATGTTCAAAATCCAGTTTCAGTATCTTTGTGTTTGAATAATTATGCTTTTTAATGAATTCTTCTGTTTCGATTGGATTAATCACATCATCCCTAATTCCCAGAATAATCGTTTTCGCTGTATTGGAAAAAGCATTTATTACCGGCACCTCAAGACTTTTGAATGATATAGCTGGATTGAAAAGTACGGCAGGAATTTTGCAAAATTCAGATAAGTAAAATCCCATGTACCCGCCAAAAGAACTACCAACAATATTAGTAATATTTTCGATTTTAATTGAATCAGCAAGTTCATTAAAAAGAGTAATATCGTCTTTAAATGCACGGTAATTGAGCTTGGGTGATAAAATTGTACCTGCTTTCATCAAGAGCTCAACTTTTTCCGGTTTTGGTACCGCATCGAGACCGTGCAAATAAAGTATTCTTTTAATCATGGCTTGTACAATTCCGTAAATTCAGGATTATTATTTTTTGCGGCTGACTCTTCAGAAGCTTTCTTTTTGTATTCAATATATTTTTGCATCATTGCCTCGTCGCCTGTAGCCAATATTTGCATGGCGTACAAACCGGCATTTTTTGCTCCGTCTATTGCCATAGATGCAACAGGAACTCCCGGAGGCATCTGAACAATTGATAGGAGTGAATCCAAACCGTTAATTTTGGTATTAATTGGTACACCTATCACAGGTAGAGGAGTATTTCCTGCAATTACTCCCGGGAGATGTGCGGCTCCGCCGGCTCCCGCAATTATTACTTTTATTCCTCTTTTTTGTACATTTTGGGCATAGTCCATAATTTCGAGAGGATTGCGGTGAGCAGAAATCACTCTCATTTCGTATCCTACTCCGAAATCATTGCAAACATCACAAGTTTTTTTCATTATGGGCAAATCGGAATCGCTTCCCATTATTATACTGATTTTTGGGGGCCAGTTTTTCATATTATTTCCTTATATAATTTTCAATTTTACAATTTCCAATCAATTCGTTGATTTTAAAATTTCAATGTATGATTTTTTTCAAAATAATTATAATTCTTGAAGTGCAAATTACAGAAATATTTTAAAATAGTTGATAGTCAACAGTCAACCCGCGTTGGCCTTGAGTTCAGTAAGGTAGATTGTGTTCACTCTATTATAATTTTTTTTAGTATTTTACTATATATCTATGGTACTTCAGTTTTTCAATGCTTCGGTTGTTCGGCTTGAAACTTTTTTTCATTATTTTCGTAATTCATTCAGGACTCACAAGAAATATCATCTAATAATATACAAGGAATTATACAATGAAAAAGTACGTCCATATCTTAGCAATAGCATTAACAACATGTTTAATGCTCTCTTGCACAGCAAGTAATACCTGCCTTGAAGGAGCAGGTAATTTAGAAACTCAAATAAGAGATTTATCGAGTTTCGAATCGGTCAGTTTTATGACTGCAGGTAATGTTTTTATCAGTCAAGGTGATGTCCAGAGTGTAAGTGTCGAAGCCAATAAAGATTTGATTGGCAAGATATTAACAAAAGTCGAGAACGGAACTTTGGTAATAAATTCTGATGAAAAAATATGTCCGGAAAAACTTAACATCTATATTACTATGAAAGAATTAAATAGCTTTAAACTTTTCGGGACAGGTAATATGTATAACTTTACACCACTAAATTCTGAAGAAATCAACTTAAAAGTCAGTGGTTCAGGGAATATTAATTTTACCGATATTTCAGCGTACAAAGTTGGATTTCTGATTATGGGTTCAGGAAATATCAATGTAAATGGAATTGCAAATACAGCTGTAATGGAACTGAACGGTTCAGGAAATATCAATGCCGTGGAGTTGAACTCTCAATATTGCGATATTTTGGTCAGTGGTTCAGGAAATACAGAGACACTTGTCAATAAAGAGTTAAATGTTAAAATTCAAGGTAGTGGAAATGTAAAGTATTATGGTAATCCGGAAAAAATTAAAATGGATGCCGTTGGTTCAGGTAAGTTAAAAAAGATAAAAGCAGTTAGTTAAATTTTATCATAGTTTGTTTCTTAAGCTGTAATATATAATTATCTTACAGCTTTTTTTATTGCTCTTAAACATATAAATTTGTATTTAATGAGATTATATGTTGTTCAGTCTTTCAAAATAACTGGCAATTGGCTAATGTCAACTGGCAACACAGCTATTCCAAACTGAAAAAAGAGAAAAAAATCACAGTTTACTATATTTGAAATTTGAAGAAATAAAATATATTGCAAAAAAATTTTCTGCTTCAGGTAATAACCGAAGATTCTTAAACTTTGCCCGTTTGGTTGCATTGATAAGTGTTGTTCTTGGTAGTATGGCACTCATTATTTCCCTCTCAGTTCTCGATGGATTCGAAAGTGCATTAAAAAGTAATGCTGTAAAATTCACTTCGCATATCAGGTTAAAAACTTTTGACAACAAACCGATAAATAATTATAATGAGGTAATTTCAAAAATAAGAAAAGTGTCTCCCAATATTGAGAAAATAGCTCCGGTAATCGAAAAAGAAAGTTTACTCAGCACCAAATCATTTGTCGAAGGAGTAGTTGTTCGAGGGACAAATCCGGAATTAGATATTACCAATATGAAAAATAATATTATCGAAGGCAGATTCTCATTTTCGGGCAAGACTTCAAACGAAATCTGCATCGGAAAGAGATTGGCAAAGAAATTAAATGCAAAAATCGGTGATGCAGTAGTTATATATGCGATACAAGGAGATAATTTGTCCCAAATGCTTTTACCAGCTATTGAAAAATTCAAGCTCACAGGAATCTATGAAACAGGAATGGCGCAATATGACGATATTTATGTCTATATCCCATTCAACAAAGCCCTTGAATTGTTTAAGCTGTCTGAGAATTCGGCTACATCGTTTGATATTATGCTTTATGATATAGAGAAAGCAGGTATCGTGGCTGAAAAATTGAACAAGCAACTTGGTTTTATGGCTTTTACAAATTATATGGCGGTAATTTCTGCAATTGACAGTGCTGTAATGCATGATTTCCCACAGCCAAATTTCAATAAATTGGATTCAACTGCTCCAAAAATGTGGGTTTCCGAATTTATGAATAATAATCAAAAAAATAATAATGTAATTACATTATCCGATGAATTGCAGTACAAAATTTTGAAAGAAGGAAAAGGAAATTCACCTGACTTGGGTGATTATATTAAAATTAATATAATTGTTAAAATCCTTGATAATAACGATACTAATGATTTGTTAAAAGAAAAAAAACTTGTAACCGTAAAATTAACGGATGAAATATTATCCGACTGGCAAAAGGTAATACCATTGATGAAAAAAGGTTCAAAATATATTATTTATTCTCTTCCAGGTTTTGTTTTAGATGAAAATGAAAGTCAAAATGTTTCTTTGAATAAAGTAATTATTTATGAAATTGAGCTTATTGATTTTCAAAAAATTCCGCTTTTAGCTATTACGGTTTTTGACCTACACAGTGCCATTTTTGCGTGGATTGAAATGCAAAAAGCACCTATACCTTTGGTTTTAGGACTTATAAGTATAGTTGCCGTATTAAATATTATTACAATTCTTTTAATTACAGTTGTTGAAAAAACTCATTCGATTGGGATATTAAAAGCATTGGGGATGAGCAGAAGAAATATAATTAAAATTTTTATCATTCAGGGTTTGAGTATCGGGATAATTGGTACTATAATAGGTTGTTCGATTGGACTGTTATTTGGACTAATACAGCAAAATTATGGTATTATATCCTTGGAAGGAGAAATATACTTTCTCGATAAATTACCCGTCGAATTTGAAGTTTGGCATTTTGCGGTAGTTTGCACTACCGCAATTGTCCTTTCATTTTTAGCGACTTTGATACCATCTTTTATTGCTTCTTCAATAAAGCCAATCAGAGCTATTCGTTTCAAATAATTTTTTATTTCTGTTTCGGTTGAGCTTCCGGCATTGGCTGATTTCCTGGTTCAAGCGGAGGACTTGGCATATCAGGCATATCAGGATAAGGTTTAACCTGAAAATCCAAAAGTTCAAGTTCGAAGACTATTAATTTAAAAGGAGGAATTTCCTTTGTTCCCTTTTCTCCAAATGCAAGATCAGAAGGAGAATATAAAATCCATTTATCACCTTTTTTCATTAAAGGCAAAGCATTTAACCATGCCAATAATAGACCTTCTTTCAGTTGAATATAAATTGGTTTATTTTCATCTCCGGGATTGGATACAGGTGTTCCATCTAAAAACGCTGATTTTGCTTTTAATTTTACATAATCACCGAATTTTGGTGAACCGCCTGAACCGGACTTGAGGACCTTGTATTGCAGACCGATTGGAAGAGTTTTGACTCCCGGCTTGGTTTTGTTTTCTTCTAAAAACTTAAATGATTCTTCCTTTGCTTTTTCGACAATTCTTTTCTCCCTGAACATTCTGGCTTTAGTCCGAACATTTAAAACTTCCTGCATTTCATTATTTACTGAGTCCATTTCTGCCGTACTTAAAAGTGGTTCTTTTTCATCGAGAACATCCAATATGGCTTGGATAAGATAGTCATAATTTGCATCATAAATAGAATCCCTTTTAAAATTCATTCCCATAGTATATCCGACGATATAGCTGAATCTATCACTTAGTTTAGTTGGTTTAGGTAATCTGTCCTGACTCTTATTGTTATATGTCTTTTTACCTTCCTGGCATGATATTAAAGAAAACATTACAAATAGTAATATTAAGCTATAGATTGATTTTGTCTTAATTAGATTAAAAATATTTTTCATTTTCATTCCCTTTTATATTTATTATTTTTTTTAGCAAAATTATTTATTTAATTGAAAACTCTCGGCTGACTATAATAAACCTTCTATTATACCTGCCAATTTATCGTTATCCGGATAAGGTGCATTCATCATAAAAATTTTCCCTGATTTATCAATTATAATTGCAAAAGGAATATTGTTTATCATATAGTCAACAGCGATTTTGTTTGTGAAAAGGCCTTCGCAATATAGATGAATACCATCTAATGACTGTTCAACTAAATGTTTTTTCCATTTTTCCATTCCACCTTCATCCATTTCAATTGAAATCAATGTTATTTTATCATTATTCTCAAATTTCTGTTGAAGTTCAGTTATATTTTTTAGATACTGCAAGCTTGGTTCGTACATTAAACTCCAGAAAAAAACATAAACGACATTACCTTTGAAATCTTTCAAGGATATAGGAGCATTAAACGAATTTGGTAAAGTAAACTCAGGCGCAGGATTTCCTTTGAGTATAGTAAATCTTTTTTTGTAATAGTTCTCAATATTTGCCAAATAATTCCTATTTTTTACATTTTGCTTGTAATCACCCATCATTTTATTCAAAACTTCAAGCATTCTTTCGTCAAAGGAGTATACAATAAGGTCATTCAAACATAAAGTCATGGCTATATCTGAAGTTTCTCCGGAGAATTTTTTCTTAGCAAAATCAAACTTGGCAAGTTCTCTTGTTTGAGTTGTAGGTTGAACTCCATCTTTAACCTGACCTATATGCCACTCCCAAACTAAACTTTCCAAATATCTTCCTAAAAATATATGTAAATATGGTTCTTCAATTTTCAAATCCTTTAGGAACGAGTAATAATTTTCAGGAATAACTGCTTCATTCCATTTATCAAGTTGATAGTAGTAATTCAATATTGCCCATTCGTTTTTTAAATATGCCCATTCGAAGTTAATATTGGACAATTCATAGTTTCTGATAAAGTCAGTCAAAGTATCCGTAATAAAATAATCATGAAAGTATTCTAACATTCCATTATGCCGCTCATCAACCCATTTCGTAAATTCATCGGCTTTGGGATTTAACAAATTTTGATAGTATTCATTATCTTTTGGATATTGGCTATTTAAATTAACAACAAAGTTATTTACTTTAGCAGATTTACCTTCAAACTTGTATTTTACATCGTCTCTATTTGTATTATCAACATAAATTTTTAATTCATCTCCGGGGAACAAATAAACTCTATCTAACATTACTACATTCTTTTGTTTTATTTTGAAAACACCGGTTTCTTTCAAATCAAATTCAAATTTAAAAACACCGGCATCATCACTTTCAGCAACTGCTATAACCACATCCTTATAATTGAAGTCATATTTGTCGTCCTTTGTTATACTAATTTCAAAATTTTCAGGGGCTTCAATTTTAATAATCACTTTAGTATTATTTTCCGAAACTGGTCTAATCTTCTCACATGAGAACAACGTTATTAATAAAAAGATAGCAATCAAATACCTCATAATCTCACTCCTAATTTACATTTAACCATTAACCATTGACCATTATTTCAATTCATAAATTTTAAATTTGATAATTCTAAATTTTTGTAAAAAGTGCATTAAGGAAGTTTTCAAAACTCCAATTCCATACTTTATACTTCTTTGAAAATTAATTGACGAAGCATCATTGAAATATTTTGTCGGACATGATATTTCAGCTATCTTATAACCTGCCATAAATATTTGTGAAAGCATTTGGTTATCAAAAATAAAATCATCTGAATTCCTATCGAAACTAATTCTATTCAAAACTTCAGCAGAAAAAGCTCGGTATCCGGTATGATATTCAGAAAGTTTTTCTCCTGTTAATAAATTTTGAAAATAAGTTAAAAACCTGTTTGCTATATATTTATATTTAGGCATGCCTCCACGTAGGGCACCTCCTCCTAATATTCTCGAACCAAGCACTACCGGATACACATCATTTGCAATTAAGTATGCCATGGAATGGATAAGCTTGGCAGTATATTGGTAATCAGGATGCAGCATAATTACTATATCACCATTCAAACTTAAAGCTTTTTTATAACAAGTCTTTTGATTTCCTCCATATCCCAGATTCCTCTCGTGCTTTACTATATGCCTGATACCCAGAGATTTAGCTACTTCTACCGTATCGTCATGGCTCGCATCGTCAACAAGCACCACCTCGTCCACAATATCAAAAGGTATTTCCCCGTATGTTTGCTCCACTGTCCTGCCTGCATTATACGCCGGCAAAACAACAACTATTCTCTTATCATCAATCATAAATCATCAACAACTTTTATCCCAAATTCTCAAAATGTCCCAACACATCCCAATATATTCCTGCAACATTCAATCCATTTACGATTATCATTTCCTTATCCCAAACATCCCGTCTGCTGTCTGCATCTTTTTCATTCGTAATTCGTAATTTGTAATTCGTAATTATTTCTTAACACCATGACTCCGCATAAGTCTCAGTATTCCTCTTACTACTAAATCTTCTTCAAATTTAAAATCATATTCCAATACTCTCAAAATCCATCGTACCAACTTTGAACCACCACCCGTCATAATCACTTTTGCATGTGCCATGCCGGGTATCTGTATTCTAATTAAATCAATAATTTCCCTAATCGCTCCACATATACCATAAATTATTCCATTACCAACAGCACTAACCGTATTTAATCCTGCAACTTCCGCTGAAACACTTAATTTGATTTTTCCTAAACCCGCAGTATGTTCTTCTAAGGATTTCACTTGTGTAAAAGGTCCGGGCAAAATTACTCCGCCCCTGCAGCACCTTGTCTTGTCTAACACGTTAATAGTAATAGCCGTTCCGATGTCAACCGTTATAAATGGGCTTTGTAAATATTCAAATGCACCTATCAATCCCAGCTTCCTGTCGCACCCCATACCACGTACCAAACTAAAATCAATCAACTTCTGCCGTTTCAATGCTTCTGTTGCTTTGATTATTTCCAATTTATATGGCTCGATTATTTCAAGTATCTTATTTTCGGCAACATCATTAACCGATGCTATACAAATAACTAATGTATATACACCCGAATTCTTCTTTGCTGATTTTTGAAGCTCTTTAAAATACTTCCCAAAACCATTTAATCCCTCCCCTTCAGTATCAAACCCCTTAATCTCATTTTGGTAAAGAACTTTTACTCTACTGTTACCAACATCTATTGCAATAAAATCACTATAATCCCTTTTTAATTTCATCCCTTAATTCCGGATTTAATTTATAGACAGCTTAGTAAACTCTCAACTCCAAACTCTCAACAATTAACAATTAACAATTAACCATTAACAATTAACAATCAACAATTAACAATTAACCATTATTATTAGTTATTGCATTTTTGATTTCCATAAGCAATTCATCGCTAATTTGTGAAAGCGCAACCGAAAAAGCCCCTGCTATTGTCTCTGCCGAATTGTTCTTTCTTGCTTGCTTTACGGAAAACACTTTATTAATCAAAATCTTTTTATCGGTGCTTAATGCTTCATTTTTTATCAAACTCACTCTCAAAGAAATATAAACATAATTACTCTGTTTGCTGTCGTTGGTATTATAAGCAACCATATCCAGCAACTGCCCTTCTAAAATATAATCAGCTGCTAAGATACTTCCCGGTTTTACCACTCCTCCCGTAAAAATCCCAAGTTCATTGTATCTCTCAACTATAAAATCAGTTATCAAATCACTTGCATTCGTTATCCATCTATGATAGTAATATACCTGAACCCTATTGTCATCCCACATACCCAGCAACCTGTCTGTGTTGTTCGCATCGCTTCCTGTAAAACTTCGTATCTGAACTGTTCCTTCCACTTTATCACTCCCGTTAATTTGCCCGCTGCTTTTTATTTGGTTCAGCCGGTAATAATGAACTTCAGGATATTCCTCACGCAAAGAAAAACATGCCGTTAAAGAAAGTAAACATAAAAACAAAACAACACCTGTAATCTTGTATCTTCTTCCGCTTCTTTTTATTTTACCCATCATAATTTTTCTTCTCTATTGAATTTACATTGTATATAATAATAAAATTCTTAAATTTCCGTATTGTAATAAGTGAAATTACTAAAAATTTTTCAAGGAATAAATAAATATTAAATAGAATGATATATTTTTTTTCTGATGTACATCTTGGGCTTTATAGCCGAAAAGATAATCTGCTAAGAGAAGACCTGCTTTTACGCTTTCTTAAAGCCATAGAAAACGATTGTGAAACTCTTGTAATAGCCGGTGACCTTTTCGACTACTGGTTCGAATACAAATATGTTATTCCAAAATATTATTACCGTATTCTAGCTCGCTTGAAGGAACTCCGGCTCAAAGGCATAAATATTGAGTATTTGATGGGCAACCATGACTTCGGGCATAAAACTTTTTTTGAAGAAGAACTTGATATACACATTTATAAAAATGATATACAAAGGAATTATGGGGGGAAGAAATTCTATATATCTCACGGGGACGGCAAGAACTACAATGATACCGGATATAAAATACTTAAGAAGATTTTAAGAAATCCTTTTGCCCAATGGTTCTACGGACTTTTACACCCGGATATTGCAATAGGATTAGCTTCAAAATCATCCAAGAAGAGCCGGAAATACACAGGAAAAAAGCAATGGGGCGAAGGTGACGGAATGGAAGATTTTGCTAAAATTCAATTTAGTAAAGGTTATGATATTGTTATTGTGGGACATCGGCACAAACCAACGTTCAAAAATATTGATGAAGGAATTTTTATTGATTTAGGAGGATGGCTGGCTGATGAACCGACTTTTGCATCTTTTAATGGAAATGAAATTCAACTAAGGAATGTTAAAGAATTTATAGCAGAAAAAAATAAAGAATCTGACAAATAAAAAATATATATTATCTATTGATTGGTTACAAACTCCAAATTTTTAATAAGAAATAATGAATAATGAACAAAAATAAATTTTGTTTTTGAGAAAATTTAATTAATATACCATATTGTTCACCATTAACTTTTGTATAATTATTCTATAAGGGGTTTTTATGTCCAAATTCAACAAATTTCTAATTCTTTTTGCTCTGGTACTTTTCACCGGAGAAACGGTTTTCGCAGGCGGTATAGTTACCAATACAAACCAAAGTGCAGCATATACCAGAATGCTTGTACGGGATGCCTCAACTGACATGGATGCAGTTTATTATAATCCTGCAGGTTTAACTTTTTTACCGGAGGGCTTATTTATTTCATTAAATAATCAGTCAATATTTCAGACAAGAAAGGTAACAAATGATTATGCCTACTTAAATTCCGATGAATTTAATGGAACTGCATCTGCCCCATTATTCCCGGGAGTTTATGCCGGCTATAAAACTGGAGACTTTGTTTTTTCATTAGGGTTTAATCCGGTCGGCGGCGGCGGAAGTGCAGAATGGGAAAAGGGTTTGCCATCGTTCCAACTTCCGATTGCCGATTTAGTGCCGGGACTTGGAGCTAAATTTGGTGGTCCACAAAATGTCGGATATTCTACCGATATTTTCTTTGAAGGAACATCTGTTTATTATGGTATACAAGGAGGTGTCAGCTATAAAATAAACGACATGATTTCAGTATTTGCAGGCGTGAGATATAACATAGCACAAAATACCTATGCCGGACATTTGCAAAACACAACAATCTCAACTCCACTCACTCCGGATGGGATGAGGGCGGATACTTTCTTAATAAGGTATGTGGCATCTCAGTACAAAGCGGATAAAGAGCGATGTGCAGCTGCAGGAATCATGGACAGTGCGGCATACTACGGAGCTCTTGAATTCAGTACGAACAAGCAAGCAGAACTTTTAGGAGACCAGGAAGCAGACGTAGAGCAAACCGGAAGCGGCATTACACCAATATTTGGTGTAAATTTCAATCTTTTAGATAACGCTTTAAATATTGGATTGAAATACGAAATGAATACAGCTATGAAACTAAAAAACAAGACCACTAAGGATATTAAAGTTGGTTTTGATGCTGTAGCAATGCAAAATATAACCCAATTTCCTGACGGCCAGGAGAAAAATGCCGATATCCCAGCATTACTTTCCGTTGGTGCTTCCTATAAAGTTACTAAAGAACTTGCTGTTGCCCTTGGCTTCCATTATTACTTTGACCAAAGTGCTAACTGGGACGGATTGCAGGATTCGCTTGACGGGAATTCTTATGAATTCGGACTTGGATTGGAATATACCCTGAATGATGATTTGCTTGTAAGTGCAGGATTTTTGAATGCAGCCAATGGCTGTGGTAATGCTTACCAGACTGATTTGAACCATACACTCGGCAGTAACAGTATTGCCTTAGGAGGAAAATACATGATTATGGACCAATTAGCTGTAAATGTAGGTTTCATTTATACTATGTATGATGATGGTGAAAAGGAAAGTTTGCACAATATTGGTGGGTCAGGAATGATGGCTCCTGCGAACTATACATTCAGCAAAACAAGTACTTTATTTGCTATTGGATTTGACTGGTACATATTTGGTTGTTGCGAAAAGAAATAGAATAAAATTTTAATAAATATAAACAAATCATCCTTTAGTATATTCTCAAAAATATGATATGTTTACTAAAGGGTGATTTTGTTTGCTCACAGCTAAATATTATTCACTATTCACTGTTTTTATTCACTACTCAGTCCAAACCACTTTTTGAATGGAGGAAAATATATAAGAGTTGCTCTAGGCAGGGAATAGTATGACCTGGTATCAACAAACTCACGTTTATCCTGTGGAAATTTCTTAATGAACACATTGTTTTTTAAAGTTTTTTCAGTTTCGTAATTCAACTTCCATTCTCCTGAAAGAACAAATAAGCCATAATCAGTATTTACATTTATATACATACCCAAACCCCAATTCCACCCGATTTGTTCGGATGGCACATTATTGTGAGAATTAAAGAAAGATGTTATTCCTAAAGTTCCATAGAAATTAATTCTCGAATAAGGATTCAAAATCCAATGAGTAGAAAATTCAATCATATTATAAATGCTTGGAGCTATACCCGGATTATCCCTTGCAATTTTTTCGTTTTTTGAATAAATGTAAGTTACCTCCGCAACAAGATTATCAAATACCCCATAACTTATAGAACCGCCATAAGCAGGCAATCCATCATACGATGGGTCGGGTTCACCAACTGTCAAATAATACGTTTCTACAACTGTATTTGGTGCAGCTACAGGTCCAAAGCCAATAAATTTTGGAAAAGGATGGATTAACTCTTCATCCGGTATCTTTTCTTTTTCAATATCCTTAAGTACTGACTGGCTAAAGACTATTGAACCCGAAAAAAGCAATGTTACTATTAGCATTGATAATTTAAAAAATAATTTTGCAGTTTTGCTTGTCATAGCAATTACCTCATCTATTGATATTGATTTTATTGTTGCAATTTTTTGTGCAATGAACTTAACGTTTGCCGGCTCATTCCTTTTTCCCCTGTTCGGAACCGGTGTCATAAAGGGAGAATCTGTTTCGAGCATGATACTGTCCAAAGGAGTTTTTTCAATAACTTCATCGAGTTGTGATTTCTTGAACGTAATATTTCCGGTAAAGGATATATTAAATCCCAAATCCAATGCTTTTTCCATTGTCTCCAAAGGACTCGAAAAGCAATGCAAAACTCCCTTCAAACTTCCATTTTGTTCTTCTTTAATTATACCCAGAACATCGTCGTCGGCATCCCGGTTATGAACAATAACGGGTAAACCGGTTTCTTTTGCAATGTGCAGATGTTTCCTGAAAACATTCTTTTGAACATCCTTTGGAGCAAAATCATAGAAATAGTCAATACCCGTTTCACCAATTGCCTTTACCTTTTCATTTGCGGTGTTCCCGATAATTTTTTTAAATACTTCATCATCAGCATCGAGGGCATTGTGGGGATGGACACCCATGCCACAAAACAATCTGTCATTAGTTTCTGTCAAGCCAAGCAACTTTTCAAAGTTCTTAGGTTCAACACCCGGAATAATTATATATTCCACACCATTGTCAAAAGCCCTTTGAATCATATCTGAACGATCTTCATCAAAAGCTTCAAAATCAATATGTGCATGTGTATCTATCATTTCTTAACTAATAACTAACAGAGAATAGTGAACAATTTATCAAAAAATTTTTTTTATTCAATTACAATGAGATTGTCTTCACTGACAACTGACAACCAAATCACTAATTCTTTTGAAGTTGTTCCAGAATATGTATAACTTCATCTACATGTCCTTCAACCTTAACCTTAGGGAAAACATAAGCTATAATGCCTTCAGGATTGATAATAAACGTTGTTCTCAAAACACCCTGAACTTTTCTTCCAAACATAATTTTTTCACCAAGTATCCCGTATTTCTCACAAATTTTTTTCTCAGTATCGCTAATAAGATGAAAATTTAAATTGTATTTTTCAAGGAATTTATCATGGGATTTGGAGGTATCCGGGCTAACACCTATCACAACAGCTCCTGCTTTTGTGATTTTTGCCATGTTATCCCTGAAACTGCAAGCTTCCTTTGTACAACCGGGTGTGTTGTCTTTCGGATAGAAATACAGTACAATCCATTTCCCCTTTAAATTCGATAAAGATATTTTATTATTAGCTTCCATTACTGCCGTAAAAGCAGGTGCCTTTCTGCCAACATTTAAAACCATTGTATTTTCTCCTACAATTTTTTTATATATTCTCTCAAAATATTCTTCTAACATATTAATTTTCAATTTTAATAACTTTTACCTGCTTTGCGCCAAACATATTTATTATCGCTTCTTCTACCGGCGAAATAATATCAGAAGAATGTTCATTTTTTTGTTTAGAATCAGACGATTTTAGTTTATTTTCCTTGTTTGTTTTCTTTGAGGGAATTTCAGGATTGTTCTCAAAACTTGTTTGTGGAGAAAAATCGGCACTGACTAATCTAATATTAACAGGAGATTGAAAAAATTTTGTGAGGAGTTCTTTTAAATTAACTATCTTGTTTTGTAAGCTATCGAGCATAAAATCATTTTTGCATTGCAAAACAATCTCTCCATTAAAAAACCTTGGAATAACTATGTCAGTCTGGGTCAAAACAAACAGGTTATTTTTACCGATAGCATATTCTTTTTTGAAATCTTCCCACTTGCTTTGCAGCACTTCAGCAGTAGCTGTACCGTTTGTAGTGATTTTTCGAACTTTACCGTTCAATATCTTATCAACATCATTCATAATCTTAGGTTCGTATTTTGTAACCGGCTCTGCTACCATTTCATTGTTAATAAAATTGCCGTCTGCCGTCTGCCGTTTGCTGTCTGCCTTTTTTTCATTAGTAATTAGTAATTGGTCATTAGTAATTATCTGCTCTTCTCCCTTTTCCCTTTTCCTTTCTCCTCTAATTGTTGATTGTGAATTGTCAATTGTTAATTGATTAAGGGCTTTTTTTTTAAACTTCTTCAATTCCTTAATTAATTTTGAAATTTCAATTGAAGAATCCATCTGAGCCATTTGTACAAGGAGGAGTTCAAATCTTATTCTTGGTTGTGGAGCAAACCTCAGTGATTGTTCCGATGTTGCAATTAAGTTCATAAATCTTAATACATCGGCTTTGGAAAACAAATTGGCTTCTTCATTGTATCTTTGCTTGATTTTTTCCGAGCCATCAATCAATTTTGTGGAACCTCCTGCTTTAACTGAAAGTATATTTCTGAAATGTTCCAATAAACCGGACAAACACTCCTGCAAATCATATCCGCGATTAATCACTTCAGATGTAAGTGTAAACATTTCGCTTATATTATGTTCCCGGATTGCCGCGGATATCCTGAAGAAAAATTCCTGGTCAATCAAATGCAATGCACCTGACAAATCCTCATATTTTATTTCAGTCCCGCAAAAAGCAATGACTTGGTCGAAAATGCTTTGTGCATCACGCATCGAGCCGTCTGCTTTTCGTGCAATAGCTATCAGAGAATCTTCGTCAATATGAATATTTTCCTTTTCTGCTATATGGCTAATATGTTTTACGATTAAATCAACATCCATTCTCCGGAAGTCAAATCGCTGGCATCTGCTCAATATCGTTGGTAATACTTTATGTGACTCTGTAGTAGCAAACACAAACAACAAATGGGGCGGCGGTTCTTCCAATGTTTTCAGCAATGCGTTAAAAGCAGAAGTTGAAAGCATGTGAACTTCGTCAATTATGTACATTTTATAATTACCGGATATTGGAGGATATTTAGCATTTTCACGAAGTTTACGAACATCCTCGACACTATTGTTCGATGCACCGTCAATCTCGATAATATCCATTGACCTTCCTGTAAGAATTGCTTCGCATGATTCGCAAGTGTTGCATGGTTCGGAACCGTCGGGATTCAGGCAGTTCAAAGCTCTTGCATAAATTCTCGCGGTTGTAGTCTTGCCGACTCCTCTCGGTCCGCTAAACAAATAAGCATGATGAATTCTTCCGGTTTTAATTGCATTTTGAAGAGTAATGGTTATATGCTCTTGTCCAACAACATCTTTGAAGCTCAAAGGTCGCCACTTTCTCGCCGTTACAAGGTATTCAGTCTTTTCAGTCATATTTTAAAAAGTAACAGTAAATTCAATTTTTTATTCAGTAATTAACCTATAATATAATTTCAAGCTACAAAAAAAAGACGAGAATTCAAATTATTTGTACAACTCAATTTTTCCACAGACAAAATCCCCAAAAAATCTGCTTTCATTAATAATTAAAAATTGGTAATTTTTAATTAATTAGAAATATCTGCGGTATTCTCCCCTTTTAGAGCCGGAATAATATAGCCCTTTCCATGTTCAAAGATGCCGAAATCTTTACTTGTTAAACCGCTCTTTACCAGTGCTTTTTTTAATGCATCCAAAGGTGCTTTCAAACCGTCGTCTGCCTGACGGAATGTTCCCCAGTGAATGCCCATGCTTTGCTTCGACTTCAATACCAAATGTGCATTAACTGCTTCTGCCGGTGACAAATGCACAGGAGCCATAAAATCCTCGGGCATGAAAGCTCCGATTGGCAGCATAGAAAATCTCATTGGTCCAAACTTGTTAAACAACTGTTCAAAGATTTTTCCAAAACCGGTATCACCTGCGAAATAAACAGGACCGCCTTCGCTTTCAATTACAAATCCTCCCCACAAAGTAGTATTCTTATCACACATTCCCCTCATAGAAAAATGCTGTGCAGGTACAAATGTCAGCTTTGTGTTTTGACCTATCATTATTTCATCCCACCAGTCCATTTCAAAAGTTTTGGTAATACCATTTTCAACCATCAAAGCTTTATTGCCAAGCGAAACGATAAAATCGGGGTCATACTTTTCTTTCAATTTAATTAATGTCGGAATGTCCATGTGGTCATAATGATTGTGACTGACCAGAACATAATGTATCTTTGGCAAATATTCAAACCTGATGCCCGGATTTCTTTTCCTTGTAGGTCCGGCAAAGTCAACGGGACTTATTCTATATGACCAGACAGGGTCAGTAAGAATATTTATGCTGTCCATCTGAATTAAAACCGTTGAGTGATTAATGAAAGTAATGCGTAATTCGCCGGTGCCTACAGCTTCAGGAGGTTTCGGACCATAATTGGATTTTATCCAAAGGGGCCATTCGCCGGGTTCACGGTTAGCCAGCCATTTTAGCATATTCCAGCTTCTGTTCATTTTGACATTACCTTGGTTGAAAAATTCCTTTCCGTCAAAATGGTCTGAGACGGGACCTTTGTATTTTGGTCCTGAGAATGTACAGCAACCGATAAACCAGCCAAAAAGAAGCAATCCGGCAAGAAATATTCCCAAAGAAAAAGCGATTCTTTTAATAATTTTTTTCATATATATAAATTGTATGTTATATTCATAATAATTAGATAAGTAACGAAGCAGGGTGATTTTGATTTTTGATATTAATTTGGAAATACATTAAATGGGTGAACCGAAGATAACAACCAAACATGGTGGGGTACAATTTGTACTACCCCTTAGAGACAGGTTACGGACTTTTCTTCTCTTACTTTCAAATAAAATAAATATAATTAGGTTTATACAATTATTATGTATATGTTTGCTATTGAAACTATTTGATTTTTAGTTATTGACGATTTTTGTTATTTACGATTATAACCGATAACCGATAACCGATAACCGATAACCGATAACCGATAACCGATAACCGATAACCGATAACCGATAACCGATAACCGATAACCGATAACCGATAACCGGATAGCTGTCATGTTTTGATTATTTCTATATTGAAAATTAATTGTATCTATATAGATGTGAAATTTAACAATTTTTAAATCAAACAGGAGACACAGACATATCAAAAAGACCAGCAAAAAAAAGGGCAAATGAAGCAATTCACCTGCCCTTAAAACAGCATTAGCGTGTTGTCGTATTCAAATCAGTTAATCTTTAACAAAACGCTGAAAAGAATACAGAGTTTGTGCTAATTCATAACTGAAATATATGGTTTTAGTTTGAATTATGCAAGTATTAATTCTTTGTCCGAGTTGAATTATAAATAATTGAAAATTCAATAAGGGCTGACTGGACTAAAAAAACGTATTTCAAAAAATTATAAGGAGAAAAATCATGAAGAAAATGATAATTTTATTAAGTATGATAGTTGCATTTATAATCAGTGTTGAGCAGGCTGATGCAGCATTGTATAGAAAAACTGCAAATGGAGGACCAAATGGTTATTTGTATACACGGGAAATCCTATGGATTTATATAAGTTGCTGGGACGCAGGAAACTCAAGCTGCCCAAAAAGTGTTGTTGGCACAAATCCAACACCACCTCATCAGGTTTTAGCTGTTGAATATGCTTTAAACGAAATAGCTAATGGCAATCTTACTGGTGATGAAGTACAAGGAGATACAAATATAGAATGGACAGCTACAAGCACAGCGGCTACTACGTCGGAAATAAAAGTCTGGGATACTGACGAGGAAGAACCAGTTGAACCAGAATAAACCAAGGTTTTAATCCTTAACAAAATGATTGGATTTAATCTCGGACGTAATAATTGGGCTGTTATATTTCCATATAACAGCCTATATGTACAAAATAATAATAAGAAAAAAAAATGAATAAGATAAAATTTCTTTTGATAATAATTGTAATTAATATAACAATTATTCTTATGAATAGTTGTTTTAATACAAATCAAAATTACAAGACCTTAACAAATCACTTTATTAAACAATGGGATCATTTGTCATCAATAAGTTTTGATGATAATTATAAAGTACTATTTGCCATGTATCTTAACAAAATTTATACAATTGAAGGAGTTGACAGTAATATCATTAGAATTAACATCATTGGCAAAAATAATTTAGATTTAATTTATAAAAAATTAATATTAGAAGAAGACAACTTTATAAGTTACATAAATATAAAAGCAATGACAATATCAGATAAATATCTATTGCTTTTAGTGTCTGGCGATAATAGTGATTATTTATATTATTTTGATTTATTTACATTTGACTTGATTAAAAAAAAGAAATTAGATGTTAATACTTATGAAAACGTATATTTGATAGATTCTTTATTGTATTTTGCCCAATCCTACAACTATCATCCTAAAGATGCTGAAAATCAATCACTAATTGATATTAGAAATATTGATAATTTAAAATTAGTTAAAATGAAAATATTAAATATCAAAGGTATTGAATTGACACATTTTGGTCCTTACAGGAATATTGATTTTCTTTGCTCAAAAGGAATGGTTATTTATTCCGATTTAAATAATTTTAATATTAAATTATTGGACAAGGATTTAAATTGTTTGGATTCCATTGAATATATACCTGATAAATGGTCAACAAAATATATTGATGAAATACAATTTATTTCTGATAGTTCCAAAAAAATAGCAGCTCGTAATAGAATGGATTACCTTAGAGAATTATTAAAAAACGGTTTAAGTAAAATTTATCAAATTGGTTTTATAAATGATACAACTTTTTATGCAGCTTATTACTCGGGTAAAAAAAGCGATATGGAAGAACACATATCTCATTGGGATATTTTCAGGATAAGTAATTGTAAAATTGTAAAATTTAAAACAGGGTTAACAGATATTTTTAATGATGATTATACTCCAATTATTTTATCCGATCATATACCTATTTTTAAAGATGGTAAAGCATATTTTTTTACTTTTTATGATTATAATTCAATCTTTAATTTTTTAAATATGCCGGATTGGATTAGACATAGTCTTTCTCTGTTAACAGGAACCAGAATTAAAATGAATATGGTAGAATTGAGCTTCGAAGGACTATAAAATGAAATATTTACCATTATTTATCATGATATTTTTTATTCTATCATGTAGAAACGATGTCGTATTAAACGATATCAAAGGTGAAGAATTTGAAATGAATGAAGTTAAAGAGAATTATATAGTTATTCTCGGAAGTGGCTTTTGTTCAGATTGTATGAAGAATTTAATAAAATATTTAAAAGTAAATAAAAAAAGTTATATTATTGTGTATCCAACGGAAGAATTCAATAATCTAATAAAAATCACAATGAATACGGTTTTAATAAAACAAAACGTTGATTCTAGTTTAATATATTGGGTAGAAAAAGAAATATATGATACGCAATATCAAAATTTACCTACTCCTTTTGTAATCGACACCAAAAATAATAATATATTGAAATATAATGATATTTTCTATAAAGATGGAACTGTAAAAAAAACTTTCTTAAATTAATTTAAACGACTTTTATTTATTTCATTTTACAATGTTATAAAAAAAAATGAAAAATTGACTCCAAAAAAACAGCGGGTAAATTATGCCTAATATAATTATAAATTTTAAATATTTTTTAAAATCAAATCATAATAAAATAAATAAAGAAGAACTTAATATTCTAACTCGTATCTTTAAAAAATTCTATGTTTAAGTTACCTTAAAATGAAAAATTTTATTTTTAATATTGCGATTTTGTTATTTTTTATTGTTATTATTTGGAATGGACTTAATGCCCAATCCATCACATTCCATCCTTACGACTTCCGTGTCTCTATGGCTGTTTCGCAAACGGCAGTAAACGATTGGAAGCAAGGTGAGGTAGTAGCTTTTGAGGGTTCTTCGGCTTGGGACTTCCGCAAAAATCTCAGCTTGGATTTTTCTGAAAACTTAAAGAATGACAGCATGATTTTCCGCTTCCGGTTTTATTTTGCATCGGGCATGCTTTACAAAAGCGATAAGAAAAATAAAAACGACTTTTGGCTGCCTACCGATAATATTTTTGGTAACGAAGCTGTTCTGGTTTATCCCCTTGGCTGGAAGCTCGACCCTTTCTTTTCGTCATCTTTTTTTTCTCAAATAGTTCCATCTTTTATTATAGTAAACAATGAAGAAAAAATGACAGGGAAGCTCTGGGACCCGGTTACATCCCAACAAACATGGGGATTTGAGTACTCACAAACAGACACAACGCAGCAAATAACTTCCAAATTCGGTATTTCCTTAAAGCAAATCCGTGCTTATGACCATACATTGCAAACTGATGAATTTAAAACAGCGGATATAAAAGAAAGATACAAAGCAGTTTCCGGCTTACAATGGAAAACCGAGGCAAAAATAAAACTAACTTCAAATTGCGATTACAGAGGTATTCTCGATGCATTTACAACTTTTGACGATATGAAAAAATGGGTGGTAACATTCCAAAATGAATTCAAAATCTCCATTTGGAGCTATTTGGCGATACTTATAAAACTCGATATAGTTTATGACGAAAAGCAATATTTCGGAACTCAATACAACCAAAGCATCAGGTTTGGTATCGTTGTGGATAGGAGTAATTAAATTCAGTTCGTAAAGTTAAAACAAAATTTCTCATTCCCATTAATCATATTATAACTTATTAAACTCATTAAAACAAAGAAATTTGGCACGATATTTAACTCACTAAATAATTAAAACGTGAAGAATACGTCAATAAAAATGAATTAAAAAATTTTCATTAGAATATGTTACATTAAATAGAAAATAATATGGAAGGCGATTTTTCAAATAGAGTTAACGAAGTTATCCGTCTAAGCAGGGAAGAAGCACTTAGGTTAGGGCATGATTATATTGGCACGGAACATATTTTGCTGGGTATTATTCGTGAAGGGGAAGGTATTGCTATAAGGGCTCTCAGAAATTTGGGAGTTGATTTATACAAGTTAAAGAAAAGCATCGAGGATACTGTTACAACATCGGCAAATCCTATGACTATGGGAAATATCCCGCTAACAAAACAGGCAGAAAAAGTCTTAAAAATTACATATTTAGAAGCAAAACTATATAAGTCCGCACTTATCGGTACCGAGCACTTGTTACTGTCATTACTTCGTGATGAAGAAAACATTGCAGCTCAAATTCTTTCCCAATTTTCAGTAAGATACGAAAATGTTCGTAGGGAACTTGACAATATTATAAGCGGCAAGCCGAGTTCATCTTCCAGAAAACCATATCCGCCATATAGCTCCAAAGCAGGACAGAAAGAACAACCCAAGACACCCGTTCTCGATAATTTCGGCAGGGATTTAACCCGGCTGGCAATTGACAACAAACTTGACCCTGTCGTTGGCAGGATGAATGAAATCGAAAGAGTTATTCAGGTGCTTTCACGAAGGAAGAAAAACAATCCGGTTCTAATTGGTGAACCCGGAGTAGGCAAAACAGCTATTGTCGAAGGACTTGCTTTAAGAATCGTGAACCGTGTAGTTCCCCGAGTTCTATTTGATAAAAGGATTGTTACTCTCGATTTGGCGTCACTTGTAGCAGGTACAAAATACCGCGGGCAGTTCGAAGAAAGAATGAAAGCAGTAATGAATGAGTTAGAAAAAGCAACCGACGTAATATTATTCATTGACGAGCTTCATACAATCGTAGGTGCGGGTGGAGCTTCGGGTTCACTCGATGCATCCAACATATTCAAACCTGCACTCTCGCGCGGTGAATTGCAATGTATAGGTGCAACTACGCTCGATGAATACAGGCAGTATGTCGAAAAAGACGGTGCTTTGGACCGGAGATTCCAAAAAATAATAGTCGAACCGCCATCATCCGATGAAACTAAAATTATACTCGATTGTTTAAAAGAACGTTACGAAACACATCATAACGTAAGATATTCCGACGATGCAATCAACACATGTGTCCGTCTATCCGAAAGATACATAACAGACAGAAATTTCCCTGACAAAGCCATTGACGTTATGGATGAAGCCGGAGCCAGAAAACGCTTGGCTAATATTGAAGTTCCTAAAGAGATTATCGAACTTGAAGAACAGATAGAAGCATTGAAGGAAGAAAAAAACAAAGTCGTAAAAAAGCAAAATTTTGAAGAAGCCGCAAGGTTACGTGACCTTGAAAAGAAGCTGCTTTCGGATTTGAGCAATTTCAAAAAAGACTGGGAAATAAAATCTGCTAAAACCTACGTACATGTTTCGGAAGATGACATATCCGATGTTGTTGCGATGATGACAGGGATACCGGTAAATAAAATCGCCGAAAGCGAAACTGCTAAACTGATTAATATGCCTGAAGAATTGGAAAAGCATGTTGTAGGGCAAAATGAAGCAATCGAACATCTCGTTAAGGCAATACGCAGAGCAAGAGCAGGTTTGAAAGACCCGAGCCGTCCGATTGGTTCCTTCATGTTTTTAGGTCCCACAGGTGTCGGCAAAACCGAACTTGCGAAAGCACTTGCACGCGTTATGTTCAACACGGAAGATTCTTTGATTCGAATTGACATGAGCGAGTATATGGAAAAATTCTCCGTATCGCGTTTTGTTGGAGCGCCTCCGGGATACGTCGGTTACGAAGAGGGCGGTCAGCTAACTGAAAAAGTCAGAAGAAAACCGTACAGCATTATCTTGTTAGATGAAATTGAAAAAGCACATCCCGATGTTTTCAATATACTTTTGCAAGTTTTCGATGACGGTGTTTTGACTGACGGAATTGGCAGGAAAGTTGACTTTAAGAATACAATTATCATAATGACATCTAACGTTGGCACCCGTGATTTAAAATTCGGAGGTAAAATCGGATTTTCAGAGCAAACAGCAAAGAATGAATACCAGCAGGTTAAAGATACAATCGAGGACTCAATAAAAAGATTATTCAATCCTGAATTTATTAACAGAATTGATGACTTCATTATATTCGGTAAATTAACAAGAGAAAACATATATCAAATTATAGATATTCACAGCTCGGAATTATCGAAAAGATTGAAAATTAATGATATGACTATGGAGCTTTCCTCTGAAGCAAAGGATTTTCTTGTTGAAAAAGGATTTGACGAAAAATACGGAGCCAGACCACTTCGCAGAGCCATTCAAAAATACCTCGAAGATGACCTTGCGGATGAAATTTTAAAAGGTAACTTAAAAACAGGTATTAAGGTAATCGCAAACTTAGATAAAGAAAAACAAAAATTGACGTTCGAATTCATCGTAGAAGAAATCAAGAAAAAGGAAGAAAGCGAAGTATTGGTAAAGGAAGAAATTGGTGATAAGTTAATAGACATTGCCAACGGCACTGATTTGCTTGCTGAAACATCTGAAGTTACCGAAGGCGAAGGAATAGAAGGAAAGAGTCCGTTCAAGCAGGATTTGAATTGAAGGGTGAAAAGGTGAACTGTGAACCGTGAACCGTGAACCGGAGAGATGGGATAATGTAAAATGTAGAATGTAGAATGTAGAATGGAAGCCAGTTACACAGAGTTTTAATTTCTTCTATTTTCTATTTTCTATCTTCTAAAACCGTCATTCATGCGGAAGCAGGAATCCAAAATTCTAATTTCTATTTTCTAAATTCAATACATTGTAGCAACATCCGGACGTTAGTCATGTCAAAAATTCAATTTCGTTTTTTTAATTTATAACATTTATCGTATATTTGTAAACTTTTTGGAAGCCAAAATGTAACCGGAGGGGTGGCAGAGCGGCTGAATGCACCGGTTTGCTAAACCGACGTAGGGCGATAAGTTCTACCGGGGGTTCGAATCCCCCCTCCTCCGCGGTTTTAGAAGATAGAAGATAGAAATAAGAAGATAGAAATTAGAAGAATGGCAAATGAGAGATTATTTGCTATTTTTTATTTTTTTTATAAGACTGTTTAATTAAGGACATAATATATTCAAGATTTTCATCATCGTTAATTTGAATTTCGTGACTCCCATTTCCCCAATGTCCTATATTTGAAACATCCCGAGTTAATTGTTTTGGATCATCAAGTTCAGTTAATGGTAGGTTTATCCACAATTTCAAGGATTTTTTTTGAATGTGAATATCTACAATATTTGAATTTCCAATGAATGCAATGTACTTCTTTTTAGGTTGAAGCTCAACCCCTTCAAGATTTAGAATCATACTTTTTAATCGTTCATATAATTCTGTGATATCATCATCTGATTGGGCTATATGTTCACTTTCCGTATAAACTTTTATTTCTTTATTAACATTTTCTATTGTATCATCGCGTCTTGAAATTGTTTTAATACTTTCTGTCGCTCCTGATTTAGGAATTTGATTATACATGATAGATTCATTGCTAAATCTGCGAATTTCCCATAACTCAATTGGTAAGTCCTTGAAATTTATTGCTTCTCTCTGGTAAGTTGTGAAAGAAGGTGAGATAAATATAACTTTTGATTGAGACCAATCCACATCGTTTCTCTTTAATGAACGTTTTTTATTTTCGTTATATTCAAGAATAAAGTCGGATTTATTATTAAGCATTAATGAAAGATAAGCATAACCCTGATCAATTACGCTAAAATTTTTATCCTTTTTGTATTCAATGATAACAAAACTTGAAGATGTATCATCAAAAGCTAATGTATCAATTCTGAAATTTGATATAGAAAATTCAGATTTGACAAAATCATATCCGAATACTGTTTTTAAGTTTTTCTCTGTTAATACCTGAATCTCTTTTTCTAATTTAAATTGAAATTCCTTAACTAGATCTAAATGATTATTGGTATTTATGTACAGTCTCATTTTAATTCCTGTGAATTCTATTTTCTAAATTCATTTTCTTATTGTCGCAAATTACATAATTTCAATATAATTCTAATTTAATTTCTCACTCCCCCTCACCCCCTCTTATACACCAAATTCACTGATGCCTGGTCTGTTGGGGTTACGAGTATGTCCTGAACCATTACGTGTTGTGGTCGGTTTGCACAAAAGACGGCAACATCTGCAATGTCCTTTCCTGTGAGCGGCGTATATCCTTCGTAAACCGTTTTCGCTTTTGTATCGTCGCCGTGGAATCGGACACTTGCAAATTCTGTTTCGACTAATCCCGGCTCTATGTTCGTTACCCGTACACCCGTGCCGTTCAAATCTATTACCATGCCTTTGGAAATAACCGCTACTGCCGCTTTCGTTCCGCAGTAAACATTTCCGAAAGGATAAACCTCCCTGCCTGCTATCGAGCCAATGTTGATTACATGACCGAAGCCCTGCTCCACCATTTTTGGCAGAATAAGTTTTGATATATACAAAAGTCCCATGATGTTTGTATCAACCATTTCCTGCCAGTCCTCTGTATCACCATCCTGAATCTTGCTGAAACCTCTTGCCTTGCCTGCGTTGTTAATCAATACATCAATGGTTGACCAATGCTCAGGTAAATTGTCAAAAAACTTTTTCAAATCATTGAATTGCGTTATATCGCAACCTATGCTGTAAATTTCAGTACCATATTCCTTGAACAGCCGTTCCGAGACTTCCGCTAATTTTTCCTGTCTTCGTGCCAGCAGTATTAACCGCGAACCTGCTTCCGCGAAAGCTTCGGCACAAGCTTCTCCGATTCCTGATGAAGCACCTGTGATAAATACAACTTTTCCTTTCATTTTCATCTCCAATTTATTATAATATTATTTTCTACAAACATTCAACTCCTAAGGAGTTGTAAAACTAGTGGCTATTATTTCATTGTCCATTTACCATTGTCAATTATCCATTAATTACTTTTCCTAAGTAATTCAACTATCCCTTCATCTCCTATCAAATGTGCTGCACCGACAACGACAAAATAAGTCTTATTTGTTTTTAAATAATCCTCTATTTTTTTTGCCATCCTGATATTTCTTTGCGTGTATAGTTTATCGGTTATAATTTCGAATTCAGGATGTTCTTCCATTGGTTCCAGCACATACTTTTCCATTTCTTTTACGTTACCTGTTTTCCATAAATTTACTAATGTATCAATTTGCTGAAGCCATAAGCTTTGGTCTAACAAGCTGTAATCAATAAATTCATTTTGTAAATTGCCCAATTCTATATCTAATAAATCCAATTGTTCTTCTGCATTTTCAAGTTCTAGGATTTCCTTTTTGTTTTTCGATTTTTCCAAAAAATAATTGTCAAGACCAAGCGATTTGTCGAAGCCGGCTTTATTAAGTTCAAGTAAAAGCACTGTCATCATAGCCATCCATGGCTTCAATTTGTAATATCCGGTTTTCGGAACTTTATGAACCAAAAGCAGTGCTTCGAGTTTCCGGTAAGTTTCTTTCGAAAGTTCGGACTCCAAAGTTCTATCGTCCTGATACATTGCTTTTTTGCGCATGAGTGCTGGGTCAACCTTGTTTATATCAAGTTCTACGACTAGTGCATCGGAAGATTCAAATGCATCTTCTGTTTTTTGTGAAAGCGGATACATATCCTCTCTTGCAACATGAATAGAGCCGAAAAGAAAAACAGTAGCAGTTGAAGACTTTACTTTCCACAAGAAACCGGATTCTTCAGTTATCTTAAATTTTCCTGTTTCTTTAACTGTACTGCACGAAACGAAAAATATAGAGAGTAAAAATATTAAAATGAACTTTTTCAATGTCTAATCCTATTTTATTAAATAATCTGCTTTAATTAGCTCCTGAATATTTTTTTTATAAAGGGCATATTCAAATCCTTCTTTTAAACTGTATGCACCTATCTCCCCGTAGATATTGAGTGCAATAAATCCAATCTGAATTTCTTTGAAATTCTTGACTTTTTTAGCAATTCTTTCAACGGCAATTTTACATGCTTTTTGTGGAGATTTGCCCATTCTCATCTGTTCGACAATAAGAAAACTCCCTAATGTTTTCATTACTGCTTCGCCAACTCCTGTTGCGGCAGCGGCACCAACTTCATTATCGGAAAACATTCCTGCACCGATAATTGGTGAGTCGCCGACTCTTCCGTGCATTTTCCATTTTAGCCCGCTGGTAGTACATGCACCGGAGAGATTTCCTGATTTATCCAAAGCCACCATCCCAATAGTATCGTGATTAGATTCGTAGTCCCATGGTTTGTAAATACCGGTTTTAATCCATTGTTCCCACTCGGCTTTTGCTTTTTCGGTTAAAAGATTTTCTTCTTTAAACCCATTTTCAAGAGCAAATCTTTTTGCTCCGTTGCCAACGAGCATAACATGTTGGGTTTTCTCCATAACAAGCCGTGCAACGGAAATCGGATTCATGATGTTTTCGATACAGCCGACTGAGCCGGCATTTCCGAATTCATCCATTATACAGGCATCGAGAGTAACCTTCCCATCTCTGTCCGGTAAACCTCCGTAACCGACACTTGTAACCTCAGGGTCGGATTCAGAAATTCTGACACCTTGCTCAACGGCATCCAATGCCCTACCTCCTTCAGAAAGTACTTTCCATGCTGATTTATTAGCCGCTAAGCCATGTTTCCATGTGGAGATAACTACGGGTAATTCTTTTATCCTATTTATACCGATTATTTCTTTATTTTCTTTTTTACCGCATGCTGTCATCAAACCGACAGTTGTCAAAGCGGAAGCTTTTATAAAATCTCTCCGTGTTTTCATGTATAACCTTTATATTTTTTGTCAAATTAAAAACTAAATTTATGAATATTTTTTGTTTAATCGAAATAAATTATAAAAATATCGATTTGTTCATGTATTGTACTTCGAAGATATCTAGGAGGAGAAAAGTAATTTTGATATTAAAAAGAGTCTCCTTTTAATTTCACTTAAAAGAAGACTCTTTTTATTAAATGAAGAATCAATGATTAACAATGATTGATTTATAAATACTTCGATTGGATGTTTTAATAACAAAATAGTATACACCCGAAGGTATATTGCTAATATCAATCTGCTTTCTGTTAAATCCATGATAAATCGTTTCGTTGAGTGAATCTCTTACATCAATTCCCAATTGATTGTAAATCCCAAATGTTATCAATCCATCACCGTTTGAAAAGATATCAACAAAAATTCTATCATTAGCAGGATTTGGAAAAACATTAATACTACTGATTTCTATCGGATTAAAGTACTCCTTAACTGATACATTTAATGTGCTGACCTCAGATTCAGATTTTATTGGTTCGGTATTACTAACGCTATCCTGTGCAATTGAAAAAAAGTTATAAACTAATCCAGGTTCGCATTTGTAATAAAAAGGATTCTGATTTGTAATTAATACAGGTTTATAAGCACTATCATTTTTCGATGCAAATAATGTATAATTCCTGATACCGCTCAATGAATCTGTAGCGTCAATGAAGAACCGATACAAATCGGTTTCCCATGTAGATTGAATCTCCGTTAATTTGCTAACAGGCGGAGTCAAATCCAGATGATTTGTATAAGTATTAGTCCAAATCGGCTCATTCAAATCAAAGACAATTTTTGCTTTGTTGCTTATTTCTTCATTATCAGCCAATGTTTTAAAAGTGATAATATTGAATGACACAAAGCCTTCCCCTTCGGGTGATGTTTTATTTGGTGGAAGGAAACCTGCATCAGGGTCCTCGGGATAATCCATTGTGTTAGTATCTAATGTAATGTACTGCCATGAGGCAATTCCGGTTGCCGTATCAAATTTGGCACTTACTCTAAGAATAACTCCTTCAGTTTTTAATGAATCAATTTCCAATGTATATTCTTTCAAACCATTCAATGGAAAATATATGTTATCACCATATCCAAATGGGCCAAATGAAAATGTCGAAAAGTCATATTTGCTTTTGTCTAAAGTATCGAGAACTATGACCTCCTGAGCAGGTGCAGAAGCTGTCGCTTTATTTTCAAAATAAATTTTGTAATTAAAAGCTCCTTCATTCCTAGTATAAACATTTGAAGTAAAACCGGCAGGACCAACAATTTCATTGGGGTCAAAAGAACTCACAGCTTTGACGTTTAAGTTTTTCTTGGATTTATTAGCGAATTTTTCCCGGCATTCAACATCAGCCATGTAAAATTTATTCATATCGCCTTGAATGGAATTTAAATCTTTTATTGCTGTCCAAGCTACTTCACCTAATTTTTTAACCTTACTTGCAATATATGTTCCCGGGTAAAAATCTAAAGCACAATCAGCAGCTAAGACGGTTATATCTGCTACCCAAGAACCCCATCCCCAGATTCTTTCCTTCCAGTTTTTATATTTCTTTCCCAAAGGATCAATATCTCCCTTAACAGTGTTGTAAGTCGTACTCACAGCCAATTTGCCGGCACCTTTTATGCAATCATACCCCGGTATCATATTTGTTCCCAAATCGTAACCCTTATTCAGTGCCCACCAACCAATTGCTTCGGATATGCACAACGCCATATCGGAGTTAAACGGTGATTGGTAATAGGGATCATTCAACCATGTATAAAGTTTTAAATCCTTATTGGATTTAAACCTGATGTTTACACTTTCATTAGAATTCGCAGAAATTACCGGTATATAGAATGCGTAAATCCAACCATCAAACGGTTCACCAAATAATTCCCAAATAGACTCCCGGATTTGCACACTATCTAAAATATATCCCCAGCCGGCATCAATTGCTTCCTGAGTTAATGATATATTGATGTTGCTAAGGTCTATTTCGGTATTACCATCCTTAGAAACAACCAAGAACATTGTAACCCCGGTTGCATCAGTATTACCTGTGTTACCAATGTTCAACTGGTAAGTCTGCCACCTTCCGAAAAGTATTCGTTCTCTTCCTACAATATTAACAAAAGGTTCTGGTGCAGTTCCCTGAATTATTGTAAAAGACTTTTCAAGTTTCATGGCATCTTCACCTTCGAATTGCACAAGCACATCATACACACCAATTTTTTTGTCTCTTAAATTAAATTTGGCATATATTGCATCTAACCTTTGAATCATAGAAGTATCGGCGTAAATTGTTTCAGGTCCTTCCAACCAGACTTTTGCACTTTTACTGAATCCGCCACCATAAACGAGTATTGAAGCATCACCTGTGTTTCCGGCTTGATTGGCTACGACTTCTCTTAATCCCCTAACTGTTACAATATCGAATGTATCTGCTACACCTAAAGAATTTTTTGCAGTTAATGTAACAGTATATACTCCGGGACTATTATAAGTGTGTGTCGGATTAATTGTTGAATCAATTGTCGAACCATCACCGAAATCCCATGTAAAGTATTTGGCAAAACTCGAAGTGTTTTTAAAGTTAAATGTGTTCATTAAATTATACACTTCAAACGAAGGTTCAGGTATGAACAGCTTTGTATAAACATGACTCCATATTCCGGTATTATCTAAAAATTGAATGCTGAATGATTGAGGAACATTTTCCGGGTTATCAACTTCGATATTTATCAAACCATCGAGTAAAAATATTTCAATTGGATTTGGCAAATCTACTTCAATAATATTTTCTCTGTCAACATCGAACCAGTAACGGTACTTAGTTATCAATATATCATCGGAATTTGATGAGCCGGCTTTAAAAAAGTTGTAATCATAGACAACCGACCATTTATTGTTGTTATCTTTTACTCTTAAAGACAATTTATGAAATCCGTTATCAGCTTGGGGTAAATCAAGCGAAGAAACAATTAACGCTTCAGCCGATGAAGAAGAAATGGCTTGAGTTAGTTTATTGGAATAATCATTATCCAGCCAATATTCAATCTCCGTAACTTTGGTTTGAGAATGAATATTTATGGAGATTAATATCCCAAACAAAATAAGAATGATTTTTTTCATATTTCCTCCATTTTATTTTGATTGAGCTTTAACTTTTATTTCAACATCGAGTTTTCCTTTAGCATTCGACCTTGTTGATACTTTAGCGCTATTAATCAACGGTATAGGTGGTGCAGCACCGTCCTTGAAGGGTTCTGAAGAACCATATATACCGACTTCTGTTCCATCACCTCCTTTTATTGCTTTAGCTTCCGGTTTCAAATGTAATTTATTACCGAGTGAACTTGAATTATACAAACTTGACCATGTATCCAAATAAATTCCGGTATAAACTTTACTTGTATCATGATTGAAAGTATTTCCTGATTGTGTTTGGCCAGGAATATTTGTAAGGGTAGTTGGTCCACAGAATAGATTATTATTAAATGTATTTGTAAAACATTCGGATAATATATATGAATCCTGAGAAATAATACAGTTTTTTATGATTGCATTATTTACAAAATTAAATAAGGCCCATCCGGGATTCCTGAAAAGAAAATTACAATTTGTAAAAGTTACTTCTCCATTTATATTGAAGATATTCGATAAAAAGACACATTTCTCGAAATATATTTTTTTCGCATTATTAACATATGTCCAATTATTGTCAAATATACATTCCTTGAAATAAATGTCTGAACAATCAACCTGTGGTTGATTACGCCGGGATCCTATAAAAAACTCTGAAATAGTTGACCGGAAACAGCATCTGAAAAAAGTATAATTTTTTACTACCGGAACTTCGGTTGTCCCAAATTTAACCTGTGTCAGTATTCTTACTCCTGTCAAAGAGCCGCTGCTACCTTCATCAGCTATTATAAAATTTCCGGATATGTTTGTTAGATTGCCTCCCGTTGAATCGGGACAATAACCTGCACCAATAAAATGAATAGTTTTATTGATAACGACTTCTTCAGTATTAACCGTACCTGTAGGTAAATAAATAATATCCCCATTTGATGCTGATTCAACAGCAGTTTTGAATGATTCTGTCAGAGTAGTTGTTCCGCTGGGATTTACTACTGCGATACTCGATTGAGCTTTTATAGTGATTACAAAAGT
The DNA here is from genome assembly GCA_043804925.1 of bacterium. Classification (GTDB taxonomy): domain Bacteria; phylum Bacteroidota; class Ignavibacteria; order Kapaibacteriales; family UBA2268; genus ChocPot-Mid. Next base: position 23,755 of record JAZDIP010000017.1, on the reverse strand, counting down.
AATCATGAATAATGTGAAAATAAATGCAATGGGTAGAAAACGTTTCATAAACACCTCCTAATATTTGAAAACATTATTTTTTACAATGAATATTCCTAAGACTAAATTAACAAATAATATCGAAATATTTAATAAATTTGTTTTATCTATTAATTTTTGTTTTAAAAGAAATAAATTATAAAAATATCATATTAGTACAAACGTGATTTGATTTAATATTTTACAATTATTTAATTTATCAGGAAACCATTTTGGATTTGCAGGCATCAACAATAATTTTAATTTCGACATGCATAATCAGTTTGTTTGTAATGTATGCTTCCCCATCGCTTTACGAAAAAATAATTTTGCATCCCTACAGCATACATCGTGAAAATAAATGGTACACTTTTATAACCAGCGGTTTTATACATGCAGATATCTGGCATCTTGCTTTCAATATGATGTCCCTATACTTTTTTGCAAGGCAGTTTGAATGGGCAGTAGGAATGGAAAATTTTCTGATTATATATTTTGCTTCATTGGTTATTAGCGATATTCCAACGTTTATAAAACAAAAAGATAATGAGGGCTATCGTTCATTAGGGGCATCGGGAGCAGTCTCAGCGATTATTTACGGCTCAATATTGTTTAACCCTCTTGGTACGATTTATATTTATTTTATCCCCATGCCGGCTATCGTATTCGGAGTGCTGTTTCTTGTTTATGGTTATTATATGGAAAAGCGGGGGATGGACTATATTAACCATTCTGCACACAACTGGGGAGCAATATCGGGAGTAGTTCTTACTTTAATCCTTGCTCCCTACTCATGGGATGAATTTATACATCGTCTTTTTTATTAAGAGATTGTTTCAATGGCTCTACATGTGCTAAAAATATAATGGCACACAATAGAAATACAGCTAACTTAATCATCAGGATATTGGGAGTATTTAAAATCGAAGTATAAGATATTAAATTTTCAGATAGGAAATAAAATGCTATTGGAGTTCCGGCTAAAGCAATCGTATTCGCAATAATTAGTTCTTTCTTTAAGATAAAAATTCCTATCAGCCAAAATATCCCCCAAAATAAAATGATGATGGGTGCTGTCAATAATGCTGAACCCACAGCTGTAGCGAGTCCGCGTCCTCCTTTGAATTTCAGAAAGACAGAGTAATTATGTCCCAGAATAACAAGCAAGACGGCTGACACAACCGGTAAAAAATCATTATCAGTTAATCTGTGTGCAATAATTACAGCTAACAATCCCTTGAGCATATCCAGAAAGAAAACAACAATTCCTATCCATTTCTTTCCGGTTGTTTCGAAGCTGTTCATAGCTCCTACATTGCCTGAACCAATGGTTCTAATATCCTGTTTCGAATACAATCGAATAAGAATATATGCAAAGGGTATCGAACCCAAAAGATAACTGATAATTATTACAACAAATATCATTTGATAATGAAACTCTCATAATTAATTCAAAATTCGTTTGCTAAAAATACAATTTTTTTATTTTAAATCTAAATAAATTGTGATTACTTACTTCATATAGAGCAATAATATATATGAAATTTTAGAATTCTTTAAATATTTTCGTAGTTTTGGAATCATTTATTTGGTTAATTGTTAATCGTCAATTGTTAATTGTTAATGAAAACCATGAATGGAAGACATCCTTCGACAAGCTCAGGGTGACGGCTTTAGAAAATAGAATATAGAAATTAGAGTATAGAAATATGACAACAAAAGGTATTATTCTTTCAGGTGGCAACGGAACGCGGCTTTATCCGATGACAGCCGTATTCAGTAAACAGCTTCAACCGATTTACGACAAACCGATGATTTATTACCCACTTGCTATTTTGATGCTTGCCGGAATAAAGGAAGTTTTAATCATTTCCACACCAGAAGACACACCTAACTTTGAAAGATTACTGGGTGACGGCAGTCAGTGGGGAATAGAAATAAGCTATACGATTCAAGTAGAACCAAAAGGAATAGCTGAGGCATTTATATATGGTGAAAAATTTATTGGCGACAGCCAGGTTTGTTTAATTCTTGGTGATAATATCTTTTACGGGAAGCTTGACTTTCTTAGAAATGCAATTGCAAATAATATCGGAGGAACCATTTTTGGCTATGCTGTTCAAAATCCAAATTCTTATGGAGTCGTAGAATTCGATGACAATATGAATGTTGTCGGAATTGAAGAAAAGCCACAGAAACCGAAATCAAAATATGCCATTCCCGGACTTTACATTTTCGACAAGGAAATTGTCAACATAGCAAAATCAATAAAACCGAGCAAGAGAGGTGAACTCGAAATAACTGATGTTCAGCTTGAATACTTAAGGAAAGGGACACTCAAAGTTGAGCTAATCGGAAGGGGAATTGCCTGGCTGGACACAGGTACTCCCGAAAGTTTAATCGAAGCAGGAACTTTCATATATGCTATCGAAAAAAGACAGGGAACTAAAATTGCATGCCTTGAGGAAATTGCTCTGAATCAAAAGTTTATTAGTTTGGAACAATATAAAGAAAATGTCGGGAAACTACCAAATTGTTCCTACAAAGATTATTGCTCGAAGGTAATAGATTAATTGTCAATTGTTAATTGTTAATGAAAACTATGAATGGAAGATAGAAAGAAGAATAACAATTAAAACATCGTTATCATTAAATCTTTCAGGATTTTCCGAAAAGTATCTATTCTCATTTACGAAATATTATTATCTTTGCATTGAAGTTTTGTTTGTTAAATTAATTTCGTAATAGGTATGAAAAAAATTATATTCCTGCTCGCCTTGATAATGACTGTTAATAGTTTGTATTCACAATTGCAAGCTCCCAAACATGAGCATGATGCTTTCCTCGAAATGATGAAAATACTTAATATCAGCGAGGATAATCTTGGATATTCACCAAAAGGTTATTGGAGTAGATATCCTGTTCCTGATGGTATTCCTTATAAAATTGTATCCTTTAACGACATGATGGCTGAACCACATAAGATACATGATTTTATAAGAACGATGGCTCTTTCTGTTGATGAATCCTTGAATCCCGATTATCTTGAGAAAAACACAAACGGCTTGCTTCAGGTTGCTTTCTATTGTGGAATTCAGCATCTTACTTCTGAGATGCGTTGTTATAATGCTTCGCTGTTTGCTGAAGTTGACAGCACAGAACCTATGCTTAAAGCAATAAAAGAGATTTATACTTTTACACATACTGAATGGAAATACAACAGGTTTGGCAAAGCGGCTGACTTTCCTTTAATAGAAGATAATTTAAGAAAGGCAATCTCTGCTATACATCCTGAAATCCGGAAAGCCATTGCACCAACAATTATACATCTGTTACATGCTTACAAATTTCGTGAAATCGGAATGCGTAATGTAGATTATAAAGATGCAGTAGATACTTGGCGAGTAAGATTAATGGGTGAAACACAATTCGACGGAATGGAATACTATCCTCAAATCGAGGACTGTGCAAAGAATATTGACATGAACAGCATTTATTATGCAGGTTACAAACTGCTCGAAACTTCGGAAGTATTAAGTAAAGCATTGCTGAAACTTAAGAAGGAGGCAAAGGGGATTGACTGGAGAGAACAAAATCTGAATATTGTTACACCGATAGGAAGGATAGTTATATCGGGTTCGGGTGATGATGTCCATCAATATAATGATGCTGTGCTTGTAGTTGAACTCGGCGGTGATGATACTTACAAAGGTTCTGCAGGTTCTACTCCATCGCTGAATCAAGGAATTTCTTTGCTAATTGATTTGGATGGGAACGATAAATATATTAACGACGATGAATACCTCCCGTCACAGGGTTCGGCAATTTTCGGTGCCGCAATGTTAATGGATGTTTCGGGAAATGATATATACGAATCCAAGCGACTGTCTCAGGGAGCATCTATGTTTGGTATTGGAATACTTGTTGACATGGAAGGCAATGACAAGTACAATATGTTGACATCAGGACAGGGCGGAGCATATTTCGGCATCGGTCTGGCTATTGATAATCAAGGTGATGATGAATACAGACTTTGGGGTGACGGTCAGGGTTACGGAGGTGTTGGAGGTGCCGGAACTTTGATAAACCGCACAGGCAATGATTATTACTATGCAGAATTTGATTCAAAGAAAGTACATCGTCCCGATATGGACCACTCGAAAAACGGACAGCACAATTATACTTATTGTCAGGGAAGCGGTGTCGGCAGACGCGGTGATATTACAGACGGACATTCATGGGCAGGTGGAATTGGTACTTTGATTGACCTTGAAGGTGATGATGAATATATATCGGGCAATTGGTCTCAGGGATGCGGTTACTGGTATGGAATGGGATTTCTTTGGGATGGTAAAGGTAATGACAAATACAGAAGCACTAGCTGGTCAATGGCAAGCGGAGCACATTTTTGCATAAGCGGACTCTTTGACGAAGCCGGAGACGATGATTTTGAAATATGGTATGAACAAGGTGTTGGAATGGGTTTCGGGCATGATTTTACTGTTACATATTTCCTGAATCGTGGTGGAAATGATAAATACAAATTGCAGGAAAACGGCTTTGGATATGCGATTAATACTTCACAGGTTTTCTTCTTCGATACTGACGGCAACGATACTTACATCACAGGGAGCAAAGGGCACAATTTCGGGTGGAATAATTTCACTCAGCATAATCCACCTGAACTTAGTTCTATGTATTTGCTATATGCAGACCAGATTGCTTTATTCGGCGACTTAGGCGGAATGGACAAATATATCAATATTGATTTGGAAACCTGTAATGAAAAGCCCGATGAAAGATTGAAAGATAATGGTCAGATATTTTATCCAACTGCAACAGAAAGAGACTCGCTTGCAAACAAACGGCATTACGGCTTAGGCAAGGATTTTGACAATTGGACTTTACCTGAAATTGAGTATTTTCGGGATAAGATGAGACGTTAATTGAAAATTGATAATGAAGATTTGGTGAAAAAGCGAAACGTGAAATGTGAAACGCAAGAATTTCATGCAAGGACGGAAAAAGTCTGAATCACAGATTTTCGCAGATTATTGGATTTCGCAGAAATTTTTTAAAACGGTGCAATTTTAAAAGAGCGGTGAAATTTGTACATTTTGTAACTCTATTGTTTCTTGTAATTTAGAGGTTTTCTCAAAAATAATTGCACCATTTGCACCGCAATTTTAGATTTTTAGTTTGTCGGTATTGTTCGACAGTTGAGCCATTTGTACCGACAAAAAAGGGAGACAGTAAGCTTAAATATTTCAGATATTTACTACGATTAAAATATAAAATGTCGCATTTATCGTACTTTTTTTAATTTTTTTTTCGTTGTTTGTGAAACTGTGAAACGTTAAACGGAAATCAGTTACACAGAGATTCACTGAGGCAACACAGAGATACACAGAGAATTTATCGAGCAATCAATTTGTCAAAGAACAAGCTGGACGAAATTACAAGATTGGTGTGAAACGTAATTTATTTTATTTTGAAAAGATTTTTATTTTAAATAAAGAAAATATCATTTTGAGAATTCGGTATTTATATTAGCTTCCCATTCATTAACTTTACTAAAATTTTTTCCATAGTTAGTATCCTTAAAATAAAGTTCAATATTTTTATTACATTCAGCTATATATTTATTAAAAAGATTTTTAAGACCTATATTATCATCCTCTTCAATCTTCTTAAGCTCAATCTCCTTTAATAGTCTTTTTGCAAATAATTCAGTTATTAAAAGCTGAACTGTAAAAAACTTCATCATTTTAGGATTATCATCATTTTCTAATAGAATTGATTCATAAGGTAGCACTACAGCTTTAGAAATAAAGTAATGATTGCCCCACCATATATCAAATTCATCAGACAATCTGATTGTTGTATGAAGCAAAGAAATCTTGTCAGTAGGTTTCTTAGTCTTTTTAAAGTAACTATTATCAACATTTAAATTTTCTTTCCAATCAATATATTCTTTGACATTGAATCCCATGTTTTCTATGTTTTTTTTATCATCAGATAGCAGTTTAAAATTATCCTGTTTTATTAGGAATAAATCAGCCCAACATATAAAACGAGGTGGAGCAAAATACGGACTCCCAAAACCAGGAAATTCTGCTCCCCTGATTATTATTAAATTTGCATTAGCATTACAAGCTTCCTGTTTTAAAATTAGTCTTGCTTTTTCTGTCCGGCTATCAATATCAATCAATTCTAAAGCACCAATTTTTTTTATTGATGAATCCATCACAATATCTTTATTTTCTAAAATAATTACGTCACAATGTTTATTTAAAGGTTCATTGATAGAATATCCATTTCTATTAATTTTATAAGAACAGGATAAAATCAATATCGAAATTGAAATTAATAATATGTAATAATAAATCAAACGTTTTACCTCTTTTTTATTGTCATGTTTTGGGATTGCATTGATGACTGCCCTTAGAGCATTATTAACTTCATCGGAATTTCTGAATACTTTTTGAATGTCAGGTTCCAATTGAATACAATTTGCCTGTTTTTTTAACAATTGAACAAAACGATTTGGTTTCGACTTTGAAAAATCAAATTCGTATTCAGGAAGCAATTCATCTTCCATTTCATTTTTATATGTAATATTCTTTTTCATGTCAATTCAATACCTTCGACATATTTAAAGTGTTTTTTATTGAGAGTAGCTAATGGAATTTTATTAGAAACTGCTGTAGCGGCAATAAATAAATCGGTGAAAGGTATTAATTTGTTAATTTTCTTCAAATTTTTATAAATCTTTAGAGCTTCTTCAGAAATAATTTTGTTGATTTCAAATATAGTTATACCTTTAATAATTTCTTTTGCAAAATCAAGTTTCTCTTCAGGAAAACCAACTAAAAATTCAAATTCAGATATTATTGATAAAGCAAAATCATAATTTCCAGAAAGCTGATAAAATAATGTCTTTTCAACATTCTTTTTTCTGTAAAAATCAATCAGTATTGAGGTATCAATCAGGACACTTCCGTTTTCCATTCATTTATCCATTTAGATATTGTATTAAACTTTTTGATTTCATCTTGAGATAGGCATGATGGTCTTTGTAGCAGTAGTTTCCTGAAATTTTCCCTTTTTGATTTGTCCGTACTAATTTCCGTTGTTTCTTCGGGTAATGGAGTAATCTCTATCAAAGCCCTTCCCTTATAAAATCCGGAGGGGAAATTTATGATTAATTTATCAGATGTTATCTTGATATATTCACTATATGTATTCATTTTAATTCCTTTTTTTTGCTGAATTTATGTCATCCAGTTATTATTGTTTTTTATATTTATTCTTTAAATTCCAGAGCAAATATACAAAAAATATTCAATACAAAAATTATGCCTATAAACTATCCAACTTATCTTGTAGAGATTCAATTGCTTTAGTCAAATAAAAATCTCTTTCGTCATCTTCAAAATGACCATCCCCTTTTGGCTCTTCTTCGTAAACGGTTTCTCCATTACAATCCGGATAATCACAGGTAAAGAAACCATGCCGCAAACGCAAATAACCGACCTGAATACCGTCCTTAAATACTTCGTACTGTTCAGGACAACAATAACAAGTCATCTTTAGTTCAAAGCCATTTATTTCCATTTATATTCAATAAATTTATTGAATTTGACAATTTATGTTTTAAACGCAAGAATAATCAAATAATTTTAATTCATATTTTCAAAAAGGATACTTTTGAATAATATATTTTCGATTCTGTTTAATTCATTTTCGGATTTGATTACGTGCCCGTGGAATCGGGGTTGCCAGGCAAAATAAAACAATTAGATTCCTGCATCCGCAGGAATGACGGCTTTAGAAAATAGAAATTAGAAAGATAGATATAGAAAATAGAAATGGATTGCTGCATCCGCAGGAATGACAGAATCCTTACTCCCTTCTCCTTTCTTCATTAACAATTAACAATTGACAATTAAACATTAATTCCGTATTCAGAAATTTTTCTGTAGAGAGTTCTTTCGCTGATACCTAAGGTTTGTGCGGCTTGTCTGCGGTTGTTGTCGTGCTTGAGTAATGCCATTTCAATTGCCTGCTTTTCCATGAGGGCAAGATTCAAATTCGTATCATCAATAATTTCAACTTCTTCCATTGGTGTACGGATTGTGTCTTCAAGGTCTCGTTTAATCTGTTCCATGTGTAAGCTGAGAGAATGAATGTACTGTTTGATATCCGAAGTCTCTTTTTTCAATTCGAGAAGTGTACGGAAAATCAATTCAAGTTCCATACTTTTATTGCTAAATTCCGGCTCAACCCTAACAATCGAGGATTCTCTCAAAACGGGTTCTATTGTATGTGCAGGTAGTGCCTGTGGAATATACTTTCGCAAAATATCTGCAGAAATATACGAAATTCTTTCAAGAGTCAGCATAGTTTCGATAATATTCTTCAGTTCGCGAACATTACCATGCCATGGTAAGCTTTTTAATATATTAATTGCCTCCGTAGAAATACCTTTATAAGTACTTCTTAATTTCTGGGCAACATGCTGACCGAAATAATCAACTAAAAGAGGTATATCTTCTGTGTGCTCCTTAAGAGCGGGTAGATAGATGTGTACGGATTTTAATCTGAAATATAAATCCTGCCTGAAATTACCATTCGCAACTTCTTGCTCCAACTCCCTATTTGTAGCGGCAACAACACGTACATCAACTTTATGCATTGTTGAAGAACCAAGGCGGGAGAACTCCCCATTTTCTAAAACACGAAGCAATTTGACTTGTGTGCCGATTGGCATTTCACCAATTTCATCAAGAAAAATTGTACCTCTGTTAGCAGATTCAAAAAAGCCCTTTCTTTGGTCGGTGGCTCCGGTAAAAGCTCCTTTCTCGTGACCAAACAACTCTGATTCAAGCAAGGTTTCAGGTATTGCTCCGCAATTTACGCTTACAAACGGGAATTTTTTTCTTTCGCTAAGTCCGTGAATTGCATTGGCGAAAACTTCTTTGCCGGTGCCGGTTTGACCTGTTATTAAAATAGTCAAATCGGTAGGAGCCGCTTGATAAAGACGTCTCATGGCATCTTTTATCAAGTCGGAATTGCCGATAATTCCGAATTTATCTCTTAAAAGTTCAAATATATTTTTTTCTTCGATTGAATCCATCGCAAATCACATTATTATTATTTGCAATTTAACATTTTCTATCTTTCTAACTTTCTATTTTTTCTTCTTTCTGATTTTCTATTCTCCCATTCTTCCCAACCGCCTTGATACAAGAATGTTTGTTTATAACCGAATTCAAATAAAAGTTTTGCAAGTTCATGACTAAGGTCGCAGTCTCCTCCGTCGCAATAAACAATCAATATTTTTTCATGTGGAAGTTCATTAAGCTTAATTAGCAATTCATCTTGTTTATCAGTAAGGGGAAATAAGTTTACGGCATTTCCGATGGACTCTTCGGCAAATTGCTCGGGGCTTCTTGCATCCACAAATTGTACATCTTTTTTATTTAATAGTTTTATTATTTGTTCGTAGCTGACTATTTTATCAAAATATTCATCTTTTACTTTATCACCACCGTATAAAACAGAGTCTGAAACAGCTTTAACATCCGGTTTAACAGCTATGAAAGGTATTGATTTTTCGCTGACTAAGTTATAAATTATGCCGAATATTCCGCTTAAAACAACTATCCAAATAATTTCTTTAAATATTTTTTTCATTAAATATTTAACCTTTTTTAATTACTAAATACGCTTTATTAATCTCCTGTGTTCTTTTTTTTGCTAATTCCTTCAAGTCATCTCCAAAATTTTCCAGTTTGTCAGGGTGATATTCCTTTATTCTTTCGATATAAGCTTTCCTGATTTCCTCTTGACCGGCATTCCTATCGATTTTTAAAATCTTATAAGCTCTTTCAATTGTTAATTGCTCGAAGTCTTCTGTCTTCTGACTTCTGTCTTCTTTCTCCCGTCTGCTGTCTGCCGTCTGCTGTCTGCTGTCTAAAATCAGAGCTATTCAAATCATCAATAATTCTTTTTAACTCGTCATCATCAGTATCTTTTAAAACACAGCTTTCTCTGAAAATAACTTTTTTTGCCTTGGCTAAATTGAGTACTCTATTTAAAATTTGTCCCATTTATTAACATATTAAATAATTAAATATTTTATTTACAGCTTCTTCAGGATTATCAACGCATTCTATTTGTAAAGATTTTATCGAACTTTGTGTATCATATCCCATAGCTTGCAAAATCTTTTTCCATTGCTCTCCTATGCAAATCAATGGTTTTTCCAAAAACACATTTCTTTCCTTCATAGTCAGAATATAAGAAAATTCGAGTAAAGTGCCTGAGCCGCCCGGTAATATAATAAATCCATCTGCGATATCAGTCAATTTCTGAAGCCTATCCAAATATGTATCGGTCTCAATAAATTTGTTAACGTATTTATTCGGTTTTTTATCCAAAAATAATTTTGTTGTAACACCGATTCTTGAAACTTGTGATTCAATAGCACCTTTCAAAACCGCTTCCATAATACCCTGATAAGCACCGGTAGCAACATCAAATCCCTTTTTAGCCAATAGATTTCCAACTAATTCAGCGGTCTGATAAACCGGAGAATCAAAAGTAACCTTACCTGAACCGAATATACTTATGACCGACATACTTATTCTTCCGAATTCCATTACAATTGAATTTAGACGTTAATTTTTAAGCTTTGTTTTATAAGGTCAGATTTTAGTATCAAAAGATATAAAGTTTTCTACAAAAAGATGAAATATTTTAAAAATAAATACAATAATTATAAAATACAATTCGTTATTTATGTAAAAGTTTAAAATAGGATTGTTTAGAAAAAATGAATATTGCCTATGACATATATTGACATATTTAGCGACGCGGTGGCGCATTTTACAAATATACCGCAAGAATATATTAAAGATTACATCAAGTCCTTCAGTCGCTTGCACGGCAGAAAAGGATTGCTTATTGACCAGTTGATGAACGTGGAATTTCCTGAAATCGAGGCATTGATTTTATTGCAGGACCTCAAATCCGGAAATCTTGACAACACTTTAAATTTCTTTAATAATTCTTTCGATGTAATCCGCCAGGAAGAGTTGAGACAAGCCATGGTTAATTAGTGTCTGTTTCTTTATCATATTTTTCATATACTGTCAGTTCAAACAACCGGCATTTTTATTTAAATAGGAAGATTTTCTGTCATTATGAATTAATAAGAGTGCTTTATAAATTCCTGAGAAAAATTTCAGAGTGAAATTCTAATTTTAAAAACATGGACAATAATATTGATTATTCCTTACTAAAAGGTCAGAAGCTCAAATATGCTATTTTTGATATTTTAAAACATGCCGTTTGGGAATCTAAAATAAATAACCTGATAGATATTCATGGGTATAAATTAACAAATGCCTTTTTTTCAGCGTCTTATAATGAAACAAAACTAATAAGCAAGAGAGCCGTATCATGCTTTGGATTACTAACAAAGAAAACTCCACAGGGACAAAAAGAAAAAATTCGGAACCTGATGAGAAAATGTATATGGATGCTGACGGAAGAATCCGGAGGTGTCCCCTGGAAAATACCCGAAATTATGGGCGCAATAATGTCATCCGACAAAACAATAGCCGAAGATTATAAAAACATACTTTTTTCATATATTTATGAAGTTGATGGCGAGTTTGATAATTACCTCGAAAATCCTCAGTTGAGAAAATCAGTTTACTTTGCCATCGTTCAAATTTCCAAAAACTTTCCTGAATTGATTCACAATGAAACAGAAGTCATAAAACAAAGAATTGCTTGTGAGCAAGATATTGAAATAATCGCAAACTTATGTTTAATAATAGCAAATTCTGGACTGAACGTTTTAAAACCTTTCATCAAAAATTATCTCTCAAATAAAGAACTAATTGAAATATACTCAGATGACAAAATAGTATTGACTACTCTTGGGCATATAGCTCAACAATCATATCAATTAATGGATTAAGTTTCAAGATAATACTAAAAATAAAAATGCTGCTTCCAAAGCAGTAAACAAGCCCAACTACTTGCAATAAAGGTCTATCATTTGAACAGCCGTTCCATTTCCAAGTTCGAAAGCTTTATGCCAATAAGTACAGGCATCTGTAATATTCTTATTTCTATATTTTGCAATTCCACAATTCAAATATGCTTCAGAATTATTGGGATTAAGTTTAAAAGTCGTTTCAAAATCATCTATTGCTTTTTCATTGTCAGCATACTTGAGATATGCAGTTCCCCTGTTGAAATATAAATCCGAAAAATCAGGTTTGATTTCGATTGCCTTCGAGAAATCTTTTATGGCTTCAGTTAAAACATTCATGGATAATTTTATCAAACCGCGTTTATTATAAGCTATATAATCATTCGGATTTTTATTTAATATAGCCGAATAATCTTCAATAGCTCCCTTCAAATCCTCCATAGATTTCCTGACCACTGCACGATTGTAATAGCTTTCGGTTATTCCGGGATTGAGTTTTATCGCCATATTAAAATCCTTTAAAGCACTTTGATAATTCCCATACATCGCTCTGAGAGATGCACGGTTGTTGTAAGCATCTGCATGTTTAGGATTATAGCGAATTGTCTGTGTATAATCCAACAAAGCTTCGTTCACTCTTCCCATCTCTTTTTCAATGCCAGCCCTTAGAAAATACAAACCGCTTATCTTTGGATTATCCTCTATTGCCTGATTGAAAAAACTTATCGAATCCTTATAACTTCTGCTATTGAAAAAGGTTATGGAAGAAAATAATAATAAAATTACAATTCCGGTTGTAATCAGGGATTTTGTCTTTATTTTTGATAAGTAAAAAGTTAACAACTCTATAAGAATAATGACAAAACCAATCATAGGGAGGTAATTCCTGTGGTCCTGATAGTCGAACAAATGGTCGGTATCGGTAAACTTTCTTGCATAAAATAGACCGGGTAAAACCAATACCGCAAACCAAATCAATCCGAACAGCATTTGCGAATTACTTTTACTCATTAATAAAAATACATTGCTTCTGCTGCCCGGTGTTTCCGTCTTTCTGATTTTATAAATAACCATAACAATTATCACGGTTATAACAATTAAACCTATTGAAGTATTTATAACGTTGAAGTTGGGCATTACCTGAATATTAATGGGAATGATAAATTTGCCAATCACTTCAGGGATTGTTGCAAGATTATTGAAAAAGGGAACTATTCCAAAATCTTCTCCCGATAAAATATCTTCTACTGTTGCAAGACGCATAGCATAACATAGAGAAATGATAATCAGCCATGATAAGATTAAAGAAATTCCTTCCTTTGATATAAGCGGTTTCTTATTCAAAATAAAATACCAAAAAAACATAAGAACCGGAAAGAGCAATGCCGTTTCTTTTGATAGTCCTGCAAGTAAAAAAGAAAATATATGCAGAATAAAATATATTAATTTAGACTTTTCACAATATATTATTAGAAAAATAAAAGATAAAATACTGAAAAGGGCAAGCAACAAATCTCCTCTCGAAGGCAGCCATACAACAGCATGAACAAACAATGGATGAACTGAATATAGAAGAGCTGCCGATAGAGCAATGTATGGCTTGTATTTTAATTTTATGAAAAGCAGGAATATAAAGCTGCAAACAAGGCAGTGGAGGAACAGGTTTGTTGTATGGTAAACAACAGGATTATTAGAAACTATTAAAGCATCGAACATATATGTAAATGTTTGCATGGGTCTGTAAAAACCAAGATTATACTCACTTAAAAACGAATTTTTAAAAAATATGTCATCGAGATTTTCAATATTGGATAGGTTCTTGTAGTTTTTTGAAATCAGGTAATCATCTTCAAATCCGGTGAAATCAAATGTTACAGTCTGTGAATACAAAAGCAAAACAACAAGTATTATCAGAAAATATCCATATTTGGAAATTTTTTCCAGCAAAGAAAATGAATTAGTATTTTCCTTTCCCTCAATTTTTTGTTTTATTTTATTATTTTTCTTGCCGTATTTCATCACAATTTCTTTTATTACCGACTCAAAGTCACTGACATCAGTCCTCTGTCCCCTCAACAACCTTTTTCGACTGCAAAGTTAACAAAGTTTGCGGAATGTTCCGAAAAGTTTTCCGTTATCAGTTGTCTGTTGTCGGTTGTCGGTTATCCGTTGTCGGTTGTCCGTTGTCGGTTGTCGGTTATCCGTTATCCATTTCTTTCTCATTAGTAATTGGTCATTAGTAATTATTTCCCGTCTGCTACTTTTCATTGTCAATTGTTCATTATTAATTTTCAATTGCCCATTAATCCTTCTCCCCCCGTCTTTCTTCAACTTAAAATTTAGAATTTACATCTTCCCTTTTTCAAAATTATTTTCACTTTTTCAAAAAAAAAGTGTAACATTTTGCATTTTCATGTGTTATATAAGTAATAAACATTACAAAAAAGGAGAAACTATGAAAAAATTATACTCGTTAATAAGTTTAATAGTATTAATATCTGTAAATCTGTTTGCAAAAGATATTGATGTATCCTCACTCCCGAAGCTTCTCGGTGCTAACAATACCGGTACGGAATTCTATTTTACCTTTATTCCGGCCTGGGAATCAAATAATGATGATTTAATAATTTATATCTCCTCACAGGTTCGCACTAAAGTAACTATAGATGTTGAAGGAAAAGGATATTCCAAATCTCAATATACTATACCCAACGACATCATTGAATTTACTTTAGTTCCTTGGATTGGTCAGCCACACAGGAGAACACCCTGGGAACCACCAGAAACAGACCAGGTCTGGAAAAATGCAGCTGTTCATATAATTTCAGATGACCCGATTATCTGTTACGGTGTTACCCGATATCAATATACATCTGACGGCTTTCTTATATTACCTGTGAATACACTCGGAAAAGAATATATCGTTGCTTCCTATGCAGATGGTGGGAATAATTCAAGTCAATGGTTTACAAGCTACACAGGGATTAGCGCCGCTTACGACAAAACAAAAGTCTTTTTTACAATGGGCGGAACGGATTGGTCAAGAACTGCAGGAGGTCTTCAACCCGGGCAAACATCAAATTGGTCGCTGAACAAAGGAGATGTACTTTTAATTGGAAGTTTGGGGCAGGGCTCGGATTTGTCAGGAAGTAAAGTTTCTGCCGACAAACCCGTTTCCGTCGTTTCGGGTAATTTTTGTGCTTATGTACCAACGAATTGCGGATGCTGTGATGTCATTGAAGAAATGGAAATACCAACTTATGCATGGGGTACGGAATATCATGTTACAAATATAGTAAACAGAAATAAAAACTCTATGGTTAAAGTTTTTGCAAAAGAAGCGCAGACAAAAATTTACAGGGACCATCAGCAAATGGGTTTTATAAGAATTGCAGGCGGTATTGAACAAAATGGCTATTTGCATTTCCGTGCCGACGAAGGCACTGTCAGACCGCTTGTAATCAGCGGAGATAAACCAATAGGAGTTACTCAGTTCAATTCGGGACAGTTAGATGACAATATTGTCAGTGACCCTTTTCAGATGGTACTGGTTCCGGTGGAGCAGTACCAGACTGATATAACTTTCCATACTCCCGGGATTAAAGGCGGTTTTGGTTTCCCCCATAACTATATAAACTTATGCTATGAAGCAACTGAAGCTGGCAATTTACCTGATGATTTGATGTTTGCTCAATTTGTTGGGGGCGAGTTTGAATGGGTATCTATGAAAGATATGTCCCCCTCTCCCGGTAACCCATTCCATAAAATTGAGGGAGGGAAAAACTTTTATTCGAAAACTCTTTTACTTCCCGGAGACGGAGTTTACAAATTGAAAGCAAACGACCCCTTTCAGGTATATTCGTATGGTTTTTCTACATTTGATAGTTATGGCTTTCCTGCTTCAGTAAGCTTAAAATCTCTTGATGCAAGCTCTGATTCACTGCCCCCTGAACCGAATTGGACAATTGATTGCGAAGGAAACGCGGAGATAGTACTAGAAGATAATCCCATGAATCCGGGAGAAAGTTCAGGTATTGCTATGGCTTATATGCATTCGGATTTGAGCTATAACTATAAATTTATCAAGGACAACTTTGAACCTTGTGTTGATAATATTGTACACTTTAGACTTGAAATAATAGATAAAACTCAGGATGCTTCAGCTGTGATTACATTTATTGATTGTGCAGGCAATGATACGAGTATCACTATAGAATATAATATTCCAAGACTTTCTATAATACCCGATACAATAATTGATAAACCCATAGTTGTAGGAAGTACAAACGATTTTTTATATTATGTGGTAAATATATCCGACTCTTTACCTGTTTTAATCAATTCATTGTTTTTACAACCAAAGGATTCGTTAAACCCACCAAAGGGATTTACTTTGTGGGATTCTTCAGGGATTAATCAATTACCTGACAAGTTCACCCCAGCACTTATTTTACAGCCACAAGATAGGTTTCCATTTATCGTCAGGTTTGAACCGACTAAAGAAGGAGTTATCTGGGATTCAATCGGTTTCGGAGACACTTGTATGCAATGGCTCAAAAGTAAAATAAGTTTTCAGGTAGGTGCGCCGATTATTTATATTTCTGATTGGTATTTTCCTCCAACAATGTTAGGTACTTCTGCTTATGGAAATTTCACGATTGAAAACGATGGAAATCTTCCACTTGAAATATATGATTTTAAAGGTCCGTTTATAACCGGTTCAGTAAGTAACGTAAAAATTTATGATTCACAGGAGCTATATGACATAAACATAACTCCAAATACTCCTTTAAGATTAAAACCACATGAACGAAGGGAAGCTCAAATAAAATTTACACCTGATGAACAAAGAAGTTATCCTGACTCAATTGTATTCATTAGTAATACTGTAAAGGACGAGAAATACAATAATAATAATCCAATAGACAGTATAGCTTTATTCAATGGTAATGGGATACAATCAGAATTAATCGCAACAAGCTACAACTGGGAAAGAAAAAGAATTGATAGACCCGGTACATTCCCGGCAGGCCCCTATCCTGTTGTCAGGAATGCGATGAATCCCGATACTGCAATCAGATTATATAATGGAGGTTCTGCTCCAATAACTATCAACAGGATAGTTTACACAAACGTTGTAGGAGATACATCTGCATTCAAGTTCAACAGAGCGGCTTTGCTTCGCACATTAAATCCACATGAGGAAGTAATTATTCCTGTTATGTTTCAGCCGAGACAAACAGGTTCACATATATTGACTTTCAGATATGAGACCGATAATCCATCTTCACAGGCAAACACAACACTTCAAGGAGTTGGCATTGTTCCAAGAATTGAAACTTACGATATAGATTTTGGAGCAACAGCAGTCAATGATTATGATAATTTTAATACGAAGACTTTAACAATCCGAAATCTCAGCTTAGAAGAATGGGAATATGGAGACCCTGTCAATATAAGAGATTTTGAAGAAATTAATATTTATCCCGGCATAGGCGATTGGACAACATTCCTGGAACCATTCAGGTATAATAAATTCGTTAATGATTCATTTTCTTTTCCAATAATTTTGAATCCCGGGGAAGCGTTTGATTATACAACTCAATTTGTAGCCAAAGATACAGGTATGTTTAAAGGTTATTTAACGACAGTTAGCGATGCCGAATATGATGTAACTTCGGAATGGAAAGGTTATGACAATGATTATATAATTGATGTTAAAGAATTTTCAGAGAAAAGAGAGGTTTCAATTTATCCGAATCCTTCAGAGGGAAAACTTTCCTTTATATCGGAAAATTTAATTGAAAGTATAAGTATCTTTGATTTATTGGGAAGAGAACAATACAGTGAAAATAAAATTGATAAAAATGAAACAACGATAAATATTCCTGAATTAACAAATGGCATTTATTTTTTGAAAATCAGAACAGGAGCTGAAATAATATTCAGGAAGTTTATTATTCAGAAGTAGTTTTTTAGTTTAATTCGATTAATAAGTTTAATGAGTTTTTGTTTAGAAGTTTCATTGTACTTTAGTACTTTAGTGTTTCATCCTTCCGACCTTCTGACTTCTGATTTCCGTCTTCAGACTTCAGACTTCAGAGTTCAGAGTTCTGTCTTTTGACTCTTTCCCACCTCCTTTCTTCCTTCTTCCTTTTCCTTTCTGCTGTCTGCAAAAAAAATGCAATAAAGAATTGAAAATATCGTGTTGCTAATATTAGCCAATTGTTGTATTTTTGTTTTATTAAAATGTATTGGAGAATATTGTTCAATTTTTTGAGGTTTGTATTAATTTTATATACTTAAATAAATTAATAAGTATAACAAAAATGAGTTTGTCGTTATGAAAATGAACAAAATCAATATATTGGCAATTTTGCTGACAATTATTTTAGGTGCTTGTCATCAATATGACAATTTTACAACTTACTTCAATACATATTATAATATGGAACGTTTGCTCAAGGAAAGCGAAGAGGAATTTTCTTTCCAGGAAGAGAAAAAGCGAATTAAACCGAGAGTAATTGTCCCTGAAACCAACATAAAGCTACCCGAACCCAGGGAGAGGGGATTGCCGCCGTTTCTAAATGAATTTATTATTACCAAACAACAAAGACAAGCAGTTAATGTAAAGTTGGATTCGCTGATAATCAAAGGTTCTAAGATATTGTCCAAACATCCGAAAAGTGATTATATACAGGAAACACTTTATTTGATGGCAGTTTCATTTTTCTACCAGAATCTTTGGCTGAACTCCCAAATCAAGTGCAGTGAACTTATAGACAGGTATCCTGACGGAAAATTATCTCCTGATGCACATATTTTGATGGCGAAGAACTTATTGATTCAAAGAAAATTTGAAGCGGGGAAATTGTTGTTATCGAGAACGGTAGATGTTGCATGGCAGTTAAAAAGATATGATATATTATCTGAAGCATTTAGGATAGAAGCGGAACTTGCAATGTTTAATAAAGACTACGATGAAGCAGTAAGGCCTTACAAGCAAGCAATAATTCAATCGGACAATGATGAAATGAAAGCAAAATGGCAATTCGATATGGCTTCGATAATGTTTCGAATTGGACGATTCGAGCAGGCAGAGAAGCAGTATAGAAAAGTTCATGAGTTTGCTCCTGATTATATAACTCAATTTGAAGCGTATGTTTATCAGGCATCTTCTTTGTCAAGATTGGGGAAATTTGAAGAAGCAGAGCAGATTTTGCAGAAACTCGAAACCGATGGTAAATTTGAAGAGTGGAAAGCAAGTGTTTTTGCCGAAAGAATGAATATATACCGGCTTAAAGATTCCATCGAACAATTTAAAACTGCAGAGAAGTCATCGGATACGACTTATGTTGGAAGCGATGCAATTGCGGCGGTTTATTATGAAAAGGGATTGGATTATTTTATCAATCAGGATTATTCAAATGCAAGAATGTATTTTGGCAAATCGAGAAATGTCGCATCTCCCGTGTCTAAAAAAGCATCTCAGGTTTATAAATTGCTTGAACAGTGGAATACTAAAAAAGCGGCAATAACACCGAAAATGAAAAAACTGCAGGAGGAAAGAGAGCTTCCCGATGCGGAAAAACTCGAACTAGCACGTAACATGTATGAGATGGCAAGAGTTCAAGAGCAACTCGGTAATTTGGATTCTGCGGAATATTACTATAATTCATCAACAACCATTACTATTCAGGAAGAAGATGAATCTGCAAGATATTATTATGCTTATGCAAGGTTTGTTGAGCGGGACGAACCGTTGAAAACAGATTCATTATTGGAATTAATAGTTCAAAGGTATCCGCTGACAGAATACGGACAGGATGCTTTAAAACGGCTTGGTTACACAGAAAATTATGTCATAGATTCATTAAAAGAATTATACAACTCGGCTATTAATCTTTGGCAGAACAAAGAGCATGGTTTTGCAGTCGTTCAATTATCAAAAGTATTCAACTATTACCCTCAATCGGACTTGGCTCCTAAAGCAATTTATACTATTGGATGGATATATGAAAAGGATTTATGCATCTTCGAAAGAGCTAGGGAATATTATAAATTATTAGGGCAGTTATATCCTGAATCGGAGTATGCTAAGGACATTCGCCGGACAGTTGATTATGCTACATTAATGCGAAGCGGAGAACCTATTCCTGATTCTTTGAAAACGAAAGACAGGAAAAGATACCATCCTGCTATTGAACCCCTTCTGACTTTACCGGACATGGAAGAATTAGATAAGAAACCCGGTAAAAAGAAACGAAAAGAATCTCTTGAAGCAACTGATATTTTGAGCGACCCAACAAAAATGTTTAAAGATATGTTGGAGTCTATTCCTGATGCAGATGAGATTTTGGATGAACCCGGGAAGATGTTGAAATCCGTTAGTTCACCCGATTCATTAAAGAATCTTTTACCCGGAGTAAATCTGCCAAATCCTTTGCAGGATATTAAGAAAAGCGAAGAAAAGGAAGAAACTGAAGAAGGTGAAAAAGGTGGAGAGAAAAAAGAAGAGATGCCGGCTGAACCTGTGAAAACAGAAGAGGAAAAAGGGAAAAAATAATATAATAATCTGAGTTAAAGGCAGATACAATATGAGGTATTAAGAATAAATGGTAAAAAAAAATAGTTGGTATAAAACATTATTTGAAAAGTCAACGGAAGCGGTTATAGTAATAGAGCCGAATACATGGCTTATCGTTGATGCTAACGAAAGTGCCAAAAAGTTACTTAATCTTTCATCAGATAAAATAAATAATAAAAGCATCCCGGAATTTGAACAGATTTATCATAATCTGCAAGACGTAAAATTAAGCAATATAATGAGCGGGCAGATAGTTAGAACAGAAGAAAAAGAAGAAAAACATCTTGAAATTAGTGCCGGGATAATTGAGTTTGACGGGAAGAAACTAATTCAAGCGATTCTTAGAAACTACAAAGAATCAGACTCTTTAACCGAAAGGTTGATTCAGGCAGACAAACTTGTTTTGTTAGGACAGCTTTCTGCAGGTGTTGCACATGAGATTAGAAATCCTTTAGCCGCAGTTAACCTTAATCTACAATTATTAGCCCGCAAATATGCTGAAGGTACAAGTGAATTTAATTCAATTCAAACTGCATTACAGGGAGTAGAAAGAATATCGAGAATTGTTGAGATAACATTAAACTTTTCAAAACCTTCGACACCTGATATCCAGAAAATAAATATTAATAGTATTATTTCTACCTCTTTGGATTTGGTGGCGGCAGAATTCAAGAAAAAAGAAATTAAAGTAGAAACGAAACTCGATGAGAGTTTGCCCTTACTTTCAGCCGATGCCAAGCAAATGCAGCAAGTGTTGATTAATTTATTGACAAATGCGGCTGATTCTATTAATGTAAACGGAAACATAAAATTAAGAACTTATGTTGATGAATTAAAGCACCCGAATCAAAAAAATATAGTTATTTCGATTGAAGATAATGGAATTGGAATTTCACAGGAAGAACTACCAAAAATCTTCAACCCGTTTTTTACCAAAAAGAGCAACGGAACAGGTTTAGGATTGTCAATATCACAAAGAATTGTTCAGCAACATAACGGAAAAATAGATGTAATAAGTAAAGCAGGAAAGGGGACGATTTTCAACGTGTATTTGCCTGTATAAAGGTATAACCGAAATTTTATAGAATAATATTCATAATAATGTGAAAGTAAATTATAAGGGAAATTTTTAATAAAGGAGATTAATGTCATTGCAAAATTATACAATTGTTGTTATAGAAGACGACCCATTGGTAAATTCTACAATAAAAAATATATTGGAATCAAAATTTACAAATGTGCATACATTTTTAGATGGGCAAGCCGCACAGGATGAGATGTATTTGCTGTCGCCCGACCTTGTACTGCTTGATATATTTTTAGGTCATACCAATGGTCTGGAAATCTTGGAAAGCTTACGTAAACAAGGATACACTATGCCTGTTATAATGATGACGGCTTTTTCCGATTTAAAAATGGCTGTCAGGGCTATGAAACTTGGTGCGGAGGATTTTATTGTTAAGCCATTGGACCTGGAGCAATTGGAAGTTACAATTGAAAAAGCTCTTCACAATTATGATTTAAAAAGGCAGGTCTATTTATTGTCAGAAAAGCTTGCTGAAGAAAGACCCAGCGAAATAATTGGGGACTCCCCGGAAATTAAAAAAGCTATGGAGATTGCAAAAATTGTAGCTTCAGCACCTGATACTACAGCGTTAATTCTTGGAGAAACAGGTACCGGAAAAGAATTATTTGCAAAATATATACATGAAAACTCTGACAGAAAACGCGGACCTTTTGTAACCATAAATTGTGGTGCAATCCCAAAAGAATTGGCTGAAAACGAACTCTTCGGATATGAGAGGGGTGCTTTCACGGGAGCAACCGAAAAAATAAAACAAGGAAGATTCGAACAGGCAAATCATGGAACCATATTGCTCGATGAAGTTGCAGAATTGACATTGGACTTACAAGTTAAACTTTTACGTGTGCTACAGGAGAAAAAGTATTATCGTCTTGGAGGTGCAAGCGAAATAGCTGTTGATGTAAGAATAATAACTTCGACCAATAAAGAATTGGAAAAACTTGTAGACGATGGGAAATTCCGCGAAGATTTGTTCTACAGACTTAATGTGGCAAAAATTCAATTACCTCCTTTGCGGGACAGAGGACAGGATATTTTATTGTTAGGGACGGCAATTATAAATGAGTTTAATAAAAAGTTCAGCAAAAATGTAACAGGATTTACTCAGGAAGCCAAAGATATACTTCTAAATTATCATTGGAAAGGAAATATTCGTGAACTTCGAAATGTTATCGAAAGGATTGTGCTTCTCGAAACTGATACAATTGTCTCAAAGGAATCCTTGAGCTTTCTTCGTCCAGATACTACAACAGAAACAACCGACGAAGGAAAAACAATTCAGCTAAAAGATGGCGAACATTACCTAAGAATTGCAAAAACAGGTGTTGCTATGGGCGACGTCACCAAAGATTTGATAATTCAGACTTTGAAAATCACCGGCGGAAATCAAATTAAAGCGGCTAAATTACTTGAAGTTTCAAGAGCAAAATTACGTTACAGGATTGAACAGTTGGGAATCAATATATCAGGCAAAGATATTACTTAAAAGAAATTACATTCAAAAACTAATATTCGATTTGAGTATGCAAGCCAATTTCTTCGAGGATTGAACTTACTTTAAGGCATTCGGGCATATCGCCTTCGTAAATGCATGATTTACCTTTTGTGTGTACTTCCCATGTTTTTTCTTCTGCTTCTTCGAATGTACATTTAATTGCTTTCATTATTTGTTCAATGACTTCCTCGAATGTGTGCCATTCGTCGTTAAACAAAATAACTTTCGCAGGAAATGTAACATCTTCAATTTCCTCAACGTCTGATTCTAATAACTCAAGTGTACCGGCCATAGCAAAAAAATAATAATAGTTAAAGTCCAAAATTAATTAAATTGCTGATAATAATTTAATAAATTTTCCTTCATATCATTTCCCAATCACCTCTATTTTAATTCAATTCAGAACTACTGGGCACATTATCGAAACACAGATAAACAGACAATTACATAAATTTACATCGAATTGGAAAATAGTTACAATTTTTAATTACTGATATATAATGACTTATAAGAAAAACATTAATTCTTTTATTATGATATTCTATTTAATGTAAAATA
>JAZDIP010000016.1:0-57030 GCA_043804925.1 bacterium | reverse complement strand
TTTAACATAATTATACCATACAAATATTGCAAGAATTTTATACAAAATTACGAAAACCTTGCAATTTTATCAAGTATAATTTATCCACAACTTATTACCATTGCTGATACTTACGGACTTTTTCACCGTTAACTAATTAGTTTGAAAACTGACATAGAGTAAGGTTATTTATAGAATTTTTCATTCCTGCCAAAAAATATAGATATGGATAAGGATATTCTTCATAAATATGGTTAATATATTTATATTTAAGATAGTCACAGTATATCGAACTACTCAAGAGATTTTATCTATGTGTTATCATCAATTCTTATATTCAGCAAGGAAGTTGCCGATAAGTTCATAAGCTCTTTTCAATATATCTTCCTGTGGTAGTAAAACAACACGGAAATGACTTGAACTTGGCATTTGTCCGAAACCGGTTCCGGGAACAACAATTACCCCGGTTTTTCTGATTAATTCTGATACGAACTTATTGTCATCTGCAACATCCACTGACGGGAAAGCATAAAATGCACCGGTTGGCTTAACAAGCGTGATTCCCGGAATTTTATTTAGCATATCATTTGTTATATCCCTGCGATTTTGTAGCGTTTCGACCATTTTTTTTATATGAGTCTGGTCTCCGTCGAGAGCGGGTATTACAGCATATTGTTCCGGATGATTGGCACAAACACGAGCTCTCAAAATACGGTTTACAGCTTCGAGATAACTTTTCATTTTGTTTGAATTACCGCTTGCAACTCCCCAACCGAGCCGGAATCCTGGAACTACAAAGTTTTTTGATAAACCGGAAAAGGTTATACAAGAAACTTCTTTATTACAAGAAGCTATCGAAATATGTTTCTTTCCGTCAAAAAGTAATTTGTCGTATATTTCATCAGCAATAATTAAAAGATTATGCTCCAAAGCAATGTCTATTATTTTGAGTAGAGTATCTTTTTCGGCAACAGAGCCGGTTGGATTATTTGGATTGATGATGACAATGGCACGTGTTTTATCATTGATTTTCGATTTAATATCCTCAATATCAGGTTGCCAGCCATTTTCTTCATTAAGATAATATGGATTTGGTTCAAGTTCCAATTTGCTTTGTACTGCCGTGTAAAGCGGATAACCGGGTGCCGGCATAAGAAAATTCTCACCGGTATTTAGTAAAGCAGTCAAACAAATTTCTATTGCCTCACTTGCACCGGTAGTAATGAAAATATCCAAAATATTATCAATTCCTTTTTTATTTGCATCTCTTTCAATCGCTTCCAATGCGGGTTTAATACCTGAGGATGGGGAGTAACCGTTTTTATTTTCGAGCATGGCTTTATAGGTAGCTTCGATAATATGTATTGGAGTTACATGGTCATAAACATTAGGGTCACCAATATTCAGAAAAAGCATTTCCTTTCCGGTTTTGGCAACTTCATCGGCTAACAGAATAATGTCGCGTATGGCATAGGTTATGCCATAAGTTCTTTTAGCCGGTTCAATCATTTTAATATCAAACATTTCTTTCTCCTTCAATAAATATTTTTTTAATTTAGTTATTTTTTAAATTATTAGCAAATTGCACAAATTTTATTTTCAAATTAAATTAAATAATAGTAATTTTAGCTTTTCACAAAATAAGAATTAAAAAATTAATAAATTTTTGAATAGTAAAACTTTTTACTTTATGGATTTAGTTTTTGTAAGTAAGTTAATTGAAAATGATTGCTCTTTGAGTAATTCCTTTTTATCCACAAATATTTTTCCTTTTTTACAATCTTCATCATATCATATTCTCTCATTTGATAAATATTATTTGGCAGCACCAGAATTTTGGTTTACACTTGGTTTCAGTCTTATCGTTATTTTTAATTTGATAATTTATTTCCTAAAAAAGAGAAAAACCTACAAAACAGAATTGGCACAATCCAAACTAATCCTCGAAGACAGTCAAAAGCGATATAAACATATTGTTGAAAATGCCAATGACGGCATCGTTATAAATGTTAACGGTAAAATTACATTTTGGAATGAAAAAATATTGGAGATGACCGGCTATAATTCAGAAGAAGTTGATGGAATGATGGTTGCAAAGGTGATATATCCTGAAGATTTGCCGAAATTCAAAAAAATTCAACAAAAAGTGAAAGAAAATAAAGATGCTCCCATAAGATTTGAAATTAGAATTTTGAGAAAAGATAAATCTGCAATATGGGTAGATATCAGAATAACCCGTTTTGAAGAAAATGACGGATATGGTACGCTTGCAATAATTACGGATATTAATGAAAGAAAGATGTATGAGGAAAAACTTAGACAGGCATTGAACAAAGAAAAAGAATTGGTCGCTTTGAAAACCGGAATTATATCCAAAATATCACATGAATATAGGACTCCTTTGACTGTTATTCAAACTTCAACAGACCTATTGAAAATCTTTTATAAGATTCGGGATGACGAAAAATTTGAAAAAAGTGTTCTTAAAATTAGCAACTCGATTGATAATATGGTAAAGTTTCTCGAGGATATTGTTTTACTTGGGAAAATTGAATCAAAAATGATTGACCTTAACTTTGAAAAGGTTGATGTACATTCTTACATCGAGAGTATAATACAACATCATAGAACCAGCAAACCGGATTTGCAGGAAATAATTTTTGAATCCGAAGGTAAGGATAGATATTTTACAATTGATTTAAATTTGGTTAATATTATTGTAAACCGACTTCTATCCAATGCTATAAACTATTCTTCCAAGGATTCAACAATTAAAGTTTCCTTAAATACTTTTTCTGATTACTTTAAAATTTGTATCCAGGATAATGGTGATGGAATCGAACCTGAAAAATTGGAAGAAATTTTTAATCCATACAGCCAATTTATTAAAAATGAATTCGCTTCAGGAACGGGTTTCGGACTGGCTATCGTAAAGGAAAGCGTAGTATTTTTAAAAGGAGACATTGATATAAAGAGCGAGAGAGGATTTGGTACTACCATAACAGTAAAAATCCCCGATAAACATTAAAGTATTCAAAAAAATCCGATTGCAAATTAGTTACAACCGGATTTAACTCTGCAAATATTTAAAAATCATGTTCCTGCATTATAATCCTGAATATAATTTTTCTGTTCCTCTGTTAAAACATCCATCCTCAATCCCATCATTCTCAATTTTGTTTCGGCAATATATTCATCCTGCTCAACAGGTAATTCAATAACTTTCTTGGGAAGAATGTTCCCCGATTTGTGTGCTTCAACGAGCTTTAAATGAGACATAAACTGGTTTGCAAATGACATATCCATAACCTCTGAAGGATGTCCTTCGGCTGCGGATAAGTTTATTAAACGTCCTTTTGCAAGAAGGAATATTTTTCTTCCATTTTTTAAAGTATATTCCTCGCAATTTGGACGGATAGTTCTTTTTGAAACCGATAATTCCTCGAGTTCAGGTATGTTAATCTCGGCGTCGTAGTGTCCGGTGTTACAAATGATGGCACCGTCTTTCATTGATTCATAATGCCATTTACGGATAATATCTTTAACACCTGTCGCTGTAATAAAGACGTCGCCAATTTTTGCAGCTTCATCCATAGTCATCGCTTCGTGACCTTCCAAACATGCTTTCAAAGCGGCTGTTGCTTTCACTTCAGTAATAATCGTATTTGCACCAAGTCCTTTTGCTCTTTTTGCTACACCTGAACCACAATGGCCATGACCTGCCACAACTACATTTTTCCCGGCAAATAAAATTGAAGTCGCACGCATAATGCCATCCAATGTTGATTGTCCAGTTCCATAAACATTGTCGAAATCCCATTTAGTCTCGGCATCGTTTACGGCATATACAGGGTAATACAGTTTTCCTGCTTCTGCCCTTGCTCTTAATCTTTGAATACCGGTTGTTGTTTCTTCAGTGCCTCCAACAACAAATTCTTTTGCCATTTGTTCATGTTTTTCATGGACAGTATTTATTAAATCGCATCCGTCATCCAAAGTCAAATGGGGTGGAGTGTCAATGGTTCTTTCAATGCACCAATAAAAATCGGGACCATTGTCATACCATGCGAAAATCGAAATATTGTCAGCGGCTAAAGCGGCGGCTACAGCATCATTTGTAGATAGAGGGTTGCAACCCGACCATGATATTTCGGCACCTGCTGCAATGAAAGTCTTTATTAGTACCGCTGTTTCCTTGGTTACATGCAGGCATCCTGCTACTTTATATCCTTTGAAGGGTTTAGTTTTGCTGTATTTTTCTCTTAATGCCATTAAAACAGGCATTCTTGATTCAGCCCAGTCAATCAATAATTTTCCTTTGTCAGCTAGAGATATATCCCTGACACAATAAACTCCCGGTTTCTCGTCAAAGTGTCCCTCTGACTGCTTGTTGGGTATGTTACTCATATTTACCTTTCATTTTAATCAATTAAATATTTTTAAATAAATTTTGCAAGTCCAATTTTTCCCATGGTAAATTTGGCTTGCCGTAATGGCCATAAGCGGCAGTTTGTTTATAAATTGCCTGTTTAAGTTCTAATCTTTTTATAATCCCACCGGGTGTAAGGTCTATATTTTTACGTATAAATTTCGCAATCGTTGAATCCTCGATTTGAGAAGTTCCATGTGTATTAACAAATATCGAAACAGGTTCTCTTACACCAATTGCATAAGATATCTGTAAAGTACATTCCTTGGCAAGTCCCGATGCAACTATATTTTTGGAAATATGTCTTGCGGCATAAGCACCGGAACGGTCAACCTTAGTTGGATCTTTACCGGAAAAAGCACCACCACCGTGAGGAGCTCTTCCACCATAGGTATCAACAATGATTTTTCTTCCTGTCAAACCGGTATCTCCGTGAGGTCCTCCGATAACAAAAATGCCTGTCGGATTTATATGATATTTTGTATTTTTATCCAAATATTTTTCGGGAAAAACTTTCTTGATAACATTTTCAATAATATCATTCCTGATTTGTTTCTGAGAAACTCCCGGGTCATGTTGTTGTGATATTACTACTGCATCACATCTGATAATCTCACCGTTTGAATCGTATTCAAAAGTAACCTGTGATTTTGCATCAGGTCTTAAATAGGGCATTAAAGAAGTGTTTTTCTTTCGTATATCGGTTAATTGCTTTACTAATTTATGTGCGTACATAATTGGGGCTGGCATAAGCTCTTTTGTTTCATTAATTGCATAGCCAAACATCATCCCTTGGTCACCTGCTCCACCTTTGTCAACTCCTTTTGCAATATCTGCCGATTGTCTGTTAATAATGTTTATAACACTTATTGAGTCAGCATCGAAACGGTATTCACCTTTTGTGTATCCTATATCCCGGATTACATTTCTAGCAATGTCGCTGAGTTCACAGTAAGTATTTGTACGAACCTCACCTCCAATAAGTATCATTCCTGTTGCAGCAAAACATTCAACAGCTACACGGCTTTCAGGGTCATCTTTCAACATGGCATCGAGAACGGCATCTGATACCTGGTCGCATATTTTATCGGGATGACCTTCGGAAACCGATTCCGATGTAAAGAAATAATTATGGGAGTTTGCCCCCAATTTTCCAAAACTTGTTTTACCTGCCTTAACTTTAGTATTTTTTGATATCTTGTCCTTTGACATATATCTCCTTTATTTTTAATCTATTTAAAACAAAAACACAAAATTACGAATTTTTTTATTAACTGAGACGAAATAACAGGGAAATTGTGTTATTAAATTACATAGAATCGTAACTCATTGAATGATGTATGTTAATTGATAAGGATATATTGGTCAATAATAATAAAGGTTATTTTGAATAATATCAAATTGTCTTAGCATATGATTAAGTTTTTTCTTGAAAATAATTTGATTTTTTGTAAGTTTATAAGATTAAACTTTATATTAAGGAGAAAAACTATGATATTAAAATATATTATGCAGGCGAAGAAAATATTTTTTTTGCGAAAGATAAAATATTTCTGTTTGTTATTGCCGTTTTTTTTAATTATTTCCTGTTCTGAGAACTCTGACAGTGAAAAATTAATTAAGTTGTGGCAGGAAAAAGGTTCAGAGACAGAGTTGACGATAACTTATCCAATAGATAAAACAATTTTTCCTCCCGAAATAACTGCTCCTATCATTCTTTGGGAAGATAAAAGCCAAGCCAATGCATGGATTGTCTTTTTTGAAGATAAGGGAAAAATACTTTATTCATCTGACTATCTTTTTTCCGGGAATTTTGGGCTTGATTCAGCTGATTGGGAAAAGTTAAAATCGATCTCAATTGAGAAATTTATTAATATAAGGATAATTGGTATTGAATTGAAAGGACCTGACGACAATAAAGGCAAAGAAAATCATGAAACAGGACTCGAAAAAATTATTTCTTCGGGATATATATCTATAAAAACATCGAAGGATTCTGTTAATGCCCCTATATTTTTCCGGACAGTTACACTGCCATTCAGTTTTGCAATAGAAAATCTTAAAACCATAAGCTGGAGATTGGGAGATATTTCCTCATATCAGGAACCTCCAAAAGTAATAGACAGCTTACCCGTTTGCGGTAATTGTCATTCATTTTCAATAGATGGAAAAACAATTGGTATGGATGTAGATTATGGTAATGACAAGGGTTCTTATTACATTAATAACATTACCAAGAATATGTCAATGGAAATTGATAATATAATAACTTGGAGCGATTACAAAAGAGAAGATGGAGAAAATACATTCGGACTTTTATCATCACTTTCACCGGATGGTAGATGGGCTTTGAGTACAGTTAAGGACAGGTCAATCTTTGTTCGGATTCCTGATTTATATTACTCCCAGTTATTTTTTCCTGTAAAAGGTATTATTGGTATTTATGATACAAAAACTAAAAAATTCAGTTCATTGCCCGGTGCTGATAATAAAGCTTTTTGCCAGAGTAATCCTTCATGGAGTCCTGACGGAAAGGAAATTATTTTTGCGAGAGCTCCTTACTTGCAAGTTACTGAAGCAGAAAAATCAAAGGAAGTTGTCTTACCAATTTCAGTAGCAAAAAATTTCATCGAAGGCAAGCAGGAATATAAATATGATTTATATCGAATACCTTTTAATGATGGTAAGGGCGGAGAGCCGGTTCCGGTCGAGGGTGCTTCAAATAATGGTATGAGCAATTATTTTGCAAAATATTCACCGGATGGAAAATGGATTGTTTTTACGCAAGCTAATAATTTCATGCTTTTGCAACCCGATGCTAAATTATTCATTATGCCTGCAGCCGGTGGAAAGCCAAGGGAAATGAATTGTAATAATCCAAATACAATGAATTCATGGCATTCATGGTCACCAAATGGGAAATGGCTGGTTTTTGCTTCAAAAGCACAAGGTCCATATACTCAGCTTTATTTAACACATATTGATGAAAACGGAATGGATTCGCCACCCGTATTACTTGAGAATCTAATGGTCAAAGACAGGGCGGCTAATATTCCTGAATTTGTCAATATTAAGAAAAATGGTATCAAAAAGATAGTAGAAAATTTCATGGATAATGATAACTACAGCTTCATCAGAGGTAAAGATAAGTTAGATTTAGGTGACCTGGATGGTGCTTTGAAAGATATAAACAAATCAATTGCCGTTGACCCGAAAAATCCTCATTCATACAATGTACGGGCTTTAATTAAGGTAGAAAAAGGTGACTATGCCGGAGCAATCAATGATTTTTCAGAAGTAATTAAACTTACACCGGATAAATTTGATGCTTATGCCAATCGTGCAACTGCTAAATTTAATCTTAATGATTTTAAGGGGGCTATTGAGGATTTGAATAAAACCATACAATTAAATCCTAAAGGGTCCCGTGGATATTATAGCAGAGCAACGGCTAAATATAATATTGGAGACTATGCGGGGGCAATTAATGATTTTACTCAATCATTAAAATATAACAACAAAAATGACAAGGTATATTTTGAACGTGCAATTGCAAAAATGCAGCTCCAGCAGCTTAATAGTGCTTGCGAAGATCTGAAGAAAGCCGTTGAACTGGGGAATAAGGAAGCTGTGCAGTATTTGAATGAGTATTGTAAGTAATGTAGAATGTAAAATGTAGAATGAAAAATGAAGAATGTATAATGAATAATGAATAATGAATAATGTATAATGTATAAGAAACCTTTGAAAAATGTCTTTCTGAACGAAACGAAGTGAAGTGAAGAATCCGGAAACCGCATGAATACTGGATTCTTCAATTCGTTAAGAATGACAAACTTCAAATTTCCTACATTTATCAGAAGTTTTAAAAAATTATCATCGGTGATGAATGAAGATTGTTGAGTTAATAGCGGGTACTGGGAAATCGAAGATATTGATTGGTGAAAAGGTTAGGAATATTTCAAAATATATTCCTGAAAACACTATTATTATTATCGACAAAAATGTCAATAAATTTTTTGGAAAATATTTTGAAAAATATTCTGTAATTGTGATTGAGCCGGGAGAGCAAAGTAAATCCATTAGAACTATAGAAAAAATTTGTAAACAATTATTGGAATATAAAGCAGACAGAAGTACGTTTCTTTTGGGTATCGGCGGAGGAGTCGTTACTGACATTACAGGTTTTGTAGCATCAACATTCAAACGAGGATTAAGATTCGGATATGTTTCAACAACACTTTTGGGGCAGGTGGATGCTTCAATCGGTGGGAAGAATGGAATTAATTTCGGTGGACTGAAGAATATAATTGGTACAATAAATCAACCTGAATTTATTATTTCCGATATTTCAACTTTAAAATCATTACCTAAAAATGAAATAATAAATGGATTAGCTGAAATTATCAAGACAGCACTGATAGCTGATAAAAAACTCATAGATAAGATTGAAGAGAATTATCAATCAATAATAAACTTGGAAGCAAATATTTTGCAAGAAATTATTCTTTCAATTGCAAAAATCAAAACTGATATAGTTCAAAAAGATGAGAAAGAGAATGGATTAAGGAGAATTCTAAATTTTGGGCATACCTTCGGTCATGCTATTGAACTTACTAACGGTATATCTCATGGAGAGGCAATAAGTATCGGAATGTTGAAAGCTCTGAAAATGTCAGTTGATATTCTGAAATTAGATTTCAATATATACAATCGTGTAAAAAATCTATTAGAAAAAATCAGTCTTCCGGTTTCTGTTTATTATGATATTGATAAACTTGAAAACGCAATATTTTCCGACAAAAAAGTTTTCACCGATAAAATTAAATTCGTTTTACTTAAGGATATTGGGAAACCACAAATCCAGGATATTACATTAGATGAATTAAGGGAATATTTATGATATGTGTTAGCATTAATGCCGAAAACTATGATGAATGTAATATTTATTTAACTAAATACTCATTTATTGAATTTCGTCTGGATTCAACCAGGATGACTTTGAATGAAATTAAGCAATTATTTAATAATACAAATAAATTGATTGCTACTTGCAGGAAAGGAAAATTCAGCGACATTGAACGACAAAATATTCTCATTACTGCTGTAAAATCCGGTGCAATGTTTGTTGATATGGACTACCAAACAGAGGATGTTGATATTGCTAAGATTAAGGAAGAAGCAAAAAAATCATTTTGTAAACTAATCTTATCATATCATAACTTTGAGCTTACTCCGGATGAATCAACTCTAAAAGACATTATTAATGAATCTTATGGTAAAGGTGCTGATATAGTTAAAATAGCATGTAAATCAACTTCAGATACTGATAATTTGACTTTATTAAGTCTGTATAAACATTTTCCTAATGGAAAGCTTATTGCAATTGGAATGAATAGAATTGGGAAAATCACAAGGATAGCCGCTCCTCATCTCGGAGCCCCGTTTACATATGCTTCCGCTGAAAGAGACTCGGAAACTGCACCCGGACAAATAGATGTCAAAAGCTTGAAGAAAATATTTGATTTGATGCGATGATTAATTTGCATAACATATTCGGTGTTACAGGTAATCCGATATTACACAGTAAAAGTCCATATATTTTCAATTATTTGAACAATAAGCCTAATTTATTCGATACCGAATATATCAGAGTAGCTACGGACTCAGCATCTGAAATAATTGATTTAATAAAAGAACTCGGAATTAAAGGACTGAATATAACTTCACCCTTTAAACATGATATAATTCAGTTTTTAGATGAAATTGTTGAACCGGCAAATATAATTTCTGCTGTGAATGTAGTTATTAATCAGAATAATAAATTATTTGGATATAATACAGACTATCATGGAGTTATCGATACAATTAAGTATAACGGACTACATAATAAAAACTACAAATTTTTAGTCATAGGTTCCGGTGGGGCAGGCAGAGCAGCTGCCTACGGTCTTATCAGAGAAGGACAAGATGTTACATTAATAAACCGAACTAAAGAAAAATCAAAATTATTTGCTGATAAAATTAATTGTAAATATGCAGATTGGAGTCATTTAAAAAAAGAAATTGATAATTCCGATATTTGTATCAATACCCTCCCTTCAAAATATCTTAATTTAAATCAATATTTTCACGAAGGACAATATGTCCTAAACGCTGATTATACTGTTGTTCCCAACGATTTTCAATACAGACAAATAAATGCTTTGGAATGGTTGGTTAATCAGGCAATTCCTACATTCAAGATATTTGCAAAAAGTCATCCTGAGCATGTCGAAGGATATAATGCAACTTTCGATATGAAAGAATACAAAAAATTATTGAATACTTTAATGAATCAAGATACAGGAGTGAAACATAAACCAAACATCGCTTTAATTGGATTTATTGGCTCAGGAAAAACTACAATTGGAAAATTATTATCCGAAAAGTTAAATTGGGAATTCGTTGACACAGATGAGTTGATAGTTCAAAAAGAACAAATACCAATACGTGAAATTTTCAGAATTCATGGGGAACAATATTTCCGGAATCTTGAAAAAGAAGTGCTACTATCAATGAAAGACAAAAAGAATGTTGTAATATCTTGTGGTGGCGGATTAATCCTTGATGATGATAACAGAGATATACTAAAAAATATTAGTAATATCTTTTGGCTATTTTCAACGATTGAGAAATGTATGGATAGGTTAAATTCTGATTTACGACCACCATTAACTAATCCTTTTGATTCGACAATAAACCCTGTTGAAAAAGCGGAAATTTTATTTAATTACAGAATTCCTTATTATTGTGAAGTTGCTGATGCACTGATTTTTAATAATAGTTCAATTACTCAGGCAGTAAATAAAATTTATGAAGAAGTTCATACATACTTCGGTTATTGATGGAGAAATACAAGCCCCTTCATCGAAAAGCTATACTATTAGAGCTTTTGCCGGGGCATTGCTTTCTGATGGACATTCGATTATTTTAAATCCTTCTATTTGTGAGGATACAAAATCAGCACTTGCAATTATTGAAGAACTTGGAGCAGAAGTAGAACATTCAAAAAATTCAATTCGCATTAAGGGTAGATTAAATAAGAAAAAGCATATTTTAGATTCTGGAGAGTCTGCTTTATGTTTGAGATTATTCTCTGCCTTAGCTCCTTTGTTTAGTATTGACATAACTATTACAGGACAGGGTAGCTTATTAAAAAGAAATTTTACAGATGTCGAGCAGTCGCTAAAAGCCGCTGGTATTAATTGTGAATCAAATGATGGTTTCTTGCCTATTAAAATAAATGGTAAATATGGTAAATCTGAAATTGACATAGATTCCTCAAGAAGCTCTCAATTCTTATCAGGTCTTCTTTTTGCTTTACCGATACTTGATTTTAATACAACAATTAATGTTTCAACTCTTCAAAGCAAACCATATATTAATTTGACTTTGGAAATATTGAAACAATTTGGAATAAAAATTAATCACACAGATTTTAAGGAATTCAATATTTCAGGCAATCAAAAATACAATTCAACAAATATAATAGTGGAAGGAGATTGGAGCAATTCTTCTTTTTTACTTGTTGCCGGTGCAATTTCCGGGAATGTAAAAATTAAAGGTTTGAACATTAATTCTTTACAAGGTGACAGAAATATATTACAAATTATTGATAGGGCAGGGGCTTTCATTACAATTAATGAGGATAATATTGAAATCAAAAAAGGAGTATTGAGATCTTTTAATTACAATGCTTCCGATACTCCCGACCTTTTTCCTCCACTTGTTAGTTTAGCAACTGCCTGCGAAGGAATTTCTAAAATCGTTGGAACCGATAGATTGCTAAACAAGGAAAGCAACAGATTAAAAACTTTAATCTCAGAATTTTCAAAATTGGGAATAAACATATTTGAACAGGATAATACTTTGTTTGTTGAAGGAGGAAATATTAGAGGTGCTGAAGTTGATAGTCATCATGACCACAGAATAGCTATGGCTCTTGCTGTTGCAGGATTGACTTCAGATAAACCAGTGATTATAAATAATGCAGAATGCGTCTCTAAGTCATATCATGATTTTTATAAAGATTTGAAAATTATAGGAGGAAAAATAGATGAATAGTTTTGGAAGAATTTTCAGAGTTAGTATTTTTGGTGAATCACACGGACTGAGTGTTGGTGTCCTAATTGATGGTTGTCCTGCAGGGATTAAAGTCAATGATTCAGATTTCATAAAAGAAATTGACAGAAGAAGACCCGGTTCAGTTGGTACAACAAAGAGAATTGAGCATGATATACCAATTATCGAATCAGGAATATTCAGGAACAAGACTACAGGTACTCCGATTCTGATTAGATTTGAAAACAAAGACATTCAAAGTAAAGATTATGAGAAATATCTTGAAATACCGAGACCCGGTCATGCTGATTTTACATCTCGAATCAAATATAAAGGATTCAATGATTATCGTGGTGGTGGACATAATTCAGGTCGTCTGACAATTGGTTTGGTAGCCACAGGAGCCCTCGCAAAAAAAATAATATCACCGATAAAAATAAATGCAAGGTTAGTTGAAGTTGGCTGTAGTAAAAACATAAAAGAAAAAGTGGAAGAAATTGCGAATACTGGTGATTCAATTGGTGGTTTGATTGAATGTAAAGTTACTAACATTCAAGCTGGTCTTGGTGAACCTTTCTTCGATAGTATCGAGTCAATGATTAGTCATGTTATATTCTCAATACCGGCTGTCAAAGGTATTGAATTCGGAGCGGGATTTAAATCTGCAAAAATGAAAGGTTCGGAATTTAATGATATGTTCATCAATGAAAATGGACAAACAGCTACAAATAATGCAGGTGGTATAAACGGTGGAATATCGAATGGCAATCAAATCATATTTCGTGTTGCTGTTAAACCACCATCTTCAATTTCATTGAGTCAGAAAACATTCAATTTTAAGAAAGAGAAAATGAATGAACTTGTAATAAAAGGTCGTCATGATGCCTGTATTGCACTGCGAATGCCTGTTATTGTGGAAGCGGCTGCTGCAATAGCTTTAGCAGATTTGAAATTGATTAATGATGCCATGAAATCCAATGTTTAAAAAAATTATCATAATATTACCGGCTTTATTGGTCACTTTGCTGGTAGTTTTCTTCTTCATAATTGGTGGAGGATTTGGAA
The DNA here is from genome assembly GCA_043804925.1 of bacterium. Classification (GTDB taxonomy): domain Bacteria; phylum Bacteroidota; class Ignavibacteria; order Kapaibacteriales; family UBA2268; genus ChocPot-Mid. The sequence goes on along the minus strand of JAZDIP010000016.1, from coordinate 43,454 downwards.
AAAAGCAAGTTTCAGAAAACACATTTTTAAGTGATTCATTGATATTATTTGCACATCGTGGTATTGTTGGCTATCCTGAAAATACAAGAGAGAGTTTAGACGCAGCGAGAAGATATGGATTAATAGCTGTTGAAATTGATATCAGACAAACAAAAGATGATATATTTGTTTTGTTCCATGATGTGAATTGCATGCGATTACTTGGAAAAAGTATTTCATTATCTGAATTGAATTATCGTGATGTAAAACAAATACCAATCATCTTTCAAAACAAGAAAACAAATAACTTTGTGATGACTTTAGATGAATTCTTAAAAGATTATTCAAATGATTTTTATGTTTATCTCGATACTAAGACTGATGGGGAGAAAACAAAATTTGAGAAAGCAGATAAATTGGTTGACTTATTGAAACGCCATAAGGTATTGAAATCGGTTATTGTTGCTAATGCCGATTTTATATTTCTGGCATATATTGAATATCATTACCCTGAGGTTTTAACCGCTCTTGAAGGATTTAGTAATGATAAAATATGGATATATAATCTTATTCCAAAAAATTTCAAGACAGATTTTTTGTCAAGTTCATACAAGAATATTTCAGATGATGAAATAGATTGGTTAAAGGACAAAGATATGCTGTCACAAAGAATCATTTATCATGTTAATTCAAAAAATATTGATAAATATTTGAATAAAGGAATAACGAAGATGATATTTGATTATGATTCGAGTTATAAATTCAATTATCCAAACAAATGAGTCTGTTCTGCAATCTTTAAGTGCTTGTCAGATATTTCCGGATAATATACTTTATTTAGATGTTCAATAATTTCCTCGCTTTTTTTAAATTCGATTGCACCACGATTTAGTAATTCAGAATTCCCATCTGCATTAATTATATTTGGACTTAAAACAAAAGTAGGAATGTTCAGATTTAGTGCCGTTTTTGCAGCATCAAATGTTCCGCTTAATTTTCCTTTTTCGTCTTTTTCTGGACCGGAGTTAATTACAATAACGACATCTGATAATCCTGCAACAACTTTATTTCTTATCATTGCATTTGAAGCTCTCCAATTTTCATCGGGAAGAAATTGTGAAATAAAAAGTGAATTTCTCTCCCAATTTAAATCCTGAAATTCTTTGTTAACAACTAATTTGTTTATTCCCATACTTAAAACAACCGATGTTGTACCATCACTTTTTAGAGCACCAAGATGACCTGCAGTATCAACACCTTTGGCATAACCTGATACAACATTATAGCCTGAATTTGATAAAAGACTTGCAAGAATCTCTGTAGCTTTCAAGATTTTCTTATCAGTATTTCTCGAACCAATTATTGCCGCACTTTTTGTGGATAGTAATGGTAAATAACCTTTGCAAAATAGAACATGAGGACAATTATCAACTAATGTATCTTTTAGTTTTTCCGGATATAAATTATTATCAATTGATAATATTTTAACTTTATTTTCTTGGAGTTTTAAGTAAGAATTGTTTATAGTATCGAAATCCATACTGATGAAATTCTCGTATCTAACACGCGAGAAACGACCTTTACCAAACTCAGGAATTAATTGATAAAATTCACTTTCAGTAAGTTCGAAAATTTTCTCCAAAGGATAATTATATAATTCTAAGGACTTCCTGAGAATGCTAAGTCCTTTGTTCCCAAGACCATTGACAAATAAAAGTTTGAACCATGTCAAATTATTATCAGATTTCATTTTTTAACTCTTGTTTTAGTTAATGTCAAAACATATACTCTATCTACTTTTCCTTTACTGTAGAGAAGCTCGGTTATAACTCTCATAGTTGCTCCAGACCTGAAAAGGTCATCAAATACCAATACATTTTTTAATTCGTATCGCAAATCCCTAATATCTAAATGCTCCTTCAAAATTTCGACACGGGCATCATAACTTGCTATATCTTTTAATTCGATCGTTGCTCCTGTTTTGTATAAATAATCAAAATCAACTTTAATATTTACTAATCTACCAATTTCTTTAGCCATTTCATAGACCGGTTGAAATTTTCTTACTTTGAAGGAAGGTGTCACTGGAATTATCACATCCAAATTTGGTGTAACAACTCTTGTTTTTAAAAAGTCTGATGCAATTTTAGCAAGAATGGGGACTTTGGTTTTATCTTCCACATATTACAATTGATAAACTAATTCCCCAATTTCAGTCCTTTGTGTTTCAAAATGACCATCAATTAATTTACTTGAAATTGTATGATAATCCAAAGCTAAACCTGCTTTCCAAATGCCCTTAAGTTCTATCGGTTTTATATCCATAAAACATCAAATATATTTTATTGAGAATAATTTTCTTATTTGTTAACTAATCCATCTAACACTTCTGCCAACATTCTCGCTGATTCCTTTCTCTCGTATTTCCTGATTTTTTCTTCAATAGGATGATAATTCCAATTATTAGATTTCCATTGCTTATAATAATCTTCTATAATATTTGCAGTTAATTCAATTTCAGATTGATGGGCGACTCTGCCGTTTTGCGTTTCTTCTATCAATCTTGATATTGCTCCTTCATGTGGTGCTATCGTTATTACTGGTCTTTTAACCCCGATATATTCATATACTTTTCCAGGAACAATTTCCTTACTTTCTTTTGATTCATCAACTACCAACAGCAAAGCATCGCTAAGCATTAAATATTCAATGCTTTTTTCGTGTGGGATATAATCAATTATTTCAATCGAGTCTTTGAAACTTGCTTTCTTAAACATTTCATTTACTTCGTTGCCAAAGCGACCAATAAATCTAAGTTTCAAGTCTTCGGGATTAATTCTATTCTCCTTTATAAGCAACTCAATAGCTTCAAAAAAGCTGGCTGGATTTCGTCTTCCATACATTGAACCCGTATATGTAATAGTGAATTTATCATTTCTGCTCCTATCAACAACAGGAAAATCAGCAGAATCAAAGCCGTTTGGAACATGATGAAATTTATTTTTATTCAATCTCGGATATTTCCCTAAAGCATCCTTAATAATTCCTTCCCAGGCACATTCGATAGCATTTGCCTCAGTGAAAACCGATTTTTCCATCATCATATCAATTATTTCAGGAATGAACCAACGCTTTGGAACAGATATAAAACCTCTCCATGGGTCACGGAATCCCGCAATCCAAGGGAGTCCGCTTCTTCTCTTGAAATTCCTTGCTATTAACGAGCATGTATAAGGGGGGGAAGAACTGTATATGGCATCAATTTTGTGTTCCTTTTGGATTTTCTTAATCATTTTTCCTGCTGAAAGTCGCCAGCCAACGCGTGCATCCGGAATAAAAAAAGTTGCTCTGATTAGTTCGGCAATTTTTTCTTTGAAAGTCATTTCCTGACCTTCTTTCTTGATAACATTTACATCAATTGCAGTACCCGGCTTTTTTCCTGTTAGTTTTCTGTATAAATCATAAGGTTCATAAATATGTGACCTGTAAACAGGAACATCTTTTGGAATTTTTTCGAGTAATGATTCATCCCTTGCAGGAAATTGCCCATTAGAGACTGTTAAAACAATGGGATTCCAACCGAATTCAGGCAGGTATTGAATATGCTTCAATACCCTTTGAACACCGGGACCACCCGAGGGCGGAAAATAATACGCTATGATTAATAAGTTTTTCATTTTTATAGTGAAAGCTTATAGCTGAATTTTGATAATTAGTCTCAATTAATTGTTAAATCCAGTTTTCAAGTTTGATGCCTTTGATTCTCTCAAAATGGCTTAAATTATTCGTTACTAAAATTAATTTATTTGCGACGGCAGTGGCTCCAATAAGTAAATCGAAGTCATCAATAATCATTCCCGAATTTCTTAATCTTGCCTTTTCCTTTGCGTATATATCCAATGAAGCGTAAATTGGAAGAATTTGCATCGAAGAAATTAAATTAAGCATATTTTCTTTGTTTTTAGTTTTGTATTTACTGTTTTCAACTCCAAATTTTAATTCGGCAACAGTGATTTCAGAAATAAAGCAATTCGATATCTTAACCTCTTCAAATTTTTTCAACAATCCGGGATTTCCTTTCATGTAGTAAATACATATATTAGTATCTATGAGATATTTGCTCATAATTTTTCTAATTTTCTATTGATATTTCTACTTTTCATCAGAAATTCATTTAGTTCATCTGCAGTTTCATCAGATTTCCATGAATTGAAAGCTTTTCGGAATCTTTCGTTTTTGTCCTTTTCTTGGTTTTTTACCGCTTTAGTTAAATAAGATATCAAATCAATTTTTATTTCATGGCTTAATGTATCAATTAAACCAAGATAATTTTCCATCAATAAACTATTTCTGTCTGTTACTCTCATTTTATCTCTTTCTATTTTCTGTATTATTATTTATTAAATTAAAGAAATTATTTAAAATAAAAAAATATCATTAGTTATAATTAGAATGTTGGTTTTATTATATTACATGATTCTATCTGTTAAACCTTATTAACAGATATAATTTCTCAAAATAGAGACCTTATTACATTATTCTTTTTTTTGTGTTATTGAATAAGGTAATAAAGTCGGAAGTAGCTTGCTACCATTTTTATTACTAAGGTTTATAAGGTTTATTTTTAATATATCACAATTCTTTCAACCAAAACATTAGCTTTCTGTTTTAATTTAATGAAATACATTCCCGGAACCATGTCATCGGTTTTAAATCTTATAATAAAATCTTCTGATTCAACAAAGCTTATCAATATTTCCCTGCCAAGTATGTCAAATAACTTAATTTCAGTATCCGTAGTTTTGAAGTCATCCGTTGATATATTAATAATATCCCCGGATTTTACAGGATTCGGATATATTCTATATTTCTGGTTTTGACAATCCTGAACATTTACAGGTAATTTTCCAAGTTCAAAATATTTCTCATTTCCAAATGGAATCTTTGTTACCCAGCCCCTGTTATCCTTAGCTTCAAAATAATATTGTAAAAAATCATTATTCTCCTGAAGAGTAAGAGGGACATTGACACCCTGAGATGTTATCGTATCAATTTCGACTTTTGCAAAAACACTTGTTTTATCGGTTCTGTAATGTAATGATGCTTCTCCAAAAGCCCAAGAAGTATCATATCTATCTCCTTCCAAGCTTATTGGTAAAAATAATTCTCCCTTTGGAGGTCGTTTGACAGGATAGTGATATAAGTAAGGTGCATGATTCCAACTGTACTCAGCGAATGGCTCAAGATGAGTATATTTCTGCTGCCATGTAGTATAAATCATACCTTTGAAATCAGGTGCATCCTGTGTCCATTCCTTCCAGATACGAATGTTGTTTTCATCCTGGTCATAGTATGGAGCAGAAATTTGTCTGAAACCTTTTAATGAGAAAAAGTCCAAACTTTGCTCGTGTTTTCCGCTGTTCCAATTGGCAATACCAATTTCTTTGGATATGATATCAGCACTACCTGTCAAATCACCGTTGACGAGATAATAACCTGATTTTTTTGCATTGTGATATTCATCGAACATATCGCTCCAAACCCAGATATCAGCAAATGTATTATGTCTTCTAATAATATCAACACATTTTCCGACGTTGTCAGCAAGTATTTGAGCAGGAGTTAATCCCCTTGACTGGTCACCGTAATCCCAATTCATTACCCGGATTTCATCGTGGTTCATAAAATATGTCTTTGGTTTGAGTATGCTGTCAACAATTTGAAATTGCTCTTCGAGTTTAGTGTAAACATCCGGGTCTGACATTGTAATCATAACCTGGTCATCATATATTACAACAGCGTGATAATAGGACATTATCAGTGTATCTCCATTATGGATATTCCCATCAGTTTTTCGTCGAAACGTTGGAGGTTGATGCCAACTGTCATAATCACCTCCATATCCATGAATCCTTCCCATTTTTGGGTCAATCAATGAATCATAATCAACACCTTCACTATAAGCAATATCAAGAAACTGATGAGAAACATTTATTGGAGTTCCCGGACGCCTTAACATATTTACAAAAGCAATTTCCTCAAACACTAAGTCATCCCACCATATAGAACCAGTTTTAGCATCCCAAGTTCCCCAGTAAATATTAATCGTATCATTATCTAAAGAATTGAAACTTATATCAACCTTTTTCCAATCTGTTGTGGATGGAACATTGATGTATGCATAGTTCAATGCATTACCCTTTTTCCCCAATACCAGCATCTGTGTAATGTAGCCACTGGTCAGATTTTCAGTTTTTACCCATGCAGACATATGATACAAAGTAAATGGATTGACTTTAACTCTTTTATTCAATCTGGCATTTGTTCCCTGTCTTTGTGGATTGCTAAAATCACTGAATCTGATACTTGCATTTCCTGAATGTTTTACTTCCGTATCTACAAAACTTCTTATACCCGGGTCGTCAATGAATCCAAAACCGGTAAAATTGTTCCCATTGTAGCTTTCCAATCCACCGTTAGAAAGAGAAACATCGACTGATGGGACTAATCTTCCAGTATCTCCTTCAATGACAAATTTTTGCCATTTAACTGGTAATCCTGAAGCCCAGTTCGGATTGTGGTATAGTATATCTCCAGAATACCCGAAAGAGAAAATGCCGCAAACCATATCTAAATATTTATCCTTTGCAAAATCTCTTGTTGACTTTAGTGAATCAATATATCTTTGTTGCATTTCGCTGATAAATGCCCATTTGTAATCACCCGTCAGCATTCCGTTTAATTTCATATCTGAACAATTAGACCAAATTGGTTTTAATTTATCTATGTTTGCACCAACAAGAAAATTCGTTGGGTAATATACCCAACGGACAGGAAATTCAGGGGCGTCAATTATTCTGAGAGCTAATATGGAATTATTCTCAAAAAGAGTATCCAAGAGTTGAAAGAAAGTTAATATTCCATAATGAAGCCCCTGTTCATCAGAACCGGCAATGATAGTTTGCATAGGCAGAACATCCAAAACATATCCTTCTTTTCCGGGGTATTGTGAATTTACTTCAATTTTTTGGTCGGGAATAAAAGATAATAGTTGATTTAATCTCTCATCTTTATATCCTATTGCAACACCAACAATCATTGTATCGTTTATATCGAGGAGAGCATATTCAAGAGAATCTATCCCCCTTTTAATAAGTTCTCTGTTAAACTCGTATGCTTGCCTGAATGCAGGTTCCTCCTGATTTAAATATAATTTCATTGCCGGTGAGAAGGAAAATACCGCCGAGAATTCCTCCCGTATGTATGCTTGTCTCGGTTGTGGTACCAGCTTTGTTAATGGGTATTGACAAATTAATGAAACATGATTTAAAACAAAGAAAAGTAAAATTAATTTAAATATACGAAAATATTTAATATTAATGTTTTTCTCAATAAATGAGATTTCTTGTAAAATGTTAATCATTTTTTTGTCCCCCTAATTAATAATCAATAACATACTAACAATAAAAACATAATAATAATTAAATAATAAACTAAATTAACAAATTGAATTGAGATATTCATTTTTTTGCAAAAAAAAAGGTGTCCCTCAAAGAAGAACACCTATAAAATCTAAATTACTATGCGTTTATTTCGGTTCATTAAAAATTGGATTGGCTTTCACCCTGCCGAAAGCATTTAAAGTAACTTCACTATTATCTTTATTATCCGTTTTGAAAGTTACACTTCCCCTGAAATTACCTTGTTCGCTTGGGTGTGCTGTTGCTTTTAATTCAATTTCCTGACCAGGTTTGATACTAACATTACCTCTTAAATTGATGGATAAATCTTTTGGCTCAACCTTGAAATCGTACAATTTAATCACTTCCTTGGAATTATTTTTAATAATCACTTTTTCACTTTTTTCATTGCCGACTGTCATATCCTGAAAAGAAAAGAACTTGTTTGGTAAAATCTGAAATTCCCTGATTATTTTGCATTTCAACCAAAGCAATTTTTGAGATTCTTTCGGGTCAGTTGACATGATTCTTATGGTTTTCGACAATTCATTTCCCGAACCGCCAATTCTAAGTGTTATATCAAGAGTAGCAATTTCTCCGGGTTGTAGCTCGTTTTTATCCAAAGGAGCCGTAGTACATCCACATGTAGGTTTAACTTCTGTTATCTTTAGTAATTCATTCCCTGTATTTTTAATTTTAACTTTTGCTTTTAAATTGGGTTGGTTGCCGTCAACTTCGCCCCAATCGTAAGTATCCCCACCTATTATCTCAATCTTTGGTTGAGAAAAAGCGGCAACAAATGCTATAAAAAATATTACAGTAAAATTGATTAAAAGTTTCATTATTTCACTCCTAATTGTTTTATAAAATTTTATTCTTTTGACGAATACTATTTCCAAATAGTGTTATTATTTAATACAAAATTATCAATAAGCAAAACATTTTGCAATTATTTAATTTTTTATAATTATTTTTGTTATCTTGATTATTTTTATTGGAAAGTAAATTATTTATATAGGTAAATGTTAATTAAAACAAGGGAAATAATATTTTTAGCTATTACAATTGTATGTATTCTCGGTTTTCCATCGGGAGTAAAATCACAATTATCGGGATTGATTGAAAATCCTGAAATATATAACGATACACTTGATTTTGGTATATGTATAGTTGGTGATACAATTTCCAAAACTTTCCTTATTAAAAACACCGGTTCAAAAACATTAAAGCTCGGACCAACAAGACCTTCTTTCTCAATTGAAGAAACAGGGGGTTTGGCACATCAGGATGACCATGAAGAATTTAGAGATACTATACTTATATTCCCAAAAGAAATATATATACAACCCGATAGTTCAGCCAGAATTAAAGTACTATATGATGCAACGATAGACACAAACTCTTACCCCATAGGTGAAAAATTTGCCAGATTGACAATAGGTTTATATGATTTCGAGTTGAGTAAACCTCCGGATAGTTTGAAGGATTGTGTCGCTTCTATCAATATTATTTTGTCAGTTCGTAAAGTCAGGCATTTTGTGGATGGTTACTGTAACTCATATAACTTTGACTCAGTCTACGTTAATCCTGCATCCCCAATTGATTTTAAATGGAAAGTGGCAAATGCTTCGAGTAAGTATTTACAAATTGATACTCAAAGAGTTGTCTGGCGGACAGTTCCACTTTCCCCTCCGGAATTTAATATTGAAAATAAACAATTACCTATTCCTTTGTTACCAAAGGATAAACCGATTGACTGGAATATAAGTTATTACCCGGTAAACAGGGGACAAGATAAAACGGTTCTTTATATTGGAGCAAAAGTTAATGAATATCAAGATTTTACTTATCTTGATATTAGCGGTACTGGTGTTGAACAGGATTTAGTTGTTTTAGCTTCCAATGCTTCAGGATATAAAAAAGATACAATTGATATCGGTAGGGTATGGGTAGGGCAGAGCAAGGAAATTTGGGCTTTGTTCGGTAATAATGGGAATATGAACTTCGGTGCCGGAAAACAATATATTTTCGATGGTTTTGAAGGCGATTTTCCTTCTGAGACTTTTTCTATTACTAAACCTATACCTGATGACAGGCACTTTTTTATTTCGCAGGGTGATACATTTAAATTAAAATTTTCAGCAGGACGTAAAGGGCCGTTTGTAGCAAGGTATATAATTGAATCTGATATATCGCAAAGAAAAATAAGGGGAGTTCCGGAATCAGCACTAAAAGAAATATTTTATCTTAAGGGGGAGGGTATCGAACCTCAACTTGTCCCTGAGCATGATACAATAGACTTTGGTAATGTTGTTTGGCATCCTGATTGCTCAACCTCGAGAACTTTTACTTTAAAGCTTAGAAATACGGGTAATACTGAGTTACAGATAATTAATATATTATACAAACCTCCATTTTCAATAGAATATTTTAGGACAGAACCATTATCATACTTATCACCTTTAGCTCTTGATTCAATTAATATTATTTTTACACCAAATATTCAGGAAAGCTATCTATCGGAATTAATTTTCATCACAAATGGAAATCCGCCACAGGATTCCATTAAAGTCATATTAAAAGCAACAAAATCGGACCCTGATTATGTCAGATTATCAATATCAAAAGATTTCAGGGTAAAACCGGGGAATCTTATCTCTATTCCTTTGGAAGTAAATTCAAAATTAGTAACAAAAGCCAGGACTTTTCAGACCGAATTGACTTATAATAAGACTATTCTTAAATATCTGAGCTATGAAAAAATAGGTACTGCTGCCGAAATTGCCGATATTATCGAAATAACAGAATTTAATGGGGGTGGTAGATTAAAGATATATATTGAAACTCCTACAAACGGTACTTTTTTTATGTCTCAGGATACTTTGATAAAACTCAACTTTGGGACATATATAGGTGATAATTTATCTACTTCCTTAGCTTACATTGAACCATTATTCGGAGACGGGATTTGTAATAAAGTGCTTTTACCATTGGATACAAATGGTTTGGTTACGATTGACTCGATTTGTGGTTTACAACAATTATTGCTGCCACAAGGTTATGGGAATTTTCTTATCGGTGAAATTGCGCCTAATCCTGTTTCTAATTTTGCTATGGTTCATTATGAGTTGAAATATGAAATACCTATTGAAATAACAATATATAATGAATTGGGTATTCCTGTTAAAAACTATTTTAATGGAATTCAATCATCGGGTATTTATTATAAAGAAATCCCAACCGGTGATTTCCCAACCGGGATTTATTATCTCCAGTTTAAATCAGGTATATTTTCTACAAACAGACGATTGATAATTATCAGGTAGTGAAGTACTGTTTTACCATATTGTTATTTTTTATAAGTCTGCTTAAAGTACAATCACAGGGCTTTGATTGGCAATACTCTGCAAGACTTCCATTCGAAGTACCACAGCATTTTATAGGATTTGACTGTTCTTCAGGATATAAATCAATAAGCAGTGATTTTAAAATATGTGACCAAAATATTCCATGCGATACTTTTAACATTGGGTCTGCAATGGTTCTTTCTGCAGGTATTAAATTTGAGGTGTGGACTTCTTCGGATTTCTCATATTTTGCTAATCTCACTTTAGATTATTCCAAGAATAGTTTTAAAAATGAAAATTTGTTTTATTATATTCCGGATATCGGTTCAAAAGTACTTGAATACGAATATATCAGAACCGAATATGTTCCTGAAATTGAAATCGGTGTAAAATACAGAATGAGGTTTTTATTACCTCATCTTTTTACTTCTGTATCGGTGAGGGCAGGATATATTGTTAATGCGAGCGAAGAATTAATTTTGAGAAAAATATCAGAAGCTGATTGGTTAGACGATGAAATTCATTTTACGGGTTTTGAATCCCTTAAATTATCACAATTTTTATTTGAACCACATTTCAAATTGGGATATGACCTGAACTTAGGATTGGGTAAGTATGCTAGCGTATATATTGATTTGGGTCTTCCACTTCAAAATAGATTAACTGAGAAAAGCTGGCATTCGACAACAGTTTCTGCAGGTGTAAGTATTTTTCCATTTGGTTTTTGAATTCAAAATGATGAATTAGTCGTTATTAATCTATTTTTTTAGATTTAAGTTTTTATAAAGATGTATTAATTTTGTATATGAGTGTAATAGAACTAGACCAGTTAACCAAGTGTTATGGCAAGGCAGTTGGTATCGAGAAAGTAAGTTTTGACGTAAAACATGGCGAAATCTTCGGTTTCATAGGTCCAAACGGTGCCGGGAAATCTACTACTATCAGGACATTGCTAAATTTCTTATTTCCAACTTCAGGTCGGGCAAAAATCTTCGGTCTGGATATTGTTAAAAGGTCAAAGGAAATTAAAAAGAGAATTGGATATTTACCTGCCGAATCCAACTACTATCATAAGATGACTGTAAAAGAGCTAATGGTATATTCCGCATCATTTTACAATCTTAAAGATTACAATGAACGATTGAAATATCTGACTGAATCATTGGAATTGGATGTCAGCCGTAAGATAAGCGATTTGTCTTCAGGTAACAAGAAAAAAGTTTCAATTGTTCAATCTCTTTTGCATAAACCGGATTTGCTTATACTCGATGAACCAACCAGCGGTCTTGACCCACTTGTACAATCAATTTTTTATGATATTCTAAAGGATGAAAACAGAGCCGGCATGACAATTTTCTTTTCGTCGCATATTTTGAGTGAAGTACAACGCATTTGCAGCAGAGTCGCCATCATCAGAACAGGCAAAATAATTAAAGTCGAAAGTATTGATAACCTCAAAAAAAATCTGCTAAAAAATGTTCACATCACTTTGTTTGAATCGGTTACTAAGCCAATTAATCTTGATGGTATTGTGAATTTACGAAAAAGCGACGATGAAATTCGTTTTCTCTATGATGGTGATATTAATCAACTAACTTCATTTTTATCGGGATTTCCTGTAGAAAATTTAACTATTGAAGACCCAAGCTTAGATGAGATTTTCCTGCATTTTTACAAAAATAATGGAGTTAACAATGGTAATTAATATTTATAAATATGAAGTCAGGAGAATTTTCAAATCTGCAATTTTCTGGACATTCATTATCTGCCTGTTAATAGTTGTTGATATGGTCTTTTTTCGTGAAATGATAAATTCCGGGATGGTTGACCAATTAATGGATTTCATGGAATCACCATTTATCGGTGACATGATGAAAGGATTTGGGGTGAAACCGGATACCATGACTGATGTCTTAGGGTTTTATGCCTTAAGAAATACAATGATAACTATGACAATGGGAGCTTTATTTGCTGTAATTGCTTCTTCTTCTTTAATATCACTTGAAGAGTATGAGAAAACTGCGGAGTTTTTATTCAGCCGTCCGGTAACGAGATTTGATATAATGACAGGAAAATTATTGGCTTTCCATACTAATCTCTTCTTTTTAAATTTTGTTTCCTCTATTGTCGGATTTATTAGTCTGGAGGTATTCAAAAATTCCGAATATAATATATATTCTTACATCATTCTTTGTATTTATACATATCTGTTAACTCTTTTATTTGGTTCAATCGGATTATTCTTCTCGTTATTGGTTAAACGGGGGAGAGTCTTCATCGGAGCAGTTATTGGAATTGTATTAGGTACTTATTTCCTGGAAATAATATCAAACGTTACAGAATCAGCCAATTTTATTGGGTATTTTAGTCCTTTCAAATATGCAGACAAAGATGTGTTAAGGGAGGGATATAATCTCGAATTTTGGAATTCTATTTTCTTTTTTGGTGGTATTTTGTTATTCACTATATTTTCTTACCGCATTTTTCAAAAGAAAGATATCATACTTTGAGTTTAATAAGTTTAATGAGTTTAATAGGAACAGCGAAGAATGATTCTTTAGCTACATTGTTGTGTCATATTGGAATTAAAAAACATTCAGTATATTGGATACGAAATTGTGTAGCCGTTATATAAAATTAAAATTCCTTGAAACTACTGCCAATAAATTGTAACTCTTTTAAAGAAGAAAAAGCTATCACCTTATTCAGATGATAGCTTTACAAAATTTTATACTAATTTAATTTATCTGAAATCAACCAACATTGAAAACCGCATAGTGTTTGCCAAAGGATGATTTTCTTCGATTGTGTTAATATAACTGAAATTAAGTTCAAACATATCGTAACGGACACCTATTCCGAAATTCCAGAATTCTCTGCTACCCAAAGCACTCGGTTCGGTGAAATATCCGGCACGTAAAGCGATAATTTTTTCGTACCAGTATTCAACTCCCATAGCAAATTCTGCTCCCTGATTTTCCCATCCGGTTATTAGTGATTTAGGCAAGGGGTCGGAGTCAACCGAATCTCTTTTTACGAGCAATTTTGCATAATCAAAAGCAAAAGTCAGGTCATTATATTCATTCTCAAATAATTTTATCGCCGTACCAAGTCTAAGCATTGTAGGTAATGGGTCAGCTTCATTTCTGTAAGTCATTTTCGGACCTACATTTTGCAAATTCAATCCCAACGAAAACAAATCTCCGAGTTGCAAACCCGCAATATCCAAATTCTGTGGTTTCCATAATACGCCAAGGTCAAATCCACCGCTATTACCGGTACCGGCACTACCACCTTGCGAAGAAGCCGGAGCAAGCATAGAACGGATATATTTCAACTGGACACCAACAGCCAAATCTTCGGCTACTATTGTTCCATAAGAAATACCTAAGGCAAATTCACTGGATAAAAATTTTCCGAGGGTTCTGCCTATTTCATTTGTCATGGTAAATTCGCCGAGATTCATATAGATAAAATTTGCGGCTACAGTACCATCGAGTTCTTCAACAAACTGTCCATAAGTAGCATAGCTATAGTACAAATCAGCGTTAAACTGGGGCAACCATTTTGAAAAGCTTAAAGCAAATTGCCGGTAAGGTGCCTCATCGTCAGGGTCTGACGGATTTGAGTAATAATCATGAAAACCCAAACCTGCGGGATTCCAGTGGACTGCATTTATATCGTCTGCAATAGCCGTGCCTACTTCTCCCATACCACTTGCACGGGCATCAGGCGAAATTAAAAGGAATGGTACTGCTGCTCCACCTGCCTGGGCAAATAAGTTTAAGCTTGTACCGCTCATCAACATTAAAGCTAGGGCTATTATAATTTTTTTCCCGTTGACTTTCATTTTCAATTTTCCTCCATTTATAAAAATTATTTTTTTTCTAACCAAAATAATACCAAATATTAACGAATGATTGTTAAAATATTTCTTTCCGAATTTCTTATTCCATCAAAAGTTTCAAGATTAATGATATAGAAATAACTTCCAACAGGTACCATATTTCCATAGTTATCATAACCATTCCATTCCATTTCACCAATATGACTTGTCGAAATTTGTTGTTTACTACTGTAAATTTCTTGCCCTAATATATTCGCAATTATTAATTCCGAAGTAAAAGGCGGAGAAATATTGTGATTGAATTTTATCACAGATATCTCTGAAGTAGGATTTGGATAACTGTGAAGATTACCAATTGTTATTCTGCCGCAATTATCTGTCCTGAAAAAAGTTTCTGCTTTCGAATAATTGTTGAAAACGTCCCATGCTCTAACTGTTACTTTATGCAATCCGGGATTCAAATTATAAAGTAATTCTTCGACAGTTCCGGAACCGGGAATCTCTACTGAAGTCTTGAACTTTTCAGTTAAATCAATTGAAACCGGAGCATCATCAATCCATGCTTCTATTCTATGTCCCAAACCAAGTCCGGTTGTGTTTATACCGCTTTCATCGGATAAATCTACAATTAGTACAGGAACACATTGTACAATATTACCTGAGACAAAATCCCGTGAATCCAAATAGATTTCAATTTCAGGTCCTTTATTGTCAGGATTTTTAACATCGGTTATACCGGAAATAATAAAGTTTCTCGTGTTTCCTAACGCAAACCTGTTATCATCAGTATAGGAATATGCATAAAGTCTTCCTGCTAATCCCGAAAAGCTAATGTCTTTTGGTATATAAAACTCGGCAGTAAATTCACCGTCAACAACCTTGTATGAACTTCGGTTCAAAGCACCGCCATTAGTAAAAAACCTGTGTATGGTTCCATTCGTTGTACCATCATCTTCGAGTACCTGAATATACTTGTCAGAATCGAGCATCGTAATAATTACAGTCCCATTAAAAGATTTATCGGTTGTAGTTGATGAAGGATTTGTTATTCTGCCCTTGATTTCCACTAACGATAGTGCCTGAATTATAGCTGTATCGCCGGTTGTAACGTCAACATCATTAATTTTTTCAATTATTGTGTTATTTTCAGGCAAAAGTAGTTTAACAGCCGGGTCACCGAGCAAACAATATTTCTTGTCGTTATCGGAACGTTTAATATATTTCGTTCTATAACTCACCTCACCCATTGTGTTATGCAATCCATTATCCGGATTTTTTGAAAAGATGTTTTCAAATAATAATTCATTCAATTGGGCATTCGCATCAGCAAAAACAAGTCTTGTAGAGGATAATACCCCTATGGCTCCCCCAAGTTTGCTTAAAATAAGCTCTTCGGCACCACTACGTATTTCAGGAGTATCAAACCTGCCAAAATCACAACTTGCCGCAGTCAGGAAAAATAATTTATCGGCATTTTTCATCTGTGGAACTGTTATGCTTCTTTCAAAGACTTCCTCGTGAGCCCAAACCCGGGGATTGCCGTGGCCTATATAACTCATTAAAAGTGTGCCACTCGTATTTACATTTGATAAAATTTCTTCATTAACTCTTGGTTTTCTTTTACCACCAGTAACATTTTCGGCAGGGTATTCAGCCAAATAAATTTTCTTAACCTGAAAGTCATTTGGTACAATGTTGGTCCATAAACTCTCGGCTTGGCTCGTATGCATTGTCTGGTCATATCCCTTGAATTTCCAACTGTCATCGGCGACAATTGTCATTTTAGTCCTCCACGAATCCATGTTTGAGTAGTTTTCATACGAATTAATTTTTTCGACAAGCCAATTCCCTATTGCTTCAGAGTATACGGGTAACCTTCCAATGGCAATGTCAATCAAATCATCATCACCTGAGACGTTAGCGAAATAATCATCTGAAGTATATGAACCTATCTCATTAAAAGAGTAAGTGTCGTCTTCTGTTTCATAACAGGGAACGAAGTTTGTTTCGCTTGTGGAAATTCCCTTATAATCATATTGACCGTCGCCCCAAAGGAGTATATATCTTGGTGCAATGTTCCATTTATTGAAGGAAAAGGATATATAATCACGGATTGCAGTCGGATCCGGCAAACAAGAGCTAAATTCATCAAATATATGGTCAGTTCTTGCTATTTGAACCTTAATATTGCTTTGTGTTTCACGGTATTTCTTGTATGCTTCTGCAGATTCAATCAGTTTAGGATGTGTAATCACAATCATGTCCGCATCTGCAATATTATTTCTTAAGCCACCATATTCTGCCTTTTCAAGTATAGGTGTTTTTATGTTTGATGTAATAAAGTATCGCTTTGGATTATATAATTCATTATCATTCCGAAAAACAAACATATTTCCGATATTTGAAATATTTTCAAGTAGTTCGGGATTTGCAGGATTTGTTACATCGAAACCAAAAATATCAGAGTTGGAAAAGTTATTAATCGAATATTCGGTTAAGCCGGTCGAGCTTGGTTCCGTGAAAAAACCAATCTGGTTATCCGTTGGGATTAAGTATGCCGGATATTGAATTTCATACCAATCGAAATAACCATTGGAACTAGCTCCTCCTGAAATACTTGAATAATCAAATTGCAAGCTGGCACGGTTATCCTGTGAAATATATGTAGCCGGTATTGAATCGTACTTGATAATCCTGTAAGCATCTGTATATCCGCTTATCCAATTCAAGGATTCGTTCATTACCAGATTGTTGTTTACTTTTAATTTCATATATCCTGTTTCGATTCCGCGATGTGCAAACGAAACACCTAAGTAAATTTTTCCGGTACGGTCAAGATTGTTTAATTGTTCGGTAAAAGTAACCGGTAAATTATTTCTTCCGAACCATGTTCTGCCGGAACCTCCCAAATATGCACTTTCTAATTCTTCTTCAAAAAATAAAAGATTTAAATATGTAGTTGGTCTGTTCACCACTGTTCCTTCAGGTGATTTGCGGGCAATTGCTCTTTTCCCGTCGCTGCCTTTCCATGTCAAAATGTAATAATTATCATCCGAATAATGGTTAATATAATGTCTGAATCCGGTTTTGGAAATATACTTGAAGCCATTTGCCGGACTGCCATAAAATAAAATTTGTGATAGCTCACCATTGGAGTTAGTATTTACTATTATTCCTTGCTCATTTAATTTATTGTTAACAGCATCGGAAACTCTTTCGCTTAATTCCAAACCGCCATTGCCGTAAATTTTTATAGTTGGTATTTCATCCTTGGATATTGAATATCCTAAATCGGCTAACAATGCAGGAGTAATTCTATACAATCCCTCCTTATCAACTTTGATTTTTATCCAAATTGCATCTGTTGTTCCAAGAACCTTTTCCTTCTTTTGTTCTGTCATACTGAGCTTGTCGAAGGATGAATTAAAGGTTTTGGGAATCAGCCACTGTTTGGATTCCATGTGGTTTATCGAGATTGGTAAATCCCAATTATCTGATATATTATTTTGTTCATTTTTCTTTGTGTCATCAAACACAAGCTCTATTAATATTTCTTCGGGAATTTTAATCAAACTGTTTTCATAACAGGCAACAATAATTTCCAATGTAGCGATATGCCTGTTTCTCGCAATTCCCGAATATTCAAATTTGACTTTTTGTTCACCGTAAGCAACAGCATTCATTAATGTTTCAATTGAATGCTTTTGATAATCCTCTTCATTGATACTATATATAGCACCTTGGAAGCTTTCGTTTTTAACATAATGGGGGACAGGTGCTATTTTTTCTTGAAAAGAATTAATATTCTTTACTTTAAATGTTTTTAGTTCAAATCCTGTTTGTGACGGAACAGTAATATTAACTCTTGAGATTAAAGTAACAGGTTCACCCGGATTTCCAATTTGCTCTGTTCCTTTTATAATAGGATTTAGAGTTTTAATTCCTGATTTGGTGATAATGGTATCGAAACCATTAAACTTTGGCTTATATGATAAAACAAGTGAATGATTATCGGATTTGATAATAGACCAGCCGGATGATTGATAAATATTATAGGCATTTGATTTCGCAATAAATGTTATAAACATTGCAAAAAAAATGACTGCACTGTATGGCTTTACACAATAACTCATATTTAACTCTTTTAATTACTTTTTAAAAAACAGAGTAATTTTCTAATCAAATCCCTAATTTAATATTTAATAATAGTTATTATGTAAAAAGCTTAATAGGCAATCAACCCAAAGTTTATAAATTCATTTTTTCAAAGTTAAATAAAAAAATTTAAATAACAAATCTATTTTATTGACGAGACTATAAATATATATTGTTTAATTAAAAAAAAATGCCTCGCCATCGGGGGGAATGACAGCAAGGCATGCAGCATAAAGAGGAAATGACGACGTGGGCCGTCGAGCGAAAGACGAGACTCGAACTCGCGACCCTAACCTTGGCAAGGTTATGCTCTACCAACTGAGCTACTTTCGCTTTTTTTCCATTCATTATTATGAACGGGTTACAAATATAATTGTTTTTTTAGTTCAAAACAATTATTTTTTATCCAAACCTGTTTTCAAAGACCTCTTTACACTTGTTTTCCACTAAATTAAAATCAATATCCATGCCAATTTCCTTGGCTATAGATGTAACTTCCTTATCCCTTATACCACAAGGAATTATGTAATTAAATTCCTCTAAATTATTGTTCACATTCAAGGCGAATCCATGACTTGTTATCCAATCCGAACAATGAAGACCCATGGCACAAATCTTTCTTTTGCCATTAATCCAAACGCCTGTAAGTCCTTTTAATACATCAGCTTTTATTCCGTAACCTGACAACAATTCGATAATAGAATTTTCAATTTCCCTTAGAAACCAATGCAAATCCTTCTTATAATTCTCCAGATTGAATATCGGATATCCGACAAGTTGTCCGGGATTATGTAGTGTAACATCTCCGCCGCGGTCATTCTTTACAACGCTAATCCCTTGTTTTTCAAGAAAATCAGGATTTATAACAATGTTGTCTTCAGTGCCGTTTCTGCCAATAGTTATGACAGATGGATGCTGGCACATCACAAAAACATTTTTTTTTCTGTCGCTACGAATTTCCTCGACAATTTCTCTTTGCTTCTGCCATGCCTCATTATACTCAATTAATCCCCACTCCCGAATTTCATTCATCAACTTTTTACTTATTAACTTAAAATTTAAAATTCAAAACTAAACACTCAACACTTAACACTCAACACTCAACACTTAACACTTAACACTTAGCACTCAACACTTAGCACTCAACACTTAACACTCAACACTCAACACTCAACACTAAATATTCACCGCTTCCCCATACGCCTGAGCAGATGCTTCCATAATTGCTTCACTTAATGTCGGATGTGCATGAATTGTCTTGAATATGGATTTTCCGGTTGCTCCGAGTGTTCTCGCCAACCCAATTTCTCCTATCATTTCTGTTACGTCAGGACCAATCATATGAGCACCAAGCAATTCTCCGTACTTAGCATCAAAAATGATTTTAACAAATCCTTTTGGCTCACCAATTCCGTGGGCTTTTCCTGAAGCTGTAAAAGGAAATTTACCGATTTTGATTTCATATCCGGCTTCTTTTGCCTTCTCCTCTGTTAAACCTATACTTGCTACTTGAGGATTACAATATGTGCATCCCGGAATGTTATTATAATCAATTCCTTCGGTTTTATGACCTGCAATAAATTCAGCACATTCAATTCCTTCAGCACTTGCTTTATGAGCCAGCCAAGGTGGTCCGGCAACATCGCCTATTGCATATACTGATGCTACACTTGTTTTCATGTGCTTGTCAACTTTAATAAATCCACGATTCAGTTCAATTCCAAGATTTTCCAAACCAATATTTTCGATATTTGCCTGTATTCCGATTGCATTTAAAGCCATTTCAGCTTTCAAAGTTTCTTCTACTCCGTCCTTTTTTTGAATTTTTACCTCGACTCCGTCTTTGGTAGATTTAGCTGACAAAACACGTGCATTTGTCAATAAATTAATTTTGTCTTTCTTGTAATGTCTCGATAATTCCCGCGAAACATCTGCATCTTCTATTGGTAAAATTCTGTCGAGCATTTCAACAATAGTAATCTCGCTACCGAATGCATTATAAAAATATGCAAACTCTATACCAATAGCACCTGCACCCATAATTATCATAGACTTAGGCGGCTTGTTCAAAACCAATGCTTCTTTTGAAGTGATTATCTTTTTGTGGTCAACCTCAATTCCATCGAACATTCTCGGTCTTGCACCGGTAGCTATAATAATATTCTTTGCTGTGATTTCATCTGTCAAATTACCATTTTTATCTTTAACTTCGACAGTATTTTCCGATTTGATATAAGCAGAACCTTTCAAATGTTCAACTTTATTTTTTTTGAAAAGGAAGCCGATACCCGAAGACATTTTCTGTGATACTTCACGGCTACGCTTAATCACTTTCTGAAAATCAAAACTAAAATCTTTTATATCAAAACCAAATTCATCTGCATGATTTAAAAAATTCATCTGCTCGGCATTCTTCAGTAAAGCTTTTGTAGGTATGCATCCCCAATTAAGACAAATACCTCCCAGTTCAGCTTTTTCAATGCAAACAGTCTTCAATCCCAATTGTGAAGCCCTTATAGCCGCTACATAACCACCGGGACCTGAGCCGATAACCACAATGTCAAATTCAAGTTTATTCATATATACTTTCCTCAAATAAAATAATCTAATTATATCTTGACGTGATAATAGTATAAAAATTATTCCTTCCTGCTCTAATCAATCAGAGAGAATAGAAGAAACCGCTAATTTATCTTACAAAAAACTCCTTTCTTTCATAATTTCCATTTTTTATAATTAACTAAAGTACTATAGAACTAAATTACTAAAGAACTGATTTTTATGAACGAACTCTACTACGGCGACTGCCTCGATGTGCTTAAGGAAATGCACAACCACAAGCTAGTCCAAATCCCCGGCAAAGGATTACAGACAACGTTTAAGAAGAGCGTTAAAAGAGTGGATGTCGAGGAAGAGGGGATGTTTGAGGAGTAGCTGTCTGAACTATGATATATATGATTAATTGAAACCATGATTTTGTTTTATCATAAAAATCACATAAATCACAAAAATCAAAGTTCCGACAAAATTCCTTAACCACGTAGTGGTGCCACCTTTGTAGCACATGACACAAAACAACGGTCAAAGCCACGTAGTGGCGACATCTGATTCAATTACGAATTACGGATTATTAAAATGCCACAGCTACGCTGTTAAGAATGTAAATTCCCGTTCTGTCAGTTGTTAAAAAGACAGACTTGCTACCATAATGTAATCCTGTTGGGATAACGAAAAAATATCAGCGAAATCAGTTCAATCAGCTACAATAATGTCATTCCTTTTTAAAACAGGAATAGCTGTTCCGACATCTTCTCTGTGCATCTTTTAAGATTTTAATGGAAAACTATCTATGAATTTTTTTGCAATTGCTGAATATCATCATCTGCTTTGTATAGTATTTTGTTGTCAATGAAATCTGCTTTCTTTTCATTCCTTCACCTCTCTATATGTTGCTCCGTTTGTCAACCCTATTTAAGACAGGTCGCAGGTCAACAATTGACCATTAACAATTAAACTAAAGTTGTTCTGAAATCAATTCGGCAATTCTAAGAGCTTCAGCGGCTTCTTCGGCACTGACGGCAACAGATGATTTTTCCTGAATTGCCTGAATAAAAGCGTTTTGCTCTTCTGCTATGGCATTTATTTCCGGTATAATGGGCTTATGATAGATGATTTTCTTATTTTGCAGACCGGCTTCAATGGTACCGAGCATAGTTGCAGGAATATCATTTAATCCGAACTTTTCATCTTCATTTATTATTCTGAAAATTTCAACGTCTTGTTTTCCAAAATCTATTGATATATAAGCATTTTGCTGGAAGATTCGCATTTTTCGCATTGGATTTGCAGATATACGTGATGCTGTTAAATTAGCGACAGCACCATTTTCAAAAGTGATTCTTGCATTGCATATATCTGGTGTTTCGGTCAGGACAGCCACACCGTTTGCATCAATTTTTTTTACTTTTGATTTAACAAGCCAAAGCATTATGTCAATATCATGAATCATTAAATCTAAAATTACGGAAACATCGGTTGCCCGTGGTTTGAACTGGGCTAATCTGTGGGCTTCAATAAACATTGGGTTCACTGGGAAATCCTGAAGAGAAGCGAGAGCAGGGTTGAACCTTTCAACATGTCCGACCTGAATTAGCAAACCTTTGTCATTTGCTTTTTTAATAAGGTCATAAGCTTCACCTGAATTGCTTGTGATTGGTTTTTCTATAAGGCAATGTACACCTTTGTCAAGAGATTTTAATGCTATTTCATGATGCAAAGAAGTCGGCACAGCAATAGTTGTACCATCTGAGTTTTCAAGTGCATCCTGTAAAGTATCGAACACTTTGCAACCATAACCGGCAGCAACTTTTTCAGCTTGAGTTTTATCTGTATCATAAATACCGGTTAGTTCGACATTCGGATTGCTTTTCCAAAGCCGTGTATGAATACTGCCTAAATGTCCTGTCCCAATTACGCTTATTTTAATCATTTTGAATTTTAAAAAGATATTGAAAAATTTTTCCAAAAATATGAAATTTTCTTGAGATTAGTATGTTTTGTTATATTTTGAAATTGGATTTATTAAATTTAAAGAATAAACGTCTCATGTTTTATTCGTTTTATAATACGGAGAGAAAAGTGGTAAAGAAATATGAAACTGTTTCATCGGAAGTTATTTTTCGTAATCCTTATTGGAATTACAGATTCGACGAGTATATTTTGCCAAATAGTAAAAAAGGCGAATATCATTTTGTTGATTCACGTGGGGCATGCATAGTAATTCCCATCCTTGGAAATAATACTTTCGTGATGGTTCGTCAATATAGATATCTGAATCACAGATTCAGCATAGAATTTCCGGGAGGAGGATTAGCAAAAGAAAAAAGGATTGAAGATAATGCCTCAGATGAGTTGCATGAAGAAGCCGGATACTTAGCTAAAAAAATCGAGTTAATAGGCAAATTTAATCCATATAACGGAGTTACAAATGAGATATGCAGTGTGTTTGTTGCTTCCGATTTATTAAAATCTGAAACTTGCCCGGATGAAACAGAGGAATTTGAGATATTGACTTTAAAAGAAGAAGAAATAATTAAGAAAATAAGTAGTAATGAAATTTGGGACGGAATGACACTTGCGTCATGGTCTTTGTTTAATTTTTCAGAAATAAAAAAAGGATTGAACTTATGAGAAAGACAAATTTATTTAGCATAGTTTTGATGATTGTATTTTCACTTACAAATTTGTATTCACAAGAAGATGCCGTAAAAGGAGAGAAAAAAGAAGAAATACCTATGTATGGATTACGGGTAGTTCATAAAACGGGTACTTTTTTTACAACAAAAATAATTGAAGTAACAAATATTCATAGGATATTACCTGACCAATCAACAAAGGATTACAGCCGCGAAATAACTTATTATCTGACTTTAAAAGTTCCTTCGAGTGCCGAAGGAGGATTTCAAACTTTGGTAGTAACAGTTGATTCATTAGCATATAAATTTAAAGAGGGAGAAACTGTTTTTGAGTTTAATACAATGGATATGCAAGGGAATGCCCTGCGGTTTAAAGACCTCAACAGCAAGACTGTTCCTATCGGAAGGGAATTCGAAATGATTTACTCTCCTTATGGTGAGGTTGCAAAAATTCAGGGAGCAGATATTGATGAAACTTTAGATTATGTCAGGGAAAAGGGGGAAGGGTATTTGTCTGATGTCGAGATGTATATTTGGGTTAATGGACTTTCTAAGGAGCATCTTGCATATTTGGCTGATATGAAAAAAATTATATTACCACAGGAAAAAGTTGCAAAAGACAGTTTATGGTATTCACCAATATCTCTTGAACTGAATGGATACAGTTTTAATGACACATTAGCTTTCAGGATAGTAAACTATAATGCAGGAGCATACACTCTCGAAGGGGAATCATTAAATATTCTACCTCTGAATAAAGACAGTTTTACATATAATATTTCAGGATTGGTCAAAGTAACAGGTGTTACCGGTGAAGGTAAGGCAAAAATGCAGCTGAAAGCAACCGGAAGAGTTGAATCACTTGAAACAGATTATAATGTTAATGCTAAAATTCAAGTTGGCGAACAATATGTAATCGAACAAATTAAATCAAATATTAAGTGGGAATTAATCAATGTATTTCAATTGTAGATACAAATTTGCCAGCGGCAAGTTTCAAAAACAATCAATTGAGATATGCCGGATAGCACAGTTGACATAATTTCCAAATTTCCATTTTCGTTTTCCGTAAATGAATTAAATTTAATGTTTATCTTTAACGAAAAAGATATAGAAAAATATAGTTTCAGGAATTAAAAGCAATACCAATGATAAAGTATCTTGGGAAAACCAGATGGAAGCCCATTTGTCAGGCATAATCAACCAGGCAACGGGATTGGTCAAAGCCCAACCTATAGTGAAAATCAAGCCAATAATCAGTAGTGCTAAAATACCTGATTTCAGCCCTCCGGTTTGCCAATTTTTTGTGAAAGCATAAAGTGCTCCGACAATATGCAAATGAAAAATAAATATTTCAATCATTTTTTGTATATTTGTTTTTTAATTTCTACTTTTATTAATTACAAATATCAAAAAAAAATATGGAAAAAGTAACAGAAATTCGAATAGTGCTTGTAACTACAGATACGTTGCAAAGTGCAAGGCATATTGCTAAGATTATAGTTTCTGATGGTTTAGCTGCTTGTGTATCAATAGTACAAAATTTAACTTCCTTTTTTAGTTGGCATAGTTCACTCCATGAAAGGAATGAATACCTTTTAATAATTAAAACTGCAGAATCAAAATTAAGTGAATTAGAAGAAAGAATAATACAGCTATCCAATGATGAAGTTCCTGAAATATTGGCTTTGCCTGCCGATTATGCACATGCTGAGTATTACAAATGGCTGATTAATTCAATTCAGAAATAGAAGGTCTTGCAATGATTAAAAAACATCACTCCGATGTTTACGAGAATAATTATAAAAGCATTAAGGAACTGAACGAAGACGACAGACCAAGAGAACGTTTGAAAAAACTTGGAAGTGGAGCATTATCAGATTCAGAGTTAATTGCAATATTGATTAGAAGCGGTAGCAAGGGATATTCTGCGATTGACATAGCCAGAGATTTGGTTTTGAAATATTCCGGATTAGCAAATATAGCTTCATGTGATTTTAGTGAATTTAAGAAGTATAAAGGATTAGGAGAGACAAAAGCAATAACATTAGCTGCTGCCTTCGAGCTTGGCAGGCGTTGTCAATCAGAACCTTTTGAACCATTTAAAAGAATTCAATCACCGGGTGATATAGCCAATTTTTATATTCCTCGCTTGAGAGCTGAAAAAGCTGAAACATTCAGAACCTTACTGCTCAATTCATCGAATCATATTTTTAGGGAGATTATCGTAAGCCAGGGAACTTTAAATGCAAGTTTAGTGCATCCTCGTGAAGTTTTCAAAACTGCTATTTCCGAATCTGCAGCTTCGATAATTTTATTGCATAATCACCCGTCCGGTAATCCTGAACCCTCAAAAGAAGATATTCACATAACTCGTCAGCTTATTGAATCGGGTAATATTATTGGAATAAAAGTTTATGACCATATAATTGTAGCCGGTAATCACTACCGTAGTTTTGCAGAGATGGGACTAATGTAAAACCTAAAGAAGAATTTTTTTATATTAATAGTTTTCATATATTTTCCATCTTTCGGAAAACTTTTTCCATTCTACTTGATGTCTTAACATTTGAAGTAATGTAGAAGTTAAATTTGGTTCCTTATTGATTAATTCTGAATCCTTAAAACAAATTAAACGACTGCTTGTTTTATTTTGAATTTTAAATATATCACATAAATTTTCATCTAAACCAACGGAACCTGAATATTCATAGCCAAGAAAATAAATAGTGAAATACTCATCTTTAATATTTACTACTTGATAGGGACTATCAGAATTGTTACCTTTACCTGATTTTAGAATTATGTTGACTAAGTTGGAAATTTTGTTACTAATTTTTAATTCTAATGAATCGTTATTCAAATGCCAGTAAGTTTTTTGTAGGAATAATAAATATAAATGATTAAAAGGATAAGATAACGTTATATCTTTTAAAATTGTTTCTATTTCGTTGTAATCTGTCTCAGTTTTATCTTCTTTATTTACTTTATTCCAAAAATCATTCTCAGAGTATATAATCCGTTTTGTTTTTAATAAATCCTTAACTAATTCTTTTTTTATAAAAGAACCATAATAAACAATCTTGTACTCATCAGAAGTTAATGATGTATCACCGATAAAGTATCTTTCTAATAAATCAATGTAATACTTGTCTTTATTTTTCTTTATAAGATAGTAAATATCATTATATATAGTTCCGTTATATGGACCAAATAAAGAGCATCCGGAGAAAATTATTATTATAAAAATTATGAATCTGGTTTTCATTTATTTCATTTAGTTTTTAACTGAAAAATAATTATGTTATTGCTCACAAGTACTCCTTAACTTCCTGCTCACCTTTCAAGGCATAATAAACACCTTCTGCAAGAGCCTGCATTTCATCCTCTCCCGGATAAACATGTATCGGTGCAATAAATGATGTTCTTTCGCTAATCCAGCCAGTTAGCATTTCGGAACGAGCCAAACCACCGGTTATAAGAATAGCATCAATTTTACCCTTCAATACGGTGGAGTATGCACCAATATCTTTCGCAATTTGATAAGCCATGCTTTCGTAGATTATCTTATTTTTTTTGTTACCAATCAGTATGTTTTTTTCAACTTCATTGGCATTGTTTGTACCGAGATAAGCTACCAATCCGCCTTTACCGGTTACCATTTTTCTGACTTCATGGAATTCGTATTTCATCGAAAAACATAGCTTAATTAAGGCACCGACAGGAACAGTCCCTGCTCTTTCAGGAGAGAAAGGTCCTTCACCATCAAGTCCGTTATTAACATCTATTACTCTACCTTGTTTGTGAGCACCAACAGTTATACCTCCACCAAGGTGTACCACAATCAAATTTAAATCTTCATATTTTTTACCGATTTCTCTTGCGTATCTTCTTGCAACAGCTTTTTGATTTAGTGCATGAAAAATACTTATTCTGGGTAATTCAGGACATCCTGAAGGTCTTGCGATATCATCCATTTCATCAACCACAACAGGGTCAACAATATATGCATCAACATTTTCTCCTGCTTCCCGGGCAATACAGCGGGCTAAAATTCCACCTAAGTTTGAAGCATGTTCCCCTAAAATTTCTTTTTTTAAATCCTCAACTAGCGTATCGTTTACTTTGTAAACACCGCCAGGTATGGGCTTAAGCAGACCCCCTCTTCCCACCACAACGCCAATAGATTTGACGGGAATTTTTTCCTGCTCCAGCACTTCTATCAATATTTTTTTTCTGAATTCGTACTGTTCAATTATTTTGTTGTATTCAGATAATTCATCGGAACTATGCCGGATTGTTTGAGTGAAAATTTCCGATAGGTCATCGAAGACTGAAATCTTTGTGGAAGTCGAACCCGGATTTATAGCTAATATTCTCATAATCATTTTTTTTGAATTAATTTTCAGTCAGTTGTAATAACTGACTGAACATGTGAATTAATATGATGCTGCTAAAGCTATTGACATCATTTTACTTCTGTCCGAATCTGCCCGTGAAGTTAATACTATTGGAGCAGAAGCACCAATAATAATAGCAGCGACAACAGCATTCCCAAAATAAGTGAAGCTTTTATAAAGAACATTACCTGCTTCGATATTGGGGACTAAAAGCAAATCCGCATCACCGGCAACATCACTTTCGATACCCTTATGGTTTGTTGCTTCTTCTGAAACTGCATTATCGAAAGCAAGAGGACCGTCAACAATACAACCTTTAATTTGTTTTCTTTTATTCATCATTGTCAATAAAGCTGCATCTAATGTTGCAGGCATTTTCTCATTAACCGTTTCAACGGCAGCTAATACTGCGACTTTAGGAATCTCGACACCCAATCTATGATACAAATTAACTGCATTTTTTAATATGGCAACTTTCTCATCCAATGTTGGAGCAATATTTTGTGCAACATCTGTCAAAGCAATTAGCTTGTGATAATTCGGAGATTCAAAAAATCCGATGTGGCTAAGTAGTTTTCCACTTCTCAAGCCAATTTCTTTATCGAGAATTGCTCTTAGAAAATCAGCAGTTCCTACCATACCCTTCATTAAAATATGTGCTTTATGTTCCCTGACCAACTGAACTGCTATTCTACATGAAAAAGCCGGATTGATTTCATCAATAATCTCAACTTTTGACAAATCAAAATTTAGATTCTCTGCGATTTTTTCTATTTCGGATTTGTTGCCGACTAATATTGCATCACAAATTCCATCCTTAATGGCATTAGCAACTGCTTCCAAGACCGGTTGGTCCTCTGCGGCAGCAACTGCAATTTTCTTTTTCTGTTTACCTTTTGCGATTTCGATAAATGTATTTAATGATTTTAGAATCATATAATGCTCCAAATAATTATTCCAAACTTCCAATTTCAGATTCAACTGCATCGAGTATTTTACCTGACTTTACCAATTCTTTCATAACAGTATGGTCTTTGTATAATGGCCTGTCAATATCAAGAAACTCAATGTGTTCTCTGATTAATTCCTTTGCTATTTTGACTCCTTTGCCAAAATTATATTCACGGAAATCAAGTGCCTGAGCAGCTGCCATAAGTTCGATTCCTATTACACCATAAGCATTATCGAGTATTTGTCCGTTTTTAATAGCTGTATTCATACCCATTGAAACGAAATCTTCCTGGTCTGCTGCAGCAGGAATTGATTGAATAGATGCAGGTGTTGACAATATTCTTTGCTCGACTATCAACATATCTGCAGTATATTGGCTTAACATCATACCTGAGAACATACCTGCACCCTTTGTGAGAAATGCCGGTAAACCAACACTCAGAGCAGGATTCAAAAGACGGTTCAATCTTCTTTCGGAAAGAACACTGACCATTGTAATCGAAGCACCTGCCATATCCATTGGCAATGAAACGGGAGTTCCCTGAAAATTAGCTCCTGAAAGGACAACATTATCGTCAGGTATGAAAATAGGATTATCCCCAACACCGTTTAATTCAGTTTCAACCTGAGAGCGAGCCCATCTCAAAGCATCATGTGCGGCACCAATAACCTGTGGTGTTGAACGCATTGAATAAGCATCCTGAACTTTTGTCTTCATTTTACCTGTAACAAGGTCACTTTCCTGAAGGAGTTTCATAATTGCTTTTGCACTTCTTTGAGAACCTTTAAATCCCCTGATTTCATGAATTCTAATATCATAAGGTTTCATGTTTGCAAGCAATGCTTCGAGTGACATAGCAGCCGCAATTTCGGCATGCTTAAGCAATCTGTTGAAGTCAAAAAGTTGTAAGGCACTCATTGCGGTCAGGAGATTTGAACCATTTATCGTTGCCAGTCCATCACGTGCCTGCAATCCGGGTATTTGTATACCGGCTTTTTCAAATGCTATTTTTCCAGGATATTTTTCACCCTCAAAATATGCTTCTCCTTCACCCATCATCAACAAGGCGATTTGCGACATAGGAGCCAAATCACCGCAGGCACCAACAGAACCTTTTTGACAAACAAAAGGTGTAACACCTTTGTTCAGCATCTCAATCAATGTTTGGGTAATCTCAATACGGCAACCTGAATTACCATGAGCGTGGACATTAGCCCTTCCGGTCATTGCACCGCGGACATACTCGATTGGAGCAGAGTCGCCAATTCCGGCGGAATGGTTGTAAATAAGATATTTTTGAAAATCCTTAACCTGGTCATCATTTAAAACAATCTCTGAGAATTCACCTATTCCTGTATTAACTCCATACATTATTTCGTGTGCCTGAATTTTCTTTTCGAGCATTGCACGGCATTTATGTATTTTTTCGATTGATGACTGATGAAGTTCAACCTTTTCATTATTCCTTGCAACTTTAACAACTTTATCAATGGTCAAATCTGCACCATTTAAAACAATACTCATCTCAAACCTAAAAAAAATTAGTAATTAGTAATTGGTAATTGGTAATTAGTAATTAATTACGCTTTTGCCATCAAAGTACAAATGGCTGCAACATTAACCATATCGTCAGCACTGCAACCTCTTGACAAATCGCAAAAAGGTTTTCTCAAACCCTGTACTATCGGACCAACCGCTTCGGCACCGGCTAAGCGTTCTGTAAGTTTGTACCCGATATTTCCTGAATTTAGGTCAGGGAAAACTAAAACGTTAGCTTTTCCGGCAACCGGTGAACCGGGGAATTTTCTTTCTCCGATAGATGGGATAACAGCGGCATCAAGCTGCATTTCTCCATCAGTAGGAATGTCGGGAGCTTTTTCTTTCACTAATTTTGTAGCATTTTGAACTTTTTCAACATCGGGATGCTCTGCACTGCCGTTAGTTGAAAATGAAAGCATAGCAACTCTTGGTTCTTCTCCCGTAACAGCTTTGAAATTTCTTGCGGAGGATATTGCAATATCTGCAAGTTGTGCTTCAGTTGGGTCGGGATTGACTGCACAATCGGCAAAACATAATAGTTTGTTTGGGAATACCATTACAAAGAAACTGCTGACAATAGAAATACCTTCAGCAACCCCGACAGTATGAATGGCGGCTCTCATTACATTTCCCGTCGAGGAAACATTACCTCCAACAACTGCTTTTACCCTGTCTGTCTCAAGTAGCAGTCCTGCAAAGTAAAGAGGGTCTTTAATGGTTTCTTTTGCTTGTTCGATTGTCATTCCTTTTGATTTACGCTTTTCAAAAAGAAGGTTTGAAAATTCATCGGATAAATCCGAATCTCCGGGATTATAAATGGTGATACCTGAAATATCAAGATGGTTAACATTTGCAACTTTTACGATTTTTTCCGGATTCCCAACCAATACGGGCTGTGAAATTTTTTCGTTCATCAAAACTAATGATGCTCTTAATGTCCTCACATCATCAGCATCTGGGAAAGCTACTGTATAATTCCTGTTTTTAGCTTTCGACCTAATAGAATTTATAAATTCATTCATATTATTATCCTAAATTATTTACATTATATTTTGAAATATTATTAAATTTATATTAATAATTAGTAATTAGTAATTATTTTAATGCCAAGGTTTCGGTATATTTAATACAACGCGAACAGTATCCCTAGCGAAAACAAGTTCCTCATTTGTTGGAATTACATAAACTGCAATTTTGCTATCTTCAGTGCTAATCTTCATTTCTTTACCACCGGCAGCTTGTTTGTTAAGTTTTGGGTCGAGTTTTATACCAAGAAAATCAAGATTTTCACAAGTTCTTTCGCGAATTTGTGCAGAGTTTTCACCGATACCTGCAGAAAAACAAATAGCATCACAACAATTCATAGATGCAATATAAGCACCAATATATTTTTTAATTCTTTCGCAGAACATATCAACTGCTAATTTAGCGCGTCTGTCCTGATGTTCTTCAACTTCTTCAAGTAAATCCCTCATATCATTTGTCAAACCGGAAATACCAAGAACACCTGACCTTTTATTTAATATTGAAAAAACTTCATCAATCGAAGCACCTTCTTTATGAGAAAGATATTCAATAACTGTAGGGTCGATATCACCGCAACGAGTACCCATAACCAAACCCTCCAGAGGAGTAAATCCCATTGATGTAGCTATTGAATCCCCTGCTTTGATGGCGCATGCAGATGAACCATTTCCTAAATGGAGAGTAATGATGTTACAGTTTTCCCTTTTCGTATTTGTAAGAACCCTGTAACGGTAAGCAATATAGCGATGCGATGTTCCATGAAAGCCATATTTCCTGATTTTAAATCTTCTGTACAGTTGGTAGGGTATAGCATAAAGATAAACAGTTTCGGGCATTGTCGAATGAAATGCGGTATCAAAAACCGCTACTTGTGGCACGCTTGGTCCGAAAATTTCCCGTGCGGCATATATGCCTTTTAAATTTGCCGGATTGTGTAAGGGAGCCAAATCAATACAATCCTCGATTCCTTTAATAACTTCGTTGTCAATACGGCAAGAACTTTTGAACTTTTCTCCACCGTGAACAACTCTGTGTCCAATAGCGTGAATATCTTCCAAACCATTAATTCCCGGAATTTCAGATTCGGGAGAAGCTACCCATTTCATAATATAATTAAGAGCCGCTCTGTGGTCTCGCAGTGGAAGAGCTTCTTTTATAGTTTGTTTTCCTTCTGCCTGAAAAGTTATCAATGATTGGCTTCCCAATCTTTCGATTAATCCTTTGGCGAGTTGGATATCTTTGTCCTTCTCGATTTTTTCAATATCAGTATCAATGATTTGAAATTTCATCGAAGAACTTCCACAATTAAAAACAATTACGTTCATTTCATTATTCCTTTATATACAAAAAAAATATTTTTCATTATCAATATATTTTTACAAAAATTGTAAAGTAAAAATTGAATAAATATAATTTAATTACTATTCTTTAATATAAATTTTTGTAAACTTCAAATATATGGAAAAACATTGAATCCATAAAAAAACAAAGTTGTATTGATAATTTGATAATTTTTTTAAATCATAAGAATACAATTACTTAAACTGTATAATTATACTAAAGAAATAGGAGCGGGGATGTAACCAAAATGTGTTATAAATTATTAGTGATGTTTTTTCGTTATTTTTGTATAAATAAAAATTAAAGTACGAAATGATAACAAAAAAAGATTTTTTAAAGGAATTAAATTTGAAGCCCATTCTCTTTGACGGAGCGATGGGTACTGAAATATATAAAAGAGGTGTTTTCATAAATAAATGCTATGATGAACTGAATCTCTCTAATCCTGCTTTGATAAAGCAAATACATACGGATTATAAAAAAGCCGGAGCTGACGTTCTTGAAACAAATACTTTTGGTGCGAATCTTTACAAACTTAAACATCATCAGTTGCAGGATAAAGTCTATCAAATTAATTATGAAGCCGCAAGGTTAGCAAATGAGATAGCGGGAGAGGATACTTTTGTTGCCGGTGCTATTGGACCTTTAGGTATTCAGATGGAGCCACTTGGTCCTCTTTCCAGGGAAGAAGCTGTTGAAGCTTTTACCGAACAAGCAAAAGCATTACTTGATGGCGGTGTAGATTTATTTGTTTTGGAAACATTTATTTACCCGGAAGAATTAAGACAAGCCGTCAAAGCAGTACGGAACATAAGTGATTTACCAATTATCGGATTAATGACGATTGACGAAGCCGGGAATTCTTTGACCGGGGCATCTCCCGAAGTTTTTGTTAAAGAACTTGAATCATTTGGTGCTGATGTTATTGGTGTGAATTGTACAGTAGGCCCTCATCGTATGTTAAATTGGCTGGAGAAAGCAAGAACATTAACAAATCTCCCAATATCCGTGATGCCGAATGCAGGAAAACCAAGAAATATTGATGGCAGAAATATTTACATGACTTCTCCCGAATATCTTGGTGAATATGCAAAACATTTTATACAAAGCGGAGCAAATGTAATAGGTGGTTGTTGCGGTACAAATCCTGAGCATATTAAAGCAATGAGAAATGCTATTAATGCAATAAGACCTACATATAAAAAAATAAGTTTTGCACAGATAAAATCATTCGAATTACCTGATGTTAAGGTGATTGAACAGGAAAACAAGTCACGGCTCGCGAGCAGGATTAAAAACGGATTGTTTATAAAATTAGTTGAACTCCTCGCACCACATGGTGTTTCTGCATCTAATGAAATAGAAAAAGCGAGAAATTTGTATTACCAAGGCATTGATGCAATCAATATTCCCGACGGACCGCGTGCAAGTGCAAGAATGTCGGCTTTGTCTTTAGCTATACAAATTCAAAGGGATGTTGGTATAGAAGCAGTTCTGCATTATGTTTGCAGGGACAGAAACGTTATTGGTATTCAATCAGACCTTTTAGGTGCTTCTGCTTTAGGTATAAAAAATATTTTAGCTATTACAGGTGACCCGCCGAAACTCGGGAATTATCCTGATGCTACCGGTGTTTTTGATGTTGATTCGATTGGCTTGGTTAACATTTTAAGCAGATTAAATCATGGTTTGGATATTGCAGGAAATCCGATTGGTAAACCCTCTGCATTTTTTGTTGGTGTGGGAGCTAATCCCGGAGCGATTAATTTGGACGAGGAAATTAAACGGCTCGAATGGAAAATTGATGCAGGTGCTGAGTTTATTATTACTCAACCGGTTTTTGATTTGAATATTCTCGAAAAATTTATTAAAAGAATAGAGCATATCCGAAGACCTTTAGTTGCCGGTCTGTGGCCACTTACTTCAATTAGAAATGCCGAATTCATGAACAATGAAGTTCCGGGATGTAATGTTCCCGAAAACTTAATGGAAAGAATGAGAAATGTAGAGGATAGTAAAGAAAAGAGTTTGCAGGAGGGAATTTTAATTGCAAGAGAAACACTAGAAGATATGAAAGAAGCCATACAAGGTGTTCAGATTTCAGCACCATTTGGTAGGATTCAAACAGTTTTTAAGGTATTAGATGGTATTGTTTTTAAATAATAATAATGAGAAAAGATGAACTCAAGAATTGAATTAATTAAAGGTGATATTACAAAACTTGAGGTTGATGCTGTTGTTAATGCAGCGAATAAATATCTCAAGGTTGGCGGAGGTGTTGACGGTGCTATTCATCGTGAGGCAGGACCGGTTCTGCATGAACAGTGTATGTTGATAATTGATAAAATGGGTGGTGAGCTTCCGGTTGGTGAAGCGGCAATTACTCAAGCAGGAAATATGCCATGTAAATATGTAATCCATACAGTTGGACCTGTTTGGAGAGGAGGCAACAAAGGTGAAGACAGATTTTTAACAAAGGCATATCGCAGTTCATTACAACTGGCTGTGGACTTTGGATTAAGAACTATTGTTTTTCCGAATATCAGCACAGGAATATACGGATATCCAAAGAAAGAGGCGGCTGTGATTGCTGTTAACGAAGTAAAAAGATTTTTATCCGAGAATGATTTTATTGAAAAAGTAATTTTCTGTTGCTACGAAGATGATAATTACGAATTATACAAAAATCTGCTTGAATCCTAATAATGAATATTTTAAAGAAATCCATATCAATTTTATTTCTGGGATTTGTCCTATTGAGCTTGTCTTTTTTCATCCTGAGCTTGTCGAAGGATGTAATGGCACAAGTTCCCTCTAACAAAACAATAAGATTATTAAATTCTGACACGATGGCAGGAAGTAATCCACCCGAAGGACCAATGAGGGAGTATCGTGGGAATGTGAGATTGATGCATGGTGATGTCTTAGTAACTTCGGATGTCGCATATCAGTATTTTAATCAGAACAGAGCAGATTTGGAAGGAAATGTTGTAATTAAACAAAATGATATGATATTAAAAGCACCGACAATTAATTATGAAGGCAACACAGGTATAGCAACTGCTCCAAGAAACATTTCAATTGTTGATAGTAATGTTACATTAACCGCACAACGAGGGACATATAACACAAATACAATGATTGCGGATTTTATTGGTAAGGTTGTTATCTCCGATGAATCTGTAACTATCACAACAAAGAGTGCAAAATATAACAGAAGAACTTTGGAGAGTGATGCGTTCGGTGATGTTGTTGTTGATGAAGATTCTGTAAGGATGACCTCAAATATTCTTCATTACAATAGACGAACAAAGGAAAGCAGAAACTATGGCAATGTTATAATAAAGGGAAAATATAATAATGTCTATTTAACCGGTGATACTGTTATCAATATTCCACAAAAGAATTATACTAATGCAACAGGAAAACCTGTATTATTTCAAATTGACTCCACACGTAAAAATGAAGATGGTTTATTTTTCCCTGATACTTACAAGAAAAACGAATATGAATATGATACACTGACCATTTCTGCAGATAGCATGGAAGCCCTCAGAGGTGTAGATGAGGAAAAATATATTTTCAATGGGAATGTTGAAATCGTAAGGGGTAATGTTTTTGCCCGCTCTGAAAAAGCAGTATTCTTTAAAACAAGTGATATGTTTTTTTTAGAAGGAAAACCAATAGTCTGGTACGATTCCACTCAACTTCACGGTGATTCGATTATTGTTTACATACCTGATAATGAGTTAAGTATGATTCATTCATTTGGCAATGCACTGGCGGTTTCGAGAGATGATACAAACGATTTAATTAGGAAAAATCAAATTATTGGCTACTCTATCAAAATATTTTTTGAAGAGAAAAAAATCAAAAGAATTGAAGGTTACGGTGATTCTAAAAGTTTATATTTCATGTCATCAGACGATGGAAACGATGGGGTGGACCTAACAAGTTGCGATAGTATCAACATATATTTCGAAGATGGTAAACCGCTTAATATACTTTGGCTGGGAGCAGTACAGGGAAAATTCTTCCCTGAAAACATGGTCTGGGACAAAGTAGAAAGCTATTTTCTTCCGAATTATAGATGGAGGGAGGATAAACCAAGAAAAAAGAAATTGACAAAAAATTATTAATTTTGTTGGAAAATACTCTTTAGTAACTATCGTCATAAATATATATAATTATTTGATGTAAAGAAATGGATGCAATAAAAATAAGTTCAACTAAAAACAATGTCAATATTTCGATTGATAGAAATGTTGTCAGTGAAGACGACATTTTAATGTTAATGAGCCGGTTGAAAATTGAGAGCTTAATAAATAGGGGAGATATCAACAAGGAAGTTGTTAACTTGTCTAAAGAAATCAATGCAAATGTTTGGGAACAGGTAAAAAAAGATATTAACTTTATTGAACCAGTAAATGACAATAGTAATTGATACGAATATTGTTTTTTCTGCTCTCTTAAAAAATAAAAGTCGCTTCCGTGATATTATTTTTAGTAAGGAAAACACATTAATTGCACCTCAGAATTTGTTAAAAGAACAAATGAATAAGTTCGATAAAATTCTAAAATTTTCTAAACTTGAACGAACAGATTTATTTTCATTATTTTTTGAATTTTTATCGGTAATACATTTTGTAGATGAAAGAGTTATCCCAAATGAAACTTATCTTGAAGCATATTCTCTTTGTTGTGATTATGATGTAACTGATACTCCATTCGTAGCAATGGCAATTCATTTTGATGCCAGGTTATGGACTGGTGATAAAATAAAAGAGCATCTAACAAAAAAGGGATTTAAAAATATCTTTGAATATTAACTGTTCTATTAAATCAATGAGGAAATAAATAAATGAAACAGTGGAAAATAATGTTTGTATTACTTTTTATTGTTATATCATCTTGTTCTGATGATAATCCGACAAATAACAATAACAATAATAATGTTTCTTTTGATACTGTCAAAATTGGTACTCAAGTTTGGATGAAGAAAAATCTTGATGTTGACCATTACCGTAACGGTGACCCTATTCCAAATGTAACCGATCAGTTAAAATGGACAAAACTAACAACTGGAGCATGGTGTTGTTATGAAAATGAAGTTTACTGGAATGACATCTATGGAAAACTTTATAATTGGTTTGCCGTAAATGATTCAAGAGGATTAGCACCTAAAGGTTGGCATATTCCATCATATGATGAATGGAAAGTTCTAATTGATTATCTTGGAGGAAAATACGAAGCCAGTAGTAAGTTGAAAGACACAGGAACTATTTATTGGAAATACCCATTCGAAGACGCAACAAACGAAAGTGGTTTTTCTGCATTGTCTGGAGGTCTTCGATATGATGATGGCAACTTTAGTTATTTAGAATACCAAGGTATTTGGTGGTCAACTACTGAATACTTAGGATCAAAGCCTTATCCGGCATGGGGATGGATGCTGGTTGCCGATACAATTGGTATTTATGACATTCATCCACACAAAAGTCATGGTTTATCTATACGTTGTGTTAAGGATTAATCAAGTTTAAAAAGTTAATAAAGATTTTATTAAACCGCTGAGTATTTTTGAAATTTCTTCAGAGAGATTATACATAATTGAAAATTATTATCACATATTTTCGTTTCTATTTTAAATTATCAAATTAAGGTGAGTAATATGAAATTTAAATTAATTATTGAAAAACATATAGATGGTTACTGTGGTTATCCGCTTGGGTTCACAAATGGAGCTATAGTTGGTCAAGGTACGACATAT
Organism: bacterium; assembly: GCA_043804925.1. Taxonomy (GTDB): domain Bacteria; phylum Bacteroidota; class Ignavibacteria; order Kapaibacteriales; family UBA2268; genus ChocPot-Mid. Next base: position 4,443 of record JAZDIP010000016.1, on the reverse strand, counting down.
TTGGAAGCTTTGCAAAGCACCGAATCATCTATTCATGCATTTATTGAATATTATGGTAAGGATAAATTCCTTGAGCATTTTCAAGATGATTATAATATTCAAGATGCTTATATTGCAGAAACAGGAGTTTTTGCGTGAAATTCCCAGTTGATGTTCCTAAAGGAAAAGTTATTAAAACTTTTCAAAATTTAGGATTCGATATTGTCAGAGAAGGTAACCATATTATCATGGAGAGACCAAATATGGATGGCACAGTAACTCCGCTAGTCATGCCAAATCATAAAAACATCAACAGTGGTACTCTAAGAGCAATTGTCAATCAAGTTGGATTAACTCGTGAACAATTTCTTGAAGTCTATAACAAAATATAATTTGTCAATGCCTGAAATGCCTCAAGCCAGTAAACACCATTGTAATGTTATTTTCATCTGCCGCTTTGATAACTTCTTCGTCACGAACCGAACCGCCGGGCTGAATTACCGCTGTAGCTCCTGCTTCCACTGCCAGCAAAACACCATCTGCGAATGGGAAGTATGCATCAGAACCAACGACAGAACCTTTCAGGTTAAGACCCATAAGTTTAGCTTTTTCAACAGCAATTCTTGCTGAATCTACTCTTGACATTTGTCCGGCTCCGATTCCCAAAGTTCTGTCATATGATGTATAAACAATTGCATTTGATTTAACATGCTTAGTTATTTTCCATGCAAACATCAATGCTTTCATTTCCTCATCGGACGGCTGGCGTTTAGTAACAACTTTCATTTTCTCCTCATCGAATAATAATGTATCAGTTGTTTGGATAAGATATCCACCGGCTACGGATTTCACATCATATTTAATCGCTTTTCTCAGGTCATCGAAATCAACAGTAATCAATCTTCTGTCTTTTTTCTTCTTCAGTATTTCAAGAGCTTCATTAGTGTATTCGGGAGCAATTAATACTTCAGTAAACAAGCTGTGAATTGTTTCAGCTGTTTCTTTATCAACTGTTCGGTTCATAGCTATAATTCCACCAAAAGGTGATACATTATCAGTCGCAAATGCTTTATGGTAAGCTTCTGTCAAAGTATCTGCAGTTCCAACTCCGCATGGATTTGTGTGCTTGATAATAGCAACTGTCGGCTCTTCAAATTCAAGTATTAGTTTTGCGGCAGCATCAATATCAATTATATTATTGTTTGATAATTCCTTACCATGCAATTTTTTGAAAATATTATTGAAATTCCCGTAAAGCATTGAACTTTGATGAGGATTTTCACCATATCTCAAAGCTTGCTCAAGTTGCATCCCAAAAGTTAATTTTTCAGGAAATTCAATTTTGTTATATTCTCTAAAATATTTTGATATTATAGAATCATAATAAGCAGTATGTCCGAATACTTCACCTGCCAATTTTGCTCTGTAATCTTCCTTAATACAATTGTTGTTTTCTTTCAGCATTTGAATTATTTCTGTATATCTAGAAGGATTTACAATCGGAGCTGACCACTGATAATTCTTTGCGGCAGAGCGAAGCATAGTAGGACCACCTATATCAATATTTTCTACCAATTCTTCATGCTGACTGCCTCTTGCTAAAGTTTCTTCAAAAGGATAAAGATTGACAACCAATAAATCAATAGATTTTATATTTAGGTCTTTCATTTGATTAACATGACTATCTACATCTAACCTTGCTAGTAACCCTGCATGAACATTAGGGTGCAGTGTTTTAACCCTGCCGTCCATAATCTCGGGGAATCCGGTAAGTTCGCTGACACTTTTTACAGGAATTTCCAAATCCTTAAGCAGCTTGGCTGTACCTCCGGTTGAATATATTTCAATTCCCAATTTGACTAATTCCTCAGCAAATTCTATTAAACCTGTTTTGTCAGAAACAGAAATCAATGCAGTCTTGATTTGATAATTATTTGTTCTTAACATTTTCTTAATCCTTAATTTATCTTCAAATTATTATTTTCATATTTTTTGAAACTGCAATTTATAACTTATTGAAATTATTTCAGCTTTGAAATTTTAACATTTTTTCCAATAAAGGTAATGCTTCACCTGCTAAGTAAAAAGAACCGGATATAACTACTGATTTTCCTGAATGAATTGCATACTTCACAGCATCAGTAACCTCAGGTTTGATAGCAATCTTTTGGAATTGTAATTCTTCAGCAATTTCTTTTAATTTCTGCAATTCCATTGCCCTGTCTATCTGCGGTCTTGTTAAAATTAACTCTTCACATTGAGGTTGAATAATTTTTAAATTTGATTTAATATCCTTATCAGCCATTCCACCATAAACGAAATTCCATTTTTCAATATCAGGACGATGCAGCCTCAAGGACTCCACGAGTTTTCTTATTGCTCCTGGATTATGCCCTGTATCCAAGATAATCGGGTTATCTGTTATCGGTTGTCCGTTATCAGTTGTGAGTTGTGAGTTTAGAGTGGTGAGTTTTAGGTTCTTGTTCCCCGGATCACGGTTCACTGAAATTCTGTCTTCCGACTTCTGACTTCTGTCTTCTAAAAAGTAAGGTTCTATTCTTCCTCTTAATCCTGTATTGTTTTTTACATTCGCTAAACCCTGATAAATATGTTCAGGCGTGATTGCTAAATTTTCTGTTAATATATCATTCGCTGTTATTACTTCTGCTACATTCCCAATTTGATGTTTACCTGCAATTCCTAATAAGACATTCTTATAATTATGATTCTTAAATATCAAATCGAATGATTGAGTAAAATCAGAGTTAAATAAATGATTTCCAACAAAACAAAGTTCACTACTGTCGTACAAAATGGAGTTTTGTGATTGTGCCATTTCAGCAATTACATTTTTCACTGATTGGCCATATTTAGGAATAATAACCGGGGTATTTTTCTTGATTATTCCGGCTTTTTCAAATGCTATTTCTTCCAAAGTGTTCCCAAGGTATTCCTTATGGTCCAAGTCTATTGATGCAATGATTGAAAGTAGTGGTGACAAAATATTCGTCGAATCAAATCTGCCTCCCATTCCAGTTTCGATTATTGCAATATCAATTTGATTTCGTGCAAAATATTCGAATGCCATTACTGTATTAATCTCAAAAAAAGTACATTCCCATTTTTCCTCACCAATAAGTAATATTTCTGCTAGTTCGACCATTTCATCATCAGATATTTCAGCATGATTGATTCTGATTCTCTCATTAAAATTTACCAGATGAGGTGAAGTATACAAACCAACTTTATATCCGGCTTCCATTAGAATTGAAGCTAACAAAGCACAAACAGACCCTTTGCCATTTGTTCCGGCAACATGGACTGAGGGAAACTTCAGATGAGGATTTTCCAAATAGCCCGATAGTTTTAAGGTTCTTTCAAGTCCCGGCTTAATTCCAAATCTCTGAAGCGAGAATAATTTATTTAAAATATCTTCTTTTTTACTCATTTAATTATTATTCTTAAAAATATTTTATTTATTTTGCACAAACTTAAGAAAAGATTGACAATCAAAATGGTGTAGATTATGAATGAAAATGCTTTAAATAATAAAATTATATGGCTCACAGGTGCAGGTAAAGGTATTGGTGCGGCTTTGGCAAGGAAATTAACCCGGACAGGAGCCACATTGATATTAAGCTCTTCAAGTTCGGAAAGTTTAAAAAAGATAATGCCCGAGTTTGCGAAATATCCCAAAGTCTTTTTTCTTCCGTTCAATTTACGTTCTGAAGAGCAGATAAACAGAACATTTGAAAAGATAAATCTTAGTCTAAGGAAAGTTGATATTCTCATAAACAACGCAGGTACAGGGAAGTTCGCTCCATTTGTTGATTTGACTGTTGATGACATGAACAATATGCTCGATACAAACTTCAAGGGATTATTCATACTGACTAAGCATGTTCTTCCGGGGATGCTCGAAAGAAAGAGCGGTGTAATTATCAATATTCTTTCTGTAGTATTGAAAAAGATATTTGTTGGTTCATCAATTTATGCCGCTTCAAAAGCGGCTATTCTGGCTATGGACAGGTCATTGCGTGAGGAAGTAAGGGGAGATGGAATTAAAATCATCGATGTTTTCCCCGGTGCGACTGAAACGGAGATATGGACTGAAAGACAACGTGAAAAACACGGTGCAAGGATGATGCAACCCGAAGATGTTGCAGATGCGATTGTTAATGTTATTAATTTGGCATTGAACGACAGGTTGATGGTCGAAGAAATTGTTTTAAGACCGCAGGGAGGAGACCTTTAAAACAATTACGAATTAATAATTACGAATTGGGAATGGAATGTTCAATTTAAAATTTTTACAATATATTGTGCCACTATCTTTAGATAGTGGAAAAGATAAGAAGTTAAAAAATGGACTTTAGTCAAAAAAGTCAAGGAACTATCTTGAAAACAATAATTTTAATATACTGCGGGTTCTAAAATTGTTAGTGTACCTTTTGTAGCGTCAAG
>JAZDIP010000015.1:0-2937 GCA_043804925.1 bacterium | reverse complement strand
CCGGTAGCCATCTGAAAAGATCCCCTTGACATCATGCTTTCAGAAGCAGCTACCTCGGCCGAAATATTAATTCCATTGATATCAGTACCTTTTCTGGTAATGATATTGATTACCGCCAGTTCGGCCATTCCTCCATAGATTGCAGAACCAGGGCCACGAATGATTTCTATCCTCTTAATGTTATCAGGAAGGATATGCTGTCCGAATGGAAAGCTCCCGTAATTGGTCTCATTCATTTGTTGCCCATCGATCAGTACCAGTACTTTTCCCTCGGTAGCATTGTTACCCCTCACACCAAAGCCGATTACGTTATCCAGCTCAGCGCCAAAATCAAGACCGGGGACCATCCTTAAAATGTCAAGTAAATCCCTGGCCCCGCTTTCCCTGATTTCATCTTCGGTGATCAGCGTAACAATACCGGGCGATTCGGTGATAGTGGCTTTATTCTGGCCGGTAACCGCTATTTCAAGTTTCATGAGATCCTCAAATGACATCTGGTAAATATCCTCAACAGTCAGTGTGTCGCTTTGAGCTGACGCACTCAAAGCGCAATAACATGTAATAATGGTCAGTATCAAATATTTGTACATTATCCGCTAATTCTGATAATGCTAAAGATATAAATAATCAAAAGCCATTTTTAATGATATTTTAAATAATCCACTAATTAAGCAGATTAATTGACGTACATATCCATTCTGATAATGAATGTACATATCTGTCATTTTTACAAATCATTATTGAGTCCAGTCTAAAAAGGTAACAGACAAAATCAGGAGTTTATACCACGTTCACAACTGTTAATAAGCTGATTTCGTATTTCGCTGAGTAATAGCACATTAGAACACTTATCAACAATCATGTAAATAGCAGATATACAGCACTTTGGAGATTCCACGTGGAACATATTTATTTGTATATCAATAGGATAATATCTATCTTTACTTTGTAATGAAAAACAAAGCGAAATATGTTTAAATCAAACAACCAACCGCGATTATTCAGTTTTGAGATTGAGCTATGCAAAACCCAGCGGGACTTACTTGAAAAAACAAAAGAAAAATGGTTCTACAACCTGATTCTAAGAAATATCAACGAAAATACTTTTAAGCCATTATATTCCGATAAAGCAAGCCGTCCGAATGTTGCGGTAAATATTTTGGTTTCTGCCCTGATTTTAAAAGAGCTTAGAGGAATAAGTTTTGATGAGCTAATGGAAAGCGTTATGTTCGACCTACGTTTCAAAGTTGCCTTGGGTATCGAGAGTATTGACGAAGTTCCGTTTTCAAGAGCTACACTTTTTAATTTTCAAAATAGGGTTTTGGCACACGAACAAGAAACAGGGATTAATTTAATTGAGGGGGTTTTCGACAATTTAACTGCGAAACAAATAAAACTTTTATCGCTAAAAGCAGATATTCAAAGGACAGATTCCACGTTGATCTCCTCCAATATCAGAAAATACTCCAGGATACAATTATTGATAGAAGTATTGATAAGATTGGAAAGGATACTGGACGAAACAGACAAACAACAAATCGGGGAGCAATTACAGGCATATCTGAAGACAGGGTCGGATAAATATGTTTATGGGCTGAAATCAAATGAGTTACCTCGTGAACTGGAGCAATTGGGCAAAGTATATTATGCTGTACATTCCCAAATAAATGGAAACCACAAGTATCAGGAAAAGAAGGATTTTGTCAATTTCTTACGTGTTTATAAGGAACATTTTGTAGTTGTTAATCAGGAAATAAATCCAAAACCGACAGCGGAACTTAATAGTAGCATGTTGCAATCACCTGATGATCAGGATGCAACATATCGTAAAAAGAAAGAACAACAAAGCAAAGGGTACACGATAAATGGTACGGAAACAGCCAACCCTGACAATCCTCTGCAACTGATTGTTGACATCGCTGTAAACCCCAACAATATTGACGATAGCGTAATACTAAATGACCGTGTTGATATAATAAAAGCGAAAACGCCGGAATTAAATGAATTACATACCGATGGTGGCTATGGTAGCGAAGATAACGATAAAAAACTTGAAACATTAGAAATTACACAGATCACAACAGCAGTAAGGGGGCGCGAAAGCGAAATAGAGAAGAAAATCGAGCAAATCGGTCAATCGCCTGATAAATATGCCGTTGAATGCCCTGGGCAAAAAGCAATTTCCACTCCAACAAAACAACGCTATAAAGTCCGGTTTGATTTAAGTATCTGCAAGGAATGTCCATTAAAAGAAAAATGTCAAATATTTAAAAATAAAGGGAGATACTATTTTAATCATGAAGATTACCTGCTTGGCAAGCGCAACAGCAATATCAGAAATATTCCCAATGAACGTCGAAAGATACGGCCAAATGTCGAAGCGTTAATGAAAGAATTTAAAACAAGAACGAAAAATGGAAAAACAAAAGTAAGAGGGCATTTTAAAACAAGCATTTTTGCATTTAATGTTGGGATCGCAATCAATTTCGGACGAGTATTTAGATATCTGTCTGTATATGACCCGTTTAGATGCTTTTTCACAACCTTTCCCACTATAATAAACTTGTCGCATGTGAAAAGCTTGCTGAAAACAAACCCAATGCCTTCAATATTTAAAAAACCATGCAGACAACAAAAAGTTTTCCCATTCATATCAGGAACTATTCTGGTTCACACAAAATATTTTTTAAATTTGCAGATAAGAGCCGCTTGAAATATCGTGAGTTATTTGACCGGACTCATATATCAGGATTTGATAGTTTATGGTAATTCAAAACAATTTCCGGGGTTCTGCTATACCTGGAAACATTTCGCCTGCTGGCCGATAACTGAAATATGTATTGACAAGCCAAAATATTTTACAGAATTTCTTAACTTTGTATAAACCTATAGGAGCCCGTTTTTTGAGGACAGCGCCAATCGATGTTTATTTTGGGT
>JAZDIP010000014.1:0-123974 GCA_043804925.1 bacterium | reverse complement strand
GAAAGACCGAAGGACGGAAAGACCGAAGGACGGAAAGACCGAAGGACGGAAAGACCGAAGGACGGAAAGACCGAAGGACGGAAAGACCGAAGGACGGAAAGACCGAAGGACGGAAAGACCGAAGGACGGATAACGGAAAACTTTTTACTTTACAAACTTTATGAACTTTTAAACTTTATAAACTGATTGAATGGAAGAGCAGAAGAACCATATTGACTGGTATATATTATTATCAGTAGCATTTTTGATGCTGTTCAGCATAGCATTTGTTTATAGTGCAAGTTCTTCTTATGCCGAAATAAAGTTTGGTTCACAGGAAAAGATGTTCTGGAATCATGCCGCCCGAGTTTTGTTTGGTCTGTTCATTATTATTGCAGTAGCGAAAATTGATTATCGTTTCTGGAGGAAAATTTCCAAAATATTAATTCTAAGTTCCATAGTTTTGTTAATTACTGTTTTAGTAGTAGGAATTCAGGCAAAAGGAGCATCGAGATGGCTTGATTTGGGAGTTTTAAGATTTCAACCTTCCGAATTTGCTAAATTCGCCCTGATTATTCATCTTGCCGCTTTGCTAACACGCAAACAGGATGTAATAAAAGATTTTAACAAAGGTATGCTCCCTATACTTATTTGGACAGGGGCTATTGCACTTCTAATTATTCTTCAGCCAAATTTATCAACAACATTGATAGTGTTAATGATTTCACTTACGATGATGTTTATTGGAAATACAAAAATTACACATATTGGTACAGTCGGTGGTATAGCGATGCTCATGGCTGTTATTGTTGTGCTATTGAAATCAGGATATTGGCTACAAAGGATAAAAGCTTTTTTCTCAAGTCCTGATGAAGTCGGGGATTTGGAAAGTTATAGTTACCAATTACAACAATCCTTAATCGCATTTGGCAATGGAGGTCTTTTTGGTATGGGACCCGGATTAAGCAGGCAAAGCGACCTTTTTTTGCCGGAGTCTTATGGCGATTTTATCTTCTCGATAGTTGGTGAAGAATATGGATTTATCGGTACTGCTGCTATTATTTGCATTTTTGGATTTATTCTTTGGCGTGGAATGATAGTTGCAAAAAATGCTCCCGATAATTTTGGATATTTCCTTGCGGTTGGTATTGTTATGACTTTGAGTATAAGCGTTTTAATCAATGCCGGAGTAAATATCGGATTACTTCCAACAACAGGTTTACCTATGCCGTTTATCAGCTATGGGGGTACTGCTGTAATATTCCATTCGGCATTAATTGGCATTCTTTTGAATATTTCTTCTCAAGCCGGCGTTTTTCAGAGTGATTAATTAGAAAATTATAGTTAATTTAGTTTTTAATTAAGTAAAATTTTTAGAATAAAGTACGATGAGATTATAATGAGAACATTGATAATATTTTTTATAGCTTTTATACTAATAATAACTGCATGCGATGACAGTACAACTAATAATAATTCAAATAGCAAACAAATATCTGCAACGGTAAATGGAAACAAATTCACTGCAAGCTCGATTTTAATTGCCGAAGAATTCGGTACGCATCTAAAAAAGTTAAAAATTCTTGGTATTAGCGGGACCGATTCAATTATAGTACTTTTATGCTTCGAACCGTTTGATTCAATAAAAACAGGAACTTATTCTATTACTAAGGATGGATATTTTCTTGGTATTTACAATCATTCAGGTATTTCTGATACTGCCACCGAAGGTACCGTAAAAGTAGATAAATTTGTAGCTGAAAATCCTATAAAAGCCAGTGGTACATTTAATTTTAAAATTAAATATAATGAAACAGTCTTATATACAATCAGCAATGGCATATTTAATTCCGGAGATTAAATCTCGAGTTTATTTTTTTTGAAATTATAATTATTATCTGAAATTTTAACATTGGAGACTCATAAGGTTTGAGTCTCTAAAACTCCTTTTAACCAAATAAACCGGAACTACTCCAAAACACAATTTTTTTCATTGCTTCGTTTTTCTTATTTTAATTTTTATTTATTAAATAAAGTCTATTTTTATTGATGAAAACTAAACTGATTTTAGTTTGTGTTGTTTTACTAAGTTTTAATTTGCCATCAAAACTAAATGCTCAGTGGGCAATAATGCACACTGAAGCAGACAGTCTTATTCAAAAAGGCACTTTTTATGTTTATAATATTGAATTTGATTCAGCTTCTGCCTGTTTTCAAAAGGTCATAGATATGTACCCGGATAATCCTGCGGGATATTTTTTGGATGCAATGGTAGAATGGTGGAAAATCCGATTGTTCAGGGAAACAGAAAAGTATGATAAACTTTTTCTAAAAAAAATTGATAAAGTTATTGACCTTTGTGAAAAGCGTTTAGATACAAATATTATTGACATTACTGCACTTTTCTTTCAAGGTGGTGCTTATGGATACAGAGGAAGATATCATGCTATCAGAAAGAATTACCTGAATGTAGCAAATGATGGAAGAAAAGGTTATGAGATTTTAACAGAATGTTGGAAACTTGCTCCCGGAAATCATGATATACAGTTAGGTACAGGTCTATATAATTATTTTGTAGTTGCTTTCCCTGAGGAATATCCTGCATTGAAGCCATTAACTGCACTGTTCCCAAAGGGAGACAAACGAATTGGCATCCTTCAGCTTCGTTCTGCAGCCAAGTACGCAAGATATGCTTCCGTTGAGGCAAAAGAAGTTTTACTCCAAATTTATTATCAGTTCGAAGAGAATTATCCTGATGCATTATTGATGGCAGAAGACCTAGCTTTCACTTATCCAAATAATCCTTTTTTTAAAAGATATCTGGCTCGTTCTTATACAACTAATGGTTGGGAGTATCAGGACAAAGCCGAAGAACTTTGGAGGGAAATACTAAAAAAGTGCATAAAAAGAGAAATAGGTTATGACAGATTAACTTCAAGGGAAGCACTCTATTATGTCGGTTTGGCTTTGATGAGAAGACAAGATTATGAAAATGCTTTGAAGTATTTGTATAAATGCGACGAAGCTTGTCGTGCAGTTGATAAAGATGGTCCTTCCGGTTTCATGGTAAAAACGAATTTGTATATCGGAAGAATATTAGACCTTCAGGGCAAAAGAAAATATGCAATTAAGCAATACGAAAAACTATTAAGATGGGATGATTATGACGGTTCTCATGAGTCTTCTAAAAAATATATTCAAAAACCATATGGAAAATAATTTTCAATTTACAATTTTCGATTTTCGATTTAAAAGAAATCTGGTTGCATTTATACTGTCTGCTGTCTGCTGTCTGCCAATTCAGTCATTCTGAGCTTGTCGAAGGATGATAAATTGTCAATGGACGAAAATAGTAATACTGCAAAAATTAAGCTTGGAATTGATGTTTTAATAGATTCTAATTTTGAAATTCTTAAAAATAAAAATATACTTTTATTAACGAATAATACCGGAAGAACATCCAAAGGAAGTTTAACAGTCGAAGAATTTTTAAAGACCGATAAATGTAAAATAATTGGTTTGCTTACACCCGAGCATGGCTTTTATACTACTGTTCCCGCAGGTGTTCACATTAAAGATGACAAAGTATTTGGCTTACCTACTTATTCTTTATATGGTGGAAGCCGCAAACCCGGAAAATCAGTTTTAAAGGAATGTAATGCAGTAGTTATTGATATTCAAGATATTGGCGTACGTTCCTATACTTATATCAGCACAATTTTTAAAACAATGCAGGCATGTGTTCAAAACAATTTGCCTGTGTATATTCTGGATAGACCTAATCCACTCGGCGGTGAAATTGTAGATGGCAATGTTGTCGAAAAAGGCAGGGAGTCATTCGTTGGTATTGCTCCAATCACTTACATACATGGCTGTACTATTGGAGAATTAGCTGAAATGTTCAATGGTGAGGGATGGCTTTCAGAAAAAAATCAAAATCTTAAATGTGATTTGACGGTTATAAAAATGATTGGCTGGGAACGTTGGATGACATTCGAAGAAACGGGATTGACATGGTATCCGACTTCTCCTCATATACCAACTGTTAATTCAGTTAGAGGTGCCGCTGTTTTAGGTGCCTTTGGTGAACTTGGTATTATCAGCATTGGAATTGGAACAACTCTTCCCTTTCAATACTTTGGTTCACCTGATTTCAAAACAGAAATTGTTAAAGATGAACTTGAGAAAATAGATTTTAATGGAATCCAATTTAATCCCATCGAGTATCAGCCGTTTTATGGAATGTATTCAGGGAAAAAGTGTAATGGTTTTTTATTGACTTTTACTAAAGATACAAATTTCGCTCCTTATTCAGCCGGCATTTTTTTATTCTCGATTTTGTCAAATATCTATCCTAATATGTTCAGCAAATCCAAACTATCAGACAAAGCTATTAATATGTTTAATAAAGTTACAGGAACTGATGAAATTTTAAATGCATTGATTATTAAAAAAAGCACAGATGAGATTTCAAGAATTTCAAACAAAGGATTAGAAGAATTCAAGAAATTAAGAGAAAAGTATCTTTTATATCAGTAGAAAGTTTGTAAAGTTCATAAAGTTTGTAAAGTTAAAAGATAATTATTAGAAGCCAGAATCTTTAGTGAAAATGTAAAATGTAGAATGGAAGGCAGTTACACAGAGATACACTGAGAATTCACAGAGTTCCACAGAGAATTTACCGAATAAATAATTTTCAAAGAACGAGATGGACGAAATTACTGGGTGGGAATGAAACGTAATGGATTTTGTTTTGATTTTATTTTTAATTTGTTTGGGGGTTAGGGGTCGGGGGTCGGGAAACAGGGAAAATGTCTGAACCGCGATTGAAGCTGATTCAACTGATTTAGCTGATTTCCAACAGTGTAACTGTGGTATCTTTGTAGAAAAGTGTACCAATAGCGGTTTGAACAGCGTAGCTGTGGCATCTATTTTTCAAATTCGTAATAGCTTTTGTGTCGCCACTACGTGGCTTTTACCTTTTTTTGATTTTGCTCTACAAAGGTGTCACCACTACGTGGTTAAGGAGTTTTGCTGTCAGTTGTAACAAAGACAGAACAGGAACTAATGTCTGAACCACTGATTGAAGCTGATTATGGGATTTCTTTGATTTTTTTAATGTGAAAATGTAGGTGGTAAAGGAATATTTTTAATATTATAAATATTTTAAAGATTCTTCAGGAACAAACACTTGTATTCCTTGACTTCGGGCTATACTAGCTAAAGTCTTAAAATCTTGAGTAACAATCGGAATGTTTTCTTTTTTTGCTAATTCAATTAATCCTGTATCTATATACCCAATTTTATAAATGAAATTTGTATAAGAATTAATATCAGAAAGAGGAAGTATCCTTATTAATGTTTCATCAATTTGTTTTTTTCTTAAATATGATATTGAAATCTTCCAAAACGAAGATTTTAAATTATCATGAATTTTAGTACGGCTATTAATCAAACCTTGTAGTTCACCAATAGCGTGAGAAGTTGTTATAAAACGTCCAATGTTTTCTAAAAACTCTATATAATTCTTTTTATAAATTTTATTATTATCAAAAATATAATTGGCAAAATTTGAAATCGAATCATTTTTTTTATTAGTAAATGAATAATTAATTAACAAAGCATCATACATTATTGATGTATCAATCACAGCTTTTGGAATTGGTGAAAATTTCATAGTAGATTGGCAAAATAAATTATTTGAAAATTGGAACACCAGTTTCTAAAGAAAGATTATTCCTAAATACTTTAATTGTATTAATTGAAGATTTAGTTATCTCTTCAAATAATAATCTTTTTTTATTTACTTCATTAAAAGCTTCTTTAATTGTGCCATAGTTCAATATTTCATAAAATTTTTCCTTTTCGGTATTCCAAATTATTTTATATATATATTCATTTGGTAAGTTTTTTTTATTATTTATTAAATAGGTAGCTAACCATTTAATAGTATTAGTCCCTCTAAGATATTCAATATCAATGACAGAAATATCAGTAGATTTCTCTAAATCATCAATTTTGTCATTAAAAATTTTCTTAAAACTTGTTGATTTTAGTAAACACTCGTACAAATGAATACATGATTTGTTAAATTCATCTCTTTTTGAGTCATAATTAATATTTATATCTAAAAGTTCGGGGAATTTAATAAACGTTAATTGTTCGAAGTTAGGTTCAGCTCTAAAATCAAAGAATGATATTAAGTTTTTTATTTCTATAAAATCCATATAATTCCAATCCCAAGTATAGTTGTTATCATTCAAATATGATTCAACCAACATTAAACCATCAATTATTGGATTAATTACTGTAGTAAACCATGCTTCAACGATTTTTTGTGAAACCTTTTTATTATTTTGTGTAACGCTCATTTTATTTTAATAAGTTTAGTTAAACATATATTCAAATTTAAGATATTATATATCTTTATCAAAACTATTTTTCCAATCACTCCCTCTACACCTCACCATTCACATTCACTCTTACTACTTCTATTGCTTCGAGTCCCTCATTGTCAAAGAACTTGAAAGAAATCTTTCGCATTATTTCGAGGTTGTCGCCTAAGATTAATTCGTTAATATCCTTAGTTTAATAAGTTCAAAAAAAGGAAATTACGGAAAAAGGAATTGAAACGCAAGAATTGACTATGATAATAAAAAAAACCACGACCTAATCAAGTCGTGGCTAAGTAAAAACCATTTTACATTTTACATTCTACATTAATCTTATCTTCTTCTATCTCTTCCGCCGGAATCTCTTCTGTCTCTTCCACCTGAATCTCTTCTATCTCTGCCGCCTCCTGAGTCTCTTCTGTCACGACTATAAGAATTGCTCCTTTGTGGAGGTCTTTCCGGTTCGACCCAACCTTCAGGAGCCGGCATTGTAGCTCTGTGGCTTAATCTGAATTTTCCATCCGGAGTAATCTCAAGAAGTTTTACTGCAATTTTGTCGCCAACATTCATAACATCAGTAATGTTATTAATCCTTTCATATGATATTTGGGAAATATGAAGCAAGCCCTGTTTTTTCGGAAGAATTTCTATAAAAGCACCCATGCCTTCACGGATTTCCTTTACAACTCCTTCATATATTTCACCTTCTTCGGGAACTTTTAACAAGCCGTTGATTTCTTCAAGAGCAATGTCTGTTGCCTCTTTTGATGTTGAGGCAATCGTCAATGTACCATCGTCATCAATTTTTATTTCGACACCTGCTTTTGCTGTTATTCCCCTGATTGTTTCACCGCCGGTACCAATAATTGCACCGATTTTATCCTGTGGAACAGTAATAACGGTGAATCTCGGAGCATAAGGAGAAATATCTTCTCTCGGTTGATTTATTGTTTCGTTCATAATGCCAAGAATATGCATTCTGCCTTGCCTTGCCTGTTCCAAAGCTTTTCTCATAATATCCATTGGCAATCCTTCGATTTTTATATCCATCTGACAGGCAGTAATTCCTTCAGCAGTCCCGCAAACTTTGAAGTCCATGTCACCGAGAAAATCTTCATCGCCGAGAATATCACTAAGAACGGCAACATCATCATCTTCTTTAATTAATCCCATTGCAATTCCTGCGACCGGTTTTTTAATAGGAACACCTGCATCGAATAGTGCCAAAGTTCCTGAACAAACAGTAGCCATAGACGAAGAACCATTTGATTCGAGAATCTCGGAAACTACTCTTATTGTATATGGAAAAGCATTATCATCGGGCATCATATTTTTCAATGCTCTTTCAGCCAAATGCCCATGACCGATTTCACGTCTGCCAATACCCATCCTTTTTACTTCACCTGTTGAATAAGGAGGAAAATTGTAATGCAGATAAAATTTGTTTGTATATGTTGGCAACAACCCGTCAACCATCTGGTCATCTCTGGTTGTTCCTAATGTAACCATACCCAAGCTCTGAGTTTCTCCGCGTGTAAAAAGAGCTGAACCGTGAGAACGCGGTAATACAGCAACTTCACAGCTAATTGGTCTTATATCGGTTAAGCCCCTGCCGTCTAACCTGATATTTTTCTTGAGAATCATTGCTCTCATTTCTTTCTTTTCGAGTTTGCTAAAAATCTCTTCAGCTAACATTTCAATATTTAATTCGGAATATTCTTCTTTTTCAGCAGTGAACTCAGCTAATTTAGCTAAAGCATTTTCTTTTAATTTTGTACGATGTTCATTTCTTTCACTTTTTGAAGTAATAGAATAAACATAATCGTGCAATTCATCTTTAACTGCATTAACAACTGTTTCAATTAATTCTTCCGGTATTTCCTTATCGGTAAAATCCCTTTTAACAACTTCGCATTTTGCAACAAGCTGTCTTTGCAAATCATTAAGTAATCTGATTTTTGAATGTGCAAATTCAAGAGCATCCAAAAAATCCTGCTCGGATATCTCCTTACTCTCCCCTTCAACCATTACAATTGATTTATCCGTTCCTGCTATTGTTAAATCAATGTCGGAATCTTTCAATACTCCATGAGAAGGATTCACTATAAATTCACCATTCACTCTGCCAACTTTAACCTCAGAGACAGGTCCTTCAAAAGGAATATCGGAAAGCATTAGGGCAGCAGAAGCTCCGACCATTCCCAAAGTATCGGAATCAACATCTGGTTCGAATGAGAATACCGTTGCTAAAACCTGAGTTTCGAAGGGCCATGATTTAGGTATCATAGGTCTTATGGGACGGTCAATTAATCTGGAACATAACACTTCATGGTCGCTGGGACGGCTTTCACGTTTTAAAAAACCACCGGGGAATTTTCCAGCGGCACCTGCTTTTTCTCTATATTCAACCTGTAAAGGTAAGTAATCTATTTCGTCTTTCGCTTTCTGTTCTGCAACTGCGGTTACTAAAACCATAGTATCGCCACACCTAACCATAACCGAGCCGGATGCAAATCTTGCTACTTTTCCGGTTTGAAGTGAATACTCTTTTCCATCAAAATTAATTGATACTTCTTGTTTTGCCATTTTTGTTCTTTCTTATAATATAAAATCATTTCCCAGATATTTATCTGTTCCAGGTTATTACCTGTTCTATCGTCTGTCGTATGCAGTTTACATCAATTTGTAGTTGTGAAATGTTTATTGTGCAAGCCAATTTTCACTATTCACTATTCACTAAACATGCTTATTTTCTTAAGGATAAATCAGCAAGTATTTGACGGTATCTTGTTATGTCGTTTTTCATTAAGTAATTCAACATTTTACGCCTTTTGCTTACCATTTTTATAAGTCCTCTGCGGCTGTGGTTATCTTTCTTAAAGGTAGACAAATGCTGAGTCAGATCATTTATTCTCGCTGTAAAAACAGCAATCTGAACTTCAGGTTTGCCTGAATCTTTATCAGTTTCACCAAATTTTTTTACCAATTCCGCTTTTTGTGTTGTTGTTATCATTTATTTACTCCAATCATACAAATTATCTATTTTTAACGAATTACAAATATAAGGATAAGTTATCTAATATTAAAATAATTTTATCATTTCCAAAGCTTTAATCTTGTCTTTTTCAATCTGCTCCAGAAACATTTCTACGTTTGAAAATTTTTGTTCATGCCTTAAAAATTTTATAAACTCAATTTTTAAATCCATACCATAAACATCTTTATCAAAATCTATAAAATGAACTTCAAGTATTGTTTTTAATTCATCCGTAAATGTAGGTCGTGTACCAATATTTGCTAAACCATAGTATATCTCCCCCTTAATTACCGATTTAACAAAATAAACCCCAATTTCTGGAACTTTCTTATTTTCATCGTACTTAATATTTGCAGTCGGCAAACCTATGGTTCTTCCTCTTCCATCTCCTTTAACAACCAAACCTCTAACAGAATAAGTATAACCGAGCATCTCATTTACATTATCCAATGCATATTTTTCGAGATTTTCGCGAATTTTTGTACTTGATACCTTTTCATTGCCTCTTAAAAGAGGTCCAATTTTTTCAATTTCAAAATTATAAATGGAAGCCATACTGCTCAATAAGTTTTCATTTCCACCCCTGTCTTTACCAAACATATGGTCAAAACCTATCAATATTTTCTTCATTCCAATTTTTTCAATCAGATATTTTTTTACAAATTCTTCAGGTGGTGTTAATGAAAAGCTTCTTGAAAAAGGTATAATCAGAACATCCGATAATCCATACTTTTTAAATAATTCAAGCCTCTCCTCGATAGTCGTTAATAATTTAATTGGTTTTTTATTTTCCCTTTGTACCACCATCTGTGGATGAGGATTAAATGTCAACAGAACCGGTCTCCAGTTGTTTTTTTTGGCATTATTAAGCAAATTTCTTATAATTAGCTGATGCCCAATATGAACTCCGTCAAAAGTTCCAACTGTCAGGACTGTTTCCTTTTTATACTCTATTTCTTCAAATGTTCTGTAAACTCTCATTTTCTTTAATTTAAAATTTTCAATTTAATTCTTAACTTCTCATTGCTCACTGCCGACTAACGACTTTTGACTTTTCAGTCTGCCGTCTGCCAATTGAATAATCTCATCAATTGTCAAAGCATCTTCAACTGAAAAATCACCGATTTTTGTTCTTCTTAAGTTATATAGATAAGCACCACAGCCAAGTTCTTTTCCTATATCCCTTGCTAAGGAGCGAATATATGTTCCCATTGAGCAATTCACCTCCAAAGTAATAAACGGAAAACTTAATTTTTTAATTTCTATTGAATAAATTTCAACGGACTTTGGTCTCAAAATAACTTCTTTGTTTTTCCTTGCAGATTTGTAGGCAGGTTTCCCGTCAATTTTTTGTGCTGAAAACACCGGTGGAATTTGTTCGATTTTCCCAATAAATTTGCCAACGACATTTTCAATACTATCTTTCGTAATTCGTAATTCGTAATTCGTAATTAAATTCCGGCTTCCGGCTTCCGTCTTCTGACTATCATTAGTAATTAGTAATTCGTAATTAGTAATTATTTCCTCCCCTTCGGCATCATCCGTTATCGTTGTAGCACCAAGCTTAATTTCCGCAATATATGTTTTTGAAAGTCCCCTGAAAGTATCAATTTCTTTTGTTGCCTTTCTTCCAAGAGCTACAATTAACAATCCTGTTGCCAATGGGTCAAGTGTACCTGCATGACCAATTTTTTTAATATGAGTAAGACCTCTGATTTTTGCAACAACATCAAAAGAAGTCCAATCCTTAATTTTATCAACTAATAAAAAAATTCCATTTTCCCGGGCAATTTCAATCATCTCGAAGAATTTGAAGGTATTTTTTTTAGAAAGTATCAACATATCTGAAGAATTATACTTTTGGCAAACTTTTAGGGTCGTAATCTTCAGGATTAACTATCACTTCTTTTGAATTTGTTTTTACAGAATCCAGTAATTCCTGTATATGGTCTATTTTATCAAGTGTGTCATCCAAAAAGAATCGCAGGTCGGGAGTGTATCTTAATCTTATATTCTTTCCGACATAAGAACGTAAGCTACCCCTTTTATCGTCCAAAATAGCTAAAAATTTTCCGGGGGAAATTGTATCTCCAAAAATACTTATATAAATTTTGGCAATTTGTAAATCCTCGGATATTCTGACAGATGTAACAGTAACCAGTCCGGCTTTATTTTCTGAAGCCAGTTCATTAATTGGTTTAACCAAGACCCGCTTCATTAAACTACTTACTTTTTCTGCTCTTATTGACATATCTTTTCAAAATTTGTAATTATCAATTTTACAATTTTCATTTCATTTGGAAATCTGCAAATTCTTGATTATGCTAAAGTTCTCTTTATCTCAAGTAATTTATATGCTTGAAGAATATCACCAACTTCGACATCGTGAAAACCGTCAAGCATAATGCCACACTCATAGCCACTATCAACTTCTTTTACATCGTCTTTGTCTCTTTTCAAAGAATGTATAGTTCCATTATAAACCTGTAATCCGTCTCTCAAAAGACGAACCCTGTTGTTACGATTGATTTTACCATCTTTGACATAACAACCGGCGATATACCCAAGTTTACTGATTTTGAATACTTTACGAATTTCTACATTTGAAGTGATTTCTTCCCTTAATTCCGGGGCAAGCAAGCCCTCCAGAGCTAAATGTATTTCATTGATTGCATCATAAATTATATTGTACAATCTTATATCAACCGATTCTTTCTCTGCAAGCTTTCTTGCATTTGCTGTAGGAGAAACCTGAAAACCAATTATTACAGCTTTAGAAGCAATCGCAAGCATAACGTCAGATTCGGTTATCGACCCGACGCCTTTATGTAAAATGATGACCCTGACTTCATCGGTTGATTGTTTCTGAAGAGAATCACTCAATGCTTCAACAGAACCGGAAACATCACCCTTTATAATCAAATATAAATCTTTAACACCGCCAATTTGAATTTGCCTCGATATATCATCCAATGTCATCAGGTGAATTTGCCTGAATTCTTGTTCACGTCTTAACTGCTGTCTTTGATTGGATATTGACCGGGCTTCAACATCTGTTTCAACTCCTATCAATATATCTCCGGCTTCCGGTAATCCGTTAAATCCTATCGCCCTTACGGGGATTGAAGGTCCTGCTTCTTTGACCAAGTTATCTCTTTCATCAAACATAGCTCTTATCCTTCCTCCATGAACACCTGCTACGAAAGGGTCTCCAATGTTTAGTGTCCCATGCTGGACTATAACTGTTGATACAGCTCCAAAACCCTTATCCATGTTGGCTTCAATAACCGTTGCTCTTGCTTTTCGATATGGATTTGCTTTCAAATCCAACATTTCTGCTTCAAGTAAAATCTTCTCTAATAATACATCCACATTGTTTCCTTTTTTGGCAGATATTTCCACACACTGATATTTTCCACCCCATTCCTCAACCAAAATATTTTGTTCAGAAAGCTGTTGCCTTATTCGTTCTGGATTTGCATCCGGTTTGTCAATTTTATTTATTGCAACGATGATTGGAACGCCGGCAGCTTGTGCGTGACTGATTGCTTCAAGTGTTTGAGGCATTACACTATCATCTGCTGCTACTACTAAAACCACTATATCTGTAACTTGTGCACCTCTTGCCCTCATCGCAGTAAATGCTTCATGACCGGGGGTATCCAAAAAAGTTATTGCTTTATCGTTGGCTAATTCCACACGATATGCTCCGATATGCTGTGTTATACCTCCGGATTCTCCAGCTACAACTTTCGTTTTTCTTATATAGTCCAATAAAGATGTTTTTCCATGGTCGACATGACCCATTACAGTTACAATTGCTGAACGCGATTCCAGATTCTCGTCGTCTTCCTCTTCATCATCCTCAATTAACAATTGAGCCGTTTTGTCGTCTAAAAATTCTACCTCATAATCATAGTCAACTGCAATTACAGTAAGTGTATCTTTATCAAGCCGTTGATTCAATGTAACCATCAATCCCAATTCCATACACTTGATAATGATTTCATTTGGGCTTACGTTCATCAAATCAGCCAAAGCCGCTGTTGTTACAAACTCCGTAAGTTGTAATTTCCTCGACTCCAGTTCTTTTTCCTCCTGTTTTTTATGCTCCTTTTCCTCTCTTTCAATTTTTCTTCGGTGCCGCATTTTTGAACGATGACTAACAACTGAAGTTTCGCTCATTTCAGACATCGTTTCCCTAATTGCTTTCTCTACATCTTCGTCTTTTATCTGTTCCCTAATTCCAAATTTTCTCTTTTTTCCTTTCCCCTTATCCTTCTTTCCTTTTCCCTTATCCTTACTTCCTCTAAACAATACCGATTCTTCATCAAAATCTTTTTCACCCTTAAATACACCACCTCCTTTTAATCGGTCTGATAGTTTTTTCCGGTCTATTGGTTTTTGCTTTACCGCATTCCCCCTGTCCTTCCCAATATCAATCTTCCCAACGATTCTCAATCCACGTAATTGAGGTATTTCACCCTCATCGTAAGCAACTTCAGCAACTTTCTTACGCTTTTTTCTTTTCCTGCTTTTTTTCTTCTTTTCCTGTTGCGACAATTCGTCTGAAGCAGTTTCTCCCTCAATTTCTTTTTTTGCTTCCGGTACCGGAGGTTCTTTTTCCTCTATCTTTACAAAAGGTTCTTCTATTGGGCTGACAGCTTCCTTGCCAACTATCTTAACCTCTTTAATCTCTTTTTGGGGTATTTCCTTTTCAACTTCCTTTTCTTCTTTAACTACCTTTTCTGCCGGTTTGATGATTTTATCGGAAATTTTCTTCGTATCAACAGTACCTTCAATATCTTTTATATCCTTCTTTTGTTTTAATTTCTCATCTATTTCCGGTACTATCTTATCGGTTTTAGTTCGTTCTGCAGGTTTTACAACTTCAGGTTTTGTTTTTTTTGTTTCTATCTTAACTTTCCTTGAAGTTTCTTCTTCTTCCTTTTTAGCTGCAACTTTTTTATCTTTTTCAATAACATCATCTGTCGCTTCTTCAGGTTTTTTCTCTACTTTAAGCTTCTTGGTTTTTAAGTCCTCGACTTTTACTTCTTTGGTATCTTCCGGCTTTTCTTTATACTCATCTTCCTTATCCTTGGTTTTGGGAACTTTCCTGTGTTTTTCAAGTTTGTCTCTTTGAATTTCAGCAGCACGCTTCTCCCGTTTGAATTTGTCGTAAACAGTGTCAACCATCTCGGAATTCAATATAGCAGTCGGTTTGTTTTGAATATCGAATCCTTTGCTTTGTAGAAATTCTACAATAGCATCCTTTCCGATATTGATTTCGGATGCAAGTTTAAACAATCTTATCTTAGCTTCTGCCATATTTTATTAATTCAAAACTTTAAAATATATTTTTATACTTCTTCTTATTCACTTATTAGGAAATCTCTTCGTCGCCGGTTGTTTCCGTTTCCATATCCACAACCGGACTTTCTGTCTCGTTTTGCTGTTTCACTTCAGCTTGTTTTATCCGTTCAAGTATGTCTTCAGATTCTTTTTCGTCAAATTCACTTAAAATTATCGAACGGATTTCAATCAATAAATCTTTAGTCATTCCTTCCACAGAAAGCAATAAATCAATGTCAGCTTCAAGAAGGTCTCTTGCTGTTTCTACACCTACGTCAAACAACTCTTCATATAAATCTATTCCAAGTTCATCGCGGAACTCAGTCAAATCTATATCTTCACCACCCTCTTTAATCAGAGTAAGTGAATATCCTGTTAATTTGGATGCCAATCTTACATTTTGTCCATTTTTACCAATTGCCAATGATACCTGGTCATCCGGAACAATAACTGTTGCACTCCTTATATCAGGTTCAATGTTAATTTCTTTAACTCTTGCCGGTAATAATGCCTTAGAAATATAGGTCTTAATATCATCCGAATATTCAATCAAATCAATATTTTCATTGTTCAATTCTCTAACAATGGAATGAATTCTAATTCCTTTCATTCCTACGCAAGCTCCTACGGGATCGACCCTGTCATCATAAGAGATAACGGATACTTTCGACCTCTCCCCAGCATCCCTTGCAATAGCTTTAATCTGAATGATTCCATCATATATCTCGGGAATTTCAATCTCAAAAAGTCTTGCTAAAAACTCATCCGATGCCCTCGATAATATCACCTCCGGTTGTCCGGTGCTTCCGGAACGGCGTACTTCTTTAATAATAGTCTTAATAGATTGATTCTTCTTGAACTTATACGGTTCGTTCGGTATTTGCTCTTCCCTCGGTAAAATCATTTCAATTTTGTTATGCATTATCAAAATCTGATTTCTACGAATCTGGTAGATTTCTCCAATTAAAATTTCACCTACTTTAGTGCTGTATTCATTATAAATATTATCTTTTTCAATCTCTCGAATTCTTTGATTCAAATTCTGTGATGCTAAAGAAATTAATCTCCTTCCAAAATTAGCTGCGATATTTTCCAGCGTTATTTCTTCGATGTATTCATCTCCTATTGAATACTCCTCATCAGGATTATGCATGTTGGCTTCTTCAATAGAAATTTCCGTCTCAGGATTCTCTACATCCTCAACAACATCTTTCATCAGATAAATTTCTATATCGCCTTTATCCAAATTTACAATAATCTCGAATATGGAATCCTGTCCATACTTCTTCTTTACAAGCATTGACATAGTTTCTTCTACAATACCTTGCAAAAGGTCTCTCTCGATGCTCTTTTCCTTTGCCATTTCCGCAAAAGCTTCTATTATTGCTTTTTTTTCGATTTTTTTCTGTTTAACTCTTTGTCGAGCCATGACTTACCAAAATTAATTGTTAATAATATTCATTAATTATCAATTAGAACATTTTGTACCGATAGGTTCGTAACCTATCAATACTAATAAAAAATGGGCTTCACGAGCCCACCCCTTAATAAGCTATTACAAAATTACGAACTTTTTACGATTTAAAAAATAAAAAAATATTCCTTTAATTTTAGTCAACAATCAAATTCATAAATAATTTATAAATTTTTTTTCTCAATTTTCATCAATGTACAAATAAATTTTAATCATGAATGATTATCATCTTCCGGTTTGTGTATAGTGTTCCGGATGTAATCCTTATAAAATAAATACCATCGGGAAATTGAGATGCATCAATATATAATAAATTATCCTTCAGCAAATTTATTGTTTCTTCCCTATAAAAACTCCTGCCAAGAGCATCGCTGATACTAATGGCGAATTCCTTTGATTTATCAATATTTAATTTTATAAATAAATAGTCGCCTGCAGGTTGTGGATATAATTTTATGCAATCATTAATATCAAAATCACTGATATAATTTCCGGACTTAACTGTAAAATCAAAAATTTCGCTCCATTTACTCTCTTTCTCGGTATTTTTCGCTTTTACTCTCCAAAAATATGTTGAATCATAATCCAACATAGTATAATTATAATTACTTTCGGTTATGTTCGAATCATTTATAATACAATTCTCAAAAGTATCAATGTTCGACAACTGCAGATGATATATTTCTGCATATTGAATATCTGACCAATTCAAGTGTCCGGAATTTTCATTTTCATCAGAATGATTCAATGGAGTTTGCAATTTCGGAGTATATAAATAAATATTCGAAAATGTAGTAAAAGACCATATTTCTGACCAATTACTCTCACTTAATCCGTTGAATGATTTGACACGCCAATAGATTTTCCGGTTAAATGGAAAATCCCAATAATCAACAAATGAATTATAGATACTATCTTTTTCATATATAATGTTACCAAGACTATCATCAAAAGATGCTTGAATTTTATAAAATTCAGCATATTGCATTTCATACCAATGAAACTCAAGAGGATTCAGTTCAATTTCATCTGCACCATTCTTTGGCAAAAATAATGTAGGTTCAAGAAGTTTTGTCTTAAAATTAATATTCTCACACCAGTTACTGCTGTCTTTTCCATTCTTAGCTTTAATCCTCAGAAAATAATCTTTAAAATTCTGTAAATTAGAATACTCATACTCTGTTTCCATTACTTCATCTTCATCTATCAACAATTCATTGAAAGTACTGTCATCGGACAATTGAACGACGTAGGATGAAGCTCCTTTTACAGAATCCCAAATAAATGTTCCGCTGACAGGAATATTAATTTGATTTTTCTCAGGGTAAATCACTAAGGGACCGGACATCATTGTCATAAAACTTCTGGTTTCAGACCATTGGCTTGTATCTTGACTTTCAATAGAACAAACATGCCAATAGTATATTTTATAATATTCATCAACAGTAAAACTAACTTCAGTGCCAGTTATATTTTTATTTTCGTAAATCAAATTTGAAAAATCATCAGTATCAGATACTTGAATCCAAAAGGAGCAAGAATCACTAATAAAATCCCAAGTAACGGTTAAATTTGTATCAAGCCCTTCAATCTTATCTTCCGGAGATTCCAAAATAGGTGGTCCCAATTCTGTTATAAATGAAGATGAATCAGACCAATCTGAAGTATCTTTATGATTCATAGCCGCTACGCGCCAATAATAATTAGTTTTGTTATCTAACTTATTATAATTATAATTATTGTTCATTTCGATAATAGTATCTTTTACAGACTCTGAAAAATCGGAAACCTTAGAAATCTGTAACTTATATTTTGTAGAACCGGTTGTCTTTTCCCATTGTAAAGAACCATTATTGGCAGGCACTTTTGCTCCATCAACCGGTGAGGTTAATATTGGCTTTGCCAAAACATTCGAACCAATAACAAATTCACCAAGATTTGTAAAGTTCCCGACCAATTCATCACTCTCGGAATTATAACTTGTTTGAATCGTTTCAAAAGCCCCGGCATTTTCACTGACTCTTCCATAAATCGTCAATTTATTTTTATCTCCAATATAATTCAGGTTGTATAATTTAATCCTGATTTCGGCTGACATATTGCTTATTCCTCTTTTAGAAAGTACCCACCGGTAAGGCAAAATCTCTGAGAAACTATATTCCCTATAGCTTGCTTCCAAAGGTGAGTAATAGTGTTTTTCCACCATCGAATAACTCGTACCTGTGAGATTTTTCACAACTATTACAATATTGGTTTCATTTGTATCTTTTAGATAGGAATAAATACCGGGCGACTTCATCTCTATACCAACAGCGTTCATCTTTGTAACATACCTGAAAGCTCTATATACCGGATAATATAATGAACTTCTCATTTCGAACACAATATTGCCGTCTCTGCCGATTTCTGTTATCTTGTCCTCTCCCCAATTTATAAACGTATCCCCATTCTCCAATCTTTGCACACTACCCTTCGAAGAATAGTAATGTTTCGTAATGCCGGAATATTCCCAAACTTTTGTTGCAGTCATATTGTTCTCATCCAGTTCATATTCAACTGCTCTTGAATATTGTTCCGGTTTCATAGTTCCGTTATCGTATAATAATATGTTCCCGTTAGGTAAAACATTAACCGAATGTTGATGCGAAAAACCATAAAATCCGCTAATTGTGTCATTCACAAAAATAAATTCATTGTTCTTGCAGCTACTTCCACCCAATCTCCAAATGATGTCTCCGGTTATCTTGTCTATCTTTGTAATTTCATCAAGATTTCGGCATGATAGTATAATATTACCATCCAAATCAATAGTTATTGAATTTGCATGAGTAAATGGTATTATCATATTCGTCAAATCTACTTCATCTGTTACATCAAGAATATTAAAATGGTCAAAAGAGTTCCATGACCAATAGACAGTACCATCTTTATCAACTTCAATTAAATGTGCACCAATAATTGTTGCATCTTTTTCGCCACCTTCGACAATCTCACTCATGTCCATTAAACGTTGTTCAATGCCTATTAAAATATAATGCCCGTTGGGTAAAACATTCATATCATGAACATCGGGAGTAAATTCACCGGTATAATTTATTGAATCAACCAACTGCATATCTTGGTTATATATACGATACTTAGAATCTTTATATATACTCCAAAATCCATTCGATAGCATTTGACAGTAATTACTGTTATAAAGTTCAGAACTTGTATCAATATATATTTTATTACCATAGTTATCAAACAAATAGAAATTTTCATTACCATTATTATCAAACTTAATGTACCCTGCCGAAGGTTCTGTTAGAGTAGTAACACTCCAAGTATTCATCTGGGAATGGACAAGATTTTGAGTTAAAAATAATATAAAGCAAGTTAAATATATATTTATAAAATTTCTTTCTTTCATTACAATTCCGTATTAAAGATGTTATTTTAATTATATTATAAACTTAAAGATTATTCATCTCGATAAATATAGTACAATAAACCCATTTTTTGTAGTTGTCATAACTACAAAAAATAGATTTGTCAGTTTAAATAAAAAAGGAAAAATAAAATATGATAAAACAGATAATTCTCTTTAATTTTTATTTAAATATTTATTCATATATTAACTATTTCACTTTCCGAAAAGAAAAAAGCTATTTCACGTAAACCATTTTCGGCTGAATCAGAACCATGAACTGCATTAAAAGATTTTGATTCCCCATATAATTTCCTGACAGTCCCTTCAGCCGCTTCATTTGGGTCGGTAGCACCGATTAACTTTCGGTAATCATCAATTGCATTGTCCTTTTCAAGAGCAATCACAACAACTTTTCCTGAACACATATACTCAACCAAATCAGTATAAAAAGGGCGTTCTTTATGTACTTCGTAAAATGCCGATGCCTGAGCTTTTGATAACTTCGTCATTCTTATCCCTAAAATTGAAAATCCGGCTATGCTAATCATTGATATAATTTCTCCAATAAAATTTTTTTTTAACCGCATCCGGTTTTATTATAGCTAAAGTTCTTTCTTTCATCTTTACCTCAAAATTAATTCATAATAATAAAATATTTCTTAATCAAATAAATACAAAAATAACGCAAACAAATGAATATGGTTGCCAACTTTTCCAATGGCAACCATAATTCAAAATGAATTTAATATTAAATAGAATTTTTATTCTCGATTAATATTAATCTATCCGTTTTTCTTTGTTGTCGTTTTTTTAGTTGCAGTCTTTTTTACAACAGGTTTTGATTTGCTTTTACTGCTTTTAATAGCTTCCAACATAGTGCTGCCCATGAAGGCAGGTGATTTAGCAACAAAAATCCCTGCTTCTTTCAAAGCTTTGAACTTTTCTTCAGCCGTCCCTTTACCACCTGCAATAATAGCCCCTGCATGACCCATCCTACGCCCAGGAGGCGCTGTTGTACCAGCTATAAATCCGGCAACCGGCTTTGTTACATATTTTTTTACATATTCGGCAGCAGTTTCTTCAGCGTTTCCGCCAATCTCGCCAATCATTAGAATAGCTTCTGTATCAGGGTCCTCATTAAATAATTTGATTGCATCAATAAATTGCGTCCCAATAATCGGGTCACCACCAATCCCTAAACAGGTTGATTGTCCCAAATCCAAATCACTTAATTGTTTTACAGCTTCGTAAGTCAATGTGCCGCTACGTGATACCAAACCTACTTTACCGGGTTTATGAATAAATCCAGGCATAATTCCAATTTTTGCTTCTCCGGGTGTTATCACTCCCGGGCAATTGGGTCCTACTAATCTGCTTTTTGAATCTTTCAAAGCGGCATTAACTTTTACCATATCCCTTGTGGGCAAACCTTCGGTAATACAAACAATCAATTCAATTCCTGCATCAATAGCTTCCAAAATAGCGTCTGCAGCAAATGGCGGTGGTACAAATATAACAGTTGCGTTGGCTTTGGTTTTTTCTACTGCCTCCTTAACTGTGTTAAACACCGGAACCGGCTTTTTAAACTTTGATTCTCCTTTACCGGAATACTCAGTCCCTCCTTTACCCGGAGTAACTCCTCCGACAACTTTTGTACCATACTCAATCATTTGTGAAGTATGAAACGTTCCTTCAGTACCTGTAAGCCCTTGTACTAATAACTTAGTCTTTTTATTTACTAATATACTCATCTCTAAACCTGTAATGTTTGTTATTATATAATTTTAATTGAAATATTTTTTTCAAAATTAACAATTTATCAAATTAATAAATATAATTTAAAAAATTAAGAAATTTCTTTTTTTAGTAACAAAGTGTGGAAAAAAAATATTTCAATTATGGTAAATTTATAAACGAGTTCCCTGTTCATACAATTTACAAAAGATTTTACTCTCTTTTTTTCGTGCTTCCATTATTTACTTTATAGATATTTTTTGTCCATAAGAAAATAAATAAGTAATTTGTAAGTTTTAAATATATTTAATTATATAATTACTGAGGATAAAATGAGATATTTTAAGTGGCTGGTAATTGCTATTATATTTTCTCTTAAAAGCATTTCCTTGCTTGCAGATGACCCGAATATTAGGTTAATTCAAAAAATTAACGATAAAGATTATTCCTCAAATACCGTCATTTTGTATGATAGCACGGATGTTGATGTAATGGATTCAGGTTTGAGCTATGTAACAATGCATCGTTTCATTAAAATTTTGAATGAAAACGGTGCAAAATTAAACAGGCAAATGAATTTCGATTATGACCCTTTATCTGCTTTTGTTGAAGTCAAATTTGCAAGGATTTACAGGAAAGACGGAACAATCGAAATACTCGACAATAAACGATTCCTTGATAATCCCGCTCCGGCTCGTGCTATTTATTGGGGCAGCAGAAATATAACCATTGATTTTGGCCGGCTTGAACCCGGGGATGCCATCGAAACAATTGTTTTTCGAAAGGGTTTTACTTATGCACTACTTTATGATGATGATGAAAAATTTGTTCCTCCCATGCGTGGGCATTTTTACGATATTGTTAATTTTTGGTCCGGAGTTCCCTGTCTCGAGAAAGTTTACAGAATTGCAATGCCTGAAAATAAACCTCTTCAATATGAAGTTTACAATGGTGAAGTTTCCTCTTTTATCCACTTCCCAAAAAAAACAAGTAAGGACATTGTCATTGATGTCAATCCCGGAACAAAAAACATTAAACCTGCTGCTTTAGCCAATAACTCAGAAAGGAAAGATAATAAAATCGTTTATTGCTGGTATAAAAAGAATATTGAACCATTCAAAGGTGAACCGGATATGCTTTCTGCAAGCGATGTTTCAACAAAACTATTGCTTTCAACATCAGAGAATTGGTATGCAAAAGCAGTCTGGTTTAATAAGGTAAATGAAGATTTCGGTAGTTTTGAGTTTACACCTGAGATTAAAAAAATGGCAGATGAAATCACAAAAGATTCAAAAAACGAACTGGATAAAATCTCAAAACTTAATCATTGGGTTGCTGAAGAAATAAGATATTCAGGAATCTCTATGGGAGAAGGCGAAGGGTATACTTTACATAAAGGAGAAATGACCTTTACCGACAGATGTGGCGTTTGCAAAGACAAAGCCGGAATGCTTGTTACAATGCTTAGAGCTGCAGGATTTGAATCTTATCCTGCCATGACAATGGCAGGTTCAAGAATTGATTATATACCTGCCGACCAATTCAATCACAGCGTTACGGTTGCAAAACTATCAAACGGACACTGGATTTTGCTTGACCCGACCTGGGTACCGGGTGTCCGCGAAGAATGGTCGAGTGCGGAACAACAACAACAATTTTTAATGGGAATACCCGGAGGTTCGGATTTGATGACAACTCCAATTTCTCCACCTGAGAATCATTTCCTGAAAATGCTTGGGGAATCTCAATTACTCGAAAACGGGGCTCTCGAAGGTAAAATTACCATTACTGCCGAAGGGCAATCCGATGCCGCTATCCGGCGCAGTTTTGTAAGAAGTTATCAGTCGGGCTGGAAAGAAATTTTACCGGCATATTTGGCAAAAATTAATCCCGATGTCGAGTTCAAGGAAATCAAGTACACTGACCCTTACGATGTAAATCTTCCGATGAAAATTGACATTGCTTTCAAAATTCCCGATTTTGCATTGATAACCAATGAGCAAATAATCTTTACTCCCCTTCTTGCACGAAATCCTTTTAATGATTACACTTTCAGTAGTGAGTTATTAGTTGATACTTCACTGTCAGAAAGGAAATTTGGTTTTAGAATCAGATGCTCAAAGCTTGTTCAAATAGAAGAAACTATAAAATTACCAAAATATAAATCTAAAAAAATTATCCCT
Organism: bacterium; assembly: GCA_043804925.1. Lineage (GTDB taxonomy): Bacteria > Bacteroidota > Ignavibacteria > Kapaibacteriales > UBA2268 > ChocPot-Mid. The sequence continues at coordinate 100,411 of JAZDIP010000014.1, read as the reverse complement.
GAATTTTCAACGATAAAAGGTGAGTGGGATGGTTTCAGTGCCAAATATAATCTCGATGCTGCAAAACTAACATTGAAGGCAGAACACAAACTTGGTAAACGGCTTTACGATGCAGATGACTGGAATGACTTTAAATCTGCGTTAGTAGAAAGAAATAAATTGATGAATTCTGTTATAATATTGAACAAGTAGGAGTTATTTAATGAAAAATATATCGTCAAACAACATAAAACCATCCTTCGACAAGCTCAGGATGACAGGAATACTTTTTAATTTCTTAATAGTACTTTTATTATTTGTTATTAGCACTACTTTTTCAATATTGAAAGCTGAACAAGTTACACCTGACGCTTATTATAACACAATTAAACATGAATATATACTAAATGAGGATGGTACTATCATTTACAATTATGAACATAGTTTAAAACTTTTATCTTATATGTCATTCAACAGATTGTACGGGGAGTCATTTGTTACCTATAATCCTGATTGGCAGGAATTAAAAATAACAAAATCCGAAACAAGAATAGGAGATTCTACTATTATCAAATCACCGTTCAATGCATATAATAAAGTAATGCCCGGAGCAGTCGGTCAGGCAGTACCCTATATGAACCTACGTGAAATGGTAATAACTCATACCGGACTTGAAAGAAACTGCGAAGTAAATTTCGCATATTCTTTAACTACAAAAAAAGGTTATTATCCTGGTTTAATTAATAAAATTATAATAGGAAAAAACGAACCGGTCAAATATTTTGAGATAGTAATAAAAGTTCCAAAAGATACAAAAATCAACTTTTACATGAGCAACGGCGGACTGACAGGTGAGAAATTTACAAGGAATAATTTCGATTACTATGTTTGGAAAATCAAGGATATGCCTCTTATTCCGGTAGAATCGCAGCAACCCAACATGGAACTGTTTATGCCAACACTATATTTTTCGACAGCAACAAATACTGATATTGCCAGACATATATCCATTGATAATGAAACTGTTTTTACTCTTTCGGAAAAAAGCACAATCGTATGCAAAGAAATTTTGAAGAATCAATTTTCATTTCAGGACAAATGTTTTGCATTAAGAAATTATGCTTACCATAATATCGGACAAACAAATATTGATTTAGCCGAACTTGGCTGGAATGTTATACCGGCCCAGAAAACATTCGATAGAAATATCGGTTCTCAACTGGATAGGGCTATACTGCTGGCTGCAATGTGCAGAGTATCGGGAATTAATGCAGATGTAGCATTATCCACAAACTTTACTAATGCAAAACCCGACATAACTTTGCTGTCCGAGTTCGGTGAGTATCTTGTTTACTGTACTCCCGAAAGCGAGAAAGATATGCCATTACTGTTGGACCCAAATAATAATCAAACAAGTATTCTTCCGCAATCGGTAGTAAGAAAACCAAGTTTTGTTATAAGCCAAAGTAAAATTTCTTTAATACCTGCCACCGATGAAAATGGAAGTCTATCCTTTTCTGCACATTTAAAATTAACAAAAATTCCCGAACTTGTGGAAGGACAAGGGAAAATAAGACTATCCGGGGATTATATTCCCGATTTTGATTATGAAAAAAGCAATAACTCGGTCAATCATACTTTCACTAAAAATGGTTGGACTGTCGAAGACAATGGTAAAGATATGGTAACAGGTAATGAATTTGCAAAAGATGTTTTAATCAACAAAAAATTAGATAAAAAAATTGACGATATTATTGAATTTGAAATACCGTCTTTATCTGAAAAGACAGCAAATTTGAAACTTATTCCTGTATCACGGGTAACACCATATACACTTAATTCAAAAATTGATGAGGAATACAATATAAGTCTCGAATTGCCTGATGGAATGAAATCTTTATTCAAACCTGAAGATATTGATTTATCAAATCCTATTGGTTCAGTACAAAGCACTATTAAAATTGAAGACAGACAAATAATTATTCAAAGGAGCATTAAAATCAATAAACCAATAATAGCCCCTGAAGAATATCATCATTTATATAAATTGTTCTCAGCATGGTGTAACAAATACCACAATAAGATATATTTGAAGTAGGGCATTTTCAATGATTTTTGTCAATAATCATTACCCTATCGGTCATTACTGAATTATTAATTTTAACAATTATAAAGTAAACGCCATTTGATAAATTATAGGTTGAAAATATTTCAGTAAAGGAGCCTGTTGTTTTATAATTTTTTGTTGATATAATCTTATTTCCCAGTAAATCATGTAATTCAATATCAACAAGACTTGGAAGTGAAATATAATATTCAATTTTTATTACATCGTTAGCCGGATTAGGATAAATTTTTAAGGAATTCTCATTACCATAATATTGTTCATCAATCCCGATTAAAAAAGTACTGGTTTGTTTTGGACATATACTCCAACTTAAAAGTTCGTGCTTTTCATGAGAATTACCCGTAGCAGAAGTAAATCCGACCCAAGCAAATTCTGATGAATCCAGTACCAGCATATTTGAAATATCTAAATTCAATAATTCAATAACTGGAGCTAATTCGAATTTTTTCGATGAATCTAAATAAACTCTGAAATATTTATTAGGAGAATATTCTATTTTTGAATAAAATATCCTATCATCAGGAATAATTGGTAATATGGAGTCAGCTGTGGCTAAATTAGCGATCGAACCATGTACTGTTGTGTTTGGATTAATACCATTACAAAAAACACCAACGTGATTTTCACTAGGGTCTCTGAAGTTTTCTGAATTGTCATCAGCATTTTTATAAGTATCAAATTCAACAACAAAACTATTAGGAATACTTTTATATCCTAATCCACCACCGGGAGAACCAATAGCTGTTTGAGAATAATTTTGTATAACAAAACAAATACCATCTGCTCCCGGGTAGTCTTCAGGTAAATATTTATTTACTCCATCAGAAAATTTAAAAGAAAACTCTGTTACGAATCCTTTTTTAACCGGAATTTTTTCGGAATACCAAAGAGCTCCGCTTTTCCAATATTCTGAAGCAGTCAAAGTTATAGTACTGTCACTGTGGAACGTATCTTTAACTAAAATTAAATTATTAGTAAACTTAAAATTGACAAATTCAAATGCTGATTCATCACAACAAAAATTTAGATTCAAATCATATAATATTGCACCTGATCCACCTGATTCAGCACCGTAATTGGACTTATAACAAGGAGAGTTGGAGTTGGTTATTATTCCATTTTTTCCTCCATCAACCAGGATATTAATATTTTTTGGAAGATTAGATTGGCTAATCCATATACACCCTCCTGCACCACCTCCTCCAGTACCATAACAATGAACATAAGGTCCAACATTACAATTACCACCGGAACCACCGGTAACGCTCAAATTTAATTGCGAATTTCCAAAATCATTTATATCAAATAATATTGTACCACCTGCTCCACCACCACCTGCAGCATCATTTTGGGAACTTCCAGCAGATAATCCATTTGATAAAATATCGAAATTATTTCCTTCTATTTTCTCTGCTATAATTATTATAATTCCACCGCCACTTTCTCCTTTTGTGCCTGCGTTATCATTTTGATGACCTGCTCCACCGCCACCTCCCATGAATATCTTATTAATTTTACTTGAATATAACATCCTATTTCCCGATAATCCACCAATATCAATGCTATCACAAGCATAAAGAAATTGTTTGCCTCCATGTCCACCATTTCCAAAATTCCCACCTCCAGCACCTCCTGCATTTGTACAATTTCCCCCGCCCCCACCATTAGCAAGAGCACCTCTCCCTGCCATTTTATCTGTTCCAATTGATGCTGCTCCTTCTCCTTTGAGAGCTCCTTTCCAAGATTGATTTGGATAATAATAATCCATTTGATTACATTCCCATGAAGTATTATACAACCTACCGCCCATAAATCCTATTCCACTAACATCTATATTACTATTCAAGGTAAGTGTATTTTTAACTTTAATAGCTAGGACACCCCCTAAAATACCATCCCATATTTTTGCAGTTAATTTACCCTTAACAATAGCATCATCATATACTGGGACTTTTATCAATTGGACAATACCTTGAATATCATAGTCTCTGCACAAGGCATCTTCAAAATTTATCATCCCATTTGAGATTTCTTTAATTGTAGCAAATTCATAATTCCCGGATTCTCTGTAATCAATAACAGTTCCAAACTTCTTACTATTACTTGTATCAATGAGTATACCTTTCATTTGTATAATTAAAACAAAATCTCCAGTTTTAAAAGCATTCAGGTCAGTAACTGCTACTTGGGTTTTATCGTTTGACAAAGCAACAACTTTGGAGTATGTATTAACAATATCTGATATGTTGGTTTGAGCTAATGTAATGTTTAATAAGCTCAAAAACAAAGCTATGAATGAAAAAATTTTCATACGAATTTCTCATATTATTTTAAAAAAATAACATTGTAATATCAAATATAAAAAAAAAAAAATCAAATTCATAATGAAAATATTATTTTCCCCTGAAAATTTATATAAATAGTAATAAATGCTATATGAATTCTGATTGTTGTAGTTAGAACAAATGAAAACTTTATATCCTCCCAATTCCCAAAAAAGCGGCATGGATTGAAACAGCAAGTATTATAAATAATTTTCTTGCTCTTTCAGGATTCATCTTAAAAAAGCTGTATTCGATGGAACTGTGTGGGCAAGAACCAATGCAATCCCCACATAATGTACAGTTAATATTTGGTTTTCGTTTTTTAATATCAAACATATTCAAAGCATCATATCGGCAGGTTAAATGGCATATAGCACAATCATCGCATGTATTGTTGATTTTTATTCTGAAGGGTGATATTTTTCCGAGTGACACGGCTAATAAGCCAATCGGACAAAATACAGTGCAATGAGTCATTACTCCTTTTTTCCTCGACCATATTATCATCAGCATTACTCCGGCTATTCCAAAAATAATTCCAAAAACTGTTGCCGACCAACCGGAAACACCTGACAAATTTAATATTAATGATGTTGCTGTAACTAATATTAAAAATCCTATCCGAATTAATTGTCTATACTTGGGTAGCTGGAATGGTCTCCTTTTCTTTCTCGAAGCAAGGTCATCCCATACTCCGAAATAACATAGATAAGAACACCAGGCAGGACCCAATAAAAATATTGAACCAAGAAAAAGGAAAACCATGAAAGAAAGTCCCCATCTGTAAATAGGTCCTGCCAAAATTAATGCAGGTACAGGCAAATGCAATTTACCTGTCATTAAAAATATCTCATAACCCATTAAACCGAGAACAAATTGAGAGAAAAAAATGATGGAAAAGATTAGCCATATTCGCCTTCTCCAAACTGATGTTTTTGATGGATTCAAAATTTGTTCAGCTATAAAGGAAGCATAAATCGCCAAAAGAAATACTTCCAACCAACCAAACCTGGGTAAAAACCTTTCGAGCAATAAAACAGGAAAATTAATTTTAGCAAAGGGAAAAGCTATTAAAATTGTGGATAAAATAAATGTGTTCAAAATTGCAATATCGTTCTCCCCTCTTACATATTTTTGAAGTACTTTTCTGTTTAATAGCATTATGGCACTTAAAAGAGTAATTACCGAAACTGACATCATAATTATTATCATTCTTAAATATGGTTCACCAAGCATCAATCTTACCTGATAAATACCTATTGCAGTTCTGAACCACTCTATTGAACCAAGCAATAATAAAAATGCTAATATATAAATAATCCATCTTTTTTTGAAAAACAACATAAAAGGCAGAAGAATTGAGGTTATTACTAATCCATAATTCCCTTCCCTAAGAAAATGTGCTCCTAAAGTTAACGATGATATTATCGTTAAAATATATGTAAAAATTATCATAATGTTCATTTTGTTAATAAATAAGACTTAATTGTCTGATTATATTTTGCAAATTAATATTTTTTTTGGAATAATCAAATATCTTACTCTAATTCCCCACTTTTTGCTAATTTAGAGTTATACATAAAGTAACAATTATGTAATGCAACCAAATATTATAATAAATCGTAAACAAATGTAAATTGTAAATAAAAATTTTAGGAGGTTTTATGAAATGGTCTTTTATACTTAAAAAATTTGTCTTTTTGACTTTAATATTAATAGCAGTAAATATTAAACTTTCGGCTGACGAAAATCTTTCTAATGAAGAACAGCAAATTGTCGAAAAACTTAAAAGCAAACCATTAAACGGTTTCTTTGGATTTACTTTTAGTAATGCAGTCCCACAGGGAGAATTTTTCGATAGTTTGAAAAACAGCGCACAGGGATTTTCATTATATGGCGGATATGATTTGTCTCCAATACCTGTTGTTTTTGGTGCTGAACTCGACTTCTTGTTTTATGGCGGTGATACACGAATATTTGAATATGGTCCCGGTAATTGGTCAGTTTACAGAGATACAGTAACAACATCCAGTTCAATGATTCCTTTGAATGTCTTTGTTAAGTTACAACCAAATATTTCAAATTTAATATTTCCTTATGTTGAGGCAATTGCCGGAATTAATTTTTTAAGTGTCTCTGCAGACTATAAATCTTATTACGGCGATAAAGATACCAAGGACAGATTCAGCGTTGCATTCAATTATGGATTTGGTGCCGGAATTATGGTTAAATTAGTTGATTTTATCACATTACCTAACTCATATTCACAACTTTTATTTGATGTGAAAATGAAATATCTGAAAGGAACAAAAGCAGAATACGCTACAGTTGAAATTATGGATGACAGCTCTGCAGAATTCAGGGATTTCGAAACTCAGACAGACATGGTAATGTTTTTAGCAGGAATAACATTTAGATTTTAATAATTATTTTATAGGAGAAAAAAATGAAAACAAAATTAATGACAATGGTTTTAGCTGTGGTTTTATTATCTTTCACAGCTTGCACAACGGTAACCAATCACCGCTCGAATTTACATTCGACACAGGATGAAGAGTTGACTGTTGGAAAAGTTCAAAAAGAAATTCGTAAGGGAATGTCCGGTGCAGAAGTTGCTGAAGTTCTCGGTTCACCTAACATCGTAACAAAGGATGAAAACGAAGACGAAACCTGGGTATATGACAAAATAGCAACAGAAGTATCTTATTCTGAAAGTCAGAGTGCGATGTTTCTTTTCATCGGAGGTACTGCCAGCCAAAGTGGAGGTGCCGCAATGACTCAGAAAACATTGACAGTAGTAATTAAATTTGATTCAAACAGCAAGGTCAAGGCATTTTCATATCACAGCAGTAAATTTTAATTTTTTGGAGAAAACAAAATGAACAGATTTGTTTATATAAGTTCTTTTATAATAGCTCTTGCTGTGGCTGGATGCACTGTGGTTTCTTATCAGAAACAGGCTGTCGCACCTAAGTCGCAATTACAGACAAGGGAGTTTCAAACACGTGAATTCGATACAAACAATACAAAGCTAATTTTGAAAGCAATGATAAATGTTTTGCAGGATGACGGCTTTGTAATCAAAAATGCAGATTCTGAGTTGGGATTGTTATTTGCGACTAAGGAAATGAATATCTCTAAAACAGGAACGGGAAGCAATCAGGATTTTTGGAATCAGGTTTTCGAAAACATGTCGAAAAAACCACAGCAGCAAAAGGAACAAACTTACAACAAAATCAAAGTTGTGGAAGCTTCGATTAATGTCAGCGAAATAGGACGGCGTTCGAAAGTGAGAGCAAACTTTCAGGCAAAAATCCTCGATAACTTAGGTAATGCTGTTGATGTTTATCCGGTTGAAGACCAAAAATATTATCAGGACTTTTTCTCAAAGGTTGACAAAGGAATTTTTCTGCAGAAGCAGGGGTTTTAACAAGGATTTGGTCGTAGAGACAGGTTTTAAACCTGTCTCTACTCATTTCAAGAAATTGAAATTTTTTTCAAAATCTCTTGCGCACATCGTTTCTTGGTCATTGGTTCAAATGAATAGGAATCGCCGTTTCTCAGAAGCAAAGTAATTGTATTAAAATCGCCTCCAAAGCCGCTTTTCGGCTTGTTTGCAGAATTGACGACAATCATATTGCAGTTTTTGGTTTTCAGCTTTTTCCAGCCGTTACTGATTTCGTTTGAGCTTTCAAGAGCAAAACCAATCAGCTTTTGTCCGGGTTTTTTCTTCATACCTAAATTTCTTAAAATGTCATCGGTATTCTTCAATTCAAGTGTTAACAAGTCGCCAATATCCTCCTTTTTCATTTTGCCTTCCTGTTTCTGCAAGGGAGTGAAATCGGCAACTGCGGCTGATAAAATTGCAACATCAGAATTTTCAAAATCTCTTATTACAATTTTAAACATATCTGAAGCCGATTCGACATTGATTCGCTTAACTCCTTCCGGTGTATCGAGAGAAACGGGACCTGTAATTAAAGTTACCTTAGCTCCTGCTTTCTTGGCTTCTGAAGCTAAAGCAAAGCCCATTTTACCTGAAGAATAATTTCCGATAAAACGTACATCGTCAATTTTTTCGTGGGTCGGACCTGCAGTAATCAGGACTTTCTTACCCTTCAAGCTCTCCCCTATTTCCTGAAGAAAATCATTTTCATCTGAACTTTCGTTAGAATCATTAGTTGTAGTTATATTTTTGTTGTATTCAGATTTTTTTTTTACCTCATCCTTCGACGGGCTTAAAATGACCGGTAAATTCACCAACACATCCTCAATAAATTTCATTATAACATCAATTTCAGGCATTCTTCCGGGACCGGAAAGTCCGCTGGAAAGCTCGCCTTCTTCAGGAGGTATAATAAAAGCTCCAAACTGTTTTAAAGTCTGTATATTTTTTTGTGTAATTGGATTTTCCCACATTGTTGAATCCATTGCAGGAGATATGATTAACTTATTGTCTTTAGGTAAAGCAAGTGCAAGTGTTGACAAAGCAGTATCGCAAAGACCGGTAGCAAGTCTCGCAATTGTTGTGGCTGTGCATGGAGCTATCAGCATTAAATCGCACCAATGAGCCAATTGTATATGCCATGCACCTTTATCCTGAAGGGCTTCATCGAACATATCGCAAACAACGGGATTTCCTGAAAGATTTGACAAAACCGTTTTTGTTACAAAATGCTTTGCCGATTCTGTCATAACCACATTAACCGAAGCACCGGCTTTGACAAATTCACGCACAAGCAAAGGTGATTTGTAAGCGGCTATTGAACCTGTAACACCAAGTAATATCTTTCTATTTTTAAATATTTCCATAATTAAATTTTCTTTGTAAATCATACCATTATTAAATTATCAATTATTTTGGATAAATCATAAATGTTTCAATTATAAGTTCTGACTCTTCGGCAACATCATTATAAAATTTGTTCCTTTCTTTGGCTGGCTTTCAACGAAAATTTTGCCGTTGTGTGCTTCCACAATCCATTTGACGATTGACAAACCCAAGCCCGAACCCTTAATGTTTTCTGAAGAACGTGCTTTGTCAACACGATAGAATCTGTCGAATATATGAGTCAATTCTTCCTGAGACATTCCGACACCATTATCGGAAACCTTTATTTCCACATAATGCTCTCTGTCTTTCAAGGACACTTTAACTTTACCATTCTCGGGAGTATATTTGACTGCATTGTCAATAATATTTAATACTGCCTGGTGTATTTTACCTTCATCAAATTGGGAGATTACACCTTTTTGGACATCGGATATTAATTCAATTTCTTTTTGTTCAGCTATAATGCTCATATCCTCGATTATATCCTCGATCAAGACCGACAAATTCCTTCTTTCAAAAGATAGCCGTGAATGTCCTCCGTCTGCGCGTGAAAGCTGAAGCAATGATTCGACAACATTGGACAACCTGATCACTTCTTCCAATGCACTGCCAAGAACTTCTATATAATCATCTTCGGTTCTTTCTTTAGTCAATGCAACTTCTAACTCTCCTCTTAAAATAGTAAGAGGTGTTCTCAACTCATGTGAGGCATCTGACGTAAATTGCTGAATTTTAATGAATGACTGCTGAAGCCGTCTAATCATATCGTTCAATGTTTTTGCCAATCTCGAAATTTCATCATCAGTATCAGGTTCTTCAATTCGTAAAGTCAAATTTCGGGCTGTAATATCATTAGCTGTTTTTGTCATTTTATCAACAGGTTTTAATGACATTTTTGCCAGGGCAATACCACCCATAATAGAAACAAAAAATATAATAGGAACTGCTAATAATATTGCACTGAATAATGATTGTAAAGTATTCTGAACATCACGGACAGTATATGCAATTGTAATAATTGAATATTCATTGCGATTAACAAATAACCTGAGCTTTTCCTTCCCAATGATAACATTATCATAAAATGTAAATTGATTGTATGGAGAATTTTTAACTTTACCGGATTGATAAGTCCGGTCAACAGGCATTTCGTAAGCTTCAAGATTGCGTGATTTCCAAACGATTTGTTGGTTTGTATCAGCAATCTGAATATAATAATTATCGGGATTTAAAAGCAAATGAGTAAAAATAGCAGACCAGACTACATCGCTTCGTTTGTTTTTGACTCCATTTTTATTTGGTCTCAGAGGACCTATAAATCTCGATTTTTCTTCTTTTTTGAAAAGCGTGAATTTATCCAAATTTCCTGAAAATACGTAAGATAGATTGCCTTTTTCTCCATAGTTTTCAATATTGGAAGCTTCTTCCTCAATAATAAAACTAAGAGTATTTGATATTTTCATCAATGATTCGTCAAGGTTTGAGTAAAGTTCATTGAAAACCCAGTAATAAGCATAAAAAGCAAAAGCAATTAGGGATACTAACACTATAGTGCTATACCATATCGTTAATCTCCATCGTAATGATAATTTTGGCTTCAATTTTGCTATGCTTACTATATTATTATTATAAGTATTAAAAATAACTTACAAATATAATCAATAGTTTAATAAGTTTAATGAGTTTAAGACAGAGTGGAAGAAGTAGTTGATAAAAAAGAAGAGAAAAGGAAAGGATTTTGGTATTGGTTGAAAAGAAATTTTTATCCAATACTTTTAATTTTTTCAGCTTTAATCATAATACTAACCATTACTTTAATAATGTTAAGCAAGGCACAGTGGTTCAGGTTCTGGGTTTCAGGATTTATTTTTACTACTGTAAATAACGAACTTCAGGAAGGTGCAAGATTTGAATTTAAAGATATTAGATTTTCTTACCTTTTAGGGATAAAACTTAATGATGTATCTTTGACTTATCAAGGAGATACAGTCCTTTTTGTTAAAGAATTAGATGCCGGATTAAAATTAGCCCCACTTTTCCGAAATAAAATCATAGTAAATGAAATTGTTTTAGATTCTCCTCAAATAAATTTCTATCGTTCCACATCTGATAGTTTATGGATAATTGAAAAAATATTAAAGCCAAGTCTTGATACAACTGTTAGTGAACCTGCGGATTGGTTGATACAGGTAAAAAAGATACGCATAAGAAATGGCGATTTAAGATTTTTTGATTCAACCATAGCTTACAATAAGTCTAAGAAATTGGACTTTGACCATTTCAGACTAAAAAGCTTCTATTTAAAAATGAATGTTGAAATTGATTTAAAAAAATCTAAATATAAATCAGATATTAGGGAACTGAGTTTTTATGATTCTTACTCGGGTAATAAAATCAAGGAATTGGAATTAATTGCCATGCTGGATACAAGTGGAGTAATAATCAACGATATGTTTTTTAGAACAAGCAATAGTAGCTTTGAACTCAACACAGAACTTTCAAAATTCAATGTATTTGATGATGCTGATATTGGAAAAGCGAGGTTTAAAGTCAATATGACTTCCCATAATTTGGATATCGATGAGATAGGAAGACTAATACCAGAGGATATTCCTATTTCAGGTAACTGTAGTTTTAATATGCTGGCAACCGGTAAGTTGAATCATTTCTTCACCCAATTTCAGGATTTAAGTTTCGGTAAAAGTAATCTTAATTTTTCAGCTAATATAATTAATGTGATTAATGATAATCGTGTTGTAGAATTTGATTTCGATGATTCGAGACTATTAAAAAATAACATGGACGATGTTATAAGAAAATTAGAAATAACAGGTATTCCTGATTTTGGAGATATGTCCATTAAAGAATTAAAAGGTAAATTTAAAATGGACAGCTTATTTGCAGTATTTGATTTAAACAGCTCACTGGGTAATGCTAAAGGGGAAGCAGGAGTCGGTATAAAGGATACCATAAGCTATTCCGGTAAGGTTCATGCTGAAAATCTTGATTTGTCAAGAATACTTTTAGATGAAACTCTATCAAGCAATATAAATGCTGATGTTGATTTTTCAGGAAGCGGTGATTCTCCTGAAATTTTGAAACTATCTGTAAATATGAATATGATTAATTCAAAAATAATGGATTATTCTTTTAATAATTTTCTTTTACGAGCTAAAACACAGGAAAGAGGTAAAATATATATTGATACCCTATTAATTGGTTTTGGCAATTCTTTTACAGAACCTGTTGATTCTACAATACGCCAAAAGTCAACAGAAAAGATATCATTAAGCGGTTTTGCCGATTTTTCAGATATGAGTAATCCAAAATATGATTTAATAACTTCTGTTAGAAATATTAATTTAATGAAAATATTTAACAATCCGGATATACCTGAGCATCTAGATGCAAATATGGTTCTAAAGGGTGAAGGATTTGAACCTGACAGTATGAACACAATAATTAATCTTGATATAAGCAAATGGATTTTACGAGGTAAAAAGCTTACTCCTTTAAAAATTGATGTTGCCATAAATAAAGATGAAAATCAATTTAAAACATTTAATATTAAATCAAAAATCCTTACATTTAATATTTCCGGTAATTTTAATTATCTCGATTTAATGGATAAAATACTTCTTGATTTTGTTCATTTAAAGAACTTTGTTGATAAAAAGATCGAGAACATCTTCCCCACAGAAAATGATAATATACTTTTAAGTCAAACAAATAACATCTATAAAACAGGTGAATATAATTTTGATTTATCTCTCAGATTTATTGATTCTGAACTCATCAAATCATTTTTACAGTTGAATAAATTTGATAGCGATATTAACTTGAAACTGAAATATAAAGCTACTGATAGTATAAGTTTAATTAATATATCAGAGTTTCAAGTAACTAATTTTGTATATGATGATGGAGATAATAATCTTAAAATTTTCCCAACAACAGGAGATGGAAATATTCAATTAAATTATCAATATCAACAACAAAACGAACAACAAAGCATAGCAGAAATTCATCCCAACTTAGAATTTAATCTTATTAGTAAAGAAGGAGTAAATTTAAATGATTTAACCATTTCGAATATTAATTCTCAGTTCGGATTTGAAAATAACAGACTTAATCTGGGAGTAATTGGCGAATTGAATGATATGTACAAACTTAAAGCAAAGTCAAGCTTATATTTAGATAGTGACCATATTGATATTTTGTTTGATAAGTTTGATTTTAAATATTCAGATAAAATTGAGTTTTCTTCAAAAGAACCATTCAATCTGGTTTATAAAAACAAAGAACTTACCATAAATAAGTTCAAACTATTGAGTGATAAGTTAGATTTAATTGAATTGAGTGGCAGTGTTGGAGAAAATTATTTTAAAAATTTGAACTTGAAAGTATATAACTATAACATCGAACATGTCTGGGAATTTATCCCTCGTGATGAAATCGAGATAGGATATGAACTAAAAGGTAATCTTGATTCTCTTGAAATTGGATTAAATGGTACTTTTGAAAAGACCGATATAAATTTGAATCTTGATTTAGGAAAGCTCTCCGTTGGAGAAAGTTATTTTGGTAATATTACCGCTGATTTGATGCACCGTAATTCTGTTTTAAGCGGTAATATTTTGTTTTATAATCCTTATTCTAAATTAAACAAGAACTTATTAAAGTTGACATTAGGCAAAATTCCCGTTAATTTGTCTATTGAAGCTGAAGGTGATAGATTTTACGAAAATAATCCCATAGCTCTAAGTCTCGAAACTTCACAATTCCCGTTAAAGATATTATCGCCATTTATCTCTGAAGTTAAAAATTTATCCGGATTTGCCGATATAAATTTAAATATTACAGGCAACGGTTTAGAAAATATTAAATATGGTGGTTTGTTGTCATATAAAAATACTCAATTCCTACTTGAAACTAATAATATGAATTTTTCATCTGATGGAGTTATTAAGCTAACAACAGATACTATAACTGTTGAAAAAATCTCATTAAAAAATAATCCTACTGATATTGCTAATGGTGAAGCAATCGCAAAAGGGAAGATTATTTTAGATAAACTCGAACCAAAGGCATTTGACTTAAGAGTATTTTCGAACAGATTCAAGGTATTGAGTCAGGCATCAATGAAATCAATGCCATCCTTATATGGTGATTTTGTCGTCTCTTTCGGACCAAAACCAATGAGGTTTTTTGGTACAATGGAAGCACCATATTTGAGTGGAGATGTAAACATTCTTCGGGCGGCACTTATAATGCCTAATACTTCAAGTACCGAGGTTAAGAAATCTGTTTTAAAATATGAAATTAAATCTGACAGTACAATTGAATTTACAATTGTAGATGACTCAATTTCTTCAGTAAATAGAAGACAGAATGTAGTTGACAGAAAACAAGAAGCTACAAAAGGAAAGGAGAAATCCTTTGGAGATTTGCTCGATATTAATGTTGGAATTAAGTTTAAAGGCAGATTTGTTATGACAATGGACATTACGGGAATGGGTCAGTTATTTGCTGAAATCGGGACTCAGAATCCTGATGATGAATTGCGTTACGTAATGAAAAGAGGAGCAGATGAACCTCAAATTTATGGAACTGAAATATATGTCAAAGAGGGCTCATCTTTAAAACTAATTAAAATGCTCGATACAAAAGGCATAGTTTCTTTCCAAAAAGGTGTTATTGATAATCCCGGTCTAGATTTGATTGCTACTTACAAAGGACAAAGGTATTTAACCGATAAGTTGGAACCTTATGAAGTTTATATGTATATCAAAGGGACTAAGGAAAAACCAAGTATTTCCTTCGGTTATTCAATTTATAATGATATAAAAACAGGGGATTCATCAAAAATCAATGAGGATGCATTATTATTATTAACACTTGGTAAAACAAAAGAAGAACTCCAAAATGCAGGTGGTTCAGGCGGTGTTGATTATATGGCTTCAGCATCATCCATTGCATCTTCAATGGCATCTTCTGCCCTAACAGATTTTGTTCAGGCATCCAGCTTTATTCAAAGTGCAGATATTGATATTGGAAGTTCATTGCAAAACCTCGACCAGGCAAGAATGAAATTCTCCGGTGATATTAAAGGGATTAAATGGACATTAGGCGGTACAGTCTCGGATTTTACTAATAATAATCAGATAAGTATTGACTTCCCAATATCCAGTCTATCCAACATAAAATGGCTAAATATGGTACTTCAGTTAACAAAAGTTACGTCTTCAGCACAAACAACAACAACTAAAAATCAAAAGGATTGGGAAATTAAATTAAGAGTTGGTGGAAGCTGGTAAAACATTATTCTAATTTCCACAGATTAAATGTTATCAGACAATTCATTTTAAAAAATTATTGAAAAATCTAAAAATTGTTTATTTTGTAAGTTTAAGATTTACAATAATAATTTTATAGGATATATGACCATAAGAGATAGAACAAAACTTGTTACAATTGACAGGTTTATAAGTGAACAGGAAGATTTGCATCCTGAAGCAACAGGAGACTTTACAGCAATTATGCACGATTTCAATTTTGCTCTGAGGATGATTTCTCATGAAGTTCGCAGAGCAGGATTAAATGATATATTGGGAATGACTAAATATAGAAACGTTCATGGTGAACAGGTAAGAAAAATTGATGAGTTTGCCAATACTGTGATTATTGAAACCATGCAAAGAAGCGGAAAACTATGTGCAATGCTTTCAGAAGAACATGAGGATATTATTAAGATACCTGATGATTATGAAAAGGGTAAATATGTAATGACTTTTGACCCTCTTGACGGTTCATCTAATATTGATGTTGATATTACTATAGGAACCATCTTTTCTTTGTATAAAAGGAAAAATCCGGAGTTAAGAACTGACGGCACCGAAGAAGACTTTCTTCAACCCGGTAAAAATCAGGTTGCCGCAGGATATGCTTTGTATGGAAGCAGTACAATTCTTGTTTATACTACAGGAAACGGAGTAAGTGTTTTTTGTCTTGACCCTGATATTGGTGAATTTTTATTGGTAACAGACCATCTTAGGATACCATCCCGAGGTGCTGAGTATAGTTGCAACGAAGGTAATTTTTATTTATGGGATAAATGGGTACAAAATTATGTTAAGTATCTAAAAACACCGACAGAAGATAAAAAGCATCCTTATGGCTTCCGATATGTTGCCGCCGCAGTTGCTGATGTCCATAGAACTATTCATCATGGCGGGATTTATCTTTATCCAGCAGGAAAGAATTACTTGAATGGCAAAGTCCGTTTGCTGTACGAAGCAAATCCTTTGGCTATGATAGTCGAACACGCAGGCGGAAAAGCAAACAGTGGTTATTCAAGAATCATGGATATAGTTCCAAAATCAATTCATGAGAGAGTGCCAATTTTTATTGGTAGTCCTGAGGATGTTGAGGAAGCTAAGAGTTTTTATCAAAAAACAGTTTAAATAATTGAGGAAATAAATTTGAATAATTGGATTCAACTAAGTATTGATTATGCTAATCAACGCTCATATCTTGATGATTTATTTCAAGTATATCCCACAATTCCAGAAGGAATTAGAGAACTTGATAATTCGAAATGGTTGGAAATCGAAAAATCTTTCAAAAAAAAAGATAACCAAAAATTGATAATTAATCTATTAAAATTAAATAAATTTCCAATTAAAGACTCTTATGTAGCTTACCTTAGGAAAGATAAAACGGCTATTTATCGAAACCCAAGAACTATTAATAGAATATGTGGACGTCTATATGAAATGGGAATAAATGAAATTTTCAAGAGTTGTAGCGAACCTAAGGAGACTAATAGACAAATTGGGCCTATGTTTCGTGAATGGTTAAATAAAAAGTCTTTAGGATTAACTCCTGTTACCTTAGAGGAATTTAAAAAAAATAAAAAAGATGCTATTCTTAACGCAAGCGACAAAGATTTATTAAACTTTGCTAAGGATAATTTTAACTATCACAACCCTAAAGGATTAGATTTTGTAGGAAGATTTAATGGCAAATATGTTATAGGTGAAGCAAAGTTTTTAACTGATTTTGGTGGGCATCAAAATGCACAATACAATGATGCTATCAATCTCTTGACTTCCAAGAATGTTAAAGTAATTAAAATAGCTATATTAGATGGTGTCTTGTACATCAAGGGAAAGAACAAAATGTATAATTCAATTACTGGAATTCACAATAAATTCAACATTATGAGTTCATTAGTTTTGAGAGAGTTTTTATATCAGATTTAAAATATTATGAAAAATATTCTTATACATGGAGAAAATATTTCAGGTTTAAAACTATTATTAAACAAATATAAATTACGAAGCAAAGTAGATTTAATCTATATTGATCC
Source organism: bacterium (assembly GCA_043804925.1). GTDB lineage: Bacteria > Bacteroidota > Ignavibacteria > Kapaibacteriales > UBA2268 > ChocPot-Mid. The sequence goes on along the minus strand of JAZDIP010000014.1, from coordinate 82,775 downwards.
TCCTTTTGCAACTAATAACAGTTTTCTAATAAATGGCAATAGAACATCAACAATCAGTGCGTCAAAAAATGGTGATGTAGCATATTCTGATAAAATTTTAGGTGATAATTTTATTGATTATTTAAAAGAAAGAATTGTACTTCTCAAAGATTTATTATCCGAAGATGGTTCCATATATATTCATACTGATTACAAAATTGGTCATTATGTAAAAATCATGATGGATGATATTTTTGGTGTAATTAATTTTAGGAATGACATAACACGAATAAAATGCAATCCTAAAAATTTTCAGAGAAAAGGCTTTGGAAATATAAAGGATTTAATTCTATTTTACTCAAAGTCTGACAAAATGATATGGAACGAACCTTTTCAGATTTATTCCGAAAAGGACAGAGAAAAACTATTCCCAAAAATTGACAAAGACGGAAGAAGATATACAACTGTTCCAATTCACGCTCCTGGAGAAACTATAAATGGTAATTCCTCCAAATTTTTTAAAGGGATTTCACCTCCCGAAGGAAGACATTGGAGAGCAGATATTGAAACATTAGAAAAATGGGATAAGGAAGGATTACTCGAATGGTCTTCAACAGGTAATCCTAGAAAAAAATTATATTTTGATGAAAAAGAAGGTAAAAGATATCAGGATATTTGGGAATTTAAAGACCCACAATATCCTCTATATCCAACAGAAAAAAATTCACAAATGTTGGATTTAATTATTAAAACTTCTTCAAATGTTGATAGCATTGTTCTAGATTGCTTTTGTGGTTCTGGTACAACTCTAAAATCAGCTCAGTTACTAAACCGTAAATGGATAGGTATTGATAAATCGGAAATAGCTATAAATAAAACAATAGAAAAAATTAAATTAATCGAAAATAATTTGTTTTCTAATGAAAGTGAATTTGAATTTGTACAAATTTAGAATTTTTAAGGTTATTTAAACTGCAAGTTACATCGTCAAATATTGAAAGAAACAAAGATAATATTTCGCAAAACTCAAGACGAAAATTTCTTCAATCTTGTCTGGCTTCCGGTTGTGTTTTGTGTATGGGAGGTCTTCCCAATTCAATCTTTACCCAGGAAAAACCATGGAAATGGAGTATAGAAGCACGGCATTACTTTACGAAAGGAAAAACAGCATTTTGCGACCTCTGCCCTGTCGAATGTATAATTTATCCCGGTAAAGTAGGCGATTGCCGTGTTAAAAAGAATTTCGACGGTAAACTTTATTCTCTTGTTTATGGTAATCCCTGTGCTGTTCATGTTGACCCGGTCGAAAAAAAGCCACTTTATCATTTTCTGCCACAAAGTTCTGCTTTTTCGATAGCAACTGCAGGTTGTACTTTGCAATGCCTGAATTGCCAGAACTGGGAAATATCTCAGGCAAAACCCGAAGATACACGTAACTATGATTTAATGCCTGAAAAAGTGGTGGAATCTGCAATTAAATACAAATGCGAATCAATTGCTTATACTTACTCAGAACCAACGGCTTTTTTTGAATATACATACGATACTGCAAAAATCGCCAAATCAAAAGGAATAAAAAATGTTTTCGTTTCCTGCGGATATATCAAAGAAAAGCCCCTACGTGAGATGTGCAAGGTTCTGGATGCCGCAAATATTGACCTTAAGAGTTTCAGTGATGAAATATATAAAAAGCTTAACAGAGGAACTTTAAAGCCCGTTTTAAGGACATTGCAGATACTTGCCGAAGAAGGAGTCTGGCTGGAAATCACAAATCTTATCGTTCCGACCTGGACGGATGACTTGAAAATGATTCGTCAGATGTGCAAATGGCTTACAAAAAATAAACTGAACAAATATCCTTTGCATTTTTCAAGATTTCATCCATTGCACAAGCTGACAAATTTACCTCAAACACCGGCTGAGACACTCGAAAAAGCCCGAAAAATAGCTCTTGAGGAAGGTATGCAATATGTCTATGTCGGAAATATCCCCGACACAGACAGCCAAAACACCTACTGCCATAAATGCAAAAAACTGCTTATTGCCAGAAAAGGATATTATAATCTCGAAAATAATATCGAGAATGGTAAATGCAAATTCTGTGGTGCGAAAATTTCGGGTGTATGGGGATAATTGTAGAGACAGGTCTCAGACCTGTCTGTACTTTAATGAGTTATTTCATCACCACAAATTTATATATCCCGTAACTTTCAGAAAGTCCCGAACTTTCCGAAAGTTTTATGAAATAAATTCCATCAGGAAAAGAAGAAACATCAATTCTCTGAACGGGCGAACTGCCGTTCGCCCCTACGGATAAAACACACTCACCATAAACATTATAAATTTGGATATCCCATTCCTGTCTGCCGTCTGCTGACTGCCGTCTGCCGTTCTCCCCTACATTGATTTCAATATATTCGTTGGCAGGATTTGGAGAAATTGAAAATACATTTTTTCCATTATCATCATTGACATCACTTTGTGGAACACTTGGCCATCCTATGAATTCAGCATGTGTATAAGGAATGTTATTGCAATAATTGGTCAAAGTTAATACCCAAGTATAGTCATCAAATATGAGTATAAATTCCCTACTATCAATTCCAGTGTCTTTATCTGGATAAACCTTTCTTAATTTATAACTACCGAATTCATGTTCAATAAATTCAAAACGAGATCTAATTTCCGGATAATTACTACTATCTATTGCTGTCCAAGTTACATATAGATTAGTATCCCATGGTGCAGGTTCTAATGGTATTGCATCAACTTCAAATCTTATTGACCATGGTTTTTTTGCATATATTCTACCTTTAGCCAACTCAGAATTTTCTGATGTAATATTATTCCAATAAACCGAATCGCAATTTACTGATGGATACCAAATTCCACAAGTGTCAATTATTAGTGAAGAATCCTGATTGATAAGGTGACCTGTTGAGGGATATGATAATGGCACACACATACAATCCGGTATCTCCAGCACCATCAGACTGTTTGTAGTCGCTAATAAAAGCAACAATAAAAGAAGTATTTTCATTTTCATAACAGTTTTCCCAAAATTGTCAGTCCTTTATATGTATAAACACATGAAACAGGAAAAAGTTTCAATTTGATATAAAATAATTGAAATATTTCGTAGAAATTAAACGTTTATAACAAGAATGATAACTAATGCTACCAATTCCATAGGAATTGAATCTTGATTTTTAAGTTGAATCGCTATGCGATTCCGGCAATATGACGATTTACTTTATTACAAACATTCTATCGTTATGCGATTATAAGAATTTATTTTATCAGCACAAATTTCCTGACTTGGTAACTTTCCGAAAGTTCAGAACTTTCGGAGAGTTTAAGGAAATATACTCCATCAGGAAAAGAAGAAATATCAATTCTTGCTCCTCTCTCCATTCCCCTCTCGAGAGGGATTAGGGGTGTGTAAGGGGTTGGGGTGAGGTTGGTCATTTGTTCCCCATAAACATTATAAATTTGGATATCCCATTCCTGTCTGCCGTCTCCTGTCTGCCGTCTGCTGTTCTCCCCTACCGTGATTTCAATATATTCGCTTGCGGGATTGGGAGAGATTGTACAATAATTTATATTGGTAATAACATCATAATCAATTATATTTGGAACAGGGATATCACGGCCAAAACTAATCAATATATCAGGAATATACTCGAAGTGTTTTTCGATTTGTTTTAAATTCACGTAATTTGTAAAATATAATCTAAACCTTCTACTCGATTTACCATCTCCAGAAGATGGATATAATTTTTTCAAATAAAAATCATCAAACTTTTCCTCTAATTGTTCGAACGCTTCCCTTAATTCAGTAAAAGTTGTATCTATAGAAGTCCAATCAACAATTATTACTGAATCTGGATGAGATGCTGGTATTGGTATTACATCAACCAAAAATAATATTTCCCAATATGCTCTTGAGTACAATCTCTTTTGAGCTTCAAATTGGTATTCCGACCTGATATTATTCCAATAAGCAGAATCACAACTTGCAGATGGATACCATATACCACAGGTATCTATCACAATTGCCGAATCAATATTAACTTGATGTCCGGTTTCTAATATATGCATCGGTGGACACATACAATCGGGAATCTCCTGCATCAGCAATCTCACCGAAGGCACTAATAAAAGCAACAAAAAAAGAAGTAATTTCATTTTCATAACAGTTTTCCAAAAATTGTCAGTCCTTTATATGTATAAACACATGAAACAGGAAAAAGTTTCACTCTATACAAAAATTTATTTTATATTTTCGTAAAACTACGATATATAAAGATTTTTTTAGATTATAATTCTATGGTCTGAACAAGGTCGACACCCAGTAAATGCTTATCTCTCGTAACGATAGTCATTGAATTTTCCAAAGCTGATGATGCAATCCATAAATCATTTTCGGGAATTGGTTTTCCGGCATTCTTAAGTTCAAATTTTAAATAACCATATTTTTCGGCAGTTTTTCCGTAATAGTTAATATATTGCACAAACTGAAAAATTCCTTATAGACATTCATATTCCTATCAGCATTTGAGGATTTTTTAGCTCCATAGCTCATTTCTCCGATAGTAACCGGGGAAACAAATATGTTATTACATTTAGAAATATAATCAACTACAACAGTTTCATTTTTCATAAATGCTATTATGATATTAGTATCGAAAAGGAAATTCATAACCATGAATCAGGTTCTATGGTTCGACATTCTTCAGCAGATTTTGAGAGTTCTTCTGCTTCCTCATTACTCAAAACACCTGCGAATTTCATGAGCTCGCTATCAATTTTATCAGCTTCGACTTCTCTAATAGTTATCTGAACTTTATTGTTCATAAACTGAGAAAGCAACTCAGGATTTAAAAATATTCCCTTGTCGCTGACATATTTATCTAATGTTATTGTTCCCAAGATTTACCTCCAATAAATTTTTAATCATTTAAACGATTTTAACTCGTAAACATTTTAAATATTTATAAACACATGAAACAACAATAAGTTTCATTTTGCATAAACTTTTTCTTAAAATTAATAAAAATATAGATATTATATAATAAAAACATTCTATTTACAAAAAGCCATCAGACAATCGTATCATAATACTTTTTCTTATATTTGTTTTTTTAATAATTTAATATGAAATCAAATATTTATTGGTTATGGAAAACAGAAGAATTTTAATAGGAACAAGAGCAAGCGACCTGGCTATTTGGCAGGCAGAATTTGTAAAGAAGTTTATCAAAAGACAATTTCCTCAAATGGATATTAATTTAAAATTGATTAAAACTGAAGGTGATAAAGTTTTGGATACAGCTCTCGATAAAATTGAAGGCAAAGGATTATTTACAAAGGAAATTGAAAATGAGTTGCTGTCAGGAGAAATTGATATTGCTGTTCATTCACTCAAAGATTTGCCAACTGATTTACCTGCAGGTTTGATTTTAGGAGCCGTATCAGAAAGACAAAGCGTTGAGGATGTTATGGTATCAAAGACAAAGCGAATGTCAATCCGCAAACTTCCCAAAAAAGCAGTGATTGCCACAGGTTCTTTACGCAGGCAGGCACAGGTTAGATATGTAAGAAAAGATATAACCATTCACGATTTGAGGGGAAATATTCAAACTAGAATTAAAAAATATCTCGAATCCGATTGGGACGCAATAATCCTCGCAAAAGCAGGTTTGGAACGTTTGGGTATGGAAGAATATATTTCCGGTGTTTTAGAAATTCGTGACATGCTTCCTGCAGTTGGTCAGGGTGCTTTAGGTATCGAAATTCGTCATGATGATAATTTCATAAAAGAACTGTTGAAGAAGGTAAATCATCCTAACACAGCAATTGAAACAAGAGCAGAAAGAGCTTTCCTTAAGCGTTTGGGTGGCGGTTGTAAAACACCGATTGCGGCTTATGCAAAAATCAGGAAAAATACAATGGGGCAATTAATGTTGCTGATTGACGGCTTAGTTGCTACAGTTGACGGTAAGAATTATTTCCGAAGCACTATATCCGGTTCACTTGAATTTCCCGAAAAAGCAGGGATTGCTCTTGCTGAATCGGTACTGAAAATGGGTGCGAGGAAAATTATAAAACAAATTAGGGTTTAGGGTATTGGGGATAGGGTTTAGGAATTATGAATGAACATTCAGTTCTATTTTCTATTATTTATGACCGTCATCCTGTGCTTGTCGAAGGATGGAATGAGTAGAAAGTTTGTAAAGTTCATAAAGTTTGCAAAAATAAAAAAAAAAGAAAACGGATAACAGATAACCGATAACGATTATTTTAAGAGTGAGGATATTAATAAGGAAAGATATTATGGCACAAGTGGAATTTAAGAGGTTTAGGAGATTGAGAAATAATCCTATATTGAGGGATATGATGAGGGAAACATCGCTTTCTGTCAAGGATTTTATTTATCCGCTGTTTGTATTAAATGGTGAGAAAATTAAAAATCCGATTAGTTCGATGCCCGGTGTTTTTCAAATGTCAATTGATGTTTTAGTTGAGGAATGTAAACAAGTAAGGGATTTGGGTATTCCTGCCGTAATCTTATTCGGTATTCCTGATAAGAAAGACGAAATCGGCTCTGATGCTCAATCGGAAGACGGAATTATACAAAGAGCTATTCGTGCTATAAAAGAGAATGTTCCAGACCTCTTAGTTATTGGAGATGTTTGTATGTGTGAGTACACATCCCACGGTCATTGTGGAATTGTTTATGGCAATGAAGTAATGAATGACGATACTTTAATTCATCTTTCGAAAATTGCTTTGGCACAGGCAAAAGCAGGTGTTGATATGGTGGCTCCGTCGGATATGATGGACGGCAGAGTTGCGGCAATAAGGCAAACACTGGATTCACATAAATTTAAAAATCTGCCGATAATGAGCTATTCTGCAAAATATGCATCTGCATTTTACGGACCTTTTCGTGAAGCGGCAGAAGGTGCTCCGAAATTCGGTGACAGGAAATCTCATCAGATGGATTTCGCAAATGCTAATGAAGCATTAAGAGAAGTCGAAGAAGATATTTTTGAAGGTGCTGATATTGTTATGGTGAAACCTGCAGGGGCTTATCTGGACATAATTCACAGGGTAAAAACTGAATTTGGTATGCCCACGGCGGCTTATCAGGTCAGTGGCGAATATTCAATGATTAAAGCGGCGGCTGATAGGGGTTGGTTAGACCACGACAAAATAATGCTTGAAACATTGACTGCAATCAAAAGAGCAGGTGCGGATATGATATTAACTTATTTTGCGAAAGAAATGGCGAAATTGTTTAATAAAAGGTAATCATATTTATATGTATTATTTAAATTACACTGAGTTCCACAGAGAATTCACAGAGTTCCACAGAGAAATTAAATTATATTTAAATCAAGTGTTTGACAATAATATGAAGAAATCATTACAAAGAGTTCCACAGAGGATTCACAGAGTTACACAGAGGAATAAAAAATGGAGATAAATAAAATAACTGAGAAGATAATAGGTTGTGCGATTGAAGTGCACAGACACTTAGGTCCAGGACTCTTGGAATCTGCTTATGAAGAATGCTTGTACTTTGAGTTGTTGAACGCTGGATTATCTGTTGAAAGACAAAAACCTGTCCCGGTAGTATATAAGGAGAAAAAATTAGAGTGTGGTTATCGAATAGATTTGTTAGTTGAAAACTTAGTTGTTGTTGAATTGAAAACTGTGGATGAATTCAATCCTGTTCATGAAGCACAAATTTTAACTTATATGAAATTCGCAAATAAAAAAATCGGACTTTTAATTAATTTCAATGTTACAGTTTTAAAAAATGGAATTAGACGTTTCGTTAAGTAAAAACTCTGTGTAGCTCTGTGAAATCTCAGTGGAACTCTGTGTAACTGCCTTTTTTAGCAATATTATAGATTATATGGAAAGTGGTTATGAAAATAAATAAAAGTATAAAATTATTTGAAGAAGCGAAAAAGAGAATTCCCGGTGGGGTCAATTCACCTGTACGTGCTTTTAAATCTGTTGGTGGTATACCGATTTTTATGGAACGAGGAAAAGGTTCCAAAATCTATGATGTGGATGGTAATGAATATATTGATTATATCGGCAGTTGGGGACCACATCTCTTCGGACACAATCCTGATTTTATTATTGAAGCAGTTCAAGATGCTTTAAAAAAAGGAACAAGCTTTGGAACTCCTACAGAATTAGAAGTAAAAATGGCTGAACTTGTCTGTGAACTTGTTCCATCAATAGAAATGGTACGAATGGTAAACAGTGGAACAGAAGCCACAATGTCGGCAATCAGATTAGCCCGCGGCTATACTAGAAAAGACAAAATCATTAAATTCGAAGGATGCTATCACGGTCATGCTGATTCTTTCCTGATTAAAGCCGGTTCAGGAGCATTGACATTTGGTGTACCGACAAGCCCCGGCGTTTCAAAAGCAAGTGCTGAAGACACTTTAGTTGCTTCCTATAATGACATTGAATCAGTAAAACAAATAATCAACAGCAACAAAGGTGAAATCGCAGGGTTAATAATTGAGCCGATTGCAGGAAATATGGGAGTCGTTCCTGCCGAAAAATCATTTTTACAAGAACTCAGGCAAATATGCACTGAAGAAAAAATCATTTTAATCTTCGATGAAGTAATGACCGGCTTTAGAGTAGCAAAAGGTGGAGCACAGGAACTCTACAACATTGAACCTGATTTGACTACACTTGGAAAAATAATTGGTGGAGGTTTCCCTGTCGGTGCTTTTGGTGGTAAAGCAGAAATAATGGACTACATCTCCCCTGCCGGTCCTGTGTATCAGGCAGGAACTTTGAGCGGAAACCCTATGGCTATGACATCAGGGATAGCCGCATTGACACATATAAAAGAACATCCTGAAATTTATTTGGAACTTGAAGAAAAATCTGCATTACTTGAAAAAGGCATGAGAGATAATTTTCAAAAGTCCAATTTGAATTACACAATTAACCGTGTCGGCTCTATGCTTTGCCAGTTTTTCACTGATAAACCAGTAACTGATTTCAATTCTGCAATTAAATCAGACACAGAAAAATATGCAAAATATTTCCATAAAATGTTGAATTCAGGAATATATCTTGCACCAGCACAATTCGAAGCCATGTTTGTTTCGACTGCACATTCGATTGAAGATATTGAGAAAACAACCAATGCACATCGTTTGACTTGCGGCTGAAAAATTATTTAAAAATCATTATTAATAAGACAATTCAGGGTATTATATTTTTTATTAAGGATACTTAGAAAATATTTTATAATTTAATCAATTTTAAGCGAAAATATCTTGCATGGATTATAATACTTGATTAATTTTGTAATCTTATTTTATGATAGGTCACGATTATTGATTTGTCATTAATAAAATAGAAAATTAATTTTTTTTTATAATTATGGAGAGATATATATGTTTGGAAAGATGAAAGATTTCCTCGCAACGGAGTTGCAGAGTTTACATGAACAAAAGCTATATAAAAACGAAAGGATTATCGAAAGTCCTCAGGGTGCTGAAATTGAAGTAAACGGGAAAAAAGTATTGAATTTTTGTGCTAATAATTATCTTGGATTGTCATCACATTCTGATTTAATCAAAGCTGCCCATGAAGAAATTGACCATAGAGGTTATGGCTTATCTTCAGTTAGATTTATCTGCGGAACACAGGATATTCATAAAACACTCGAGAAAAAGGTTTCTCAATTTCTTGGAACAGAAGACACTATATTGTTTTCGTCATGTTTCGATGCTAACGGAGCGGTATTCGAGCCATTATTAGGTCCCGATGATGCTATTATTACAGATGCATTAAATCATGCTTCAATTATTGACGGTATCCGGCTTTGCAAAGCACAACGCTGGATTTATAACCATGGGAACATGGCTGACACTGAGGAACCGGATCCAGCAACAGGCAAAACATTAAAAGGTTTGGAACGCTGTTTGAAAGAAGCTATTGCTGCCGGTTGCCGTTTTAAAATGGTTGCAACTGACGGTTGTTTCTCCATGGACGGTGACATTGCCAAATTAGACCAGATTTGCGACTTAGCAGAAAAATACGATGCTTTGGTAATGGTTGATGATTCACACTCAACAGGTTTTATGGGTAAAACCGGCCGCGGAACACATGACCATTGCGGTGTAATGGGCAGAGTTGATATAATCACAACTACATTCGGTAAAGCACTCGGCGGAGCATCCGGGGGATGTATTTCAGGACGCAAAGAAATAGTTGACTGGATGCGTAACAAAGCACGTCCGTATTTGTTTTCAAATACGGTTCCACCATCAACAGTTGGTGCAACTATAAAGGTAATGGATGTTTTGATGGCTTCAACCGAACTCAGGGATAAACTCGAAAGAAACACAATGAAATTCAGGAAAGAAATGACCGAAGCAGGTTTTGACATTATCCCCGGCGTTCATCCAATCGTAGCCATAATGTTTGGAAAATACCCTAATTGCTCACAATTGGCAGTTGACTTTGCTAACAAAATGTTGCAAGAAGGTATTTATGTTATTGCTTTTTCATTCCCGGTAGTACCAAGAGGAATGGACAGAATAAGGGTTCAGCTTTCTGCAGGTCACTCGACAGAACATGTTGATAAAGCCGTCAAAGCATTTACTAAAGTTGGAAAAGAATTGGGAATGATTAAGTAATTACTAATTACTGATTACGAATTTCTGATTGTGAAACGTAAATTGTATTAGTAAATTATAGTCATCAATTAAAGGTATTAATTTTATATAGGCAACTCTTTTCTTGGGGTTGCCTATTTACACACCCCTGAATCTCCTCTCGGGAGGGGACTTTAGAAAAATCAATTAAATTGTTATTTTTAAAATTTTAAATAAGGAATCAGATATGAAAAAAGATATTAAGAAAATTTTAGTAACCGGTTCAGTCGGTCAAATCGGGTCGGAATTGACACTTGAATTAAGAAAAAAATACGGTGCAGAAAATGTTATAGCAACAGGGCGCAAAACACCGCCTTCGAAAGAACTCGAAGAATCAGGACCATTCCATTATATTAATGTCAGCGATGAAAGCAGTGTTGAAGAAATCATTAATAAATATAATATTGACACTATTGTCCACATGGCAGCTATTTTATCAGGTGTCGGAGAAAAAAATCCAATGCTTTGCTGGGACGTCAACATGAATGGTACTTTGAACATATTGAATCTTGCCGTTAAGCACGAAATGGCACGCGTTCTTATCCCAAGTTCAATAGCAGTTTGGGGACCGGATTGTCCGAGTATTGCCCCTCAATCAACAGGATTACATCCGACAACAATGTACGGAGTTACCAAAGTTGCAGGCGAAGTATTGGCTGATTATTACGTAAAGAAATTCGGATTGGACAGCCGCGGTTTACGTTATCCGGGTATCATTTCTGCCGAAACTTTCCCTGGTGGCGGAACAACCGACTATGCAGTTGCTATTTATTATGAAGCAGTAAAAAATAATCATTATACCTGCTTTGTTAAGGAAAGCACAAAATTACCAATGATGTATATGCCTGATTGCCTCAAATCAACTATTGATTTGATGGAAGCTCCTTTTGAAAATCTGAAACATCATAATGACTTCAATGTTGGTTCGATGAGTTTCGATGTTAAAACACTTGCCGATTCAATCAAGAAATATAAACCTGATTTCACAATTGATTATGAGCCGGACTTCCGCCAGGCAATTGCAGATTCCTGGCCCGATGGCGTGGAAGACCAAGCCGCCAGAGATGAATGGGGATGGAATCCTTCTTACGATTTGGACTCGATGACTCAAGACATGCTCGCAAGATTAGAGGAAAAACATAAAGCAGGATTGATTTAGTTTCGGTATATCAATTATTGAGTTATATTGAAAATTTTATTTTCCGATAAGAAGCAGGACTATAGTCCTGCTTTTTTTTGTACTAATTATTTCGGGAAATCAATAAATAATTTCGTAATTTTCCTTATGAATCAAAATAAAAAAATATTGAATGGCTCAAACATATTGCTTATTGCAAGTATAATATTGCTCTTTGCATACTCTGCAATCTATATTGATTTAAATTCATACGAAATTGAAGGTACAAGATATTTTTCCCTATTCGATGATGAAATGATTTCAATGAGATATGCCGAAAATATAGCGAATGGCAATGGTCCTGTCTGGAATCCGGGAACTGAACCGGTCGAAGGATTCTCAAATCCACTATGGGTTTATTTAATGGCAGGAGTTCATTTATTACCAATTGTAAAAGCGAAAATATCTCTGATTTTTCAGATACTTGGAGTCGTTCTTTTAGCATTGAATTTATTCTTCATTAAACGATGTTCCGAACTGTTATCAGGTGATGATGTTCTTGTCGTAAGCGTGATAATTATTATAACATCATTATACCTGCCTTTAAATAACTGGAGTATCCAAGGATTGGAAGTCAGCTTAATTACTTTACTTATCAGTTGGTCTTTATATTTAACATTAAAAAATCAAAATGAAAACAAATTCTCAAACTGGCAACTGATTTTGCCGGCTATTGCAATCTGGGTTAGAATGGATTCTCTACTGATTTATATGGTGTTTTTTATCTTTCTATTCCTATTTAATAGAGACAAAGGAAAAGAAATTTTAGGAACAGGTCTTTTTGTATTATTAATTTTTCTTGGAATACTAATCGGTTGGAGACAATATTATTTCGGGGAATGGCTACCAAATACTTATTATTTGAAGATGACAGGATTTCCATTCTTCTTAAGAATCTACAAAGGTTTTTATGTATTTGTTAAATTTGTTTTATATATGACTCCTTTTGTATTCGCCCTGCCGTTTTGGTTTTACTTTAAAACAAAAAACAATTTACTGCTCCTTCCAATTTCCATTTTCAGCATAATGATTTTGTACAGCATTTATATAGGCGGAGACTCATGGGAATGGTGGCTTCCTGCTAATCGTTTCATCAGTACAACGATGCCCGTGTTTATCGTATTATCAATACTATTTTTACGATATTTAATAGCTTTGAAGGCAGAAAAGTTCGGAAAACCGAAACAGCAACTGATTTTTGTTTGCTTGAGTATTGTTGTTTTCTTAGCTATTAATTTTAACAGCTTCGAATACCTGAAAGGAGAACTTTTACTGGAGAAGACATTTACCGAAAAGGACAACAGAAAACAAACACTTTTGGCTCTGGAATCCAAGAAAATTCTAAAAGAGGATGCCGTTGCCACTGTTGTTATGGCAGGGACCATCCCATATTTTCTTGAGCGAAGATGTATTGATTTACTTGGGAAAAATGACAAGACAATTGCACGAATGCAGGTTTCGTTTAACAAATACCGCAGTTATATTGTTTATAATCCCGGACATGAAAAATGGAACTACACTTATTCAATCGGAAAACTTAAGCCCGATGCCGTTCTTCAATTATGGAATAATCCGATTTCTGCACTTCCCTATCTCTCAGAAGATTACAAAGCTATCAAATTAGCCGGATTTCAAGTATTTCTGAAAAAAGATTCAAAAAAAATCCTATGGGAAAAAGTAATTGGGAGATGAGAATAATGTTTTGTCATCTGTAGCACAGGAATTTGGAATTTAGAAAGGGAAAAAGAGAAGAATGAGAAGGAAACATTTCTTTGTCACCTCTTGATAGAGGAGTATTTATGTTTGACGCAAAACATATAGTTACTAAAAAATCCCCACTTTATTAAATTTACGAAACTCATGAAACTAAAAATACAAGTCCCTCTCCCCTTTTTCGATTCTTTTAAGATACTCAATTGTTGTTTGTTTTCTCTTTTCGCTCGGAATTTCATTAAGTTCTTTCTGAATTAATTCTTCACCGGCTTTACGGGTTTCCAAATCTGCATAATCTATTAGATATTCCTTTAAAGTGAGCAATCCATTTGGATGACAATTTAATTTTATTAAACCGGGTTTTGCCAAATCCATAAAATCCTCTCCTACCCTGCCAAGACGATAACAAGCCGTACAAAAAGACGGAATAAAACCATGCTTGATTAAGTCTGAGATAACTTCACCGGATGTACGAGTGTCGTTTAGTGAAAATTGACCGTCTTCAACATTCTCACTGAACGCTTGCTTGTATCCTCCAGGACTCGTTCTTGAACCGGCACTTAGTTGTGATATACCTAATTCAAATAGTTCGGTTCTTAAATCCGCAGGTTCGCGGGTTGAAAGAATTATACCTGTATAAGGTACAGCCAAACGCAAAACAGCTATCAACTTTTTAAAATCCATGTCGGAAACTTTATGGGGTATATTAACAGATACCGGAGCATTCTTTGCTGAATAAATTCTTGGAATCGAAATGGTATGCGGTCCGACATTAAATTTTTTATCCAGATGTTTTGCATGCATTATTAAAGCCATTACTTCAAATTTGTAATCGTACAAACCAAACAAGGCACCTATCCCTACATCATGTAAACCATTGGATAATGCTCTGTCCATTGTTTCGATACGGTTGTCATAATCAGCTTTTTTACCGCTTGGATGCATTATTTTATAGGTTTCACGGTGATACGTTTCCTGAAAAACAGTATATGTTCCTATTGACACTTGATTAAGCTTTTTGAATTCTTCTACAGATAATGGTGCTATTTCAATATTTATTCTTCTTATTGAGCTTCCTTTTTCATCTTTGACACTATAAACTGCATTAATAGCTTCGAGAAAATAATCAAAAGTACAATTCTTATGTTCTTCACCCATAAGCATCAAAATTCGTTTGTGACCTTGTCTTAGAATTTCATGAGTTTCTTCTTTTATTTCATCTATTGTTAATGTCTTTCGCTCAATATCTTTGTTATCAGTTCTGAAACCGCAATACAAACAGTTATTGGAACAGTAATTGGATATATATAAAGGAGCAAAAAGAACCATCCTGTTCCCGTAAATTCTTTGTTTAATTTTGTAAGCTGTTTTGAATAATTTAACTAATTGATAGTTATCATTAACTTGAAGTAAGGAAGCAATTTCAGGCAATTCCAATCCCTGTAACATTAATGCTTTATTCAGAATATCATCAACACTTACTTTTTTCTCGTTTAAAGAATCCAGTAATATGGCATTAATTAATTCCTCATCTATAATCGTGTGTTCCACTTTTCATATCCTTTTCCATAACTTACGTCCTATAAATCCAGCTTTTTCGATTATCAGCCATTTGGACTCCATAACCGGCTATTGAAATTCGTTGCACGGTCATCATTTAAAGTTAGTAATTGATTTCGCTGGAATTTCCAACATTCATTTTGATAAAATTACCCTTTACCTGAGCGTTGTTTCCAATAATTGATTCTGTTAACAAAGACGAACAAACTTTTGCTCCGTTGCTAATAATAGTATCGCGGATAATACTATCCTCCACAGTGGCTCCGTCAGCAACTGTTGCATAAGGACCAATGATGGAACGAATAATTTTAGCATCGGGTGCAATAAATACCGGTGGAATAATCACCGAACCATTTGGAGCAGGAAATTGATTTTGTTTATCTAATAAGTGACGATTGGTTGACAAAAGTGTTTCCGGCTTTCCGCAATCGAACCATCCCTCAACCTGGAATGAAGAAAATTTTTCGCCTTTTTCCAACATTAACTGTAAGGCATCTGTCAATTGGTATTCACCGCTTGTTTGAATATCTTTTTCAACAACTTCGTTTAAACATTGCATAAGCAATTGCGGATTTGAAATATAATATAAGCCGACAATTGCTAAATCCGAGACAAATTCTTTGGGTTTTTCGACAAATTTGGTAATATATCCGCTGTCATTTTTTATAACGACCCCAAATCTTCTGGGGTCTTCAACTTTCTTAACTCCGATAGATGATATACCGGATTTTTCAGCTAACTTCAAATCAACATCAAATACCGTATCACCCAGAATAATCATCAATGGTTCGTTATCGTATGTATCTTGTCCGGTCCAAATTGCATGTCCCAAACCAAGGGATTCCTTTTGTGGAACAAAATCAACTTCTATGTTGTATCTTTGCCTTACAAAAGACTCCACAGTTTTTCTCATATATCCGGTAATTATTGTTGCTTTTGTGATACCTTGTTCGATTATGGCATCCATTATATGAGCCAAAATGGGCTTGCCGGCTACATTCAACAAGACTTTAGGCAAAGAATAAGTATGTGGTCTTAATCTTGTCCCTACACCTGCAACGGGAATTACTGCTCTCATAAATTTCTCAATAAATGTATAAAATATAAAATCTAAATTAATACAATTTTATTTAATAATGTTATCATATATAATGAATTTTGATTTATTTATTAATTGATAGTTTATTTTTTTTAATTATTTATATTTTCAGCTTCATTTTGTCTGTCATTATTATCAATGTTGCAAGATTTTTTAATCTAAATAAATTTAATACCAAATAGCACATCGACTTTAAAATTATTAGACAGGTCTTACTGATTAAACTTATTAAAATATTTGTAAAATCCTAAAATTTGTTATTTTTGTATAGCAGTATAAAGCAAGGAATTGATTAAATGAAGAATAACACGATATTAACCAAAATATTTCTGTCGTTATTAACGGTCGGTGTAATAATCTGGCTGGGAGGTACGGTTGCAAGAAATGCAATCGCTTTTGATATTTTTGTCCCCGGTACTGAACTTACTTTGAAAAACTGGTACAGTGATGAAGCAAGGTTAATAACAGTATCTCTTTTCAGAATCACCGGTTTTTATACTATAATCGGTTTTTGTATGACTTTTGTTTCTTCAATATATCTTTTCCTTTATTACCGAAAGGAATTCAAATTAAAAGGATGGCTTCTAATGTCATTTGTCCTGATACTTCTTGCGTCTCCTATTGAGTTCTACCTTATGTATTATGATATTAAAATAATACTTGCATTTAATAATGAATTGATAAAAAGTTTTAATGACACAATAGTTCAGGACTATTTTGTTTCCCGGTATTCAAAATTGACTATACCGGCAACATTGTCTTTCTTGTCGGCTTTTACAGCAGTACTAATAATTATTTGGCAACCGCTTAATAGAAAGAAAATCGAATCAAACAATAATGAAAATGACAATAATATTAACGTTAAATAATATAGGACCATCAATGAAAATTAATGAAGTTTATGATGAAATGTTGGATATTGCAAAAAGAATCGGCGTTACCGTCAGAAAAGAAAACGGAAAATTCAAAGGCGGTAATTGTACAATAAATAATGAAGAAATTATATTAATCAATAATTCAATCCCGCTTGAAACCCGTACGAGTATTTTAGCTAAATGTCTTACAAATTACAGTATAAATAACGTTTTTATGAAACCAGCCGTAAGAGATTATATCGAGCAGGAACAATACAAAAGAGAGAAGGAAAACGAAGACGATTTTCAATTTATTATAGAGAACTGAGGCAATATATAAACTGAAATAAATCAAATCTCAACAAACCGGAATGTAGTTTTATCTTTCCAGTCAATAAATAAACTGCATTTTAAGAGTATATATTCTGAATACTCAACTATTAATAATAATTAATTTTACATTGTTATATTTCCTTATAATTTAATAATAGGAGATAAATAAGTAGTTGTTTGTGTTTATCAACAGTTAAAAGTTAATAATTTATCGGGCTGAACTATTTAGGAGAAAGATATGAAAAAAACATTAATTATTTTGGTATTAATTCTTTCAAGCTGCGAATTACTTGCTTTCGATTTTGATTTTTTTATCAAAAACAAAGGTCAATGGGACAGCCGGGTTTGTTACTTATATCAAAGTTCAAACAGAAATTTTTGGATAACAAAAGATGGCATCACAATCGATGTTTTCAAATTTGAATCTATTCCTGCTAAAACAAATGTTCCCGGAGAATACCTCCCGGAAAAAGAAAATCATCAAAATCTGACCCGAAAAGGTGAAGTCATTAAGTTGAACTTCAAGAATTCAAATATTAACAATTCGGAATTATTTGAAGATTATAAACAAATCACATATTTCAATTTTCTCGGTTACAAAGATGAAAATAAAAGAATCAAAGAAGTACCTTGCTATGGAACTGTAACTTTGCGAAACTTATATAAAGGAATTGACATTAAGTATTATCTGGAAGAAAATAATTTAAGGTATGATTTGATTGTTGAGCCGGGAGCAAATCCCGGACAAATCCAACTGGAATTTTCTTCATGCTCGAATATACAGGTTGATAATGGAGAATTAATAATTAATTCGGAAATGGGATTAATTAAATTGGGAAATATATTTGCCTATCAGGAAATAAATAATGCGAAAAAAGAAATCAAGTGCAAATTTGTCAAAAAATCCGGAAATACTTTTTCCTTTTCAATTTCTAATTACGATACTTCAAAAAAATTAATTATAGACCCTTTAGTATATATCAGGCAAATATCAAGTCTCGGTATGGATTTTTCCGCCGGTTCAGTCCAGTTTGATAATAGTGAAAATGTTTATTTTTCCGGTAGTACACAGGGAAAAGAATTTCCGGTTACGGATACGATATATATTGATAGTACTAGAAAAAACAATTTTCGATTTATAGCAAAAATGGATGCTATAACTCAAGATTTTATATACTGTACTTATTTTGGAAATAGATGGGGAGTAACATCTTTCATATTAGATAATGAAAATAATATCAATATTTACGGATATTTTATTGGAGACAATTATAAAGATTTTCCGGTTACAGATGATGCCTATCAAAAAGAAGGAATTAGAGATGATTCATATATTACAAAAATAAGTAATGATGGAAAAGAAGTATTATACTCGACTTTTCTTGGAATTTCTAAAGGTAATAATTCTCTTGAGGGTAATACACAAATAATGATGGATATTCAAGGTAATTATTACATACATTCTTATGTAAAAAGCAAAGACAGTATTTTTATAAGCGATAATGCATTATTTAATACTTTTCAGGGGGATACCATTAATACAAGAGATGGTGATGCTTATTTACTAAAATTCAATCCAAAAGAAAAAAGAATAGTATATGCTACATATTTTGGTGGGTCCAGTTATGATTATGTGAATTGCATCCTACCCGACAATGAAGGAAATCTGTATATATATGGAAGGACACAAGCAGAGAATTTTCCAACTACCGAAAATGCATTTATTCCGGAATATATTAATGTCAGCGGTGACAGCCCCATGGTTCCTTTCTTCTCGATTATCTCTGCAGATGGCAGTGAATTGTTATATTCAACATTCCTAAGTGACAGCAGCAGGGCTGTTGCATTGGACATGGCTATGGATTCTTTGGGATTTGTTTATTTTTTAGGATATTCATCAGATACAAGGTACAAGTTAACTGATACGGCTTTTCAATATCATTATATAGGTAATAAACACAGAGGATATATTTTTATAACAAAGTTTGATTGGAGAAAAAATGAAATAGTATTTACGGCAGGTTTCTCAGGTGGCAGTCCGGAACCTATACATTTAGAAATATACAATTTATTAGAAGTAGATGGACAAAATAATATTTACTTTTCTGATGTAACTTTGGATTATCCACGTCCTGTAACCGAAGATGCTTTTTCAAAAGATATAACATGGGAAAAAGAGGTTTATATACTTAAGTTAAGCAGTGACGGTAAGGAAGTGAAATATGGCTCTTATTTTGGTGGTCAGGGTTACGATTATCCGCAAGCGATGGCGGTCACAAAGGATGGAATAGTATATCTTTACGGTTGGACAGGTTCTTATGATTTTCCCTTTTCTAATGGTTCACTAGCCCGTGGTGCCGATATATTTTTAGCAAAATTAGATTTAAGAGACGGAATAGGAGTTAAGGATTCAAAAATTGAGGATAGTGAAATAAGAATATTTCCCAATCCTGCTTCCGATTACATAGAAATCTCTGTAGGCGGCAGACAGCAGACGGCAGATGGCAGAAAGAAGATACAGATTTTTGATGTTTATGGGAAACGAATTCCGGTAGGGGCAATTCATGAATTACCCCTACGCATTGATGTTTCGGATGTGCCTTCGGGACTGTATTTTATGAGGTTTGAGGATGTAATACAGAAATTTGTTGTGATGAGATAAATGATGCAATTAAAAAAACGAATAGCGAATTATTCTTCACTATTCGTTTTTCACTTTTCCAGTTTCACAAAAAATTCAGACTTCTGTCTTCAGACTACTGTCTTCTTACTTCTTTTCCGTCTTCGATGATTCGATAATAGCTTCCACAAACCGTTTGTATTGCTCAGCCATACTCCCTTTTAAAACAGACCTCGAAAGAAACGTTAAAGCATTCTGAGCAATATGACCGGGCAAATCAACTTTGATATTGTCATTAGCTTTCAGTTTGTTGTTTTGTGCTGTTTCCAAAAAGGATTTCATTGTATTCTTAACCTCGAGAAATGCATCAACTTCATTGCCGTTTAATTCAATTCCATCGAGAATTTGCATGGCAATATAAATATCTGAAACAATAAAAGTCGGTTTTAGTACAGGAAAGTCTTTTGCTGTTTTTAATTGTGTATTTTGTTGGGAAAAAGTAATACCTGTTTGAGCTATTACAAAAACCAAAACTAAAATCAATAATTTCTTCATGATATAATCCTATAAAAAATAAAAAAAATCTAAATTTCCAGTCCAATGGAAAATCTATGTAATAGAGCAGAATTACCTATTTGGGCAACTCCGTAATCTAAATTCAAAATATCCGTTTGAATTCCAATGCCTCCGGAAAATCCGGAAAACTTTTTATCATTAGAAGGTGCCGTAAATCTTCTGATTTGGTTGTCGTAACCTAATCTGACTTTCACATAATCACCAAAATAAAACTCACCCCCGAAAGAAAAACTTAAGAATTTGTCAAAAAAATTATCTGTTTCATCTGCTAAGTGATGAAGTGAAAAATTGAATAACAAAGGCAAACCTCTTAGACGGTGGTTGACACCTGCCCTTACATCCAGCGGCAAAGATTCCCTCGTACCATCGAGAGATGTGAATTGGGACCCAAGATGCAATACCGAAACACCTATATTCGTTCGCTTATCAGGTATCAAATAAATCACTCCTGCATCGAATCCAAACGCAAATGAATTTGCTTTTTCTATATTCACAAACAACATTTTGGCTGTTACACCATAATAAAAATTTGAATCAAGTTCATTGGAATAAGTTATTGCCATTGACAAATCGTTGGCACCAAAAGTCCCATTAGTATTGCCGTAATCATCGGCATAATCAAAACTGCCAAAACTGTTATAACTTACTGATGCGCCGACTATACCATCTTCTGCCCATTTTTGTTTTTCAGGGAGTATATATACTACCTGACCGGAATTGATATCGAGCAAATGTTTAAAGAAAGTTGTTGAAAAATTTTTCTTTTCGATTGTATGAACAGCTGCAGGATTGAAGAATATTGACGTCGGGTCATTTGTTATTGCTTCAAAGCT
Organism: bacterium; assembly: GCA_043804925.1. Classification (GTDB taxonomy): domain Bacteria; phylum Bacteroidota; class Ignavibacteria; order Kapaibacteriales; family UBA2268; genus ChocPot-Mid. The sequence goes on along the minus strand of JAZDIP010000014.1, from coordinate 61,316 downwards.
GCCGGCAAGAGCTGTGGCTCTGGCACTACCCAAAAACCTCAGTGATTGAAAAGGAGATGTGTTTGAGTATAGCGGCGACGCAAACACAAATATCATACCTATAAACAATAGTTTTTTCATTTTTAAATTCCCAAATATTTTAATGAAACTTATAGTAAAAAACGCTATACTCACTCTCTTTCATTTTTTAATTTTACTTGCTTCAATTATAGCATCAACAAAAATTTTTGGCGGACGTACTGCTTTCTTTAAAATATTATTAAAATAACTATGTACAGTATATCCTGTTGTAATTGTCGTATTATCTCTAAAAATATTATAATTAATTTTCAGGACAGGTTTCATTTCGAAATTTAATAATGCCTCTATATTTAAAAGGTCATCAAAAAATGCTGAACTATAATAATTAACATGTGACTCCACAAGCGGTAACTGATATCCTGCTTTTTCGAATTCGGGATATGGCAAACCGGTTTGTCTCATAAGTTCAACTCTTGCCACTTCAAAATATGTGAGGTAATTTCCATTGTAGACTATCCCCATTTTATCTGTTTCTGCATAGCGGACTCTAATCTGACAGGTATTTTTTAGAATAATTTTATCTACAATATCCATTACATCTATTGAATTTTAGTTTCAACATACGAAAGTAAATCAACTATTCTTTCGAAATCATCTTTTGAAAAAAAGTCAAGTTGAATAGAACCGCTTTCATTCGATTTCGTGGAGATTTTGACTTGTGTACCGAAAATATGACGTAATTTCTTTTCGTAATCACGAAGAACTAAAGCCGTTTCGTAGCTCACATGTGATTTGCCGTCTTTTACCCCGTCGTCCTTTACTTTTGGTGTAGCTTCACCAGACAGATTATTACCTAAAATTTTTTTAACAAGATTTTCTGTGGCTCGTACAGACAAATCTTTGCTCATAATTTCATTCCATGTAGAAAGCATCAATTTGGGCTCTGCTAACGAGAGTAAAGCACGAGCATGACCTGTAGTGATTTCCCTGTTTCTCAAGCTCAATTGAATTTTTTGAGGTAATTTCAATAACCTTAGAAAATTCGTAATCGTTGACCTGTCCTTGCCGATTTTTTGAGCCACCTGCTCCTGAGTGAGGTTGCATTCTTCAATCAATCTTTGATAACCGTTTGCCGCTTCAATCGGGTTTAAATCTGCTCTTTGAACATTCTCGATAAGAGCAAGTGTCAGCATTTCGACATCGGATTTTACTTCGAGAATGTAAGCGGGTATTTTTGTTAGTCCTGCCTGAATACAAGCTCTGAGACGTCTTTCGCCATGTATTAACTCGTATCCGTTTACTGCACGTCTTACTGAAATAGCAGATATAACACCACTTTCGACTATTGAATTTTTTAAGTCTTCAAGTGCTTGTTCGTCAAAATCTTTTCGGGGTTGATAAGGATTGCGTGATATTTTAGCTATTTCAATCATAGCAAAATTATCTCTTGTAATATCATCGCTTTCATCAGGTTTGAATTTAAATCCTTTATCTGAAAACTCAATATTGGGCAATAATGCACCAAGTCCTTTACCTAAAACCTGTTTTTTAGGTTTTAGCTCCTTAGGTTCCGGCTCATGTAATTCCACAATATCTTTTTTCACTTTTTTTGTCATAATGCTCAATATCTTTTTTACTTATAACATTCAACCATAATTAAACTTTACAAACTTTACGAACTTTACAAACTTTACAAACTTTACAAACTTTACAACTAAATATCCGGATTCCTTAATATTATTTCAGCCGCCAAATCCAGATAATTCTTTGAACCTGAACAAAGTGCGTCATAGAGCAAAACAGGTTTGCCATGACTTGGAGCTTCTGAGATTCTCACGTTTCTGCTAATAACAGTATTAAATACTCTATTGTCAAAATGTTTTCTTACTTCATCCACCACCTGATTCGAAAGACGCAATCTCGAGTCATACATAGTCAACAAAACTCCTTCGATAGATAGTTTCGGATTTAATCTGTACCTTACGATTGATATTGTATTTAGCAATTGTCCCAAACCTTCCAAAGCATAATATTCGCATTGAACGGGTATTAAAACCGAATCAGCTGCGGAAAGAGCATTCAACGTTAATAAACCAAGAGAAGGTGGACAATCAATAATAATATATTTATACTTACTTTTTAAATGCTCCAATATGCTTTTTAATACCAGTTCCCTGTCCGGCTTGGTAACCATTTCAATTTCAGCACCTACTAAATTAATATGTGAAGGCATCAGTTCAAGAAAAGGCATTAAAGTAGTCATTATTGCTTTCTCAGGTTCCAAACCATTAACTAAAACTTCATAAATTGTATTGTCAAGGTTTCTCGAATCAATTCCAACGCCGTTAGATGTATTTGCCTGAGGGTCAATATCCACCAACAATACCGAATTTTCAGCTGCGGCTAAAGAAGCCGACAAATTGACCGCTGTCGTCGTTTTACCTACTCCACCCTTTTGATTTGCTACTGCTATTATCTTGCCCATAAATTCTTTAATCTTGTTACAAATAAAATATGTAATATACAGAAATTATTTTATATCCGGATACTGTAAAAAATAAAAGAAAAAAGCAGTCAACACCAATGAATGTTTTATTTTACCTTTAAGTATCATATCTTTAATATCTGCCAAAGGGACTTCAATCACTTTAATATCCTCATGACCATCAAGTTTTTGCCCGGATATTTTTTTGCAGTCAAACCATACATAAGAATGGCAGGTGTTAGTCAAGAATGCAGGATTTGGAATATTTTCACCTAATAAAAGGGCATCATCTTTTCCGGAAAAACCCGTTTCCTCCAAGCATTCTCTTTCTGCGGCAATCCTTGACTCCTCACCTTTTTCTACGAGACCTCCCGGAACTTCAAGAGTTATTTCATCAGTTCCATGCCGGTATTGTTCGATAAGAACGACATTTCCCTGTTCCGTAATAGGTATAATATTAACCCATTGTGCTGATTTCAAGACGACAAACTCGCTTTCTTTGTTGTTATCGGGGTGCCGTCTTTTTATCCAGGATAAATCGAATATTTTAAAATTTCCAACTAAGCGTTCACTAATTGTATCCCATTTTTTTATCATTGCTTTTCCATTATTGTAAATTTCTAAGGTACAAAAATAAACAAAATCAGTTTAATGAGTTTAATGAGTTTTAAAGTTTATAAAGAAAATATCAGTCTTCCTGTCCTCATTTTACGTTTCGCTGTTTCACGTTTCGCTGTTTCACGTTCAACAGAAAAATTTAGCATAATAATTGCTATAATTCAAATAATTTATATTTTTGTATTTATTTTTTTGAATGTGTAATGATAAAAACGGGATATAATCCATTATATACATTTGTAATCTCAATTTTGCTTTTGTCCAATATTCTATTGTTCACAGCTTGTGATTTTTTTGACAATAGCTATGCTGCTATCGAAGCGGATACATTGACGTTCGAACAAACCGATGAAATGCTCAAAGCTGAAGCAATTGCAATACACGATACATTCCCGTTCATTAAATACAATCATTCAATGATTCGTGATAAAGACCATAGAAATGAAATCTACAGGGAATATCTTTATGACGGAAATAATTGGTCAAAAAACAAAACTTTCAGAACATTGCATAGAGAAGAACTGATTTATTTACGTGCCGGGGAGAAGCTGGTAATACCCGACACATTCATTTCGGACCAAAGGGCTTATTCGATTTTCCCTGCATTTTACTGGGAGGCAAGGCATATCCATAAAATCATTATTGTATCAAATGCTTTCCAAGTTTATGCAGCTTATGAATACGGCAGATTAGTCAGGTTCGCAGCAACAAACACAGGCAAAGAATCAACACAGACCTATCCGGGAAGATATTCACTGGCATGGAAAGAAAGAGAACACCGTTCATCCCTCGACAGTAATTGGATTATGCCATACAACTTTAATTTTCATTCAAATGCAGGCAGTGCTTTCCATCAGTTCACAATGCCCGGCAGACCTGTTTCGCACTCATGTTGCCGTCAGTTTATGGATGATGCAAAATGGCTGTTTTACTGGGGAAGAGGATATAGACTTGATTCAAACAGAAGGGTAATTCCGCTATCGGGAACACCCGTTATCATTATAGATTACTTTGACTTCTCACGTAAAAGAGGCGGACCTTGGCTTGAACTTAAATCAAACAAAGACACTTTGTTGGAACTGCCCAAAGACCCAATGGCTGTCGAATGGGCTTTAATTCCCTTGTGCCAGATACCTGAAAGCTCAAGATGGAATCTTCCCGGCGGCTTAAAAAGGTATATCCATGCAGAAGATACTTTAAGGGCAATGGGAATAATTCGTCCTCATGTTAACTTAATCAAAACAAAAAATTACAATGCCGAAAGAAGGCGAAAGCAAGCCGCTGAAGAGAAGAAACGAAAACTGGAAGAGGCAAATCAGTATAGGGAAATCGAAGAACCGAAGGACTGAAGGAGCGGAGGTCAGAAGGACAGAAGGACTGAATGACCGAAAGACCGAAGGACCGAAGGACTGAAGGACCGAAGGACTGAAGGACTGAAGGACTGAAGGACCGAAGGACTGAAGGACTGAAGGACTGAAGGACCGAAGGACCGAAGGACCGAAGGACTGAAGGACCGAAGGACTGAAGGACTGAAGGACCGAAGGACCGAAGGACCGAAGGACCGAAGGACCGAAGGACCGAAGGACCGAAGGTCTGAAGGACCGAAGGACTGAAGGACTGAAGGACTGAAGGACCGAAGGACCGAAGGACCGAAGGACCGAAGGACCGAAGGACTGAAGGACTGAATGACTGAATGACTGAAGGACAGAAATACCGAATTACTGAACAACAGAATGCCTAAAACGGATATCAGACAACACGACTAGCAAAAAAAAGATTTGATAAAAAAATTAATATTCCTTAAATTTAGTAATTAAAATAAATTAGAACTAATTTTTTACATAAATAAGGAGGAAACTTTATGAAAAAGTTTTTACTTGGTTTTTTGGTAATTGCATTCGTATCAAATTATATGTATGCTCAAACTCTTGTAAGCACAGACCCACTCCCAAGAAATGTCGTACTCGAGGAATTTACGGGAATTCATTGCGGTTTCTGTCCCTACGGACATCAAATTGGTCAAGCTTTACGTGATAATAATCCGTGCAGAGTCGTCTTAATTAACATACATTCGGGCGGCTATGCTGTGCCTGCCGCTGGAACCGATGAACCTGATTTCAGGACACCCTACGGTGAAGCCATTGACGATATGGCTGGATTGAAGGGTTATCCTGCGGGTCAAGTCAACAGGCAAATATTTCACGGTGCAAAATATTCGCAACAGGATAGCATAGCTAATACGTTGGCTTTACACAGGAGTGGATGGGAAACAGCAGCAAATGAAATCTTAAACGATGCATATTCTCCTGTTAACATTGGTGCTGCCGTAACTCGAATAGGTGTAGACAGCTTACAAATAACAGTTGAATTGTACTATACTGCTAATGCAGGACAAACTCATAAACTTAATGTTGTATTGCTTGAAAGCGGATTTATAGGTTATCAGGGTGGTTCATTAGGTGGTGAAAATTATGTTCATAATCATATTATGCGCGATATGATTACAGGACAATGGGGTGAGGTTATCAGTACAACTGCCCAGGGAACATTTATCACAAAAACGTATAATTATAAAATAACTGACAGAGTTGAGTCAATAGGAAGCGATTTTCAACTTGCCTTTTTTGTTACTAATGATGATAATAAAACCATCCATACGGGTATTGAAATAAGTGTACCTATTATATATCCAACAGCTATTTTATCGTCAACCAGTTCAGATTTTGATGTTAAACCACAAGGTGAAAGCTTTAGTAAAGATTTTATTTTGAAAAACATTTCGAATCAGGAAATTACTTTTAATTTATCCGTTGAAAAAACTTCAAGAACACCTGACGATTGGACTGTTGGTATTGTTCAACCTGCTACAAATACTGTTTCGGTTCTACCCGGAGACAGCACAACTATTATAGCCCAAATAACACCCGGTTCAACTTTGGGTTTTGGGGATGCTATACTTACAGCATTAGAAACAAATACCGAAATAATAAAATCATACAAATCAACTTTAACCTGTTTGTCTCAGGAAATTGAAAATTTTGAAATTATTAATGAATCCGAATCCAAGTATTCAATTTCTTCACAATTACAATCTGCCGGTTTACAGGATATCTTTTCTTTGACTTTCAATGATTATAGAACATATCGGGAAAAATTCGTTAATAAAAGCCATGTCGTTTGGAATACCGGCACCTTTGATGTATTTTCTCAAGCAGATGTTGATGCTATATTAGCAGATATAAATGATGGTAAAAAACTATTTATTTGCGGTCACCTTTGTGGTTCATACCTTAACAATTATGGTGGATTGGGTTTATTCGGAGTTGAAGCCATTGGGTATTCTTTAATTGGACTTGGTCAAGCTCCTAATAGAGTTTGGCTTTCCGGTGTTGGCGGAGACCCGATTTCTCAGGATTTTGGTGTAAAAACCGAGGGTAATCTTATTCAATATCTGGTCAACCTTTTAAAAATTACAGATGTAGAAAATGTTAGACCTATTCTCCATTTCACAAATGACGGAAAAAAAGTTCAAACAATCAATAGTGTTCGTGACACATCAGATATAAAAGGAAAAGATGCAATTTTTGCAGTTCGTGTTAGGCATGAAAACACAAGGTCTGTGCTAATGGGATTAAATCCTTATGTTATAGTCAATGCTGCTTCAAGACAGAACTTAATCACTAATATTATGAAATGGCTTGATAACACAGGTCCTGAACTTGATTTGAATCAGGGCACCTTAGATTATGAATATGTTCTTATTAACGAGGAAAAAACATTGCCTGTAGTTATGTTTAATCCGAGTGAGGAAGATCTAACAATATCTGATATCTCAATTGACGGAATGGATGCCTATGCTTTTGAAATTGACAATTCAAATCCATTGCCATTAACAATAAGCACAGGTAAGTATAAAAACTTCCTTGTGAAATTCAAACCCATAGCTACTCAAAACTATAAGGCATCTTTGAATATAACTTCCAATGCAACGATGAATCCGGATATAACCCTTGACATCGTCGGTTCTGCCGGAACTACCGAAATTCCTGAAATTAGTTATAAAAATGATATGTTCAGGATTTATCCGAATCCAACATCGGGAGAAACAAGATTAGTACTCAATTCCTATCAATTACAAAATAATGATATAAAAATTTCCGTTTTCGGAATTACAGGCAATAAATTACAGGATATTTCCGTATCATTTAATAAATCAAGTGAATTGTTAATTGATTTAACTGATTTGGCAAATGGAACATACTATATCAAAGCAGAGATTAACGGAAAACAATATATTGAGCCGTTAGTAATTATTAAGTAAAGGAATTGATGAAAATAAATTTAATTTTATTTTAAAGAATTATAACGGAGTGAGGAATCCAACAGTAACTCGAGTACTTGATTCTTCACTCCCTTTTTATTTATACAGAATGACAAAACTCTGCCGATTCTTAAAAGTGGAAATTAGAACTTACCTTTTTGAAAGAAGGTTTTTGAGTTCGAGAAAAAGTGTTTTTTCTTTTTCGGATAATTTTTCGGGAACAATTATATGAATCCTTATAAATAAATCACCTTTATTTTTCGGATTATTATAATCAGGCATACCCTGGCCTTTTATCTTAAGCAATTTACCTGAGCTTGTTCCGGCTGGTATCTTAATGTCCAATTTCCCTGTAAATGTGTCAATCCTTGCAGTTCCGCCAAGAACTGCATCGTATAAATTTATATCCAAATCCGTATATAAATCGTTATCTTTCCTTTCAAATTTCGAATGAGGTCTTATTTTCACAGTCAATATCAAATCACCATAAGGACCCCCATAAAATCCTGCTTCGCCTTTTCCCGACAATCTTAACTGCTGGCCGTCTTTCATCCCGGGTTTTGTTTTTATATCAATCTTGTTTCCATTGACACTTAATAATACATGTCCTCCATGGAAAGCATCATCGAGAGATATTTCAATGTTTGCATATAAATCCTTACCCTTTTGTGGTCTTTGTTTGAAACCCGATTTCCTTGAATAGCCGCCGCCAAAAATATTTTCAAAAAAATCTGATACTCCACCCGAATGAGAATCGAACATATCTCCAAAGGAAGAACTGCCTCTCCCCCTTTGAGATGAAGAGAACCAATCATTCCAGTTAAAATCATTAGCATTGCCACCGGTTTGACGATACCTGCTGTACGACGAACCTAAATTGTCGTATTTGGCTCTCTTTTCAGAGTCTTTCAATACTTCGTAAGCTTCACTGATTTCTTTAAATTTGGCCTCGGCTTCCTTGTTTTCCTTATTTTTATCGGGATGATACTTCAAAGCCAGTTTTCTATATGCTTTCTTAATTTCATCAGCAGAAGCTGTTTTGGAAACACCTAATATTTTATAATAGTCTTTAAATTCCATTTTTTGTTACCATTTTTAATTGATAATTGGATTACGGACAGTATGATTTTTTATTATTTATTTAAATGTCATTTATTTTACGTACTGCTGTCATTCCGGTGAAAGCAGGAATCCAATATTTTGCGTACTGCTGTCATTCCGGCGAAAGCCGGAATCCATAGTTTTTTTCAAATTTATTAGAATACTAAGTTCAAATCAATTCATTGTACAAATCTTTCCAATCCGGATTGTTTTTTTCAATGAGTTCGATTTTCCATTGTCTTTTCCAAGTTTTGATTCTTTTCTCTCTTACGATAGCTTCATAACTATCATTAAAGATTTCATAATAGACAAGGTTATATACCTGATATTTTTTTGTGAATCCATCATTGATATCATTTTTATGCTCATAGATGCGCCTGATTATATCATTGGTAACTCCGGTATAAAGAGTTCCATTTTTTTTACTGGCTAATATATAAACGTAAAATTGTTTCATTTTCAATGACGTTTATGGATTCCAGCTTTCGCTGGAATGACAAAATAAATAGGTTCCTGCTTTCGCTGGAATGACAAAAAAATATTTGTAAAATTATTCATTAAATAACTTTAATTAAAATATTTTTAGTTTTTTTGGAACATTTTTGCTTTTTTTGTGTAAATATATATAAAGATTAAGGTTAATTGTTAAATAAATGAAAAAAGATTACTTGTCATATACTGATAATGAGTTGCTCAAGATGATGGGAGGCAGCAAGCAGGAAGCTGACTTTGCCTTCAGGATTATCTATGACAAGTACAGCCCGAGGTTAAATGCTTATTGCATGAGAGTGTTGAACAATAGGGAAGAAGCAGAGGATATATTTCAGGAGACATTTGTGAAGTTCTATCAAAAAGTTGACGCAAGTTTGCACGAAGGTTCGATTCAGGGCTTTTTGATTACAATTGCCCGGAATCTTTGCTTAAATGCCAAGCGAGATAAAAGGGAAACTATCGGTTTGGAAGAGTTCCATATGACGATAAACGGCGAAGAAGAACACGAGCAAAAGGAAATATTCAATCTAATCCGGACAGCAATGGAACTTATAGAATTTGAATACCGCGAACCGCTTGTCCTACGGCTTTATGATGGTTTGAGTTATGAGGAAATAGCAGATGTTTGCAACATAACACCGGAAAATGCACGGAAACGGGTATTCAGGGCAAAACAAAAGATTAAAACTATAATTGAGCCAAATTATAAAGAGATGTATAATTGAAAAGCGGAGAATGGAGAAGGGAGAAGGGAAAAGGGAGAAGGGAAAAGGGAGAAGGGAGAGTTAAGGATGATTAGGAAAATAATAATAACATATAAATGGAAAGTATAATGGAACACGGAGAAATGATACACGATTTTGTTGACGGAACACTCGACAGCGGGCTTGAAAATGGTTTGTTTGTTGAATTGGCTTCGAATCAACAACTAAGGTCGGAGTTGAAGCAGTTCATCGAATTCGAAAGAACTGCAAGGTATGACACTGCAGCTTATGCACCATCAGCAGAATCAACAGCAGGAGTATTTTCAAGACTGGGTATTCCTTTGCCTCTTGCTGCAACGGCAGTGGTTGCACCTGCGGCTACAGGTGTTTTTGCTATCTTGGGTAAATATTCCCAGGGACTAATCGGTGGAGTAATCGCCATGTTGATGACAGCGGGTGTGATGTACTTTGCTGTCCTTCGACAAGCTCAGGATGACAGTCAACAGTCGTCAGTCGATAGTCGTCAGTCAGCAGTCGTCAGTCGTCAGTCGTCAGTCTTTAGTCAAAAACAATCTCCTCTGGCTTCGAATGATATTCCAATCATTAAATCGGAGGAAAAAGTCGCTCCAAAGGTAATTGAGAAAGTAATTATTAAATACGTAGATAGACCGGTTTATATTGAGCAAAGCTCAATAATGGATAATGGAGAATTGGTAATGGATAATGAAGAAGTTGATAAAAAGAAAGTTAATATCGAAACAGCAGATATTGAAAATGTTGTGAATATGCCTGAAGTTAATTTATTCTCTGGTATAAATGAACCATATAATTTTAATCCTATTGCTGTCCAGGAACAACCTTTCAATCCAAATTTGGGATTATTCGATTATTTAGGAAAAATTGGAATATCACTTGAAGTAACCGGTTCTGATTACTGGATGTTCCCAAAAGATACAATGCCAAAATCTGTAAATCCTTTTCTCGAGAATACAAAACTTGCAATGTTAATAAAATTATCCGAAAAATGGCAGGCAGGTGTTGAAGTTCGCCAGGAATATTTCTATCATGAATATAAAGATAATGAATACTTATACAAGCAAAGTAATAATTATCTCACGGGAAACGCTTTTTTAAGATGGAATGTATTAAATTATAATTTTGCATCGGTTTTTGGTCAGGCATCTTATGGAGCTAATATTGGCGGACACGTTGGAAGATTTATGCTTGGTACTTTGATAAAGCCAAGTTCCGATTACAGTTTTATTATCGGACTGGAATATAGTGGTATGCTGTATAATCATAACAATACTCCGTTTTTAGCAAGTAAATTCGGATTGAATTATGGAATGATGTTTAATTTTTAACAGATAATAGTTAATATGTCAAAGAAAGTATTATAGTAGGAACCTAAGTTATGAAAAAGATAATAATTGCATTAGTTGGATTAATAATATCATTAATATTTTACTCTTGTGGAGAAATAACTGATATTGGTGATGTTCAGAAATTTCCAATTTATCCTCCAATACCCGAACCGGCATCTACACTGGTTAAACCTGACTCAACATATTGGTTAATAGTTGAAGGTTATCCTGATAAATATGTTCCAACTAATACATTAGGATTTCCATGGGGGAAAAAGATGAAATTTGTAAGAAATAATATTATCATTGATACATTATCAGAATTTCCTGTAGTATCAATTGATATCCAGTTAGAATCAACTTTCCCTGATTTGTCATTGCCGGATAGAATTGACAGAGCAGCTTCTTTCAGGATTAAGCTGGACTCAATTGAATTAAAAGGTGGAATGTTATCTACAGAAGAAAGAAACGAATCAAATTGGTTCGAAATTTTCATGAAAACTATTAAAGACCAAAAAGTCTACTATTTAAATCAAGACGAGTTGAATGTAGATTGGATGTTTGCAGTTACATCGCCGGGTATTATCAGTGGATATTTCTTTGTTATGATACCGAATAAACACGGCTTTCAAACTCAGTTCTTATCAATAACTTTTGATTTGTATTATCAAAATAAAAAAGTAAAAAATTAAAATTTTGCATCAATCTGGAATACAATATTCCTTGTTGGAGCAAGGTTTCCCGGATACATTGTATAGTAATAATCGAAAAGATTATTTGCATTTAATACAATATTAACATCTTCTTTTAAAAAATCTTTTAAATTTAAAATAATCCTGGCGTCAATGATATGTGCATTAACTCTCTCTCCTGCATCTTCAATAAACTTTTCCAATAATTCATCTACTTCGTCAGCTCTGCTTAAGAATCTGTAATCAAGTTGGAATTCTATAAAACCAATTGGTAGCATTATTCCTGAATACCAAAGAATATTCGACCTGTATTTCAATTTGTCAGTTGTAACAACTGACAGAACGTCGGAAGAATTTGGAGTTAAATCCTTTGGGTCAATCCAAGTAACAGATGATTGTAACCCAATCATATTGAAAAGCATTGTTTTAAAATCAAATTCAATTCCGCGAACTCTTGCCTTTGAAACATTATTGAACTCTATAAATAAATCACCTCCGTCCTGAACAAATCCCGCTTCAATCATTTTAGTCATATCATTCTGGAAAAGGGAAATATCAAATAAGAAAAATGAATTAAGGAATTCAAACTCCTTGTTCATACCCAATTCATAAGACCAGCTTCTCTCAGGATTAATATTTGCATTTGGGCGAACAGCAAAAGGACCGTAATTAATTGTTGCGAACTTTTCGGCAATTGTTGCCGTCCTGAAGCCCTTGCCAAGAGATGCACGAATGTTCATCTCGTAAGGAGTTTTGTATAAAAATCCAACTTTTGGGGAATACTCGAGATTCTCATCGCTTCCGCTTGTTTTTTCATAATCTGCTCGAATACCCAATGTAAGAATTAAAGGGTCAATTATATTATATTCCATTTGTGAATAGAAGGCAGAAGTAATTTGTTGATTATTACCGTAAACATTGGCATCAACTGTGTTGTATACAAAGTTTAGACCTGAGGTTAAGAAAATGTTTTTCAATAATCGATTATTTGACTGAATTTCACTGTTATATGAATAAGCAGTTGAAGAACGGTAGTCATCATGTTCTTTATCTATCGTATTTTCAAAAAAAGTTTTGTAAACTCCCGAACGAAAAGTAAGGAAATCTGCATTCCAAAAAATGTGTTGATACTTTCCAACGATAATCATTTTATCTGATTTTATTCTAATATCAGTATTGGTTCCTGAAGGTGGAACGGTTGCGCTATCCATGCTTTTCCAGTAAACCCAGTCATCCCTTTCGTTCATTGCTAAGGAGCCGGTTAATGCAAATTCATCCCTGTCTGAAATTTTATAATTTGCTTTTAAGAATGTATTAATATTGGTTCTTTTGTCAAACTGCCTGTAACTTTCATCGTCAAGAATACGTGCAGATGCCAGTATTCCCAAATCGTCAAAACTTTTTGATAGTGATAAATCAATACCTCTGTTAAATGAAAAGTCATTATTATAAATCCATTCTTCGTATTTCGGTTTAGTATAAATGCCATAATACAATTTTGTTTTTATTGATGTTTGCTCTTTCGGTTCTTCAGTTATTACATTTATTACACCACCTAAAGCACCAGTGCCATACAAAGCAGAGCCGGCACCTTTGACAACTTCGATTCTTTCGATGTTGAAAACAGGTACAATGTCAAATTTCAAATCCCCCTGGTCACCGGACAGTAATGGAAATCCATCAAGAAGATATGCAACTTTTGAACCGACTCCAAATGCAAATCCCGATGAACCTCTTATGCTTACATGGTCTCCGTTCATCTTTATACCGGGGATGTATTCCAAAGCTTTATCAATATCTGTGATGTTTTTTTGAGTCAGACTTTTCAAGTCAATTGTGGAAACAGAAATAGGTACTTCCTGAACTGACTGAACACGTTTGTTGGCAGACACAATTATTTCGTTTGTCTTTAATGACTTGCTTGACAATTGAATATTAAAATATTTACCGGTATCCTGAGGTAGAACAATATTAATTTCCGACATTTCATAACCAATCATCGAGTTAATCAGATGATAATTTCCCTGAGGGATTTTTCGGATTTGAAATTTACCCTCAGCATCAGAATAAGTACCAAAGCCGGTACCTTTGAGTTTGACTGTAACACCTCTCAAAGCTTCTTTGGTTTCTTTGTCTATGATTATACCACTGATATCGTAAGCTCTCAAATTCAGAGCAGCAAATAATATAATTAGTGCTATCAAATACTTCATTTTTTTCCTAAAATAATTTTTTCATTTTAAAATACTTAATCTCAAAACCATAGTTCAATCCCTCCGGGATTGAGAAATCCTTGGTTGAACCCTGTTACCATAGTTCAATCCCTCTGGGATTGTTAGAAAGCGCGAACTCATCTTTGTTTCTGATATTCAATCCCGCTGGGATTGTAATCACAGGATGAATCTCGCTTTCTACAAACATTCAATCGCTCTGCGATTGTGAAATCATACGTGAAATTCGTTTTTTTTCAAACATTCAATCGCTATGAGATTGTGAAAACATACGTGAAATTCGTTTTTTTACAAACATTCAATCGCTATGCGATTATTTCTTTTTCCCTCCTCCTTTTTCCCTTTATCCACAGACTTTTTAACGTTTTCGCTTTTTCACTTTTTTACGATAATTACTGACGACTGCCGACTAACGACTGTTTACTAAATTATTCATTTTTCATTATTCATTATTCATTAAATTTTAAAATCCACTTTTCGACAAATTCAGCGACATCCTTCCAATTATCCTCGATGATAATCCAATGAGCGTTATCAGGAAACTCCTTGTATCCGGCTGTCGGGTATTTTTTTGCAATCTTTCTTGCAATTGATACCGGCATAGTTCTGTCGTGCTTCGAACCAATGACTAATATCGGAGATTTAACATTCTTTTCATCAACAAAGGCAATTTTCTTTTTTGAAATTTCTGGTATTGCAAGCTCGAGAAATGCCCTACCTGAATCGTATACCAATTTATTATATAACTCCAAATGCTTTTTTTCTTCAATCATATTAAATGCAGAATATTTCATACCGGTAAATGTAATAAGGTGTGGTTTCAAGAATAATGATTTTAGAAATACGAGTTTCATACAACGTAATGCCTGAAAGGAAAAGGAACTAATCCCACCGGGTGGAACAGGATTAAACAATACTGTAGATTTGGCATAACCCTGCGAAGTTAATATCTGAGCTAACAATCCTCCCATTGAGTGTCCGAAAACTATTGGAACGTTATCTAATTTTGCGATTTCATTTTTTAGAAATTCCAAATAATTATAAAGCCCGATTTTACCCAACGATGCAGGAGGTTCGCCGCTTGATTTTGCTTCGTGGTAAGGCAAGGAAGGATTTATGCAATTATATCCTTTATCAGAAAAATAATCTTTTAAATTTTCCCAAATCCAGCCACCACCCCACATGCCATGTATCATAAAAATAGTATCCTGCATATAATACCTGTTATAAGTTAATGAAATATTTTACTAAAGCACATATTTAGCAATTCCTAATTCCACATTCCCAATTCCTAGTTTCCGGACTGTAGACTAACGACTGTTGACTTAAATTATTCACTTTTCATTATTCATTATTCACTAAAACGGCTGTGGGGGTAAACTATCCCAATCAACCTTAATCCTTACATTATATGTTTTTCCTTTTTCTATCTGAATATTTGAGGGCTTTGTATTATCCTCTGTAATAGTATAAACTCCTATGATTTTCTGGGCATCAATTTTTACCGAATCTGTTTGCATTGACACAGCTAAATATTCAATATTGACAGGTGCATCTTTGATTTCAAGAGAAAATTCGGAACTATCAGCAGGATATGGCAGTGATTCAAACTTAAGATAAACATTGCCTTTTAGTATTTCGGCAACTATTCCCGAACTGTCCTTGGGTAATTGCTTAAAAGCGGCAACATAAATACCGAATACTTCCGATGAATCGGGAAACTTTTCTTTTCCTCCGATAAATTCAATTGTACCTGTCAGATATGATGTAGTGGGAACCTCCTCATATTCATCAGGTTTCAAACCCTCCTGACAAGAAGAGAGAATTATGTATAAAAATATAACTGAAATCCGGTACGTATAATTTATCAAAAAATTCTCCAATATATGTTTACATTTAAACAAAGATAAGAATATTCATTCAGAAATTTAAATAAAAATCTTATTATTTTATTATTAGGATTGGTAATGTTTTAATATCAGCTTCATGAATAATTTCAATAAAATATAGACCGCTGGGAATATCTTCTGCGTTAATAACCCATTGACCGCTGTGAATGTAGTGATTATCATAATTGATTGTTTTTACATTTTGCATATATCCTACTGCAACCTTTAGCCCTAAAGTATTTCTCATCGAACAAGAAACCCGGATGCTATTTTCTATTGTTCTTTCGGCAAAATCAATATAACAAACATTTACTACCGGATGAGGATAAATTTTACTAACACGGAAAAATTCACCCCCAACGACATCTCTTGAAGTAAAAATTAAATCAACATCACAATCTGTTTCTGCTGTGTAAATATTCTCTTTACCAATACCTGACAATGGAATATAATGGGTACTGCAAGTATCTCCGATAATAATCGTATCCCTTCTGATACCCAGGTCCAAGGGCCTGAAACAAACATGTAATCTGTTCGTATCTCCCGGATACAAATAAAAAGGAATTTGCATTTGAGGAACCGAAAATTCAATATTCCATGCGAGAAGTATATCATACAAAGGGACAATTTCATCTGATGTATTGATTATATTCAAATATTCACATATCATATTGGTTAATCCCAATGAGTCAAAATCAAGCCCCCTCGGTTTTTTATCCGAAAAGATTTCGAGCCGGTTGGACAAATCCAAAACATTGACCGTTACTGATTCTGACGTATCAATACACCCAAATTCATTTTCAACTATTACATAATATGTGCCTGAATGGAACACTGTGATTTTCCTATTTTTGCTAATAATACTGTCAGGATTAGTTGTTTTCGACCATCGGTAAGAAAAATAATTCTCAGTTGTTTGCAAAAAAACGGAATCACCTTCACAAAACTCGAGTTTCCGAATGTTCTGAATCTTTGCATCAGGCAGGGCATGCATTATTATATTAATCGATTGAGAATATTCACAGCCATTTGTATCAATTATTGTTACCGAATACATTCCAGAATCTTTGACTACAATGCTATCAGTCTTGGCTCCGGTTGACCAGATTATGTCTTTATACATTGCTTCAATCCACAATCGTATTGAATCGCCTTCGCAAAATTCAGGAGTTTTATCTGTTAAAATTTCAAAATCCGTTTTGGGAAATATCTGAACTTTTACGGAATCCGGATAAACATAATCGCAATCATAATTATAAGCAATTAACGTGTACCATCCGGGAGAATAAACTGTCGTTTCTTTGGTTGTGTCTCCATTTGACCAGCGGTAATGTTGAAATATTTTATCGCTTCGGAGATTGATACTGTCACCTTCACAGAAGAACAAAGGAGAGTCGCTTAATATCTTAGGTCTCAGTGTATCATAAATATGAAATTTGTAAACACCTCTGCCGACTACCCATCCTAATGTATCGTTCACAAACCAAATATCGTCGAGCGGTGCATTTTTATTTATTCCACAATTTCGCAATTCCCAGGTTTCTCCCCCATCGGATGTATAATGAATATGCTGTTGCTGACCACAAACCCACCCTTTTTTATCGCTTAAAAGATAGGTTCCAAAAAATGTAACATCATCAACCTTATACTCTTTCCAAGTCTGACCGTTATTCGTTGAAATACGCCATCCGCCACTATTCCCTCCACCATAACAACCTTCTGAAAATGGAATAAGAAATGTATTGCCAAAATTTGTAATCTCTTCCTGCCAATCTCTATCCCCTGAAACTGAAAACCTATTCCATGTTATACCACCATTAGTAGTTTTCCAGATTAAACCGCTGCTTGCAGCATAACCTACACCATTGGTTGATAATAGTATTGCATCTGAAAGCCCGGATTCAACTTCATTGCCGATAAATGTTGTCCACGATTTTGCACCATCGCTAGTCCTGCGAAAAATTTGTCTTCCGTCACATCCTCCACCTAAAGCTACACCGGTATCAGGTGATGCAAAAAATACTCCCCAAATATCATCTTTATAATTAAACGTATCAAGAACACTTTTCCACGTTGCACCACCATCAGTTGATTTATAAACCCTCTTATCTCCGGAAGTATATCCCACCTGCTCATTTGCAAAATGAATACTCTCCAATTGATTCGCACCGGTAACATAGTTTGTATCATAAATAATAATGCCACCGTAATCGATTGTATCAATTTCCATATCCATTACTTTGGTGCCGTTCCATGTTTCGCCGCCATCAGTTGTACGAATTACATTCCCTCCATACCCGCATGCCCATCCATAATTAGGATTATTATTCAAAAAGAAAATATCGAGATAATAAATATTTGAATATGGAGCAGGTACTGTTGTTACTTCCATCCATTGGCTAATCGAAGAAGAAAAACCACTCAAAAAAAGTACCAAAATGATAATTATATATTTAAATTTTTTTATTTTCATAGAATTTTCATTAAAACAAACCATAAATATAATATAAAATCGTAAACAATGGAACAAGATTGTAAAATTCATAAAAAAAAATATTTTTTTATCAAAACTTGAATTTGGCACAAAAATATTTTTTAAGAAATTAAAATTTTTTGGTCGCCTGAAAACAAGAACTGATGCAGTTCAACAAAATGTTAACAAATTCTTAACATAATTCTCATAAAATTTTCATACCCTTATCTTTATGTTTTACATTAACTTATGGTGTGGACAAAATGAGGAGAAATAATATTGCCGGACAGTCAAATTCATAACTTCTTTAAAGTGTTTAACTTTGAAAAATCCAAAGATTTTTTTTCAAAAAAAAAAAATTTTTTTCTTGTCAGTTTTAAAAAAAAATATCAAATTGACATCGGAAAATGAATTTAAAAATAATTGAAAAATTAGTACTTTTTACTATATGTTTTTAGTAATTATTTTAAAATTAATTATTCCGGGAATGGACGAAGAATATCTTAAAAGGATGTATTTCGACCAAAAAAAGTACAGATAACGATAATAATAACTTATATATAGTGAGGTGTGTGTGTCTAAACAAAATTTGGATGCGGAAGTATTGTTTTCTCAAAATGTAACTGAGACTGACAATTTAGAAAAGGTTCTCGGTAAAGATGTTGACCAAATTGCTTACTCCTACTGGAAAAAGTGTTTGCAAATTATTAAGGACAATGTCAACTCGCAGGTTTACAAAACATGGTTTGAACCGATAACAGCTCTTAAATATACGGATAACAGATTAACGGTTAAAGTTCCAAGTCAATTCTTCTGCGAATGGATTGAAGAACATTTTTATCCGCTTTTACAAAAAACAATTTTTCAGGTTTTGGGTGAAAATGCCAAACTGCAATATCAGGTCGTTGTGGACGAACACAGCGATAATTTGCAGAGCAGAATGATAAAAGTACCGGCTTTCAAATACCCGCCGGCATCTAATCAGATACAGTTGCCCTTTGCAGATATGCCAAATTTACCGGAGTCGTTTCCTTCGTACCTGAATCCCCGGTACACCTTCGATAATTTTGTCAAAGGAGAAAGCAATCAGCTTGCGAGTTCGGCGGCTTTGGCTGTCTGCAAAAATCCCGGTACTACCAGGTACAACCCTCTGGTGTTATATAGCGACACAGGACTTGGAAAAACCCATCTTGTCCAGGCATTGGGTAATGCCATATTACGGCGCTATAAAAATCTCAGGGTACTTTACACGACAAGCGAGAGATTCACTATGGAATTCGTCAATTCCATTCAAAACAACAAACAAAACGAATTTACCAATTTCTATCGAAGTATAGACGTACTGATTGTCGAGGACATTCAGTTCTTTTCCGGTAAAGAAAAAACTCAGGATAATTTTTTCCATACTTTCAATGCATTGCATCAAGCAGGAAAACAGCTTGTGCTCACAAGCGACAAACCGCCAAAAGAACTCACTGATGTTGACGAAAGACTTCTTTCGAGATTCCATTGGGGTTTAATTGCTGATGTTCAACCGCCGGATTATGAAATGCGAATAGCTATACTCCAGAAAAAAAGCGAAGATGAAGGTATTGAACTACCTGCAGAAATTGTCGAATATATTGCAAGACATGTGAAAAATAATGTGCGTGAACTCGAAGGTACACTCGTTAGCTTGATTGCTAAGTTTACTTTCGACAACAGACAAATGAACCTCGACCTGGCAAAAGAAGTAGTTTTTGGTGTAACGAACTTCGAACCAAAGCAGCTTACAGTTGACGATATAAAAGAAATGGTCTCAAAATACTTTAAAGTTCCCGAAGAATTGATGGTCTCAAAAACACGTAAGCATGAGATAGCTTTAGCCCGTCAAATGGCAATGTACCTGACAAAACAGTTTACTCAGCTTTCTCTGAAATCCATTGGTTCGCATTTTGGGAACCGTGACCACTCCACTGTTTTACATTCATGCCAGATGATTGACAACTACCTTGTAACTGACAGAAGTGTTAAAATATCTTATGAGAATCTTGTACAAAAAGTTAAGCATGAGTAGAAATTCACTATTAAAGCTGAAACGAATAACGGATAACAGATAACGGATAATGGTAGTAAAAATCTATTCGGAAACTTTACCAATATTTTGGTTTCCGTCCCTTTTCTTGTCCTTAATCTTAAATAATATTCAGTATCCTGACCTCCCTGCCAAGTTCGTCAAAGATTTTCACTCCTATTGATTAGATTATTGAGTAAAATCTCTTTATCAAACATAATTAATTATAAAGCCCTTCTGTACAAAGGCAAAAGGGCTATTCAACATTTCAAACTTAATAACCTACCTCTTCGGAATATTATTTATTATTTCCTGCAATAAATCGAAGCATTTCTTCGTACTTGAAATCTGAATTTTCTCATCAGGTGAGTGAACGTCAACAAGATTCGGACCAAAAGAGAGCATATCCATACCCGGATATTTCTCACCAACCAAACCACATTCAAGACCGGCATGAATAGCTTCAATCTTAGCATCATGACCGTATTTTTTCTTATACGTATCAGTTGCGATTTTGAGGATTTTTGAATCCATATTCGGTTGCCATGCAGGATAACCATCACCTTGTTTAACTTCTGCCCCACCAAGTTCGAATGCAGCTCTAACTACGGCAGCCATGTCCAATTTTTCGGTTTCGACTGAACTTCTTTGGCTCGTTAAAACAAAAACCTCATCCATGCGGGTTTCAACGACTGCAAAGTTAGTTGACGTTTGAACCAAACCCTTAATATCGGGACTCATGCGGTAAACGCCTGTTTGCACCGCATAAAATGAACTAATTAGTTTTGCTTGCATCACTCTTGACATAACCCTGTTAGGTAATTCAACCTTTTTAGCTTCGCAAACAATGTTCGGTTCTTTGGATTTATATTCGGCTTTTATCATAGCGTCGTATTCTTTAACGAAAGCAAGAAAATTATTTTCTTGTGTTGCAGGAAAAGTTACGACTGCAAATGCTTCTCTTGGTATCGCATTGTGTGCACTTCCACCCTTAATGCCCGAAAGTCGTATGTCTATTTTTTTCATTACATTATCTAAAAACCTATTGCAAAACTTCAAGGCATTTGCTCTTCCGTCATGAATTTCTATACCGGAATGTCCGCCTTGCATACCTTTCAATACGACTTCGTAAGCAACGGAATCTGCAGGTACTTTTTCAGTAACATATTTGTAAGTTGCCGCAGTGTTCATACCACCGGCACAACCAATTGTGAAAGCACCATCTTCTTCCGAATCGAGATTAATTAAAATCTTTGCCTTCAATATATCCGGTGACAATGTCATCGCACCTGTCAAACCGGTTTCTTCGTCTAATGTACAGAGCAATTCAATATCGGGATGAGGAAAGCCGCCTGTCATAATTGCCATACCCATAGCCACTCCTATTCCGTTATCGGCTCCAAGTGTTGTTCCTTTGGCAGTAATCCAATCACCGTCAATATATGCCTGAATCGGGTCATTTTCAAAGTCGAAAGTAACATCGCTGTTCTTTTCGCAAACCATGTCAATATGTCCCTGGATGGCAATCGGAAGCCGGTCTTCCATACCTGCGGTTGCCGGTTTCCTGACAACAAGGTTTCCTGTTTTATCTTTTAACAATTCAAAATTGTGTTCTTTAGCCCATGACTCGATATAAGCTGCGAGCTTATGTTCTTTTTTCGACGGGTGTGGATACTGAAGAATTTTTTCAAAATAATCCCATACTATCTGGGGCTCAATACCTTTCAATGTGTTAGCCATTTTTAATTTCCTTTCCGGGTCAGCGACCCTTTTTTTAATTCTATAAATGAAATAAAATTGTATCTATGTAAATTAGTTAAAAATCTTGTCAATCTATCGTAAACAGGTTCAATCGTTTCACCAAATTTTTCAATTAATCCCTTCCCTATTTCCTCTACGTTCTTTTGCCCGTCAATTAATAGCCATGTCGCAGTCCCGAATTCATCCAAATTAGCTTTTATATTTGGAGTTTTTACTGCTTTAGTAAAGAATTTCTTAGCAAACTCGCTTTTAAACCTTGGAATAAGAACGTTAACCATACCGTCTTCACGTTCCTCATGTTCGCGGTTCCTGACCGGTGTCAGTACCAAATAATTATGTTCTTTCTTCTTTTTTCCGAAAAAATTCAAACTCATTGTTATATTTTTATTTAATTAATGTGAAAATTGAGATCTGCAATATAAGGAAAATTCAACTAATCTGAAATTACATTCATAGAAATCCGTACTAAAAAATTGTCATCCTGAGCTTGTCGAAGTATTAAATAGCGATTAAATTATGGTAGCACGTCAGAACGCAAGCTGTCCTTTTCCCGGAAGGAATAAATTATTTCCCGCAAAGCACGAAAAGTCCGCAGAGTTTTTTCTGTCGGAACGTGGATTTTTAGGATTAGTCGAAAGAATAGGAATATTATTAATCCTGTATTCCCCACTAATCCCACATATCCCAGTTCAGACAATCATAACTATCACAAAAATCACAGTCAGGTATTTTAGCATAGATTTATTTAGTTTTTGGATTTTCGTCTCAGTTAAACAAATAAAACCTGTACCTAAAACCAAGATTCAGTTTTATTTGCTCCAAAGACCAATCACCGTCATCAATCATACTATTGAAGTAATGGTTGAAAAGGACTTCACCAAATAATGAGAGTCTGTAATTGATATTGAAACTAAAACCGGTACCCCAAAATAGTGAAAACCTGAAAGAATTAATGGAGCTAAGTTCCGAAGGAGCAGCCGGGTCTTTCATTTCCCTCTTTTCACCGGGATATGTCCATTCGTCGGGTGTTAAGATTTTACGTGTAACTTCAATTTCCTTGCTTAAAGGAAACGAACCGTTCAAGCCGCCGAAGATATACATTCCTTCGGTTAAAAACCACTCGTATGCAAAACCGACACTCAAAAACATGCCATTAAATTTCAGGTCTGTCTGTTGTTGATAATCCTTTAATTCATGAGTTAGGGAATCCCTGACATGTTCAATGGTTGAATCCGGGGCATTTAATAGTGCAGGATTATTTTCAAATAAAATCCTGGCAGATATAAAGTGTTTATCCTGAATTTGTCTTCCGATAATCAAACCTCCGTAACCGCCGAAATTAAATCCTTCCGAAAATTTGCCTCCGGCATGAAGTCCGTCCGACGATGAAAAATCTGCTATGTTGATATTTCCCGATAAATTTCCAAAAGCTCCTAATTGAATACCCGGGTCAACTTCACAGTCTTCGTTTGTACCTTCGGACAAGAAAAAATTAAACTGACCGTTGTCAACATCAAATTTATAACAAACCGTAAATAATGATTTGTTTAAGGCAACATCAATAGTTTCGATAACTACCCTCCCCGGAACTTCAGGAATGGCTGGCACTAACTTCAGTGAAGATTGAGGCATCCCTATCATTACGTTGTCAATAATGGCTTCGATTCCAAAATTATCGAGTATTCTTACTTCCCTGATACCGCTGTCATCTATACGGTCATCACGTACAATCAGTATTGTCGAATCCTTATAATATTTAATATCTGCTGTTGGAGGAAGTGAGTCAAGTTCGATTTCATATTCAATAAAAGACTGCCCTCCCATAGTTCCATAGGCATCATAAGCATCATCTTTAACAGGACCCTTGTACCCAAATCCGTAACTGTACATACCGAAAGGTTCACTTCCTGTAATAGTGTGTGTACCGAAAGGAACATTAATTTGCCCCAGGGAATATCTGCTAATGCCGATTTGTTCAAAATCGGAAGAGCTAATCATTCTTCCGTTCAATCTCATAGCATTTATGGCATTAGTAGGGACTATAACATTAATAAAATGATTCCATGACCCGCTGACAGGAGTAGCGAATCTGTATGTTTTCAAAAATTGTTGAGTCGGACTGACTAAAATCATCATTGGATCTCCGACAGAATCGCCATCACTCATACCATGTGAATATTGAGCTACTAAAACAGGTCTTGTTGCAGACAGTTGTATATTTCTATTGTCAATTCGTTCGAAATGCTGCCCGGCTTTTAATTCCGATACTAATTCATTATTAATGAAAACTCTTGTACTGTCGTGATGAGCCAAAACTCTATAAGTGTATCTTAACCGGGATTTGAAGCCACCAAGATAAAAATGTCTCCCCCATGAAGGAATTGGTGGAACCTGCTCAACAAGGTGATTGCATGCTATTATGGACTTTGGAACATAAGAGCATTGATGTCCGCTGAAAACTGCAATCTTCTTATTCGACTTTATCAAAGAGCCCGTTAAATCACAATCTGAGAATGTTTCCAGTTTGGATATTAATTGATATACATCACCTTTGTTTAAATTAATACTGAATTCAATACCCTTCGGATGACTTATTGTATTTGTTGAGGGTACTATACTGACTTTAGTGCTGTTTTCAGTAGCAACTACCGCAACCTGAGAAACCAGTCCTTTAGATTCAGTATAACACATTGCCCTGTACTCGGTTCCCAAAACTTCAACAGGCAATCCGAGATATGTATCGGTAGTCTGAAATCTTCGGTTCAATCCATATACTGAGATTGGATTATCCGATATGACATGCACTGCAAGTTTTTCAATTTTTTCGCTGGATAAAACCTGTGATTGCGGAGGTATTCTAACGGTTACAACTGTTTGTCCCGGGACCAGCGTATCGTGATGAAATCTCGTTGAGGGAATCTCAATTCGGACCTTTGCATCCCAATCACCGGTTATGAATAATTCAAGTATAAGCTGGTCGGATGATAAATTCCCGGTTTCTTTATAATTCCTTTGGAAGCATAACCAAAATTCATTTCCAACAGGATTTTTTAGTAACTTTAACTTTTTTTGGTTTAAACTGTCGAGGGAAACATCTAAAGTATCTGCCCTGAGATTAGGATTTGCAGATTGTGCAAACGCTTCCAATGAAATATATTGCAACAACAATAAAAAACAAAATACTAACTTACAGAATGAAATCAAGCGTTTAGAATCCTGAAATACCTTTAAAGATTCTTCCTGAGGAAGTATCCTTTTAGAGGCATTTCCTTTCTTTATCTCTTCAATATTCTGTTTAATTAAATTATTCATTCTAATTTATTCATTTAATTATTTCTGACATTATTTAAAATATAAAAAGTTTTTGTGATACACACCCAAATTTGTAATCATTATCAGATAATATTCGCCGCTTGCAAATCGCATATTATCAGGGCTCAGTTTCAAAATATAAAATCCTTTATCTAATTTTTCATTCAAGTTGCTGATAGGAATTTCTGTTTTATTTTTATAAAATGACAATTTCAACATATCATTCGGTTCTTCATTGGATAAAATAAACCTGCCGTCATTCGTATAAATAAAAAATCTGACCTTAGTTGGCTCGTGTATGCTAATTGGGAATCTAGTTTCTTCAAAAAATGGATTTGGGTAATTATTCCCAATATTTTCAGGATAAGTTTGGTATACAGGTAATCCTGAAATCGTTATTTTACCATTATTTAAAACTGAATTTGTTACTTCTTGCCCATTAACCATTATTTTTACTGCTTTGATAATCGTATTAGAGTCGGGACCTGCCAATCCTTCGAGGTTTAAAATACAAAAAATTCCATCTTTTTCCGCTTGTATATCATTACAGCTAATTGTCATGCTTGATTTGCTTACATTATCCATATCCAATTTATATTTTGGATTTGGGCATTTCATAATAAAATCACTGCTCCCGCTAACTGATTTAATATCCAGTGAAATAGCATCAAATTCAAGGATAATATCAAGATTGCTTATATTAGCTTCGGAAATATTCCCATAAATTGGAATTTGAGAAATTATACCCCGATTAATCAAAGTATCGTTAAAATAAACCGAAGTTTGAGAAGACGAAGTTAAAGGATTAATGAATAACATAGCAAGCAGTAATCCAAACAGATTAATGTTTTTTAAAGAATATCCGCTTTGCTCGTTCATTAACTTAATAATTATTAAATTCATTTGAAATATTATACAAATATACCAACTCGAATGATGTCGAGCAAAAATTTAGCCAATTTTTTAAGTTTTTTGTTTTTTCTTCTTTGCGGCAGGGAATAAAACATTGTTTAAAATCAATCTGTAACCTGGAGAATTCTTGAATAAGGTCATTTCCGATGGTTGCTCTCCAACGTGATGTTTGTAATCTTCCGGGTCATGTCCGCTAAACCATGTAAAAGTACCTTTTCCGAAATTCCCATGTATATATCTTACTTCATCAGTACCTTCTCGTTCAGCCAGGATTGTTACGGATTTTTTTATTACTTCTTTCCTGAAAGCAGAGGTTTGCCCCATAAAACCTTGAATAACATTGCCATGGTCTTGTGTTAACATTGTTGGAACGGGGTCGTACTTAGCCGAAAAATCAAATAGAGTAAAATAATCAATTTCTGGACGATGTAAATTATCATCGGGAGTTATGTCAATGTCGGAAAATTCATAAATATAAGGACTCATTATAAGTTTAAAATTTTCAAAAGCAAGAGTTTGACTATAATCAAGTTTTTCATTTGCCTGAGGATTGGCAGGGTCTCCGTCGAACATTGATTCGCATATATCTACATTCATGGCAGCTAAAGCAATATCAAAAGAATCGGTAGCAGAACACATTGCAAACAGGAAACCACCGTTGCCAATAAATTCTTTGATTTTCAATACAACCGCTTTTTTCATCTCGGATACTTTATTAAATCCGATTTTTTTTGCCATGGATTCATTCAATGAAACCTGTTCGATATACCATGGAGCATTTTGGAATGACATCCAAAATTTACCGTATTGCCCTGTAAAATCTTCGTGATGCAAATGGAGCCAATCATACTTGTCGAGCTTCCCTGCTAAAACTTCTTCGTCCCAAAGTACATCATACTCAATTTCGGCATACTCCAAAGCAAGCCGGACTGCATCGTCCCAGGGCTGAATGCCGGGAGTTACATAAACGGCAATTTTAGGTGCTTTTTCCAGCTTGACAACATCCATATTAACATTCTCCTCCTGAACTTCCGCATAAATCCGGGAAGCAGATGCTTCGTCAATTGCCTCAAAGAAAATCCCCCTGATTCTACACTCACTTGCAATAATATCACTATAATCTGTCATAAAAGAGCCGCCACGATAATTCAAAAGCCAATCAACAGGTTGTTCTTTCTTCAAAATCCAATACGTAAGACCGTAAGACTTAAGATGGTCAGTTTGTGCCAAATCCATTGGTATCAAAATTTTTTCCGCTTTCAACGAAATCGAAAGTAAAAGAAAAACAAATATAGCTGCAATATAATATTTAATTTTAAACACATTATTTCCCATTTATTCTATAATAGAATTAATGAACGTGAATTTTTTCTGAATATTTTATTAAAGTTCTCAAATGTCTGTTTTCCGTTGTCTGTTTTTCCGAAATATAAGCGATAAGAAAAAAAGGTTTTGACTTGGAGAGCAAAATAAATTGAGGGAAAAGAATTTTGGGGAGATAATTATGAATTCTGAAATTAATATATTATCAGCAATATTATTTTTTTTGACCGTTAATAAAAATAAATTGAAAACAACAATTATTTGAATGATTATGAAAAAATTGACTTTTCTTTTATTGTTTTTATTTTTTAGCATTAATGCTAAGTCTGAAGTTTTATTCTTCCAAGCTTATGATTTTGATTCGAAAAAAGAAATTCTCCTCGATAGTGTTCAACTCATAGCATTAGATGGTCGAAATACCACTATTTATTTCAACGATATGTTAAAATACTACAATTGGCAAAAACCGAACGATGTTGCCGGCAAACTATCTAAATCCGAATTTTTACAAATCAGCAATAATTTTCCTAACCCATTTAACAATCAAACATCATTTTTAATTAATTCTTCTGAGATTGGATTCCTAAATATTTCTATTTACAATACTTTCGGTCAATTGGTTTTCTCAAAGACTGAATATTTTAATGGTTTTCAGCAAGAAATTAATTTTGAACTGAACAATTTACTAAATGGAATGTATGTTGTATTATTTGAATTAAACGGAGAAGTGCAAACAAAAAAAATTATAAAATCTTCAAGTTATGTTGACAAAGGTTCGGATTACATTCATTACGTTTCTGCTTCTAAAAATGAATTGAAAATATTTACTCCTGAAAAAAGCAATTATACATTTATTGGATTTGCTTCTGGTTACGAAAATGATACCTTGAATTTAGACAAAATAACTGAAAGTTCATCATATAAGTTTAATATGAAGAAATTAGATGGAACTATTTTAGTCCCCGAATTTAGTGTTAAAGTACATTTACCAAATTCAATAATTTATTACTTTAGTTATACAGAACAATGGCATGAAGTTTTTGAAAAATTCGATACAACTAAATTTGAAAATTTAAAAATATTACGAAATGCTAAAATATGTGAAAATAAGTTGACTTGGATTACTACATATAATGCCTTTCCGGAAGAAATTGGTAGAAGGTATGTTATGTTTAACATTGATACCATTAATAATAATATCAAAGATTTTATCCTATGTTTTAATATAGATTCTGTTAATGGAGGTGATATTTATCATATTCAATATACAATTAAGCTCAATAGAATATCAATTGAACAAATCAACGAAAATGAAATAGTAGTTCAAATAAAGGGTAGTGATTTAAATGAAAATCTTTTACTCGGTTATCATTCTTTTCTTGACTTTGTATATGGGGATCATAGAACTGAGGAAAATACTGAGTTTCGTGGTGTCCTTGATTATTACGACGATTCTTATGTCGAAATAATAATAAAACTTGAATAAAACAGATATTTCAACAACTCCTCAATCAAGTTCAGAATTTCAGAACCTCATCCCTGCTTCCACAAACATCGCAGTTCCATTAACCATTGCTTCTTCGTCAGGAGACATTTTGCTTTGTTCAAGCAAGGTCTATCATTTTGAATATTAGCCGGTACCTAACAACCAATTTTAAAAATTTATGTAAATTTATTTTTTCACTACCGAAAAAAGATGAAATTTATAATTATCCTTGGTTGTTTGAAATTAAATTTGGATTTGATTACAACAATTATTTATAAATACTTTCGTATATTTATTTGTTAATAAATAGGTATTGATGAAGAATCTTATGAAAAATAATAATATTTTATCGGATTATATTGAATCGGCTGTTGAATACGCCGAGTTTGAATTGCTTGATGACAACTCATTTTGTGGTAGAATCCCAATATGTAAAGGTGTTATAGCTTTTGGGAAAAATCTATACGAAACCAATAAAACCTTACAGTCAATTTTGGAAGAGTGGGTATTATTGGGATTGAGACAAGGGCATGAACTACCGGTAATTAATGGGATTGACTTGAATATTAATATTAATCAAGCACATTATGAATCCGTGTAAAAAAAAGATTTTATAAAGAAATTAAAAAAATTAGGTTTTATTGGTCCTGTCTCCGGCTCGAAGCATCAGTTCATGTTAATAGAAAACTACAGACTCGCAATACCTTCAAATGATGAATATTCGGTTTCTCAATTAAAAATGATGATAAGAGAAATTCAACTAATCATTGAGAAGGAAATAAATAATGAAGATTGGAATAAGCTTTAAAAATCAAATAAAATTCCTCATTCCCAATTCCCAATTCCTCATTTCAAAAACCGCATCCCCGCTTCTACAGACATCGCAGTTCCATAAACCATTGCTTCTTCGTCAGGTGACATTTTGCTATTGTGCAAGCCGGGCATTACTTTTTCGTTTCCCGGTCGGACACCTAAAAACCAAAATGTAGAAGGAATTTCCTTTGCATAAAAACCGAAGTCTTCACCCCACATCTTTGGTTCAAATTCCAAAACTGCTTTTTCTCCAAAAATATCTTTAGCAGTTGATTGAATGAAAGCCGTTGTTTTTTCATTGTTAAATACAGCAGGATAGCCACATTCGATTTTCACTTCACATTCAGTTCCGTAAAGTTTGCAAATCTCGCTTGATTTTTCTACAATCATATTATGCATTTGCTTTCGCCAATTACTGTCGAAAGACCTTAATGTACCCATGAGCTTAACTTCGTCAGGGAAAATATTCGGAGCTGAACCTCCGTGAATAGCAGTAACTGAGAGTAATCCGGGAGACACAGGATTTTTAAATTTTGTGATTAAACTTTGCAGATAAATAACAAGCTGAGAAGCAGAAATCATTACATCGCTGTTTAAATGCGGCTGTGCGGCATGTCCTCCCTTTCCTCTGATTGTCCAATAAATTTCATCCGGTGCCGCCATAATAAATCCGGGTACAACTGATATAGTTCCAACACTTGCATCAGGATAAATATGCTGTCCAAACACTGCCTCAGGTTTTGGATTTTCGAGAATTCCTTCTTTTATTAAAACCGAAGCTCCACCAGGAACTTTTTCTTCACCGGGCTGGAAAATGAGTTTGACTATACCATTCAATTTATCCTCATTTTCTTTTAATATTTTTGCTGCACCGAGAAGCATTGCCGTGTGCATGTCATGCCCACAGGCATGCATTACTCCGACATTTTTAGAGCAAAATGGTAGTCCTGTTTCTTCTTGAATTGGCAAAGCATCTATGTCTGCACGCAAAGCAATACATTTCTCACCCATACCTATCAATCCAACCACTCCTGTCTGTCCGATTGTTTCATTTTCAATTCCCAAATCATTCAGCACTGACCGGATATATTCCGATGTTTCATATTCCTTAAATGATAATTCAGGATTAGCATGAAGATGTCTTCTGTGCAAGATTATTTCGTCATTTATTGCTTTGATTGATTCTAATGTATTCATAATTATTTTTTATAAAGTTTGAACAAATTTTCCGGAATTTCGATTTCCGTTTGTTTTTTTATTTCAGCATTTCCCTCCAAAAATAAAAATTTAATTTTATCGGGAAATTCACCATCAATATCTACTTTCAAAGGACTTTTACTCGGAGGAATAATTGTAACAGGTAAGTCAATTTCATCCTTTATTAATGCCGTTAGCATTGTAGATAAAGCACCTGTACCGCAAGCACCTGTTTCCGCTTCTACTCCCCTCTCGTAGGTTCTGAGCCACAATTCCTTTCTTGAATGTATAGAGTATATATTCACATTGACTCCTCTCGGTTGAAAATCCTTGTGAAATCTAATTGGAGATGCGAATGTATCTATGCAAAAGTCATCGAATGTCTTATCTTTGATTTTATCAACATCATTATAATTAACTACAAAATGGTCGGAATTGACATTGACATAAGTTCCTTCAACAGTATATTCATAAATTTTAACTTTAACATTTTGCTGAATTTCTACAGGTGAAGGTAAAAACAATCTTACATTTTCTCCTATTAATTGCCCCTTATAAATACCTCCTGCCATTTTGAAATTAATTTCTTTATCAGGTTCCGAAACAGGAATAAATTTTTTATTGACAGCAAACATCAAAGCACATCTGCCTCCATTGCCGCACATCATAGAAAAAGAACCGTCAGGATTAAAGAAATCAACATCGAAAGAGTTTTTATCCTGAGATTCATTCAATATAAGCAGTCCTTCTGTTTTAACAGCATCTTCTTTGTTAACACCACAAAGAATGGGTGCAAGAATCGAATAAAAATCCGCAGACCACTTATACTCCCTGTTATCAACCACAGTAAAAGTATTTCCCGCTCCTGACATATATGTTATATTTAGTTTCATCTTTTTGGTTTTGAGTTGTAAGTTGAGAGTTTAGAGTTGGTAATTAAATATTTATATAATCCGTGTAACATCTTAGAAATTTCATTGCATTTACTATAAAGTTCTTCAAAATCAATTTTCTGAATATAATTTAAATCAATTGCAATATAAAGATGGGATTGAACTTCTGCAACAGAAGCATGTGCTATATTAAGATATTGAGCAAATTCTTTACTTGACTGTCGAGCGAAACCTTCAGAAATATTTGCCATTACAGAAACAGAGGATCTTCGAATTTGGTCTTTAAGAGAAAAATCTTTTTTGAAATTAGTGATATTCGTCATAGTATAAATAGAATTTACTAATTCCCTTGCAAGTTGCCAGACTTTTAAGTCTTCAAATTTTTTTGCAGTACTCATATGCCAATTTTAAAAATTATAAAAAATTTAACTCTTAACTCACAACTCTTAACTCACAACTCTTAACTCTTAACTTTTTCCACATTTGCATGAAGAAAGGACTTCTGCTATTCCTGAATGAATTTTCCCATTTGTCGCAAGAATTGTATCTTTATCTATCCAATATGGCTCTCCGTTGTATTGTGTAACTCTTCCTCCTGCTTCCTGCACTAATAAAATCCCTGCGGCAACATCCCATGAATTCAGATTTATCTCCCAAAAGCCGTCGAATCGTCCTGCGGCAACATATGCTAAGTCCAATGCCGCTGAACCAAGACGCCGGACGGGTATCCCCTGTTTAATAATATTTACAAAATGGTCAATACATCCGCAGGGATTTTTATTAACATTATAAGGAAATCCTGTAACTAAAAAAGATGATTCGAGATTGTCATTGTCAGAAACAATTAAGGTATTACCATTTAAATATGCACCTCCGCCTTTTTTTGCAACAAAGAGTTCATCGAGAATCGGTTGGTAAATAACCCCGGATATTATTTCTCCATTTAGTTCGGCGGCAATACTTATGCTGAAAATGGGTATATTATGAGCAAAATTCACAGTCCCATCTAATGGGTCAATTATCCAACGGACAACATTTTTCGATAAATTACCTGTTTTCCCGCTTTCCTCAGCTAAAAAGACATGTTCCGGAAAAACCGAATGAATATGCTCAATGATGGCTTTTTCAGATAATTTGTCGTATTCAGTTACTAAATTATTCTTTCCATCCTTTGATGATATTTCAAACGAAGTACCAAAACCCTTTATGAGGATAATACCTGATTTAATAGCTGCTTCGATAGCACATTTTGTTAAATCTTCAATCATTATCTTACTTAAGATTTTTAAAAATATACAATTTAAAATCAATTATCTATAAAAAAAAATTTTGATGTTAAATAAAACAGTCATAATTTTGTATAATTATATTGTTTTACAATAACATTTGTATATAGATACATCTAATACCTGCTTTAACATAAATGCCGGTACCGATTACCGTCAAACTGTTAATATCAGTCTTATGACTGATAGAATTAAAATTTTTAATATTTTTGTATTTTATTAATTTTTACCGGAAACATTATGAGTAAATGTAAAAATAATAACCGGATATTGTTATTATTGATAACAATATTATTCCTTTTTCCTTTGCTACCTGCTAAATCACAGTTAGATAGGTCTATTGACAATTCATACCTGACCGGAGCGACAAAAAAGGAAGTTGATACTTTGCACCTGAGAACAGCTAAACAGATAGCTGACGAAACTGCCGGTTTACTGGAGAAGGAAATAAACCCTGAAACATATATTATGGGTCCAGGTGATGAACTTATGGTATCAATTGTATCTTCAAAAACCATAGAGCATAGGGTAACCGTTTCACCCGATGGGAAAATTCTGATTCCCGGTATAGGAATTGTTGATGTCAAAGGAAAGAATTTAATAGAAACAGAAGATATAATTCAAAAATGTGTTGATAAAGTACTTAAATCCTACGAAGTTTACATTTCTTTGGTAAAGCTACGTGAATTTAAAGTGATTGTTAGCGGTTCTGTAAGAAAACCTGCAATAGTTCCTGCAACTGCAGCCGACAGAGTGTCTGAAATAATTGAACGAGCCGGTGGACTTAAATACGATGCATCAGTAAGAAATATTATCTTATTAAGAAATGATGGAAGTGAAATAATACCGGTAGATTTGTTAAAATTTAATATTGGTGATAAAGATGCAAATCCCACGGTTTTAGGTGGTGACCATATTATTGTTCCTCCAAGTAATGAAGAACATACTATACAAATTTGGGGTGAAGTAGGACTAGAAGGAATTTTCGAATATGTAAACGGAGATTCACTATCTACTTTGGTAAAATTTGCACATGGTTTTTTAAAATCTGCTGACCTTTCAACAGTTGAAATAGCGAGGTTTGAAAGCAATAACGGCAGAACAGAAAGATTTTTTGCGGATATCAACTTTTGGGAAAAAGACTATTATATAACAAAGAATCTACAGGGAGATATACCTCTGTATAATGGTGACAGAGTTTTCATTAGACCAAAAGCCAATTGGCAGGAAAAAAGGATGGTGGTTATCGAAGGTGAAGTCAATTTTCCGGGTAGGTATGCTATCAACAAAGATGACTCAAAAGTATTTGACATATTAAAAAGAGCCGGTGGTTTTACAGATGAAGCATCCTTAGATGGTGCAATTCTCACAAGACAAAAAGAAATTGAAAAGGTTGACCAGGAAATGGTTCGTCTCAGGAGTATTGATGCATCCGAAATGTCTGAAAACGAAAGAAGGTATTTTCAGGCAAGAAGGAATGAACAAAAAGGAGTAATGGCTATTGATTTTCAAAATATTTGGAAAAATCCAAATTCCGAAGACAATATTGTTGTTATTGATGAGGACTCAATTTATGTTCCCTCAAAGAAAATATTTATCAATGTTCAGGGTCGCGTGAACAATCCCGGACTTGTTGTATTTAAACCGGGATTTACATATTTGGACTATATCCAGCTTGCCGGTGGTTTCGGTTTCAGGGCTGAAGAAAATGAGACATTAGTCGTTAAGAAAAAAGGTGAGCAATTCTTAGCCGAAGACATGAATTATATACTTGAGCCCGGAGATAACATCCTTGTCCCTCCCGAATATGAGACTAAGATTGACTGGTGGCTTTGGACAACTCAAGTTGTTACCATGCTAAGTATGCTATTAGCTATAGCTTCATTAATAAAAATTTGATATTGTGTAATTCTAAGTCTATTTAATTTTAATGGAAGATAATATTTTGGAAAAAGAAACTTTAACATTAAGCAGTATATTGACTTTGTGCAAAATGCACAAGAGATTTTTAATTCTTTTTATCGGGATTTCGGTAATACTAACAGGTATTTATTCTTTCATAGTACCTCATCAGTATTTAGCAACGGCTACTGTATTACCTCCTGAAGAAGATGGCAGTTCGAGCAACCTTTCCGGTTTCCTGCAAAGTATTTCCGGTGGAATTTCGCTTGGTGGAATATCCAAAGGAATCAAAATCGAATTATATATCGAAATGTTGAAAAGCAGGTCTGTTGCAAAATATATTGTCGAAAAATGTGAGCTTAGGAAAATTGAAACCTTCAAAGAAAAAAATGAAGATATTCTTTACGATATGGTTAGCAGTTTGATAGAATCCGAATCCAACCGAAGTGGTTTGATGTTTGTATCGGCAAAAATTTCGACACCATATTTCCCGAGTTCAAAAGATAAAACCTTTGCGGCTCAACTTTCGGCTGATATTTCCAATGCCGCTGTTGAAGGATTAGACAAAGTAAACAGAGAAAAAAGTAATTTGAAAGCAAAAAAGAAAAAGAACTTTATCTCAAAAGTATTGCAAGATAACAAAGCAAGACTGGATTCGGTAGATGCAGAACTGGAAAAATTCCAAAAGGCAAACAAGTTAGTTGCCATTGACGACCAGACAAAAGCAATCCTTGAAAATATTGTCGGTGTCGGAACACTATTATCTAAAGCCGAGGTAGAATTGGGAATTATCCAGCAACAATACGAGCTTACAGCACCAATCGTAAAATCTTATCAAAGACAGGTTGACGATTTGAGAAAGCAATATGCAAAAACTCAGGATGGGGGTCTGGTTCCAACCGATAAGTTTTCAATTCCCTTGAGTGATGTTCCTAATCTTGTCAGGCATTACACTACATTAATCAGGGACCAAAAAATATTAACTCAGCTTATTATGTATCTTGAAACCCAAAAATATCAGGAAGCTATCGAAGAGGAAAGTGATTTGCCAACGGTTCAGGTTCTCGACGAAGCTTTTCCACCATACAAAAAAGCATCACCAAGCAAACTTATTATGCTTGTATTAGCATTGTTTTTATCCACTTTTTTTGCTTTGGCTTTCGTAATTCTAAGAGCTTTTTACAGAGGCAGAAAAAGTCAAAATTGAGTTTATTAGTTTTGTGTTGGAATTTAGGAGTTGGAAGCAGTAACTAATAATACATATGGATTTATCTATAAATTCTTAATTTTGTTTAAATAACAATACTATGAAAACAAAAATATTAATATTATTCGCAATCCTTGTAGGGACACATTGCAATGTGTACCTACAAGCCCAAGAAGAACTTCCAGATGTTCTTTGGAGTAATGATTATAGTGTTAGGATAGCTAAATTTAGTCCAGACGGGCAGTCTGTTTATTTTGTTAAAAATAGCGACTTAACAAACTTATTTAAAGCTGATGCCATGACAGGTGAGATTTCTAGCACTTATTCATACCAAAATCAAAGAATATTTGATTTTGATATTTCAACAACCAGTGATTCAATAATTGTATTTGAAGGATTAAATATAGTTATTTGGAGTACTCAGACTGGTGATACACTAAAAATCATCACTAGTATTATTGATTCTTTAAAAACTAAGAAACCACCCAAAACAATAAAATATACACCTGATAGTAAAAAACTAATAGTAGTTATAGGTGATGATCCTGAAATAGTAATACTTGATATTGAAACCGGTATGATAATAAAAGAATTTCATGGATATAACGCATCAGGACTTTTAGATGTTTCGCCTGATGGGAAGTTTTTTGCTTTTCACTATTGGGCAAATAATTGGAGAAGCTATGTTGACCTAATTGACTTAAATACCTATGAAAATTTAGGTACATTAGAAACCTTTTTAGACGATATGTATATAAATTATTTATATATTACCGATAATAGGACCATAGCTGCTGCTGGTAGAACATCAAAATATTTATATATTTGGGATAAAGAAACACAAAAAATAATAAAAACACCACAATTTGATTTACCTGAATTTGGATATTTTATAAAATTTGCTATTACCAATGACTCAAAATATATTTTCATTTCCAATGAATATGAAGAAGATTATTCCAGGAATAGACTATTTGTTTATGACTTAGATAAAGGCAAAATAATTCATGAATATAATTATGATTCAAGAGTTAATTTAGAAGTATCTCAAGATGGTTATATATTATCTTCAGATGCTTATCAACTTCGTGTATTAAATCCTACATGGAAAAGGTATATAGGAGTTAAAGAAGTAAAAGAAGAAAAAATCAAACATACTTTTTTTAACAGTAAATTAAAAATGTTCTTTGATGAAGAAATATTTGATATGCCTGTGATAAATATATATAACATTTTGGGTGTCGCTGTAGGGGCACATTGCAATGTGTCCCTACAGATGAACAACGAAATCGAAATAGATTTGAATTATTTGTCATCCGGAATATATTTCGTTCAGGTAAATGTGAATGGTAAAATATATATTTTGAAAATAAGTAACTATTAGTTCAAAATGATGTCGGACTTATTTAATGGATAATGGAAATTGAAAATGGATAAAAACACACCCCCTAACCCCCTCTTAATAGAGGGGGAATATGGTTTCCCCTCCTATCAAGGAGGGGCAAGGGGAGGTGTGGAAGAATCTCAACTTCAAACTCCCAACTCCAAACTCCAAACTCTCAACTCAGAGCTTAGTGACAAATTAAGTTCCTTACCAACCGGTCCCGGCGTCTATCTCCATAAAGACAAAAACGGGAAAATAATTTATATCGGTAAGGCAAAAAACCTGAGGAACCGTGTCCGTTCTTACTTTCAGCATGGCAGACCTGTTGATGCAAAAACAAAAGCACTTGTCAGCAAGATTGCCGATTTTGAAGTTATTGTCGTTGATTCCGAAGCCGAAGCATTAATCCTTGAAGATACTCTTGTTAAAAAACACAAACCGAAATATAACATTCTTCTTCGCGATGACAAATCCTTTCCTTATGTCAGAGTAACAAAGGAAGACTACCCACGTTTGTTTCCGACTCGGAAAATTATTCGCGATGGTTCCAAATATTTCGGTCCCTTCACTGATGTGCGTCATCTGAAAAGGGTATTGCGGGTTATCCGTTCCATCTTTATGCTTCGCAGTTGCGATTACAATCTGACTGATGAGAATGTGGCAATTAAGAAATATAAAATCTGCCTTGACTATCATATCAAAAAATGCGAAGGACCCTGCGAAGGATTAATCAGCAAGGAAAAGTATAACGAAAATGTCGAACATTCTATCAGAATACTGAATGGCAAAACAAAAGAAATCGAAAAAATCCTTACAGAGCAAATGCAAAATCTATCTGAAGAAATGAAATTTGAAGAAGCGGCTATTGTAAAAAGCAGGTTTATGATTTTACGTGATTACCTCGAACATCAAAAAGTTGTAACAACTGATTTGATTGACCGGGATGTCTTTGGTTTAGCACGAATTGAAAACTCTGCCTGCACACTCGTTTTCAAGGTCAGGGACGGAAAACTGATTGGAAAGAGGCATTTCATTATTCCAAATGCAATGGATGTATCAAACGAAGATTTGATTCAGACAACAATGGAAAAATGGTATCTCGAAACCGATTTTATTCCAAAGGAAATATTTCTTCCAATTATGCCAGAACAGATTGAATTTTTAACCGACTGGCTCAAAAAAAAGAGTGAACATACTATAGAAATTCTTGTTCCAAAAATCGGAGAGAAAAAGAAACTTGTGAATCTTGCTTCTGCAAATGCTGAGTTCATGCTAAGGGATTACAATCTTGCCTTGCTAAAAAGAGAACAGAGCATACCAAGAACAATTCAATCATTGCAAAGAGATTTGCGTCTTGAAAAACTGCCAATGAGAATCGAGTGTTTCGATAATTCGCATATTCAGGGAGCAGAACTCGTTTCTTCATGTGTCGTCTTTGTTGACGGAAAGCCAAGCAAACAGGATTACAGAAAATTTAAAATCAATACCGTTGAAAAAAATGATGACTTTGCCGCTATGCGTGAAGTTGTCGGCAGACGCTACAAAAGAATAATTGAGGAAAATGCAGTATTACCCGATTTAATCATCATTGACGGAGGCAAAGGACAACTGTCAGGTGCAGTTGATGTTTTAAAAGAATTGCAATTGACTGATAAAATCACAATCATTGGATTGGCAAAAAGATTGGAAGAAGTTTTCTTCCCCGGACAATCCGAACCTGTCATGCTCCCGAAAACATCCAGCAGTTTAAAATTAATTCAACAAGTCAGGGATGAAGCACACCGCTTCGCAATCACATATCACAGGCAATTACGTGACAAAAGAACATTACAAACTGAACTCACGGAAATTCCCGGTATCGGTGAAAAGAGAGCACATAAACTATTAATTGAGCTTGGCTCAGTAGAAAATATCCGGAATGCTGATTATGAAAAATTAGTCGAATTAGTCGGTGAAAAATCTGCTAATGCTTTGAATAAACATTTTACTAATTCAACAGCCCATTAAGTCAATTGTTGCCATCACCCTCAAGTCAGTTGTTACAACTATCTTATACACCACACTGTCAGGTATATACATGATAGAACAGTTTAGTAAGAAATTACAACATCTCCTCCACAACAACCTTAATTATATCCCATTCAAAGCCCTGTCTTTGTAAGAATGAAATCAGTAATTGTTTTTGTTTCTCAGCCGGTCTATTGACTAAAGTTTTAATTTTTCTTTGTGCGGCTTTCCGGGCTAACTCATATCCATCATTTTGTTGGAGACATTCTTCAGCAGCTTTTTCAGCCAGTTCACGGGAAATACCTTTTTTAAAAAGTTCAGCTATGAGTTTTGGTTTTCCGCAGGATTTCCTGTTAACATATTCCTTAGCAAAAGTAAATGCATATTTCTCATCATCGAGCAATTGAAAATCATCAAGAAAATTTACGGCTATTTCAATTTCGGCAAGATTAAAACCTTTCAGTTGAAGTCTTTCTTTAACCTGCTTTTTCGTTCTGGGCTTGTAAGCAGCAAAATTATATGCCGTCTGCTTCAAATCTATTGTCCTTTGTTCGAGTTTTAACAGTTTTTCCATTTTCTCGTCAAAATTCATATCTTTTGTGAGCTTGTGCTTCATAATAAGGTCTAATGATATGGTGTCCCAGTACTCATTATCAACAAAGATTTTGCATTTTTTGTTATTCTGTGTAATTGTAAGCGATGTTATTTTTCTTTTGCCGGAATTCATGTTTGAAAAAATCACCCTCTATCAATTAAAAATACTATATATGCTATATAAACGACAAGGAAAATAATTCCATTCCATCTTTCCAACACATATTTTTTCCCAAGTGTCATTGCAAAAAGTAGCATGGCACTGGACAAAATGACAACCATAATATCGATATTGCTAATTACATCAAATGGCATTGGTTTAATTATGGCACTGATACCGAGTATCCACAATAAATTGAAAATATTTGAACCAACGACGTTACCAACGGCTATGTCCGTATTTTTCTTATAGGCAGCCGTTGCCGAAGTAACAAGTTCAGGCAGAGAAGTCCCGACTGCAATTATAGTCAATCCTATAAAACTATCACTTAAACCGAAACTTTTTGATATTAAAACTGCACCATCAACGACCCATTGTCCTCCTACAAAAAGTGCTGTTATGCCAACTATAATATAAATTGTAGATTTTGTCAATGAGAAAATTTTCATTTCCGGTTCGGATTCTTCATGCTTTTTCCCCATTATATCATCAATTTTCTCTTGATAG
This sequence comes from bacterium, assembly GCA_043804925.1. GTDB lineage: Bacteria > Bacteroidota > Ignavibacteria > Kapaibacteriales > UBA2268 > ChocPot-Mid. Next base: position 20,128 of record JAZDIP010000014.1, on the reverse strand, counting down.
GATTGTTCGTTGGTAATTTTGAAAATATACCCTAAAAACAGGAAAAAGAAGAGTAATAAAAATATCCCGTCCAACCTGCTTATGTACAAGGATTGGTAAATACTCTTTGTATAGGATGAAGTATCAAAAAATATGACAGTATTGGCTACAAAACCGACAAGGATAACAGCCGTTAGGGAAAAAGGTATTTCAGACAGTACTGTGTTTCTTTGGACGGGTAAAGGATATATTATTGATGCAACACCAAGAACCAACAATACATTTGCTATATTACTGCCGAAAATATTTCCAATACCTATGCCGGCGTTACCATCGATACTCGCAAAAATATTTACGAAAAACTCCGGAGTGGAAGTTCCGAAAGCAACAATTGTCAATCCAACAATTAAATTTGAAACATGCATCCTTTTAGCTAATGAGGAAGCACCATCAACTAAAATATCTGCACCCTTCATCAAAAGGGTAAAACCCACAACAAATAGAATATATGTCAGTATATCAGACAATTTAACCTAATTTTACTGTTACATAAAACATTTAGAAATCAATCTTTATCTTCTTGCTCGGTACTTGTAGGGATATAAATAACTTTTTTGACTTCCTGTTCCAAATCATTATAAATATCCTGATTCTCAGTAAGTAGTTTTTTCAAACCTTCTCTACCCTGAATTCTTTCACCTTTAAATGTGTACCAAGCTCCACTTTTAACAATAAGACCGTATTCAGTCCCCATGTCAATAAGTTCGCCTATCTTCGAAATTCCTTCGTTATAATTTATATCGAATTCAACCTGTTTAAAAGGAGGGGCTACTTTATTCTTTACAACTTTAACCTTAACTCTGTTACCCGTTATTTCTTCTCCGGTTTTAATCACTTCTTTTCTACGTATATCCAACCTTAAGGATGCATAGAATTTCAAAGCATTGCCTCCTGTAGTCGTTTCGGGATTACCGTAAACAACACCTATTTTGCTTCTCAACTGGTTCGTAAAAATTACGGCAGCACCGGACTTACCTATTGCAGCATTTAGTTTTCTCATTGCCTGGGACATCAATCTAGCTTGTGAACCCATTTGAGCATCACCCATCTCCCCTTCGATTTCAACCCTTGGAGTCAATGCCGCTACGGAGTCAATAATAACAACGTCAATAGCCCCGCTTCTTACTAAAGTCTCTACTATTTCGAGTGCCTGTTCGCCAAATTCGGGTTGAGATAATAAAAGATTATTTAAATCTACTCCCAATCGTTGAGCATAATTAATATCCATTGCATGTTCCGTATCAACAAATGCGGCAATGCCTCCCTTTTTTTGTGCCTCGGCAATAACATGTAAACAAATAGTAGTCTTTCCTGATGATTCAGGACCGTATATCTCGGTAATACGCCCTTTTGGAACACCACCTATACCTATCGCAGCATCTAAGGAATAACTTCCTGTTGAGATGGATTCGCAATTTACCACATGAGTATCGCTTAGCCGCATGATGGCTCCTTTGCCATGTTGTTTTTCAATTTGGTCAATCGCAAATTGAACCGCCTTCAGCTTCTCAGGACTGAATTTAGTCTCTTGCTGTGCTTTTTTATCAGTTGATTTCATATAATTTTTCAATTGTTGATAATATTCCGATTTCAATTTTATAAATTATATAAATACTCACAATTAAAAAAATGTAATTTTATTAATTTTCTCCACAAAAACAATTTTATTGCTCATATTTTTGATAATACCTGCTCTTTGAATATTTTTGCAACAGTATTTTATTCACATTACGGCAAAAAAATTATGAATATTTTGTTAATTGGCAGTGGCGGCAGGGAACATGCTTTGGCTTATGCCTTGTATAATTCAAAATCAATAGAAAAATTATATTGTTCTGCGGGCAATCCGGGAATCTTTCAGTTAGCCGAAAATCCGCAAATTAATGTTGACGATTATAATGAAGTAACTGATTTTTGCCTAAATAAGAGTATTGATTTGGTAGTTGTAGGTCCCGAACAACCCTTAGCCAAAGGTATTGCGGATATTTTAAAAACCAATGGAATAAATGTATTCGGTCCTTCCAAACAAGCTGCAATGCTCGAATCCTCGAAAGGATTTGCTAAGGAATTTATGATGAAATATAATATTCCAACTGCCGATTTTAAAAAATTTACAATTGAAAATAAAATTGATTGCAAAAATTATCTTTCCGGATTGGATAAATACCCTGTAGTTATAAAAGCAGACGGTTTAGCAGCCGGAAAAGGAGTTATTATTGCACAAGACAAAGACGAAGCCATTAACACAATTAACGATATGTTTTCAGGGAAATTCGGTGACGCAGGTACAACAGTCGTTGTTGAAGAGTTCATGGAAGGTGAGGAAGCATCAATTTTAGCTGTAACAGACGGAAAAGATTTTGTGACTCTTGCTTCTTCCCAAGACCATAAACGAATATTCGATGGTGATAAAGGTCCTAACACCGGCGGTATGGGTGCTTATTCTCCGGCTCCTATTGTTACTGAAGATGTCTTAGAAAAAGTGAAATCACAAATAATCATTCCAACTATCAATGGAATGATTAATGAAGGCACTCCTTTTATTGGTTGTTTGTATGAAGGGTTGATGATTAAGAATGGAGAACCAAAAGTAGTCGAATTCAATGTCCGCTTCGGTGACCCTGAAACACAGGCAGTTCTTATGAATTTCAAAGGTGATTTTGCAAAGCTTTTATACTCGGCTGCCAAAGGACATCTTGAAAGCACGGTTATTGAAAATGTTTGTGAAAGTCATACTTGTTGTATTATTATGGCTTCCGAAGGATATCCTGAATCCTACCCTAAGGGACAACTGATTAAGGGTATTGAAGATGCCGAAAAAAATGGTTCAGTGGTTTTCCATGCCGGTACAAAACTCGATAATGGACAATTAAAAGCATCCGGTGGCAGGGTTCTTGGAGTAACAGCTAAAGGAAATTCCTTGAAAGAAGCAATTGAAAATGCCTATAACTCTACCAGAAGAATTCATTTTGATAATTCTTATTATCGAAATGATATTGGGAAAAAGGGGATAACATGAAATTGTCATTCATGTTTTTTTTTTAATTTATTATCAATAATGGTTTAATAATTTGCTTTTTACCATTAATTACCATTCTTATCCAATAAGTTCCCGCGGACATACTATTGTCAGGTTTAAAATAAATAATGTGTTCACCTGCCTCCTTGAAACCACTATAAATATCAGCAATATTAATTCCAATTAAATTGATTAATTCAATTTTTATTGTTACATTTTTTTGGGTTGTAAAACTAATATTAATTAAATTCGAATAATTCACTGGATTTGGAGAAATAAATATCTCATTTACTTCATTCTTATTACTATGAACATCTGATGTAATTGAATTAGAATGAATATAATTTAAACGTGAAATTGTTAATCCGGATGTCTTACTTCCGAATTCAATACCGATTATTTTACAAGGTATTTCTCCAATTTCATGTGTTTGAACAGTCCAAGTATCGCCTCCATCAGAAGTCTTGACCAAATCATGTCCATTAGTAGCATAAACCGTATCTTTATCAACTACTTCAATAAAATTGAAATTAGCTTGACTTGGAATTTGATATTTTAATTCCCAGGTTATTCCCCCATCAGTAGTTTTCTTTATAATGGACGTATCACCATTCATTATTACATTTCCTCCCATCCAGCCAATTTTCTCATTCAAAAAGTGTATTCTCCTTATATAATTTGAAGATTCGTTAAAATAACTCCAATTTTTTCCTTTATCAGAAGAAGTTATTATCCAATAAGTATTATCTTCAAATCTATAATAACTCATCTTGAACAGACTATCGTTAATCCTCTCAATACAGTCAATATTATATTTTATATCAAAATCTTCAATTTGAGGTTTGCTTATTTTCTTCCATGTATTACCGTAATCATCTGAAATTGCTATAAAATCCGCTTTTAAAAAATGTGCAGCTCCGTGCTGATTATCGAAAAAAGATAATGCCGTACACTCTTCGTTAATTTCAAAATTAGTTGTGTCCCATGTTTCTCCCTGATTTGTTGTATGTATAATCATACCACCTTCAATTCCTGCTACAATGATTTTATTTGAAAGAATAGCTAAATCAGTAATTTTTCTTGGAGTATTATATTCAGGAATTTTCATTTCATCTTTCCAAATTATTTTCCAAGATAAACCAGCATCAGTTGTTATTTTTATAAAGGAATACCAAGTTATCTCATTATCTACTAATTTGTTAAAAACACCCGAAATGACATAATGTAACGAATCATAACTCCTTAATTCATAATAATTATTATAATCATCGTCGTGAATAATGTACCAATCATCAGAATTAGAATTAACAATAAATAAAAAATTACAAATTAAAATTATATATATTTTTTTCATAAGTTTTAATATTTAAATTTTACAGTTATTGATATATGCAAGTTCCAAAGGTTGATAAATAGTTTCCTAATTTATTACTATTCTTTTGTGAAATGGAACAAACCACAGGCATAATCAGAATTTTCCAAAATTGTTATATCAATGTTTCTTTTATAGTTAATCTTATCATCAATCCCTGAAATTTCGACAAGTTTTAGGTCAGCAAAATATTCCATTATTTGCTGAGGTGAATGTATCCTATGAGCATTAAAACATAATCTGGGTTTACCCACAGGTAATGAAAAATAGAGATTGCCTTTTGGAGCCAATACTCTCGATAATTCCTTACATGCTTTCTTTGTCCCATCTGCATCTAATTTATCCCCATAGCGTCCAAGTCCGATATGTTCAGCTACATGTAAACATGACAATGAGCTAATCGTACCGGATTCAAAAGGTAAAGATAAAATGCTTCCTTTTCTTGATTCAAATTTTTCTAATTGCACTAACAATGGGCGGATATCGATAAAAATTACTCTAGTTATTACAGTTAAGAATCCAACGAAATCTATTCTTGAACCGACATCAATATGAAGCTCAGTTTTAGATTGTTGTATTTTCCCGAAAGCCCATATATCCTGATAAAAATAGTGACTGTCGAAATTTGTTGTTTGAGTTTTATCATGAATACAGGGATAGGTATCAATTATCTTGATTTTTTCATTATCCTTTATTCTCAGGTACTTCACCAAATCTTTAAAATAATTAAAATACCCCGGAAACGATCTAATGAATTTCAAAATATCGAATACCGGATTTATCCATCTGTAAATCAAATAACCGAAGTCCATAAACTTATTATTGAATTTTTGCATATATTTTCTTAATTATAAATACAATAAAAAGTTTAAAATTGTATTAATCCAATTTTCTTATAAACTTTTCTTAAAGTCTTCAATGCTGTTCTATGTGCTTTTTCTGCTCCTTCGGATAATACTTTCTCAAGATATGCTTTATCCTTACTAATTTTCTCAAATCTCGTTCTTATGGGATTAATATATTGTGCAACTGCATCTCCTACGTCGGATTTGAAATCTCCATATCCTTTACCCTTAAATTCCAATTCAATTTCTTGGAATGATTTTCCGGTCGCCAATGAGTATAGCGACATGAGGTTCGCAACTCCTGCTTTCTCTTCGTTATAAATTATCTCGCTTCCTGAATCTGTAACGGAACGTTTAATTTTATTCCTGATTTGTTCATCGGAATCCGATAAATAAATTGTTGCTTTGTCGTTATCATCCGATTTGGACATTTTCTTTGTCGGCTCCTGCAAGTTCATAATTCTCGCTCCAACTGGTGGAATATAGGGTTCAGGCACAACGAAAGTCGGTGAATAAGCATTGTTGAATCTTTCGGCTATGTTTCTCGATAATTCCAAATGCTGTTTCTGGTCATTGCCGACAGGAACCATATCTGCCTGATAAAGCAATATATCCGCTGCTTGAAGAACGGGATATGTAAACAATCCGGCATTTATATTATCGGCATGAGTCTGGGATTTATCCTTGAACTGAGTCATCCGGCTCAACTCACCGATTGGAGTATAGCAGTTCAATATCCAAGCTAACTGGCTATGTTCCGGGACATGTGACTGAATAAAAATCGTGCATTTTTCAGGATTTAAACCGCAGGCAATAAGCATTGCGGCAAGCTCTAAAGTAGCTTTTCTTAATTCAGCAGGTTCTTGCCTGATAGTAATCGCATGCAAATCAACAATAGTAAAATAGCAATCATATTCATCCTGAAGTGCCGCCCAAATGCGGATAGCCCCTGCCAAATTCCCAATATGCAGTTTACCCGATGGCTGTATCCCGCTTAATATTACTTTTTTTCTGTCTGACTGCTGATTTTCCATATTTTCCTAATAAATATTAAACATTATTGTGATTCCAGCGAAATAATCTCATCGCAAAGTGCTTTCTCTCTCTCGTCATTTGTGGCAATGATAATTCCTCCTCCATTTGACTTGTGCCGAATTATCAAATCAGTAACGATTTTAATACCTGCTTCATCGAGATTTGAATAAGGTTCATCCAGAAATAAAACAGGCGGTTCATTGTATATTGCTAAAATAAGTTTTAATCTTTGCTTCATACCTGATGAGAATTTACTGATGTATTTGTCTTTGCTGTTTGACAGATTGAATCTATCGAGAAGTTCGCCGGCTCTGCTCTGTTTGAAATCAATTCCCTTTAACTCCGCATGTAGTTTCATATGTTCAGGTGCAGTAAATTCCTCATATAAATTTAAGTATGGTGCAACAAATCCGTAATACACGTTGAAATTCTCCTGAAGGACAGGCTTTTGAGCAATTTCAAATTTAATTTCACCTGAACTTAGCGATAATAATCCAGCGGTAATTTTTAGTAAAGTTGACTTTCCTGAACCGTTCTTACCTGTTATGGCTATTGCTTTTCCATTTGATAGTGTAAAATTTATATTTTCAAAAAGCGGTTTTCTCCTGTCGAACTTTTTGCTGATGTTGTTGGCTTGTAAAATGAATTCATTCATATAGTTTATTTTCTAATAATAACAAATTTGCCAAAGGTCAATTTACCTTTGTAATCTACTGAGAAAATATAAACTCCACTACTAAGTTCGTTCAATTCTGCGGTATCAACTTGGAGTACCCTGTCATTTTTTTCACCATCGCGAAAAGTATTGTTAACAACAACCTGCCTCTTTTTGGAGTATCGGTTAATCATGTCATTTGAGTAAATAGTAAGCAAAGCATTATCGCTAATAATAGCATTATCGGGAACGGGAAAAAACAAGAATTTGTCCTCAGAAGGTTTAAAAGGATTAGGATAAACATAACCGATTGGATTTGACATTACAAAAAATGTTTTATCGCAAATATCACCCTTTAATGCTTTTACTCCATAAAAATATTTTGTTCCGGTTATCTGCTGACATTCACTATTTTCAAAATCTGATAGAATCAAAGAGTAGGGCTTGTTGCTTTCATATTGACGGACAGCAGACTGCAGGTCGGTATTGGCTATAAAAATACTCAATGTATCCAAAGAATTATTTTCCTGAGTGGGAAGAATACATTGAAAAGCACGAACTTCGAATGATTGCAAATTACCTTCGTCTATAAAAGCAGGAGATATAAAATTTTCTTTCCGGTTAAATGAAAATTCAGGGAAAAGCTTTGCATCCTCGAAGTATTCTCCATCAACTGCCCGCTCATTTGTATAGTATAACCAAGGAAGAAAGTCGCACCAAACAGTTTTTATATTTGTACCTTGTTCTTCAAAAGCAGAATTCAGGGCTTCATAAGCATTTATACCTTCACCAACTTTTTCCCACATTCTTAATAACAGAGAATCCCCAAAGTTTTTGTAAATGTAATGACCGAATATTGACCACCTGTAGCCATTTTCGGGTGTTCCTGAACCAAACGGACAATCTTCAGGATACATAAAAAGTCCATTTACATATTGTAGATAGTCTTTTATCTCAGGAAATAAACGATATTCCATCCAGGTACTTGTCATCTCGTTTATCGTCAACGGATTGGGTATTTCCTGCTCACCGTATGTAAGTTGAATTGCATGATGAAATTCATGTACTGCCGTTATTTTTAATAAGTCAATTCCAAAAATTTTGAATGTTTGTTTTCTTCTGCCATAGGAATCGTTGGTAGAATCGAGTGGACTGTAATCATTGTCAACAAAAATATGAGTTATCCATCGAGGGAATTTTTGTCTCGGCAATTTCTCTTTGTCATGTCTGGTAACTCCATAATAAGCAGGTTCACCATCGCCAATATTCATTATATAGATATCATAAGCACTCGAACCACCAAGGTCTTCATCCTCCAAAGGTTTGATATATCCAATTGTGTCAATGTAAAATTTATAAGCTATGTCGAAATAATAAGCCGTTGAATCTACATAATCAGGGATACCGTTCGCATTATTATCTGACAAATCAACGGAATGATAGCCAATCGTATCATAGTGAACGAGAAATTTTCCTGATAGAGATTGGACCTGTTTTTGTAATTGAGGCCTCCCAATAATTGTATCAACCGGGAACATCAGTCTTTTAAATAATTTTGATTGTTGTTCAGCAGAAGCAAAGGTGCCACATTTATGTTCAGCATCTGACAACACAAAATTCTCTCCACTCATTTCCGAAATGAGGAAAAGTAAGAAGATAATTATATTATATCTTTTCAAAATCATTTCTTTTTAATTAATGCAATTCCGTTTACAATCAAATATAATGAAAATTTTTCTTCAGTCAGTTGTAACTACTGACTGAACAGTTCAATTAGTCATGCACAATCATATTCAAAGCTTCTTGATACTTCTCAGCTGTCTTGATTAATATCTCATCAGGCAATTTCGGTGCCGGAGGTTTTTGATTCCAATCGAGTGACAGGAGATAATTCCTCAGAATCTGTTTATCGAATTGTACCGGTGATTTCCCCGGTTGATAAACATCTTTTTGCCAAAAGCGGGAAGAATCAGGTGTCAATGCCTCATCAATTAATATAAGGTTATTATTCTCATCCAGACCAAATTCAAATTTTGTATCTGCAAGAATCAGATTATTTTTTTCGAGATATTCTGCACCGAACTTATATAAAGCCAAAGATGTATCTTTTACTTTTTCGGCGATATCACTTCCAACAATATCAGCCGCTTGAGCGAAAGAAATATTTTCATCATGTCCTTCTTCTGCTTTTGTTGAAGGTGTAAAAATCGGTTCCGGTAATTGTTGAAATTCAAGTAAACCTGCAGGTAAAGGAATTCCTGTAACTGTTCCCTGTTTTAGGTATTCCTTCCAGCCGGAACCAGTAATGTATCCCCGAACGATACATTCAATAGCCAACGGTTTGCACTTTTTAACAAGCATTGACCTACCTTGCAACTGAGTTGCATATTTATTACAAACATCAGGATATTCTTCAACATTGTTTGTTATAAAATGATTTGGAATAATCGAACCGGTTTTTGAAAACCAAAAAACAGAAATCTTTGATAAAATTTCTCCTTTGCTAGGGACAGGGTCGTTCATGATTACGTCAAAAGCTGAAATTCTATCCGTTGCAACAACAAGCAAAGTGTCTTCAAATTCATAAACATCGCGAACCTTACCGCTTCTAAATAACTTTAAGTCTTCGAAATATGTTTTATATATAGCTCCCATTTGTATTCCTTTAAAACTTATAATAATACATCGTATAAATACTGACAATAAGACAATGCACCTAATTTGTATTCGTAGATAGACAAAATCACAAGAGTAATACTAATAAAGACTGCAAAACCAATAATATATGATTTTATAGTATTAATGTCAAATACAACCGCAATAGCTCTAAATATTCTAAATATTACCCATATAAAAATAGCAATAGCCAAAGGAATGATTAACCACATTAATCCTGGATAGACCAACAATATTCTGTTTAAAACTATGCCGAAAACCAACAAAATTAATATTGGAGCCGATGACCATATTGTAATGGTATAAGAATCATTAAAAAATATCTTTGCCTGTACAAAAACTGAAGAAAGTTTAATCAATGATGATATTAAAAAAATCAAACTAAAGAAAATTATAGCAACGAAAGGTATAAAATACTGTGGCATCCATATTAAACTATAAACAAAATCCTGAAGTCCTGCACTTGGAAAACCAAACATCAAAATAAATTGAACACTTTCACTTGTCTTGTAAAAATAAAGAAGCGATGAGATAAACAGTCCGAATGAAAATGAAATGAGCAATCCAAGAATATAAGTTTGTACTGTTGAGATAATTCTTTGGTCTCTTATATCGGCATAAAAATTGTAAGGTCTGAAAAATGAACGGAACAGATATTCTCTAAATCTTTTAAATCTGTTTACCAGTAACAGGAAAAACAAAATTATAATTATCCCATAAATAATGAAAGAAACCGGAGATTCTTCCGAATAACTTCCGGCATAAAATAATGGGTCTTTTTCGTTGTTGAAAAGAGTTTGGGTGGTAGAAAAGGACAATCTTTGCTGTCTGTACCGGTCAAGCAATCCTGAAGTACTGACTAATTTGTTTTCATTATTAAGTATCATAACAGGATTGTTTAACTGATAATCATTATATGACCAAATAAGCGAACCGGCTAATTTAAGAGATTTTGTCAGATAAAATAAATTAAATATGTAATTCGCCTGGGATTCTGTTGATAGCGGGTCTGAATATCCATTGTGATTATCGGGTTGAATCAGCATACCGTAATTGAAGATTACCGGTATATTAGGATTACCCTGCTTAATTCTTGACAGGTTATTTTTAATTTTTTCAAAATTGCCTTTCGTACCTATTTGTCTAACTAAAATAAAATCAAAGTTTCCTGCATTTATACTGTCGGAATTAATTAATGCCGTCTTATACACCGGTAAATCTGAATACTTTTTAAAAATTGGGATAACATAATTTTCGAATTTACTTGCTTCAGGAGTATACTCATAAATTCCCTCGTATATACCCCAAGCAAAAATTGACGGGTCATTACTGTATGCATTAATCATTTTTTCAGTTATATTCTTCATTCTGACTTTAATTTCATCCGCACCGATAAATGAATTGGGAACATCGTAAACAGGTAATTCAACCATAACGAATAAACCATATTTATTACACAGTTTTATGAAATAAGGATTGGGTGTGCTGTATTTTACTCTTACAACATTTGCACCAAGAGTTTTAATATTTCTTATATCCCTTTCCATTCTTTTCATAGTTATACTCTGTCCGGTATGAAAATAATCTTCGATATAATCAACACCTTTGAAATCGAATAAAGTTCCATTTAATGCTATTACATGTCTTCCATGATATGAACCTGTCGTGATTTCACGAAAACCGAGATTTGTTCCGTATTCATCAACAAGAATATCTCCTTTAGAAATTCGGATAATCAATTGATATAATTTTGGATTCGAAGTAGTCCACAATTCCGGATTGTTAACAGCTAAAGATAATTCTTCTTTTATGGTTCTCTCGCTTTGTATCTCAATTTGTGAAACTGGACTTTTAGCAACAATTTCGCCAGTTGATTTATTCATAATCATTGCTTCCAAATTAAAGCCGGCTTTTGCAGAAGACAAAGAATCTTTTTTCAAATTACCAAACATTTGGTCAATCAATCCCGAAGAAATTTTGACAGTTGCTTTAACGGAACCTTTTGAATAATCGGAATTGAAATTCATTTTATATTTTAAATCACTAATCCAAACATGGGGAGTACCTATCAAGAGTATTTCCCTTAAACTGCCTGTATTGATTTTTTTTGTATACAAATTTTGCTCTTTTATCTGACGGGAGGCTGAACGGGAAGGCAGAATTTTTAGAATTAGTGTGTTTGACTCGCTTACCATAAGTTTTGGTGGAATCTTGACCATAAACGGAGCCATACAACCAAAGAACCTTCCTACAAACTGAGAATTAAGATAAACTTCCACTTCGTCATCAATTCCTAAAAAATAGAGATGCCAGACACTTGAATATAAAATTGACTTATCAATCCTAATGTTTCTTTTTAATTGAATCTCAGAATTTTTTGGTAAATAATATGGAATTGAAATTTTTTCCCAATTTGTTCCATCGGTAGATAATTGCCATTTACTTCTTAAATTCTCAATAAAACGAGTTGTCGAGGAAACCAATTCGAACAACTCTGATTTTGTAAATGACTTATAAGCCGATTTATTGGCAAAGCCGGAATTAGGAATCAAAAATATTAATAATAAAAAAATTATCCATTTATTTCTAATCATATTATCACCATATTTTTAATATTATATTATATTTCACAAATTACAAGATTACAAATTTAAGAAAAAACTGAGTTTTTATCGTTAGAAGTGATAAATTATTCAAAAACAAATATTTTGGCACTAGATTTGAACAATTTTTTATTAATTTTAAAGAAAATTAACAATAACTGAAACAAAAATTAGTTTTATGTTATAATATATAATATGGAATGGTACAAAGTACAAAAAGTTATTGGTACTTTGTAAAATTATAAGGTTCAATGAAGAAAGATTTGTCAAAATACAATGACAAGCAACTCTATTTGCTGGTTAAAACAGGAGATACCAAGCAGAAGGAGGATGCTTTTGCTGAACTATATACGAGGTATTCTCGTGGTATATATGCTTATTGTAGGCGAATACTAGGAAGTGAAGATTTGGCAGAGGATATTTTCCAGGAAACTTTTTTATGTTTTTTGAAAAGTACCGAGCAAGAAAGAGAAATGACAAATGTCCAGGCATTCTTGCTTAGAATTGCCAGAAACCTTTGTTTGAATTTAAACAGGCAAAGAAAAACCAAAATTTTCTCATTAGAAGATTTTGATTTGGGAATTGAAGATAACAGATTGGAAAGAACCGAAGTATCGAAAATAATAATTTCAGCTTTGGACCTTTTACCGGAAGAACAGCGTGAAGCTGTGGTTTTGCAGGTTTATTACGACATGTCTTATCAAGATATGTCCGATTTTTTGAATTTACCCATTTCTACTGTAAGAAACAGGGTTACGAGGGGAAAGCAATTAATTAGGCAAGTGCTTGCTCCGTATTTTGAAAAAACTGATGTAAAATAATAATTGTTTTGTATAATTTATAGCTGCAGAAAAAAATGAATGCTTATAACGAAAATTCATACACCGATTTGGTTTACCGGTTTATGGATGGAGAAACAAGCAGTGTTGAGCAGAACGTCTTATTCAATGCTCTGGCAAAAGATTCGGAGCTTCAATTTGAGTTTCAACAAGCTGTTTCAATTTTAAAGGGCTTTAATGCCGACAAGGTTGTTTTAACACCACCGGCAAAACTTACGAATAGTTTGTTTGTCTCTGCCGGATTTAATCCTCCTATGCCCATGGCTGCCGCCGCAACGGCTGGATTTGTATCGAAATTTAAGCATTTGACAACTCCCCTACTATCTGCAGCAGTAGGTGCATTTGTTACTGCTTTTGTATTTTTCGCAGTTAATACTGGCAACAATGACAATATTCAAAACAATTTAGCATCATCATCAGTAACAAAAACAAATGAGATTGCTGAAGTTCCTGCTTCAGTTATCCCGGTTGTGAAAACATCAGAAAGTAAAAATATTACGGAAATGAAAACTAATATTGTTGCCGATGAAAATCAGAATGTGGTAGTTCATGAACCATACAGCCGGATTTTCAGTTCTGCTGAAACAATGTATAACATATCGCCAGACGTTAGGTTCAATCAGCCAAACAATGATTATGCAGTTTTATATCAAAACGAAGATGTTGGTACATTTTCACTGCCCGAATTCAATATTATGAACCTTGAATTGGAAGTCAGGGGAATGACTGGTCTTGCATTTTTACCAAGCAGGACAATCGAGCCGGAGCCATTTTCAATTATGAATAATATTGGTGCGGCAATTAAATATAAATTCAATAAGAACCACAGTGCCGGAATAGTTGCCGGAAAAGAATCATTGCAAATGTACTCATTCAAGCAAACAGGTGATAACTATAATTTTAGGCATGAACCAAGTCTTGCTTGGGTTGGTGCATGTTACAGATATACCGGTGATGAGTTTTACGGCATGGTAAGCCCTTATTGTGAAGTAACAAGTGCATACTCAAAATTCGGTCCTATTGGAAAAGCAGCAATCGGGATTGCATATAATCCTGAAAATATTATAAGCATGTCCTTAGGTCTTGAAGGAACTGCTTTAGCTTATAAATTCCTTGGAGATTTAAAATCAACTGAAAAGATTTCACTGGTTTATAATATAGGGATTCATTTTTAATTCTATAATTTTTTGAATTAAGAATCTCTGGATTCCTGCTTTTGCAGGAATGATTTCTTTTAGAAATCAGTCACGAAGAAAATAAATTGTTTCACTTTATTTCTCCTTAATTATTATCAATTTTATAAATTTATCAATAACTACTAAATAAATGCCTGTTGACCAAGAAGAAATATCAATTGATATTTTATACTTTTTTATTAGAGATCTGATTATAGAAAATAACTAACCCACCAGATATAAGCCAGATTAAAATTAATTCGATAAAAATTTGACCGGTATCAACGACACCCCCACCTCTTCTAAAGTTATATAACAAACTTCTGAAATGATATGTGCTAATATCTCCGCTTATATCACCTTGAGTATCATTATCACTATAAGTCGTTATATTCCCAGTTATCTCACCTGAGATAACATATTTAGGCGGATAAAAACAAACAAATAAAGTCAAGGTTAAAGCAATAATTAAGATCACCTTTTGCTTTTTATTAAAATTTTGTATTTTCATTTTATCCTCATATTATTTATTAAATACTATTTATTAAAGTAATTTAAATATAACTTGGTTTATCGAATTGTTCCAATATAACATTAATGTGAATATAATTAATATTAGAAAATCAATTATTTACAAAATCTCAAATTCAACTCTCCTATTCATTTGTCTTGAAATTTCATCAATCCCTTTTACTTTTGGGACTTTCTTTCCCAATCCAGACACTTTTAATCTTTCTTTTGATATATCTCTTGAAATAAGATAATCTCTTACACTTTCAGCTCTTTTTAATGATAAATTTAAATTATATTTATCTGACCCAACATCATCTGTGTGCCCTTCTATCAAAATTTTTATATCAGAGTAATTTAAAAGTAATTCAACTAACCTGTCTAATTCTAATTTACTTTCAGGTCGTAAACTTGCGAGACCAAAGTCGAATTCGATATTTGACAACTCTGTCCTGGCACCACTTTCAATAGGTTGTAATTCAATATTTAAAGTCTCTACCAAAAATTCACCTTCCTTTGTGATTTCAAATTTTTTAGATTTTGATAAATAACCTTCACTTGATACACTCAAACCATAACGTTTACCTCTTAACAATGAAGCTATATATTTGCCATTGCTTTCATTTGTTTCAAGAACAGATATGTTTTTTTGTTCGTCCAGATCATCAATTAATACATTCGCTTTTAAAGGTTTTCTTGTAATTTTATCAATAACAATCCCCTCTACAACAATCACCTTTTTTTGTCTAATTAATTCACCTGACTTGGATAAATCAACTTCATATAATTTTTTTGTACCTTCCCTATCAGATCTAAAATATGCCGTATTACCTGAGGGCGAAATTTTAAATTCCCATGAGCCTGAATTAGGTAGGTTTATAGGATTTGGCAATTCAATTGGTTCGGACCAATTAATACCATCATATTCTGTTTTAAGTAAAGTTGAATCTCTATTAAAAAACAAGGTCAACCCATCGGAAGCAATAAATGGATAAGATTCATCTTTCTCAGTGTTAATTATATTAGGTAATGATTCTATCTTTTCCCAATTTCCATCTTCATCAATATTAGCTATATAAATATCTGTTCCACCTTTTCCAAAAAGTCCGTATTCACCTGTTTTGCCAAAATCTTCACAAAAAAATATTTGCTTTCCTGTTGGTGAAATTGAGAATTTCATCCAAAAATATTTCCAAAAACTATCCGGTATATTATTCTTTTTATAGACCTGAATTATTGCATCAAAAGATACTTTAGAAGAAATCTCATCTATTAAATTTTGTTCCAAGTTTTCAAAGTAACTATCAGAATATTTTACATTTAAAATTTTATTGTAAGTCTCTTCAAATTGTGGTAGCAGTTGAGAATGTATTTTTTTTCTCGTTTCAGCCCTCATTTCATACCACTTTTGAATATCACCTCTTACTAATAATGGCTTTTCGAATATGGGTCCATTTGTTTTTGAAACCCAAACTACTGTATCTACTGAGCCAAGAGATACAAAATAAAAATATTTACCATTTGGTGTAAAATTTGGGGATCCTTGATCATTTTCATTATTGACAATATCTCCCATATTATAGGGTATTGACCATTCGTCTTGGGAAATTTTTTCCCTGAAGAACAAGTCAAAATCAAAACGATTAAAGTATTCCTCATATTTTCTCCATAAATTATTACTTTTCCTAAATGAAGCAAAGTACATATATCTTTCATTTAATGATATGGTTGGTGTCCCATCAGATGTATCAAAAGATTTTAATTTACACTCTTTAACTTGAATTCTGTCTTGATTCATTTGTTCGGTATATTTGTTTTGTGCAATTAATTCAACTGCCATTAATCCCCAAAAAACTACTAACAAAATAAATAATTTCAAATGTTTCATCTCAACCTCATATTTATAAATAAAGAAACCATTCTTGCAAAATTTAATAACTTCAAATATTTTCAATATACTATTACTATTTAACCTTTTTAAAAAACTAAATTAATCATTTATACAAAATTGACTGTTGAAAATTATAATTTCATAAAAATCATTCAAATCTATTTTGGTCATAAATTGAATGTCTTAATTAATTCATCTTTGCTTACTTTGGAAATATTTTTCTTAAGTAAATCAATAGATTCACCGAAAGGATTATCGTTTGCTATATTTCTATTATCAATTAAGACAATTCTCTTATTAGATTTATTGATGTAATTTTCTTTAATTATTTCATTAATATATTTATCACGAAATGAATAACCGACTACAAGAAGATTTTCAGAATGAGATAAATTATTTTTAAAATGTTCAAAAACAGGTTTATAATAATGTTCACCTTGACTTCTACTAATTTTAAAATTTCTGCCTGATAAAAATTCAGGATGAAAGTTACCCTTATATTCAGAAATACTTATTTTCCCATTTTCACTCATTAATATTTTTGAAATACTTCCCCAATTGAGACCATGTGTTACTTTTATTATATCAGTGTTTTTTTCAGAATGATGAAAATAAAAATTTAGATTTCCGTGTAGTTTATAAATACAAATATTTGAATTGAAATTATTATTGAAATATTGTAAAAAGACTTTTTTATGTGAGGCATTATAACAAAAAAAAGGAGAACCCTTGTCAGAAAATCCATCATCGTACTTATTAAATTCTGTTAAATATTTAAAAATATAATCCAATAGTAAATCATGATTTAATGTGTGAATTTTCAATTGATAGTTATTTTCAATTAAATATTTTAAAAAATACAAAAATCCAACAAACCGAGTTGATTCGATTTGCCCTGTTAGATTATTAAACTTTTTAAAAACCATTTTTTTATGCAATAACTGTGAAATTAGTTGATTAAAGCAATCATCAAATTTCATGAGTTGGTTTATTCGATCATATCTTTCATTAAAGCGTGTATTAAGGAAAAGCAAAAATCTTTCATCAGTTATTGAATTATATAATAAGTCCTGATAATAATCAAAAAAATCTTCGTAATTAAAATCTTTACTTATCAATATCTCCTTATTATAAAACTCTAAAAATAGAGCAATAAATGATGCAGTATCATTGATGGGTATCCATTTAGTATTTAGGGTTTTTCTTATCTTAAATCTGCAAGATCCGCTAGTAAATATTTCGATATCATCTTCTTTTAAACAAGATATTATTTTATTAATTTTATATGCAGTTGGGTAACCATATGGTGCTGAAAAACCAGATCCCAAAATAACAGAAAATATATTACTCATTACCACTCCATGAATTTAACATTCATATATATCAAACAAATATTAAGTGTTTTAATTCAATTTTTCAAAATAACCTAAACAAAAATTATATCCGGATTCTTCACTCTACTGCGTTACGTTCAGAATGACAAAAAAAAGTTGATATAAACTTATAAAACTCATTAAACTGGTCAAACTATAGCAACAGCTATACTCCCCTGCCTTGGATAAGTGATTTCACTGCTTTTTGTTTTAGTTCTCACAATAAATTCGTATTCTTTAACTTCTGAACCAATAGAATCTTTGGCTAATGCGAATTCAATAATATCATCCATTGCAAATTCAAAATGTTTTATTTGTATTCCTTCATCGGATTTGATTTTAACATTATCGTTTTTTATATAAACCGAGAACTGAGTAGGTTTTAAAAATTTAAATTCAATGAAATCTCCATCCTGAAGTTTATGAGTTATATCGCATCTGAAAAACAATTTGTTGTGTCCCGAAGCAAACCAAACCCTGTGCAATATTTCGCCAACCTGATGCATTGCAGAACCGGATGATGAAGCATCGAAATATCCTGCATCAATCCATTTTTCGGAATCGGTTATTTTACCATCTATTTGAGGAGATACCTCTCCCCTTTGCTGAACCACGGCAGGTTTGAAGGATTTTGAACCAATGGGAATATTAACTTCCGGTGGAATATCCAAATTTAAAATTGTGTAAATGTTGGCTATATGCCATCTGAAAAGAACGTCGAAATCGGATTTGTTTTCTGCCTGATGCTCGTCGCCATACCACCAGAACCAGTCCGAACCTTCCGCAATATAAACTTCCTCCATTGCTTTTTTATAATCATCGGCACTAATTTTCTCCTTCATTTCCTCAAGTTTAGAGCGAACTTTGGCAAGCATTGTCCATGCAGCTAATTCTTCTTCATGCCCTATCCATATTTTGAAATTTGCATTAATCCATGAACCTGCTCTGATATGCTTAACCGGCTCAAAGTAATTTTTACCTTCCGGTTTTGCCGCTTCGCTGAAAGTTACAGTCGTCAAATCATCAGATGTGCTAAGAATTCTAAATAATTCTCTTTGAAAGTGAATCCCGTTTTGAAAGTAAAATTCCCAGCAATTCTCCCCATCCAAAATTATTGGTACAACAGCCGAATCGAGACATTTTTCACCAAATCTGTTAATCAGTTCTCCCCTGATATTTCTTAATCTGTTGCAAAAATCCCTTGCCGCATCGTGTTGGTCCCAACGGGAATAAACAAAACCGATTGCATCCGATAAATTATGGTCTCTGAAAAATAATGTAATATCACCCTTAGCACTTTTATATTTAACCGGAAAATATTTCATTAAGGGGTCGTATCTTTCCTTCAAACTTGCAGAAAGTACTTCCTCGTCGCTTGCAGCCCATTTGATGCCGGATTCGAACATCAATTCTAACACTTGATTCGATAAGGAACCTTCGGAGGGCCACATTCCTTCAGGCACAAAATGATAATTTTCCTTATAAAATTTTAATGAATTTTTTATTTGTGCTTCTGCATCTTCAGGGTATTGATATATTTTTTCAGGTAAGGGATAATCAGGCAGGGCTTCCTTAGCGGATTTTGAATCGCATAACAATGGCAGTATCGGATGATACATCGGTGTGCAACTCAATTCCAACTGACCAAGATTTTGAAGAATTGTCATTTGCCTCTGGATACTACCCAAAACATCAAGATGTAAATCTATGACAATCTTTTTTTCTTCCTCCGAAAAATCCTTTCCTTTTTCAAACAATCGTTTTATCGCCCTGTTTTCTCTCGATAAATAGCCGAACCAAGTTAAATTATACCATACCTGCAAATCCCTCCAATCCTTTGGGTCAAATGTTTGCAATGCTGTTTCGGGATTTTGTCCAATGATAAACAATTCATTATAACGAGGATATGGTTTAATCATATTTTCGAAATTACAAAGAAAAAACAAACGCAGAATTTGACGTTTATCATCATCAGTCAAATCTTTTGCATTTTTCAAAGTCAGCCGTTGAATTTTGTCGTTGAACTCACCTTTAATATAGCTCCCAATCTGCATTGTGAGCGATGGGACAAGATTAATCGTTTGCTTGAGTTTCGG